>JAXLXC010000033.1:0-42894 GCA_046328155.1 Chloroflexota bacterium
GGTGGTGGCCAGCCAGCTCGGCGAGTGGTTCGAGTTCGAGCGGCCCGCAGGCGGCATGTTCCTGTGGCTGGAGGCGCGCGACCCCGACTTCTCCACCGACGCGATGTATCCCTATGCCCTGGAGGAGCGGGTGGCCTTCGTGCCCAGCAGCATCTACGACGCGACGGGCGCCCTGACGACCGCCATGCGCCTCAACTTCACGCGCAACGCGCCCGACGTCATGACCGAGGGCGTCGAGCGGATGGCCCGCGCCATCCGGCGGTATCTCGCCGAACGGAGACCCTGAGCCCATGCCCACGCATCTCGCCCGCCCCACGCTGGAGGCCATCCCGGCGGAGCTCCTGGCACGCTGGCGCCGAATCCCGAGCGCGGTCGCCGCGGACCAGCTGGCGGGCGCCGCGCATGCGGACGCGGCCATCCGACCCATCCGCGAGCTGGGCCGCGGGGTGCGCATGACGGGGCCGGCGGTCACTGCCTGGTGCGAGCCTGGCGACTATGGCCCGGTCCATCACGCGATCGGCGCGGCGGGCGCGGGTGATGTGGTGGTGGTCGCCGCGGGTGGCCGTCGCGAGATCGCGGTCATCGGCGAGCTGCTGGGTGGCGCCGCCCGCCGCAAGGGGATCCTGGGCGTGGTGGTCGATGGCGGCGTTCGGGACGTCGCGACGGTCCGCACGTGGTCGGACTTCCACATGTTCGGCCGCTGGATCACCTCGCGCGGCCCCACGACCATGGAGCGGGGCACCGTCAACGAGCCCATCGTGTTCGGTGGCGTGCCGGTGGCACCTGGCGACCTGGTCATCGGGGACGACGACGGCCTGGTGTTCGTGCCGCGACCTCGGTTGGAGTCGCTCATCGGCCCTTCCGAGGCACGCGTGGACGCCGAGGACGGCTGGCAGGCGCAGCTCGACGCCGGCCTGTCCACGGTCGAGGTGTTCGCGGTGCCGGCCGCCGTGGAGCGGCCCTGAGCGCCCCGGTGGTGGGCCCCGGGAGCGGCATCGCATCGGGCGCCCTCGTCCTGGCGGACATCTCGGGGTACACCGGCTTCCTCGAAGCCGTCACGACCGCGCATGCGGACGACCTGTTCGGGGGCGCTGCGGTCCCCGCCGCGTACCCCCTCATCTCGACCCTGCTCGACGGCATCATCGAGCGGCTCATCCCGCCGTTCCGGCTGGCCAAGCTGGAGGGCGATGCGGTCTTCGCGTACGGCGTGGCCGGCGACGACCTGCCGCGTGGCGGCGCCGTACTGGAGTGCATGGCGGCGTGCTACGCCGGCTTCCGCTCACAGCTCGCCAGCGCGCGCGAGCTGTGGTCGTGCCAGTGCGACGCCTGCGTCCGGGTGGGCTCGCTCGACCTCAAGTTCGTGCTCCACGCGGGCAGCTTCGTGATCCAGTCCATCGGGGGCGGGCGGGAGCTCGCCGGTCCCGACGTGGTGGTCGCCCACCGGTTGCTCAAGAACCAGGGCGCCCAGGTCCTGGGCACCCACGGCTATGCCCTCGCGACGGCCGCGGCTGTGCAGTGGATGGGGATGCCCGATCCTGGCTGGACCCCGCTGACCGAGACGCTCGATGGCGGACGATCGATCGAGGTCCGGCTGGTCGCGCTGGGCTGAGCTGAGACCGGGCCTCAGGACCGCCAGGTGGGTGCGACGAGGCGCCCGTCGACGACGCGAGATGGGTGCGTCTCGGTGACGGCGGCGACGGGGACGGCACCGTACACGTGCGGAAACCGCTCGCCGTCGGGGTGAGCCGGGTCGCCCGGCTCGTCGCGCACCTCGATGTCGGCGGCGGCGAGCCGGCCCGTGTCGATGCCCAGGAGGGTGAGGGGAGCGGTCTCGTCGGCATAGAACAGCGCCGCGACGCCCGCGACCTGGTTCGCGTACGAGCAATGGATGAAGCCCACCTGCTCGAGCGTCAGCCCGCGCGTGGATATCGCATAGCGGCCGCGCTCGACCGCGTCCTCCCAGTCGTCCGTGCGGGCGAGGTGCCAGATGAGCGCCATCGTCAGGGCGTGGGCGGCATACGTCGCCAGAGGTCGATGGATCCCAGGCCGTGGAGGCCCAGCAGCTGGCTGACCTCGCCCGCGTGGAACGCCTCGTGGCTCAGCAGCCGGTTGAGGACTGATGCGCGCGTGTGCGCCTGGACGGTGTCACCCCAACGTCGCGCGGCGGTCCTCGCCAGGTCGTCCACGGTCCAGCGACCGAGCACCGCGGCCACGATCTCGAAGCTGGAGTCGAGCGCCCACGCGAGCTCCGCACCGGAGCGTGGATGGTCCGGCTGGTCCTCCCAGCCCTCGCCGCTCAGCGGGTCGGGGAACGGGGTGGCCTCGGCGCCCGCCTCGCCGAACACCCCGCACAGCCAGTACACGCGGGCGCCCGCGACATGCGCGGCAAGCGCCCAGATGGGGTCGTGCTCGGGGCCGGCCCGGAGCGCCAGCTGATCGGTGGTGAGGCCCGCCACGGCATCGCGGAGTCGCGCCGCGTACTGCGGCCAGTCGGGGAACAGATCGGCCAGGCCCATGGCGTCGAGTATGCCCTGCAGGCCGTCGATCGACTGCGTCCCCATCGTCCGTCAGGTGGTCTTCGCGCAGGTCACCACCGGCCGGCCGAGGGATGCGTTCGCGCCGTCACGGCAGGCTCCAAGGCAGGTAGTCGAGGATGCGGCCGAGGAGCGATGGCCGCAGACTCGTCGGGTCGCGGAGGACCGGGCCCAGCCGGTCGAGGAGCGCCTCCCAGTCCGCTTCGGTCCATCGCTTGCCGGAGTCGAGTGCGCTGGACTCCTGGAGGACCGTGATGTTCCGACGGGAGGTGCGGCGCACTCGGTCATCACCGGTCCTGCTCGGCAGCAGCCCTCGCTCGAACCAGTCCTCGACGATCGCGCGAGGCACACCGAGCAGGTCGGCGACCTCGGGTGCGGCGAGACCGGGAGGCGTGCGTCCCATCGTCAGGAAGCATAGGTGGCAGGCCGGCGCCGGGTCTACGGTCCGGGGCCAGGCGCGGTTCCTTTGCTAGACTCGCCGCGCCCCATGCCCAGCATCCCGCAGTCACGCCTTCGAGTTTGTACATTACGATTATCATGCTCGCGGTCGGTGTGGTC
Organism: Chloroflexota bacterium; assembly: GCA_046328155.1. Classification (GTDB taxonomy): domain Bacteria; phylum Chloroflexota; class Limnocylindria; order Limnocylindrales; family CSP1-4; genus JAFMJV01. Next base: position 3,093 of record JAXLXC010000033.1, read on the forward strand.
CGGGTATGGACAGACCTCACGGAGCCGTCGAAGATCGCCTCGACAGGTAGTTGCGCTCGCAACTACACGAACGAAGGAGAACTCGAATGGCGACCAAGGCCCCGAAGCTCGACCCGAAGATGACGTGCCGCGGCAAGTGGAGCGTCTGCGGAGGGAAGAACCCCAGCCGGTCGGAGGACTGGCACATCTGCGAGGACTGCACCGCCAAGCGGGCGGCGGCGATGAAGGCCGCGAAGCCTGCGACCACCAAGGACATGTCAGCAGCGCCCCAGAAGGCCAAGGCCGACCCGAAGCCCGCGGCTGGCGCGCCTACCGCGTCGCGCGCCAAGCGCCCGCCTCAGCCGCCCAGGGTCCCTGTGGCCCGGGTGCCGCAGGCCATAGCCGCGATGGTCACGCCCGAGGTGACTACCGTCGGGGAGTGACCGCGTGCAGATCCAGCGACCAAGGAGACCCGGCAGCCAACCAGCCGCCGGGTCTCCTGCTGTCCGGGTCAGTGGATCCGCTGCACAGCCTTGCGCAGGTCCGTGCACGGCTGGCACAGATGCCACCTCTCGCTGACGCTCGGGTTTCGCGGCTCGCACGTGGACCAGCGGCCCGTGCACAGGCCGTCGCCCGTGGCGCGCTTCGCTCGACGGAGGTCGATGTGGGGCTCGTCCTTCTTCTCGGTCACGGGATGCCCCACCAGCGCGCGGGTCGCCCGTCGTTCCGGTCGTACTCGAAGTGCAGGAGACCCCGCTTGCGCAGGGTCGTCAGTGTCTCGTTGAGCTCGTTCCGCTCGGTCGTCGCCGGGCGGATGCTGAGGGCGGTCGCGATGACTGCGGTGGTCATCCCGCCTCCGTCGTCCTGCCCACCCCACGGGGCCGCCCTGAGGATCCCCAGCACTCGGGCCTCGGCAGCGGACGACGCGTACGCCGCCCGCCCGATGCCGACGGGCGCTGGGGCCGTCGGAGGGACCGCTGAGGTGGACATGCGGGACGCCACGGGCGCAGGACGCGGGTCGGACGGGCCGACCCATGCCTTGTGCACCCGCGCGTCACGTCGCGCGTGGCGACGGCTGCTCACGAGTACCCGCCGTCGCCGAGCTTCGACACGAGCCCGTCGAGCACGCCGCCACGCTTGACCGACGGGCTGGCAGCCGCGACCACCAGCGCGCACGCGACGTGCGTGTAGCGCACCGCTTCCGTGCGACCCGCCCTCGCGCCGCCGACCCGGACCGTCGGGTCCATGATGTCCGCGGCGATGGCCGTGAAGTGCGCCACCCACTTCGACGGGTTGGTGGCCCAATCGGGTGCCGCCTTGACCTCCGCCACGATGGCGTCGACTCGCCCGCTCACGACGCGCCGTCCGTCGAGCGCAGCATGCCGCCGGTGGGGACCGACGTCAGCGTGCCCTCGGGCGCCTTGTAGGGCTTGCCGGACGCGAGTGCCTCGGCCATCGCGATGCCCTTGGCCCGGCCGGACGCCCTCGCGACGTCCGAGGCCGCACCCGTCCGGCCGTCCCGTCGGCCGCCAGCCCGAGCCCGTGCTTCGCGAGCAGCGCCGTGCGGGTGCGCTGGAACTCGGCGACGTTGGCGGCGACGGCCTCCTCGAGCGCCCGAGCCTCCTGCCGCTGGGGCACGGCCTCGTCGAGGGCGCAGTCGATCTCGCCTTGGAGGCGCTTCCGGGTGCTGTAGCCCTCGCCGGTCGCGCGGTCGATGCCCATGCCGCCGGACCAGCCCTTGGCGAGCGCGACGTCCAGCAGGAACGCGGCCCGCTGGGGCTGACCGGCCGCGAGGATGGCCCGCGCCTGCTCGGCGAACACGTCGGCGTCGGTGGCCGACGCGACCAGCCGGGCGCGCTCCATCTCGTCGGCCATGCGGCCCGCCGGGTCGCGGCCTGCTTCCGCGGCTGCCCGCAGCTCGCGGGCCTCCTGGAGCGCCGCAGCCCTGTAGGCGTTGACGGCGGTGACCGCCACTTCGTCGCCGATGCGGGCCTTGGCGATCAGCTCGCCCCGGACCCGGTCGTAGTAGCGCGCCGGGTACCTGTCCTTGTCCTTCTCCAGTGAGGCGAGCTCCGCCATGACGGGGGCGATGCCCTCGTCGAGTGCCTCGACCGCCGACTCGTAGCTGTTCCTGCTCATGGTCCCTCCGACCTTCATGCGCTTCAGGGCGGCGATGGCCGTCCTGAGCTGTGTTGCCTCTGGCTCGCCCGCGATGCGCAGGCGCGCCTCCATCAGCGCGACCTCAAGGTCTCGCTGCTCTGACTTGGTGAGCCGGTCCTTCCACGTGAGGCCGGGCCTGACCCGCGTCATCGGACCCGCTCCGACCGGATCGTCTCGATGCTCGTGGCCTTGGTCACCGCGTTCGGCAGCCGGCCGGCCGAGCCCGTGACGGCGCGCATCGCCGCCTCCGACTCCCAGACCTCGCCGTCCGAGCCGACGGCTCGCCGGGGCCCGTGGCCCCAGTTGCGCCGGTGGACCGCGAGCATCAGCGACACGACTTGGTCGTCGTAGACGTCCATCGACTCGTCGCCGAACCGGAGGTTGCCGCTCGCTGTCTCCACGACCTGGAAGCCGTCCATCTGGTCGCGCAGGCGGTCGATGGCCGGCATGCCCGAGGTGAACACGAGCCTCCCGGTCCGGAACTCCCGGAACAGGACGGACGCGAGGTCCACGCGGCTCACGTAGGCCGCCCGGTTGCCTCCGCCCGCCGCCGCGGACGTGATGGCGAACGGCCGTCGGTCGCGGGCCCGCCGCCTGTAGTCGTCCAGCAGCAGCTCGTAGGCCGCGGTGTCGCCGCCGCCGTACAGGAGCACGACGAAGGGCTCCGCGCCCCCGTTCTGCTCCCTCACGGCGCGCGACAGGTCGGTGATCGCGCCGTAGACATCGGCAGGGTTGGCGTCGGGCGGCAGGCGGTCGGCGAACGTGACCACGCGGATGTCGTCTCGGTCGTCCGCCCTGGCGAGCGTCTCGACCGCGGTGATTGCGGTGCGTCCTCTGGACGCCCCGATGCTGACGGTATACACGGCCCCTCCTTTGGTGCCTTGGCTACCCGCCGAGCGGCGGGATGCGGATTGGTTGGAAGCGGTCGTCCACCCGCTTGTCGAACTCCTCGGCCGGGAACCAGCGCGCCATCCCGGCGGCGCGGTCGCCGAAGCAGGCCTCGTACTCCATGGCGTAGACCGAGGGCTTGTCCGCCTTGGCGCGCCGCTCGCGCTCCAGGAAGGCCGGGTCCACGTTCGGCGCCTCGTCGCTGCGCACGCGCATGCGCGCCCACGAGTCGTCGTCGCCCGAGAACAGCTCGTAGAACCACCCGACGGGCCAGCCGCCGGTGCTCTGGACGATGGTCCGGCCGCGGGTGGCGAGGGTCAGCGGCCGGGCGGCCTCCCACGTCTCGTCGTCCACGAACGCCGCCTCATCGATGACCAGCAGCGCGGCGGAGTAGCCACGGACGCTGCGCGCCTTGCCTGGCAGGGACACGACGCGCGAGCCGTTCTCGAACCGCAGGATGCTGGTCGAGTCCTGCAGCAGCTTCACGCCGAGCGACCATGCGCCGAGCCGGGCGCGCCCCGTGACCTCGGTGGACTGCTTCATCGTGGGGCTCACGATCACCGCGTCGATGGCGGGCGCCGACAGCGCCGTGTGGAGCGCGAGCGCCGCCGCAGCGGTGGTCATCCCGATTTGGCGCCCCTTGAGGACGAGCGTGTCCCGCTCCTCCCGCATCAAGGCGACCTGATGCGCCATCGGCTCCTCCTTGAACGCCGACCGGAACGTGTCGGCGGGGTCGGACGGAACGAACATCGACGGGGGAGCGACGAGCGGCGCGGCAGGGGCTGCCCCGAGGGGTCGCCGGGCGGACGCCCGGTCCCTCGCGACGTGGTTGCGGAAGTGCCGCCCGATGGACTGGCGGTCGACGCCGAAGTCCCGCGCGAGCTGGCTCTGGCTGCGCGTCCCCTCCAGCGCCTCGATGACCTCGCGCTGGGGGTGGTCGCACGCGAGGCACCTAGGAGGCATCGGGGGCCTCCCTCCGGACGCGCGGTCGGCGTCGCCCGGCATACCTCGCGGCCCGCTGCAGGAAGTCCGGCTCGGCTCGGAAGCCAGCCAGGAACATGTTGCAGCCGGGGCAGAGGATACCGCGCACGCACAGCGGGCACCCCTGCTCGGCCGGGTGCCGGTGCTGCTCCGCCAGCAGGTGGTCGTGGTCCACGACGAACCGCTCGCCGAGCTCGCGGCGACACAGCGCGCACGCCCGGCCCTGCAGCTGGAGGAGGCCGTCCACCTGCTCCCGGCTGAGTCCCTGACGCCTCGCCGTCGGGCGTCGGGAGTCCTTCGGCCCGATGGAGACCTGCCGACGCTGGCGCGGCATGACACGGACGCCGTACGGGCTCATCGCGTGCCTCCGCGCTGGTCGCATGGAGCGACCGATGCGACCAGGCCGGGGTGGTCTGCAACCGCAAGTGGACGGCCCGTGCCTGTCTTGGGCCACTGCTCTGCCAACCGGGTCTCGCGCGCGGCCACTCGCGATCGCTCCGCGGTGCCGGATGCACGGAGCGACGCGGCGGTCCGGTCGGACGTGGTTGGCCACGACCGGCGCGACGACTCGCTCTGAGTGCCTCTGACCGCGAGCGCGCGAGCAAGGGCCTCGACGGCGACGGACCGACTACGGACGTCGGACACGCCGACGCTCACGCCTGCCCACTGAGCCGATGGGAGAAGCAGAGATTGGCTCACGACGACACCCCGCTGGCGGGGGTACCGGGTGCAGAACCCCGGTGCGCCGCGATGAACGACGGCCTGCACGGCACCGAGCAGTAGCTCTTGCGACCGTTGACCGGGAACTTGGTGCCGCACGTCAGGCACGCCCGCTCGCTCTTCCTGCGAGGGCGACGCTCCGGGCGCTCCTGCAGCGTCGTTCCGAGCTGGGCACGGCGGGAAGCGGCGAACGGGTCGAGCGGTGGGTTGGTGACCCTCCCGCCTGCCTCGCGCCACCACCTCCGCTGGGCGACGATCCGGAACGCGGGGTCCTGCCCGTCGTCGGCGAGGTCGGACGCTTCGAGGTCGGGGACGCGGCCGGTCTCCCGGAACGTCTCCAGGTCCTCGGCGAAGCTGCCCATCCAGAACGACACATGCGCCAGCAGGTCGTAGGCCGCTTGGACGGCGACCCGGCACTCGGACACGTGCTTGGCTGCCCACCGGTAGAACAGCAGGCGCTCCTCATCGGGTCGCGGAGGCCAGACCTCGGGGAGCTGGGCCTCGACGTGGCGCAGAGCCTGCACCGCCGACGGGGCCTCTTGGCTCATGAAGGCGTGCACGGCGGACGCGAGGCTGTCGTGGTCGTTCATCGGTCTCCTTCGGGGAAGCACTTGCGGCAGGGCCGTCCGTGCTCGGGGAAGTAGTAGGAGCGACTGTCGCCGCTCTTCCTCGTGTAGAGGGACCCGCATGCCGGCAGGTCGTTCCCGTATGACTGGTGCACGACGTAGCCGCGCCGGTAGTAGTTGATGCCCCCGGGACCGAGCGCCCGCTTCCGGCGCTCTAGCTCGGTCTCGACGGCCTTCCGGAGCCGGCCGTCGAGGTGGTCGGCCTCGCGCAGCAGCCACCGCAGGTAGTCGCCGGGCACCTTGGACATCGCCACGCCTCGGTGCTTCCCCCACGGCATCTCGGTCACCGGCAGGTCCGAGAGGTCGATGCTGATCACGGGCATGAGGCACCTCGGGAGGTCTCGGGTTCGGGTACGTACCCGAGCCATGAACCCGAACCTGAACCCCTCGGGTTCGGGTACACGTACCTAACGAACCCGAACCCGAACCCGAGCGACTTGAACGTGAGGTTCGGGTTCACGGCACTGCCTGACGAAAGGTGTACTTGTGGACCTCGTTGGGTCCGCGGTTGCCGACCTTGCGTCGCTCGATGCCGTCTTGGTCGGTCGGCAGATAGACGGCTCGGTCGATGGCCTGCAGCTGCTGCGAGCGACTGCCCCGCCGACCGTGCGGGAGGTTGGCGTCCATCCAGTTGGTGAGGTCGTTCTTGGCGACCTCCAGCCCGGACGCGATGGCGCGCGCGGCGCTGACGGCAGCGTCCGTCAGCTCGTCCTCGAGGTCCGAGGCGCCTGTCGGTCCCTGCGCCTGGAAGCCCGAGGAGGCCAACCCGAACACGATGCCGCCGCCGTCGCCGCCGATGTCGAACTCGACCACGCGCCCCACGCCGATGAAGCCCCAGCGGTCCTTCGAGCACCTCAGGGCGATCCGCCCGACCCGGTTGAGGTCGAACGGCTCCGAGACCGTCAGCTGCCAGATGGCGTCGTACTTGTAGTCCGACTCCGACCCGCCGCGACCGCGCCTGCCCGCGTCCGACTCGGACCCGTAGGCGTGCCCGGTCGGCGCCAGCATCACGGTCGTGACCTTCTCGCGGAGCGGGTCGATGAGGCGCCCGTAGAAGTCCGACTGGTCGTCGTTGTCGTTCTCGCGCAGCGTCATCGAGCGCAGGAAGTCCGGCTTCTTGTCGAACAGCGCGAACGTCTCGCCCGCGTCGAGCATCGACTGAGCCAGGTCCCGGGCCTCGTCCAGCTTCGGCTCGGGGAACTCCACGTAGTGGATGTCCGCCAGCTCCTGCGCCGTCGCCCCGTGGGCGAAGTAGTTGCGCTTGGTGCCGCCCTGCCCGATCTCCATGTCGAGGTGGACCGGCACCTCGCCGTCGCGCAGCGCGTCGAGCACGAGTCGCGTGGCCAGCAGGGTCTTCCCGGACCCGGTCGGCCCCACGATCTTGTTGTTGAGCCCGCGGTAGAACAGGCCGTGCAGGACAAGCTCGCGCTCGACGTCGGGTGCCGCCGCGAGGTCGATGCGGGGGAAGCGGACTCCCGTCATCGGCCGGCTCCCCGACGAGCCCCGCCGCGACCGGACCCGAGGCGGACGCTCACCCGGCGGTCCCGGGGGATGTTGCGCACGGCCCAGTCCGCCATCCGGGCGGGCTCCATCGAGCCCTCGGCCAAGGGAGGCTGGCACATGGTCTCGTTCAGCTCGCGGAGGCCCTCCTCGATGCGCTCGGCGTCCCAGCCCCAGCCCGCCATCTTCCGGGCCTGCCCGGTCAGCCAGGCGTGGCGCTCGCCCTCGCCGACGTACTCCCGGCCGCCGTGCTCGGCGTCCCTCCGGACGGGCCGGAGGTTCCACAGGGCGGCGATGAGGTCCTCGCTCGCGGTAGCCACAGCGTCGCCGCTTCCGAGGTAGAGGTCGCCGCTCTTGTGCCGGCAGCCCGGACCCACGACGTGGCCGGACCCCGCGATGCGGACCTCGCCGCCCGCGAACACACGCGGCACGCCCAGCTCGTCGAGCCCGTCGGGCACGCGCAGGTAGTAGTGGCCGCGTCCCTCGGGCGCCGAGGCCCGGCGCACCGTGTATGTCTCCGGCATCCGGAGCCCCGGAAGCACGGACGGGTCATCGAGGTCGATGACCATGACGCCGCTGCCTGGCACCGGGATGAGCCCGTAGCTCGTCGCAGGGGCGAGTCGCACCGTGGTGGGGACGCGGAACGTCGGCCGCGCGCGCCTCGCGAGCGCCGACACGAGCCACTTGCGTCCCAAGGGGTGCTTCCCGCTCGACGGGCACTCCGCGCCCAGCCTGCAGCTGCATGAGCCGTCGGCGCGAACGGCCGGCACGTCGCACACGGCCAGCCCGAGGCCCATGATCAGGTCGTGGGTCGTCATCGGGGAGACCGGCGCAGGTCGCGCAGGACCACGACGGCATTGGCGTGGCTCCGGCAGGTCAGGCGCCCGTGCTCGGCAACCGCCTCGCAGAGCTTGCCGCGACGTTCAGGGTTGAAGTGCGTCGGGCTGACCCGGGCGGAGCAAAGGACCGCATCGTAGGCCGCGCCGCACGTCTCGCACCGAAACAGCATCCCGTCCGCGCGAGGACCGTCGGGAGCGGTCGCGTCGGCCGTGGCTCGCGCCGTCCCCGGCTCGCTCGACCAGGTGAAGCCCACCTTGCGCATGCCGCGCCACGGCGTCGCGGGCGGGTGCGTGCATCGCGGGGACACAGGGAGACCCATGCCAGCTCCTTTGCTGTACATGGGTCTCTGCGGGTTGCCGCTGGATAGCGGCGGCGCGTTCTACGGCGCCTATGCTCACCCGGGGCATCTTCCGGGTCGGCCGCGGTTTCCTCGCGGCCCGTTCGAGCTTCTGACCTTCCGAGGCCGTCCGTCGGGCGACCTGCGACGAACTATACGCATGCTCTCGGATCTGTCCAATCGACCGAGCCGCAAACCTCTGTCGGGTGCTGGGCTCGCTACCATGGCTCGATGGCAACGACCGCGGCGGGCGTCGATCTGATGCGCGACACCAAGGGCGCCCTGCGACGTCGCATCCAAGTCAGCCTCGTCGTCTGCCAGAGACTCGGCAACCCGGAGCGGTGCTACCTCCACCTCCATACGCAGTACGGCTTCGCGTCCGGGTTCCCGCCCGATGACGTGCCTGCCGACATCGGCGATCGGATCGCCACCGCGCAGGAGCGCTACGCGCGTCGCAGGTCAGGACAGAAAGCGCCCGACACCTCGCAGTGAAACACGGCCCGGAGCCGCACATGACAGCGGCCCGGGTCATCACACCCGGGCCGCGTCCCCCGTGACTCTCGCCACGAAGTCAACACGCGCGAACGCAACATCGAGCCCGGCAGACAGGCCAACGACCCGTCGCCGACTCGACTACGGGTCCTTGCGTGCGCACTCGCTGCATCGAGGCAGGCCGCCGGTGCCCTCGCGCCGGTTCTCCCGCTCGATGTTGTTCCCCGTGTCGCACGAGGTGGAGTTGTGGTGGACGTCCCGCGTCCTTGCCGAGTACCAGGGACTGACCTTGGCCATGGTCAGAGGCCTCCTGCGTGCTGGGAGCTGGGTGCTCCCTTCGCGCCCCAACATCCCCCATGGCCGTGCCAGCTCACATGTCACGAATCCGGCGTGGGCTCAGAAGATTCTTCGGACGGTGCCGTGCCCATCAGGCCCGGGAACGGTTCGACCGTCAGCATCTCGGGCAGCGTTGCGATCGTGAACACCCGCCCATCGGTCGCCTTGACTACCGGTCCCAGAGCGTCGCTCGTCCGCCGCCACCCGATACCGCCCAGCACGGCGAACAGCGGCACGCCTCCAAGTCGGTTGGCCTCGGTTCGGAGGTTCCCGAACCTCGCTGCCTTGTCACGGGCGGTCCCCCCATCGTTCGCGCCCTTGCACTCCAGCATGGCCCGCAAGTCGTCCGTGCGAGTGTCGTAGACCACGAAGTCCGGGGCCGGCTTGACGGTCACCCCGAAGCGCTTCTCGATCTCCGCCTGGTTGAACGCGCCGGTCCTGATGTATGGGATGCCCTCGGCCACGAACAGGGCCTCGACCGGCTCCTCAAGCACGTCGCCGCGGAGCGAGCTGGTGGCGTCGAGCAGCTGGCGGAACGATCCGCCGTATAGCCGCTGGTGCAGCAGGACCGGCAGCGGCACGCCCTCGCGAGCGTAGCGGCGGATTGAGTCCCAGCCGTAGGCCGTGTCCGGCTTCTCGACCTTCGACCTGAGGGGGGCCACGCCGGGAGGGAACAGTTCGCCCCGCATCATCCGGTCGATCACGGCTGCGCACACGTCGGCCGACGCCACTGTGGGGATGCTGCCTGCTTCGATGCTGCCGACCGCACCCTTGCCCAGCGGCTTGATGCTGACCATGGCGGTGGCCTCGGCGAACTCGGTCGTGGTCAGGCCGAGCATCAGGCGAAACACGCGCAGCGTGGTGGGCTGCTCGCGCAGGAGCGTTGTCAACTCGCGGGGAGATATGTCGGTGAAGCCTCGGGTGACCCGCTCTGCGGCCTCGTAGGCTGCGGTCAGCAGGCCTAGCTCGTACTCGTCCCGCCAGTGGACGTACCCGAAGTCCGGGGTCACGCTCGGGACATAGACACGCTCCGCGATCTCGGCGTAGATGGCCTGCTGACGGGCTAGGCCGTACTCCTCGGGGACGCGCCGAATCGCCGCAACCCGGGCGTTCCACGAGGGTGCGGTGGTGGCTTGCTCGACCAGGTCCGGCGGACCGGCCAAGGTCTGCTAGCGGCCGGTGCGTATTCGGTCAGGCATCACCGCAGCGTACTTGGTGTCAAGCTCCGTGACGAGCCACGTGCGCGCGAGGTTCTCCGCAGCAACCGCAGTCGTGCCGGTCCCCGCGAAGGGGTCGAACACGAGCTGTCCGGGCTGGGTCATGAGCTTGATGAAGAACGTTGGAAGCTGGAGTGGGAACCTCGCCGGGTGCTGGGTGGGGTTGGGGCTGAACTCGGGCTCGAAGTGCAGCAGCGTCGATGGTCGGACCATGTCCGGCCCCGCCTGGACCCGGATGCGGCCCTGCCCCGAGGGCTCGTTCACACGCACGTAGTTCTGGGGCAGCCGCCTCCTGCGTTCGCGGTCGCGCGCGTCCCACCGTGCCGGCGTGAGGCAGTTCTCCGGGTAGAACTGCCAGTCCTGGGACTTCGCGAACTGGAAGCAGTACTCGACCGCGTCCTTGAGATAGCGGTTGAAGCGCCCCGGCGGCGGCGATGGCTTGCCCCACACGAAGTCCTCGCAGAACAGGAAGCCCTGCTCCCGGAGCCAGAACACCAGCTCGTACTGGAGCGTGCCCCGCTCTCCGCCGTGACGCTTCGACCGATAGTTGAGGACGAAGCTGCCGTGGGGCTTTAGGGTCCGCAGCACCTCTGCGCTGACGGCGCGGAACACGTCTGCGTACCACTCACGCTCGTACTTCTCCCCGTTGCCGTACTTCGGCTGCCCGTCATAGGGCGGCGAGGTCACCACAAGGTCGAAGGTGTCATCGGGGATCGCACGAAGGGTGTCGAGGCAGTCACCGATTACGAACGCGCCCAGCTCCGTGCGGAACTCCGCCGCGCTGATGACGTCGGCTGGGACGCCGGGCAGCAGCGATGGCATGAGGGTATCGGTCACGGGGGTAGGGTAGTCGTCGGCGGTGCCACGTCGTTCGTCACGGCGACGGTTCATGATGCGGAGCGCTGGGCACGGGTCGCTCGGCGCAGCCGCTCGACTGCCCGGTCATCCGCGGGCTCATCCTCGTAGCGCCACGCCGGGTTGTGCCAGACAAACGTTGCAGGCTGGAACGTGTCGGGGTCCACGACGATGTGGTCGAACAGCGAGCGCAGCACGTCGTTGATCTCCGCCGGGGTCTTCGACGCCACGAGCCGGTGGGTCCGCGATTTCGGCCGCGGCGCGTCCATTCGTCGGACCTCGGCGTCGATCTCCGCCACCCTGAGCGCCGCCTCCTCGCGGCCGATGATGCCGTCAAGCCGGGACTCCACGACCCGCCTCCGTCGATCTAGGAGCGCCTGACGCTGGGCGGCGACGGCCCCCTCGGCCTGCTCGTCGGGGTCGCGGTACAGCGCAGCCTCCGCCTCGATCGCATCCATGATGAGGTGCTCGCCGACGGAGACCCGGGGGTGCCTGACGGACTCCGCGTGGCGGCAGGAGTACCGCGTCCACACCTTCCCCTTCTTGTCGGGGATCCGCGACCCGGTGAGCATCGCGCCGTCCTGCGGGCAGCGGAGGAGCTTCGCGAGCTTGAAGTCCTGCCGGGCGGGACGTCCTCGACCCGAGCCCGGGGTAGCCAGCGTCGGGTCGAGACGCTCCACGACGACCCCAACGCTCGATGCCCACCACTTCTTGCCCTCGACGTCGCTGCGCACCTTGACCTTCTCGTCGTTGAGCCGTCGGGCTGCGCGCGTGTACGAGCCTGTCTCACGGAACACCTGGAGCACGTAGGCATCGTCCTCGCCCTCCCCGAGGTGGACCTCTGTCCCGTCCCGGTCGAACACGGTCCGGTGCTCGCCGTAGCGGCGCGACGAGCGGACGGCCTCCACCACGTCCTCGCCGAGCTCGATGGCCTTGGCGCGCTTCGTGGCATACATCGAGGACAGCCGTTCGCCTGCAACCTCGGCCTCGAACTGCGCGACCGAGGCGAGCACGTTGGCGAGCAGGCGACCGGATGCAGTGGACGTGTCCACCGAGTCGACAACGAGGCGGATGGGTACCTTCCGCTCGGCGCACAGGTCGAACAGCCTCGACAGCTCAGGGACCGACCGACCGAGACGCGCCAGCGAGTAGGAGTAGACCGCGCCTGCCTCGCCGCGCTCGATGGCCTCGACCAGCCTGCGGTAGTTGACCCGCTTCTTGGTGTACTTGGCGCGTCCGCTCACGTCCCAGTCGGCCAGCACGTCGTCGGGGGCGATGACATCGCCGTGGCGCGCCGCAAGCTCGCGCACCTCGCGGTCCTGTGTCTCGGGAGCCAGGTCCCTCGCGGGGTCCCGCACGGACGACTTCCGCAGGTACGCGAACGGCCGCGCCATCGACCAACCTCCAATCGTGGGTATGCTCTCGGGCGTGAGGCCCCTTGAGCGATAGTCGAATAGTACAATCACGACTGCGCAACTTCAGCATCATCGCCCATGTCGACCACGGGAAGTCCACCCTCGCGGACCGGATCCTCGAGCTGACGCACACCATCGACGCGCGCCAGATGACCAGCCAGGTCCTCGACTCCATGGACCTCGAGCGCGAGAAGGGCATCACCATCAAGGCGCGTGCGGTGCGCTTGGAGTACACGGCCCGCGACGGCCACACGTATGGCCTCAACCTCATCGACACGCCCGGCCACGTGGATTTCAGCTACGAGGTGAGCCGCAGCCTCCAGGCCTGCGAGGGCGCCATCCTCGTCGTCGACGCCGCCCAGGGCATCGAGGCCCAGACGCTCGCCAACGTCCACCTCGCGCTCGCCCAGGGCCTGGTGATCATCCCGGTCATCAACAAGATCGACCTCCCCAGCGCACAGCCCGACGTGGTCATGGACGAGCTGGAGAACGTCCTGGCCATCCCGCGGGAGGAGGTCGTCCTCGCGTCCGCCAAGGAGGGCACGGGCGTCGACCTCATCCTGGAGGCCATCGTCGAGCGCATCCCCCCGCCCACGGGCGACCCGGACGCGCCGCTCCAGGGCCTCATCTTCGACTCCCACTACGACGCCTACAAGGGCGTGGTCGCCTACGTCCGACTGTCGGAGGGCACGCTCCACGCCCGCGACGACATCCGGCTCATGGCCTCGGGCGCCCACGCCGAGATCCTCGAGCTGGGCGTGTTCCGGCCGCAGCTGGTCCCGGTCGAGCGGCTTGGCCCCGGAGAGGTGGGCTATGTCGCGACGGGCCTCAAGAGCGTGGCCGACTGCCAGGTGGGCGACACGCTGACCTCGGCGACCCACCCCGCCCTTGTGCCGCTCCCGGGCTACAAGCCGGCGCGCAGCCTGGTGTTCGCGGGCATCTACCCGGTCAACGGCCCGGACTACCCGCTGCTCCGGGACGCGCTCGAGAAGCTGCACCTCAACGACGCGTCCATCACGTTCGCGCCCGAGAGCTCGGTGGCGCTGGGCTTCGGCTTCCGGTGCGGCTTCCTGGGGCTGCTCCACATGGAGATCATCCAGGAGCGTCTCGAGCGCGAGTTCGACCTGGACCTGATCGCCTCGGCCCCCAGCGTGGAGTACCACGTGACCCTGACCCACGGCCGGGGCGTCGAGTCCGTGGACAACCCGGCGCGTCTGCCTGGACCCAGCGACATCGAGGACATCGCCGAGCCCTGGGTCAAGGTCTCCATCATCACGCCCTCCCAGTACATCGGGACGCTCATGGAGCTGGCCACCGGACGGCGGGGCGCCATCGGGACCATGGAGTACCTGGACCCCCAGCGCGTGCTCATCACCTTCGACCTGCCGCTGGCCGAGGTCATCGTCGACTTCTACGACCAGCTCAAGAGCCGCACCCAGGGCTACGCCTCCATGGACTACGAGGAGTCGGGCTATCGGTCGGGCCAGCTGGTCAAGCTGGATGTGCTCGTCGCCGGCGAGCCGGTCGACGCCCTGAGCCTCATCGTCCATCGGGACAAGGCGCGCAGCATGGGCCTCGCACTCGTGGAGAAGCTGCGCCAGCTCATCCCGCGCCAGATGTTCGAGGTGCCCGTCCAGGCCGCCATCGGCTCCAACGTCATCGCCCGTGAGACCATCCGCGCGATGCGCAAGAACGTGCTCGCCAAGTGCTACGGTGGCGACATCACCCGCAAGCGCAAGCTGCTGGAGAAGCAGAAGGAGGGCAAGCAGCGCATGAAGCGGGTGGGCAGCGTGGAGATCCCCCAGGAAGCCTTCCTCGCGGTGCTGCGCACCGGGGACGGCACCTAGCGCATGCGGGAGGTCGTCGAGGGGCTCATCGTCCTGGGGCTGCTGGGGCTGCTCATCCTGCTGCGGCTGGATGCGGCGCGCTTCGGGGTCGCGGAGTACGACGATTCCGCGCGCAACCGCGGCTGGCGGGCGTGGTTCCGGCGTCTGGCCTGGTTCGTCCTGGGCATCGCGCTGGTGCTGGTCGTGTACTGGCTGTACCCGCAGCCGGTGAGCATCCTCCACCTCGACATCGGTGGCGGCGTGGGCGGTGCCGACCGTGGCCGCGCGATGCTCTACGGCCTGCTCATCGGCGTCGCGGGCATCGTGGCGGCCACCGTCTACGCCTGGGGCCGCTACGGCGGCATCCGACTGCCGGCACCGCGCGCGTATCCCGGCGCCTTCGTCAACAGCATCGGCACCGCCATCGTGGACGAGGCGACCTTCCGCGGCATCCTGCTGGGCCTGCTGCTCAACCTGGGCATCGGCCAGTGGGTCGCCATCGGCATCGCCGCGGTGGTCTACGGCGTCGCGACCCGGCTCACGGCGCGCGGCCGGAGCAAGGGGATGCTGGTCATCGACCTGATGCTCGCGCTGGTCGCGGGCTGGACCGTGGTGGAGACGGGCGGCATCGGTGCGGCGATCCTGGGCCACGCCATCACCCGCTTCGCGATCTTCCTGCTCACCGGACACACCGACCAATCACGACCCTTCGGGGCCGAGCCCGAGTCGGTCGCCGGCCGGGCGCTGCCGCCCAAGGGTTGGGACGTGGCGGGTCGCACCGCCGGCGGGACGCGGCCCTGGACGACCCACATGGTGGGCGTGGAGGGTGGCTATCCGGCGCAGCTCCCCGACCCCGGGTCCAGCCACGCGGGCCAGTCGCCGTTCGCCGGCCAGGGCTACCAGCAGGTGGTGCCCGCGCCGCCTCGGGGCGGTCCGATGCGCCCCCAGGCGGTGCCCATGGGCTCCCCATACGAGCCTCCGGCGCAGGGACCCGTGGGCTCCAACGCCCCGTGGCCACAGCCCGAGCCGTGGGCGCAGCCCGAGCCCTGGGCGCAGCCCGAGCCCTGGGCGGAGCCGTCCGGAGCGCCGTGGGCGGTCGACCCGGGCGGCTACATGCCGGCCGAGGGCATGCCACCACCCGCGGAGCCCACCGATGCCCAGGGTGGCGAGCGACGCGCCTGACCGCCTGACCCCAGCGGTGGGGTTGGCGCCCCGCCCTCCGGTCGGCCTATATGTCCACGTCCCGTTCTGCGTCTCGCTCTGCCCGTACTGCGACTTCGTGGTGGTCACGGGCCGCGCCAGCCGAGGGCCGGAGAGCCGCATCCCGGCGCTCGTCGCGGCGCTCCACGAGGAGCTCGACCTGCGCGCCGACGCGCTCGACGCAGCGTTCCCGGCGCATCCCCCGCTGGGCAGCGTCTATCTGGGTGGCGGCACGCCGTCGCTCCTGTCGGCGGACCAGGTGGGCGGGCTCCTGGGACACGTGGCACGACGTCTGGGCATCGCCGATGGGGCCGAGGTCACCCTGGAGGCCAACCCGGGCGCGGGCGAGCGGGGGGACCTGGCGGGGATCCACGCCGCCGGGGTGACCCGGCTGAGCCTGGGCGCCCAGAGCCTCGAGCCGTCCGAGCTGCGGCGACTGGGTCGACGGCACGGCCCGTCCGACGTCGCGGACGCCGTCGCCGAGGCCAGGCGCGTGGGGCTGGGGTCGGTCGGCCTGGACCTCCTCATGGACGTCCCAGGCCAGACCTTGGAGTCGTTCGCGCGGACGCTCGATGGCGTCGTCGCGCTGGGGCCTGACCACGTCTCGACCTATCAGCTGACGCTCGACGACCCCGAGGCCGAGGGCCTGGCCGGGGCCGATGGTGACCACCTGCCGCTGCGCCCAGGTGCCCGACGCTGGCGCGAGGCCGCGCGACGCGAGCAGGACGACGACCGTGCCGCGGACCTCGATTCGCTCGCCGGGGAGCGGCTGGCCGCCGCCGGACTCGATCGCTACGAGCTGTCCAACCACGCCCGACCTGGGCACGCGAGCCGCCACAACCTCGCCTACTGGCACCGCGAGCCGGTGGAGGCGATCGGGCCGGGGGCCCACGCCTTCGATGGCGGGCTGCTTCGGCGCTGGAACGCGGCGCGTCTGGACCGCTATCTCGCGGCGCTGCTCCCCGGCGACGGGGCGCGGCCCCGGCTGCCCCCCGGTGGCGCCGATTCGGTGACGGCGACGACCGCTCGGGCCGAGCGGGCCATCCTAGGCCTCCGTCTCGCCCAGGGCATCGAGTCGCAGGCCCTCGAGGACCCGACCATGGCGCCGGGGCTGGCGTGGGGCCTCCGCTCGGGGCTGCTCGCGGACCAGGCCGGGCGGCTGGCCCTGACGTCACGCGGTCGGCTGCTCTCGAACGAGCTGTTCCAGCGGCTGCTACCGTCCGCCTGATGGAGCCCCGGATGTCGTCCCAGCTCGAGGTTCGCAAGCCCCGCCGTCTGCGACCCGGTGACCGGGTCGCCATCGTGGCGCCGGCGACGCCCTGGGAGGCGCGGTCGGAGCTGCTGCGCGCCGTCGCCGGACTCGAGGCATGGGGGCTCGAGGTGGTCCTGGGCGCGCACGTCAACGACCGGCATGCCTATCTCGCGGGCATCGACCAGGACCGTGCCGCGGACCTCGCGTGGGCCTTCCGGGACCCCGCCATCCGCGCCGTGTTCTGCCTCCAGGGCGGCTACGGCACGCCGCGCCTCGTGCCCCTCCTCGACCGCGAGGCGATCGCCGCCAACCCCAAGGCCCTGTGCGGCTACTCGGACATCACCACGCTCCACCTCGCGGTGCAGGCGTGGGCGCCCGTGCCCACCATCACGTTCTACTCCAACGGCGCGTCGGGGGTGGGGGCGGCCGAGGTGTCCGAGCTGTCCAAGGGGTCGATGCATCGGGCGCTCTTCTCCGCCGAACCCTACGGCGCCATCCCGCCCAACCCCGATGACCCGTACGTCCGGACCATCACGGGCGGCTGGGCCCAGGGCCGGCTCACGGGCGGCTGCCTCGACCTCGTGTGCCAGACCCTCGGCACGCCCATCGAGATCGACACCCGGGACAGGATCCTGTACCTCGAGGACCTCGACCTCGACACCTACGAGTTCGATGCGCGGCTGACCCAGCTGCGCAACGCGGGCAAGCTGGCGGAGGCGGCCGGGATCGTCATCGGCGAGCTGAAGGACGTCGGCTGGCGCTTCGACAAGGCGGCGTTCATGCAGGACATGAGCATCGAGGACGTCCTGGAGGAGGTCATCGGGCCGCTGGGCGTCCCGTGCATCCACGGCCTGCCCATCGGCCATGGCAAACACCACGTCACCGTGCCGCATGGCGCTCTGGCGACGCTCGACGCGGATTCCGGCACGCTGACCATCGACGAGGTCGTGACCGCCGACGACTGACGCGTCGCCGACGACTGACGCGTCGCCGACGACTGACGCGTCGCCGACGGTGCGCCGTGCCCGTCGCTGCCTCGCGGCCGCACGGCGCCCTCCTGCGTCATGGTCAACCGCCAAACCACCGCCTGGGCGTCGGTCATGCGGCTGCCACGGGCAGGTCAGGCGCCAATTGGCCCGCCCTCCCGCGTGGCATGGCGGTCCGACGTGCTGGGCGGAGCGTGGGCGGCCACGAGCCCCGAGGTCCGCGATCGAAGGCGAGGCGCATACGGCCCGTGTGGGCAGGCACATGGCGGTTCGCGAGGCCGACGCCGAGCTGTTGCAGGCGCACGCCCACGGTCTGCGGCATCATGGCGCGGCGCCCCACGCACCCCGGAGGCATCGCCGTGCATCGCAGGCCCCCGCTCCTCATCGTCGTCCTCCTGCTCGTCGCCGTCCTGGGCGGTGGCGCCAGCGTGGCCGCGTCGGGCCCCCGAGGACCCGTCGCGACGGATGGCGTGGCCGCGACGCCCAAGCTCCCGGCGTGTGCCTACCTGGACATCAAGACCCGCTTCCGGAGCCTCGACCACTGGCGCAAGACCAGCGTCGACACGCGGCTGATGGTGGGCAAGCGCTACGCACCGGATGACCTGGTGGCGGTGGGACGCGCCAACATCGCCGGCAGCGGCCGGGTGCGCGACCTCGTGATCAAAGACCTGCGCGCCATGGCCAGGGCCGCCAAACGGGCCGGCAACGCCATCGCCGTCCGGTCGGCATACCGCAGCTACCAGGACCAGGTGGCCACCTTCAACTATTGGATGCAGGTGTCGGGTCGGAAGGCGGCGCTCAAGGCGAGCGCCCGGCCGGGTCACTCGGAGCACCAGCTGGGCACCACCATCGACTTCCGGAGCGCCTCGTCCACCAAGGCGCCCTGGGACTACGCGGACTGGGCGACCACCGGCCCCGGCGCCTGGATGAAGGCGAACGCCTGGAAGTACGGCTTCGTGATGAGCTACCCCAAGGGCAAGCAGTCGGTGACCTGCTACACGTATGAGCCGTGGCACTACCGGTATGTGGGGCCCACGCTCGCGAAGCGGATCCATGAGAGCGGACTGACGACCCGGGAGTACCTCTGGAGGCACTACGAATCAGCCTCCTGAGGGGGCTCGCGACCCTGGCGGCCGCCCTGCTCGTGGCGAGCGGCTGCTCCCTCGGCGGCGCGGCGACGCCCACGGCCACGCCTGAGCCGATCACGACCGCCTCGCCCGCCTCGACCGCCTCGACCGTGACCCCCGCCGCGTCCCCGACGTTGGCAGCGACCTCGCCGCGACCATTGCCCGACTGCGCCTACCTCGACGAGCCCGTCCTGGGCGACCCCGCCACCGACTGGGCGACGCTCGTGCTCGACACGGTGTTCACGCTGCCCTCGGACTTCGAGCCGGAGCGGCTGGTGGACACGGGCAAGGCGGGGCTCAACAAGGGCTTCAAGGTGTCCCGGGTGATGCTGGACGACCTGACCGCGATGGCGAAGGCGGCCAAGGACGATGGCGCCGCCCTGGCGGTCCAGTCGGCGTATCGCAGCTATGCCTACCAGGTACGCACCTTCCAGGGCTGGGTCGACCAGTCGAGCGAGGAGGAGGCGCGCACGGTCAGCGCCCGACCCGGTCACTCCGAGCATCAGCTGGGCACCGGACTCGACTTCCGGTCGGCCGACGACGCCACGCCGCCCTGGGACTTCGATGACTGGGCGACCACCGATGCGGGCGCCTGGCTGGCCGAGCACGCCTGGGCGTACGGCTTCGTGATGAGCTACCCCAAGGGCAAGCGGGGACAGACCTGCTACGCCTACGAGCCATGGCACTACCGCTACGTCGGTCGGGACGTGGCCGCGGCGATCCACGACAGCGGCCAGACGCCACGCCGCTACCTGTGGGAGACCTACTGGGCGAGCCGCTGACGCTCAGGGGCCGGCAGGCCCTCGGCCCCGAGGGCTGGCATCGCACGCGGACGCATGCCTCAGAGCGGACCGACCGCCTCCATCGCGGCCGCCGCCCCGGCGCGCGGACCGGCCTCGCGTCGGGCGGCGACGCGGATGGCCCGCACGGTCAGCAGCAGCGGCACGATGAGGTAGGCCCGTGCAGCCCCAGCCGGTCGGAGAGCGCGGCCAGCACCAGGGGTGCGCCACCGATGGCGAGCCCCGAGGCCAGCGTGCCGCGCGCCGCGGCGCGATCGGGCGACTCGGGATGCCCCGAGACGAACAGCGGCAGCAGCACCGGGTAGTGGACCCCCATGCCCAGCCCGACGACCACGGCCCCCATGGCGCACACGAGCAGGTTCGTTCCCAGCCAGAAGGCGCAGAAGCCCACGATGGCCACGACGCACCCCAGGGTCACCAGGCGCCATGCGTCCGGGATCGCCCGCGTGAGCGGGGATGACACCGCGCGCACCGCGGCCATGCCCAGCAGGAACATCGCCGCGAGCGCGGCCGCGACGTCATCGCTCGCACCGTGCCAGTCGCGGAAGGCGGAGGCGGCCCAGAACACCATGCAGTACTCGGCGCTCACCGAGATGAGGATGTCGGCCCACCGACCGAGGGACCGGGCACGCGGCACGGGCGCCAGCGCGGCCATCGACGACGGTCGTGGCGCGGATGCCGCGCGGCCGGCGGGGTCGCGGGCCGCAGCGACCCGCCGCGGAACCCCCGCGAGGAACGGCAGCACCAGCAGCAGCAGGAGGGTCGGCAGCAGGTAGGCGGGCCGCCAGCCGATGCCGATGCCCAGCGCCAGCCCCACCAGGAAGGGTGCGATGACGGACGCGGTGCTGTTGGCGCCCTGGAGCTCGCCGAAGATGGCGGTCGTCCGATGTGGATGGAGCGCCCCGACGATCACCGGCATCAGGGTGATGAGGAGCGCGCCCCCGGCACCCATGAGCGCGGCCCCCGCGAGCGCAGTCGTGCGGTCGGGCACCACGACGAGCCAGGCGCCCACGACCGAGGCGATGACGGCGACGCGCACCGCCATCGGTCGGTCCAGCACGGCGATCAGCCGGTCGCCCGCGACGCCCACCAGGAGCAGCCCGGCCGCGAACAGCGTGGGATAGATGCCCACCTCGGCGCGTGTCGCCCCGAGCTCGTCCTGGATGGACGCGAGGATGGCGCCCATGCCGTTGAGCAGGTAGGACGCGGACGCGCCGGTGAGGAACAGCGCCCAGGTCAGGCGGCCGCGGGGGGCGATCTGGCGAGTGGGTCGCACGGACCCATGATGGGTGGTGGGAGGGGCGGACATCGGTGCCGTGCGACGGCGCACGGCGCACGCATCGGTCAGTCCGTGGTGGGCGCTCGCCCGCCGGTGGGCGGTCGCCCGCTCGGCCCGGAGCCGAGCCCGCCCGATCCGGAGCCGAGCCCGCCCGATCCGGAGCGAGCCCCCGGACCTGCTCGTGGACCTGCCGGAGCACAGGCGCGAGGTCCCCGAACTGGTCGAGCGTCAGCGACTGCTCCCCGTCCGACAGCGCGTCCTCGGGATGGGGGTGGACCTCGACCATGATGCCGTCTGCGCCGGCCGCGACCGCCGCGAGGGCCATGGGCCGCACGAGCCATCGCTTGCCCGTGGCATGGGAGGGGTCGGCGATCACCGGCAGGTGGGTCAGGTGGTGGAGCAGCGGGATGGCGGTCAGGTCGAACGTGTTGCGGGTGTAGGTGTCGAAGGAGCGGATGCCCCGCTCGCACAGCAGCACCTGCTGGTTGCCGGTCGACAGGATGTACTCCGCGGACATCAGCCATTCCTCGACCGTCGCGGCGAGCCCTCGCTTGAGCATGACCGCCTTGCCGGTCCTGCCCACCGCGGTCAGCAGCGGGAAGTTCTGCATGTTGCGGGCACCCACCTGGAGGATGTCGGCGTGCTCCGCGACGACCTGCACGTCAGCCGGCTCCATGACCTCCGTGATGACCGCGAGGCCGGTGCGCTCGCGGGCCTCCGCGAGGTACCGGAGACCCTCCACGCCGAGCCCCTGGAACGAGTACGGGCTGGTGCGCGGCTTGAAGGCCCCGCCGCGGAGCACGGTCGCGCCCGCGGCGAGCACGGCGTCCGCCGTCTCCAGGAGCTGCGCGCGGCTCTCGACGGAGCACGGCCCGCCCATGATGCTCAGGCCGCCATCGCCGATGGCCCGCCCACGCACGCGGACCACCGTGTCCGTGGGGTGGAACTCCCGCGACGCGAGCTTGAAGGGCCGGCTGATGGGCGTCACCGTCTCCACGCCCGGCATCGACAGCAGGTGGTTCATCACCTGGTCCCGACGCACCGCGACATCGCCCACGACGCCGATGACCACCCGCTCCATGCCCCGGCTCTCGTGGGCCGCCAGGCCCACCGAGCGGATGTGGTCCTCGACCGCCTCGATCTGGCCCTCGGTCGCCCCGATGGACATCGCCACGAGCATGGTTCCGCGCCTCCCCGGTCGCACCGCCACCCATGCGGTGGCCCCGCCGAGCATAGGCGAGGCCCATGCCAGGGCGCGCGTTGACGGGGGAGGGGGCGGCTGGTACGATGCACGCAACCGAGTTAGCACTCGACACCCGAGAGTGCTAACCTACCCTGAGCCAGCCTCGCGTCCCCAGCTCGAGGCGCAGGAGTCAGAGGACCATGGCGCGTCGCAAGGACCGACCCGGTCCGTTGGAGCCCCGATCCGAGGCGATCCTGCGGGCCATCATCGAGGAATACGTCGCCACCGCGCAGCCGGTGGGCAGCCAGGTCCTGGTGAGCCGCTATCGCCTGGGGGTCAGCCCCGCCACGGTCCGCAACGTGATGGCGGAGCTGGAGGCGCACGGCTACCTCGACCATCCCCACACCAGCGCCGGTCGCGTGCCCACCGACAAGGGCTATCGGCTGTATGTCGAGTCGATCGCCGACGCGGTGTCGCTGGCGCCCGTCGAGCAGCTCATGATCCGCCACCAGTTCGGCCAGATCGACTACGCCAGCGACCAGTGGTTCCGGCTCGCCGCGGCGACCCTCGCCACGGCCACCCACGTGGCGGGCATCGCCACCGCCGCCAAGCCACCCGCGTGCCGGATCCGGCGCGTGGACCTCGCGCCGGCGGGGCCACGCACCCTGAGCCTCGTGGTCATCCTCGCGGAGGGCCCCGTGCGCCAGGTGGTCCTCGCCACGGAGCGGCCCCACACCATCGATGAGGTCGAGGCCGTGTCCCGGACGCTGGCGCAGCTCCTCGCCGGGCGGTCCGCCCGGGGTGTCGGCAACGTGCTCGCCGAGCTCGAGATGGCCCAGCCGCCGGTCGACCCGGTCATGGTGCGCGCCACGTCGCGCGTCGTGCAGCTGATGCACGAGTTCGACGCCTCGGCGGTCGAGGACGTCTTCAGCGACGGCCTCCTCAACGTCATGGACGCACCCGAGTTCGCCCGGTCGGAGACCCTCCGGCGCGTGTTCGGCGTGCTCCAGGACCGCGTCTACCTGGGGGACCTCATGCCGCAGCTGACGCAGAGCGGCAAGGTCAGCGTGATCATCGGCACCGAGAACGGGCACAGCGGGATGCACGACGTCTCGCTCGTGCTGGCGCCCTACGGCCGCACCGGTCGTGCGGTGGGCGTCGTGGGGGTCCTCGGTCCCACCCGTCTGGCCTACCCCCACGCCATCTCCACCGTCCGCTATGTGAGTGGCCTCATGAACGAGCTCGTGGATCACCTGTACGCATGAACGACAGCACGCCCACCAACGGCGCAGCCCACGACGAGCCCCCGACCCCGGCGGGCGACGCCGCGTCGAACCGAACCAAGACCCGCGCAGAGGAGCGAATCGAGGCATTGGACACGTCCGCATCGGGACTCATGGAACAGATCGCGGAGCTCCAGGTCCGCGCCGAGGTGGCCGAGGCGGAGACCGAGGCGGTGCGTGCCGACCTCGAGTCCGTGCGCGGCCAGTGGCAGCGCACCCAGGCGGACTTCATGAACTACAAGCGCCGCTCGGAGGAGGAGCGCTACGCCGGCCAGGCGAGCGCCACCGAGGCGCTCCTGCGCAAGACCCTGGGCGTCGCCGACGACCTCGGGCGGGCGTTGGAGCACGTGCCGACGGACCAGCAGGCATCGCCATGGGTGGAGGGCGTCGCCGCCATCGAGCGCAAGCTCCAGGCTGCGCTGGAATCGGAGGGCGTCACGGCCATCGTCGCGGTCGGCGCGGTGTTCGACCCCCGGCTCCACGAGGCCGTGAGCATGGAGCCCACGGGCGAGGTCGCCGAGGGGACGGTCACCCGGGAGCTCCAGAGGGGCTACCAGCTGCGCGACCGGGTGCTGCGGCCGGCCCTCGTGGTCGTCGCCACGCCACCCACCAACTGACACATCGACAGGGACTGACAACCACGCCGGGGCCAGCGGGCCCCGACACCACAGGAGACCAACAGGACACATGGGCAAGATCATCGGCATCGACCTGGGGACCACGAACTCCGTGGTCGCGGTGATGGAGGGCGGCGAACCGGTCGTCATCCCCAGCGCGGAGGGCGGACGCACCGTCCCCTCGGTCGTCGCCTTCACCAAGGCAGGGGAGCGGCTGGTCGGCCAGATCGCGAAGCGGCAGGCCATCACCAACCCCACCAACACCGTCTACTCCATCAAGCGGTTCATGGGCCGTCGCTGGGACGACCCCGAGGTCCAGCGCTCGCGGGAGCTGGTGCCCTACACCGTCGAGAAGGACGCCAAGAGCGACGGCATCAAGGTCGTCGTGGCCGACGGCAAGACCTACAGCCCGCCCGAGATCTCGGCGATGATCCTCCAGAAGCTCAAGGCGGACGCCGAGGCGTATCTGGGCGAGAAGGTCACCGAGGCGGTCATCACCGTGCCCGCCTACTTCGACGACACCCAGCGCCAGGCCACCAAGGACGCCGGCCGGATCGCCGGCCTGGACGTCAAGCGGATCATCAACGAGCCCACCGCATCGGCGCTCGCCTACGGCCTGGACAAGCAGAAGGACGAGCAGGTCGCGGTCTACGACCTGGGCGGCGGCACCTTCGACATCTCGATCCTCGAGCTGGGCGACGGCGTGTTCGAGGTCAAGGCGACCAACGGCGACACCCACCTGGGCGGCGATGACTTCGACCAGCGGATCATCGAGTGGCTGCTGGCCGAGTTCAAGAAGGACCAGGGCATGGACCTCTCGAAGGACCAGCAGGCCCTGCAGCGGCTCAAGGAGGCGGCCGAGCGCGCCAAGATCGAGCTGTCGTCCGCGACCCAGACCGAGATCAACCTGCCCTACATCACGGCGGACGCGACCGGCCCCAAGCACCTCGTGGTGAGCCTCACCCGGGCCAAGCTCGAGGACCTCGTCGCGGACCTCATCAAGCGGACGGCGCAGCCCGTCACGCAGGCGCTCAAGGATGCCGGGCTCAAGCCCTCGGACATCGACGAGGTCATCCTCGTCGGCGGCATGACGCGCATGCCGGCGGTCGTCGAGGCCGTCAAGAAGCTGTTCGGCGGCAAGGAGCCCCACAAGGGCGTCAACCCCGACGAGGTGGTGGCCGTGGGTGCCGCCATCCAGGCAGGCGTCCTGGCCGGCGAGGTCAAGGACGTGCTGCTCCTGGACGTGACCCCGCTGTCCCTGGGCATCGAGACCCTGGGTGGCGTCATGTCGCGGCTCATCGAGCGCAACACGACCATCCCCACGTCCAAGAGCCAGGTGTTCTCGACCGCCAGCGACAACCAGCCCCAGGTGGAGATCCACATCCTCCAGGGCGAGCGCGACATGGCGGGCGACAACAAGACCCTGGGCACCTTCATCCTCGATGGCATCCCGCCCGCCCCGCGCGGCGTGCCCCAGATCGAGGTGACCTTCGACATCGACGCCAACGGCATCCTCGACGTCCGGGCCAAGGACCGCGCCACCAGCAAGGAGAAGCAGGTCCGAATCACGGCCTCGTCCATGCTCTCCAAGGACGACGTCGACCGGATGGTCAACGAGGCGCGCGAGCACGCCGAGGAGGACCGCCAGCGACGCGAGGAGGTCGAGGTCCGCAACCAGGCGGACGCACTGGCCTTCCAGGCGGAGCGCACCCTGCGCGACCTGGGTGACAAGGTCCCGTCCGCGGACAAGGCGGACGTGGAGCAGAAGGTCGAGGCCGTCCGCGACGCCCTCAAGGGCAGCGACCTGGGCGCCGTCCGCTCCGCCACCGACACGCTGGCGACGGCCCTCCAGAAGGTGGGTGCCGCGGCCTACGAGTCGGCGGGGGCCGCCTCGGGGTCGTCCGAGGGTGCCGCGGCCGAGGACGAGACGGTCGAGGGCGAGTACAAGGAGGTCTGATCGCGGCGCGCGTCAGCGGGCAGCCATCGGAATCGAAGGCCCGGGTCAGCGACCCGGGCCTTTCGTGTGTCAGCGTCGGCCGAACCGACCTGGCCGAGGGCCCACTCCCTCAGCGGACCGCCACGTCCCCATCGGTCGCCGACCATGATGCGTCCTCCACGACCGCCGCGGGCAGACCGACCTGGGCCGGCGGCGCGGCTGCAGCAACCGGTCGCGACAGCGCATCGTCCAGGCGCTCCAGCCACGGCCGTGCGCGCAGCTCCACCAGCAGCGGCCGCGTCTGCTCCGCCAGCGCCCTGACCGCTGGGTGTCCCGGCAGCAGCACCGCCGCGTCGACGCTGCAGCAGGCCGCCTCGAACCGCCAGCCCAGTGCCCACATGGCCTCGATGGCGGCGCGGAACGACTCCGCCGCCGTGTCGGGACGGCCTTCGAGGGCAGCGACGATCGCGCCATACCAGGTTCGTTCCGTGCGTGACCACGCGCCCCGATCGGGCAGGCTCTCGTGGCGCTCCGCGACCATCCGTGCCCGCTCCACATCCCTGTCCCAGGCCGCCGCGCGCAACGCCACAGCGAGGATCAGCTCCGGGCCTTGGCCCGGGAGGGCGAGCCCTGCCCACGCAGCGTCGAACGCGGCGCGCAGGTCGCCCATGACCAGGTGGCCGATGCCCAGGACCTGAGCCAGCAGGGACAGCACCCCAGGCTCCTGGTTGTCCCCGGCCAGGACCCGAAGGCGCTCCATCAACCCGGGCGTGTCCTCGCCACGGGCCAACCGGTGCAGCCCGTCCCAGCTGATGAGGCGGATCCGGTCCGCGGCACTCCCCGGCAGTGCCATGGCCGCCTCGGCAACCTCGGCCTGCGTGTCCCAGTCCCGACCAGCCGCGTACAGATAGGACGAGGTGGCCGCGGCCAGCCAGATGAACATGCCCCTGTCGCCCAGGTCGCGTGCAAGTGACTGCGCCTCGACGAACATCTCGGTCGCGCGCGCAGGGTCGACCTCCGCGAGACCCGACGCCAGGTTGTTCCGGGTGCGCAGCTCGAAGCTTCGGTCCGGGCCCTCGATGGCCATCCGCAGAGCCGTCTCCCCCAGGGCCGAGCTCTCGCGCCAGCGACCGACTTGGCCGAGGACCGACGCCTTGTTGAGCAGCGCCTCCGCGATGACGGCATCGGCATCGAGCGGTTCGGCGATGGCCAGCGCCCGGTCGGCTGTGGCCACGGCCTGTTGCGTTTCGCCATTGCGCATGTGGACGCGGGCCAGATGGGCCAGGGTCTCGGCGAGCACCGCCGGGTCGCCCGCGGACTCGGCGGGCCCGATGGCAGCCTCCAGCAGCGTGCCCGCGCGGACGATCTCACCGTCGTCGAGGAGATACCGACCCAGCTGTGCGCGAGTCACGGCTGCGGCCACCGCGTCGTCCAGCTCCACCCAGATGGCGATGGCCGCCTCCGCGTACGCGGCGGCATCCCGGGCCGCAGCCGAAGCGGAGGCCGCAGCACGGTCGAGGAGGGTGGCCCGCTCGCGACGGTCGGTGGTGATGGCGAGCGCCTGATCGAGCTGGTCCAGCGCCTGGTCGTGGGCGCCAAGGCTGGCTGCCCGCTGCGCCGCGGCCGCCAACGCCAGGCGTGCCTGTCCCGTGAGCGCATCGGCTTCCGGCCCGGTGTCCGAGGCGTCCCTCGCCGCGAGGTAGTGAGCGGCGAGGGCCCCAGCCAGCTCATCGTCCCCCCCTGACTCGAAGTGGCGGGCGACGGCCAGGTGTCGCGCCCGCCGATCGCGCCGCGCCAGCGTCCCGTAGGCGACCTCGCGGATGAGCGACTGCACGAACCGGTACTGACCCCGCTCGGGCGATGCCGGGTCTCGGTCGACCTCCAGCAGGTCGCGGCGCACGAGGGTCCGCAGACGCGGGGTGAGCGCCGCCGCGTCGGTCCCGGTCACCCCGGCGAGCGCATCCACGCTGAACGCCTGGCCCAGCACGGACGCGTCCTGCACCAGGCTGCGATCGCCTGGGTCCAGGCCATCCAGACGCGACGCGATGAGCGACCGGAGTGACTCCGGGACGCTGATCGCCGTCAGGTCACCCACCGGGACGAACACGTCACCGCGCCGTTCGATGCGTCCGGTGGCGAGCAACCCGCGGACGGTCTCCACGGCGTACAGCGGGATGCCATCGGCGCGATCGGCGATGGCGCGCAGCGCGTCCTCCGGCAGACCCGGCACCAGGCCTGACAGCAGCTCCTGGATCGCCGAGTCGCTGAGTGGCTGCAACGACAGGGCCGTCAGGTTGCGCCGGTCGGCTCCCCAGTCCGGACGCCGATCGAACAGCTCTGGGCGGGCCAGCGTGATGACCAGGATCGGCAGATCGCGGGACCAGTCGAGCAGGTGGTCGATGAAGTCGAGCAGACCGCTGTCCGCCCACTGCAGGTCCTCGAACACGAGCACCGTCGTGCCCAGGGTCGCGATGCGTTCGAAGAACTGACGCCAGGCAGGGAACAGCGCATCACGGCCGACCGTCGCGACGCCCTCCACGCCCAGCAGCGCGAGCAGGGCTGGTCCGATGCGGTCCCGGTCCGCGCGCTCCGG
Organism: Chloroflexota bacterium; assembly: GCA_046328155.1. Taxonomy (GTDB): domain Bacteria; phylum Chloroflexota; class Limnocylindria; order Limnocylindrales; family CSP1-4; genus JAFMJV01. The sequence continues at coordinate 31,521 of JAXLXC010000033.1, forward strand.
CACGTACTGCTCCAGTGCGGCCGTGATGCGCTCACGGGTCGTCGGCTCGTCCGCGTCCTCGGCGAGCTGCGCCCGCCGGCGCACCATCTCACCCAGTGCCCAGAACGCCATGCCATCCCCATAGGACGGGGAGCGGCCGCTGTACCAGTAGATCGGCTCCGCGAGTCCGTCGATGTACTTCTCGAGCTCCCACAGCAGCCGGCTCTTGCCGATGCCACCGACACCGGTCACCGAGACCAGCCTGGGGCGCCGATCGCGGCTCACCCCGTGGAGCACCTCGGTGAGCTGCTGGAGCTCCTCCCGCCGACCCACGAACGGCGCCTCCAGGGTGTCCGCGCGTCCTTGCCCACCCCTGGCGGCGACGACCCGGAGCGCCTGCCATGCCGGCACCGGCAGGGACTTGCCACGCACGGTCCGCTCGCCCACCGACTGGAACACCACCGCGCGACTCGCCGCTCGCATCGTGGCCTCACCCGCGAGCACCGTGCCCGGTTCGGCAAGCGCCTGCAGTCGCGCCGCGGTGTTGACCAGGTCGCCGGCGACCATGCCCTGGTCCCGGGCGCCCAGGGAGATGGCGGCCTCGCCCGTCATGATGGCGGCACGGGCATCCAGCCCCGTCTCGAGGTCGCGCACCGCATCGACGATGCCGAGCGCCGAACGGACCGCCCGCTCCGCGTCATCCTCGTGTGCCGAGGGTGCACCCCAGACCGCCATGACGGCATCGCCGATGAACTTCTCGACGGTCCCGGCGTGACGTCGGACGATGTCCGACGCGGTGTCCATGTAGCGGGTCAGCAGCTCCCGCACCTGCTCCGGGTCACGACCCTCGGCGAGCGTCGTGAACCCGACGAGGTCCACGAACATGACCGAGACCAGACGTCGCTCGGCGATCGGAGAGGCGACCGGGTCGCCCGGACCGCCGACCTGGGTGCCAGCATCCAGCTGCCGGCCACACGCCGCGCAGAACCGAGCCTCCGGTCGGTTCCGTGTCCCACAGGCCGGACAGCCAGCCGACCGTCGGGCGCCGCAGGCATCGCAGAAGCGCGCGCCTGCGCTGCCTGGTGTCCCGCAGTTGGTGCAGATGCCCGCGTCGTCCATTGACGCGACGGAGCGTACCGCAGGGCGCGGCCCCGCAGCGGCGCCCCCGTCGCGCCACGGGAGCAGTGGATCCTCGGTGGCCGGATGTGGTGGCGATCGCCATCGGGCGCGGATGGCGTTCCAGCCAGTCGGGCGCGCCCCGCCGAATGTTGTAGAGTTTGCCGGTAGACATTCCCGAGTCTGGCGACCGCGGTCGGTCGTGCTGCGCCGATGGCGCCGTGCGACTCAATGTCCAGTTCGTTGGTCGGGACCCCATGTATAGTAGGAAAGCAAGGAGGCTCCATGGCTCACCATCGCCGAGCGATCGGGTCCGCCGGTCTCGCAATCGCGCTCACAGCGGCCATCGCGGGCGGCAGCATCGCCCAGTCACCCAGCATCGCCCCGACGCCCACGCCGGCGCCCAGCTTCGCGACCACGCCCGGCGCGCTCACGCTCGTGGGCTACTCGACGCCCCGCGAGGCCTACGCCGAGCTCATCCCCATGTTCCAGGCCACCGAGGCAGGGCAGGGGGTGACCTTCGAGGAGTCCTATGGCGCCTCGGGCGACCAGAGCCGCGCCGTCCAGGCCGGCCTGCCGGCGGACGTGCTGGCCCTCGCCCTCGCGCCGGACATCGAGCGCCTCGTGGAGCCCGGCATCGTCTCGCCCGACTGGGACGAGAACGAGCACAAGGGGATCATCCATGACAGCGTGGTCGTGTTCGACGTGCGCCCCGGCAACCCCAAGAACATCCACAGCTGGGATGACCTGATCCGCGGCGACGTCACGGTCATCACGCCCAACCCCATCACCTCGGGCGGGGCCCAGTGGAACATCCTCGCGGCCTACCAGGCGCAGATCGACGCCGGCAAGACCGAGGCGGAGGCCATCGACTACCTCAACAAGCTCGCGGCGCGCGTGGCGGTCTGGGACCCGAGCGCCCGCGACGCGCTCAACACGTTCCTCCAGGCCGGCCAGGGCGACGTGCTCATCGGCTATGAGAACGAGGCGATCTTCGCGCAGCAGGCCGGCCAGCAGCTGGAGTACATCGTGCCGGACAACACGCTGCTCATCGAGAACGCCATCTCCACCACGCTCGTGGGTGACGCGCCCGACGCTGCCACGGCGTTCGTGGACTTCCTGTACACCCCCGAGGCGCAGGCCGTATACGGCAGGCACGGATTCCGCTCGGTGCTGCCGGATGTGCTCGCCCAGTTCCCCGACTTCCAGACGCCCACCAACCTCGCGACCGTCAACGACGACCTGGGTGGCTGGGCCGAGGCACGGCCCAAGTTCTTCGACCCGGACACCGGGATCATGGCCCAGATCTTCGCCAACCTGGGCATCCAACCTTGACCGATGCCGTGAGCGCCCGGCCGCAAGCGCGGCCGGGCAGGACCGGCTCCTATGACGGCCGGGGCCTGCTAGGCCCCGGCCTCGCCGCGCTCTATCTCGGGCTCATCGTGCTCATCCCCATCGCGGCGCTGCTGTGGCAGTCGTTCGGTCAGGGGCTGGACGCGTTCCTGGACGCGGTCACCAGCCCGCAGGCGGTGGCGGCGCTCCAGCTGACGTTCGTGGCGTCGCTCATCGTGGTGCTCATCAATGCCGTGATGGGCACGCTCGTGGCGTGGGTCCTGGTCCGCGACGACTTCCCGGGCAAGGGGGTCGTCAACAGCCTCATCGACCTGCCGTTCGCGCTGCCGACCATCGTCACGGGGCTGACGCTGCTGTCGCTGTACGGGCCCCGGAGCCCGTTCGGGCTCAACATCGCCTACCAGCCCGTGTCGATCCTGGTGGCGCTCCTGTTCGTCACGCTCCCGTTCATGGTCCGCTCGGTGCAGCCGGTGCTCCTGGAGCTGGACCGGGACATGGAGGAGGCGGCCGCCTCCCTCGGCGCCGCGTCGCCCACGGTCCTGCGGCGCATCGTGCTGCCCAACCTGCTGCCCGCCATCCTCACCGGTGGTGCGCTGGGCTTCGCGCGCTGCATGGGCGAGTTCGGCTCGGTGGTCCTCATCTCGGGCAACATCCCGGGCAAGACCGAGGTCTCGTCGGTGTACATCAAGGGGCTCATCGAGGGCGACCGCCCGAGCGCGGCCGCGGCCGTGTCGGTGCTGCTGCTGGTCATCTCGCTGGTGCTGCTGACGGCGTTCGACGTGCTGCGACGACGCATCACCCGGCACTCGGAGGCCGCGTGACCGCCACGTCCAGCGCCGCCGCCACGGGCGCGCGCCCCGTGCAGGGCAGCGCCACGCGCACCCGTGCCGTCCGCCTGACGGTGCGGGGCATCGTGCTGCTGTACCTCGCGCTGCTGCTGGTGCTGCCCGTGGGCATGGTCTTCTGGCGTGCCTTCGAGCAGGGCCTCGACCCCGTCCTCCAGGCCCTCGGTCGCCCGGCGTTCCAGTCGGCGTTCCTGCTGACCCTCCAGATCACGCTCATCACGGTGCCCGTGTGCACGGTCATGGGGGTCATCACCGCGCTCGCCATCGCGCGTCGTCGGTTCCCCGGCCAGAGCATCCTCAACGCCCTGGTGGACCTGCCGTTCGCGCTCTCGCCCGTGGTCATCGGGCTGTCGCTGTTCCTGGTCTATGGCACCAACAGCCCCGTGGGCGCGTTCCTCGCCGACCACGGAATCGCGGTCATCTTCGCGGTGCCCGGCATGGTCCTCGCGACCGTGTTCGTGTGCCTCCCGTTCGTCATCCGCGAGGTGGTGCCGGTGCTCCGCGAGATCGGCACGGACCAGGAGGAGGCGGCCTACACCCTGGGCGCGGGACCGATCCGCACCTTCTGGAAGGTCACGCTGCCCGCGATCCGGTGGGGCATCGTGTACGGCATCATCCTGACCACGGCCCGGTCGCTGGGCGAGTTCGGCGCGGTGGCCATCGTGTCGGGCAAGATCTCGGGCAAGACGATCACGCTCACGACGCACGTGCAGGAGCGGTACGAGGCGTTCGACATCGTGGGCGCCTACACCGCATCCATCGTGCTCGCCGGGATGGCGCTGCTGGTCCTGCTGGGCATGCAGCTCTACCAGTCGGGCCGACTGCATCGCCGGGGTCGCTCGGACCCCGAGGGGCCCCAGGGGCTGCTGCTCGAGCCGGCGCCTGCTGGGCCCGCAACCGGAGGACGTGACTGATGGCCATCCGTGTCGAGGGGCTGGACAAGCGCTTTGGCGACTTCCAGGCGCTGCGGGACGTGTCGCTGGACATCCCCGACGGCCAGCTGACCGCGCTGCTGGGTCCGTCCGGCAGCGGCAAGTCGACGCTGCTGCGAATCATCGCGGGTCTCGAGACCCCCGACGCGGGCACCGTGTGGCTGGGCGACGTGGACGTGACGCGCGTGCCACCCCAGCGGCGGGGCATCGGCTTCGTGTTCCAGCACTACGCGCCCTTCAAGCACATGACGGTGCGGGACAACGTGGCCTTCGGGCTGACCATCCGCAAGCGCCCCAAGGCCGAGGTCCGGGCACGCGTGAGCGAGCTGCTGCGGCTGGTCCAGATCGAGCAGTTCGCGGACCGCTATCCGGCACAGCTCTCTGGCGGCCAGCGACAGCGTATGGCACTCGCGCGGGCGCTCGCGGTCGAGCCGGAGGTGCTGCTGCTCGACGAGCCGTTCGGCGCGCTCGATGCCCGGGTCCGCAAGGAGCTCCGGATCTGGCTCCGCAGGCTCCACGAGGAGACGCATGTGACGACCGTGTTCGTGACCCACGACCAGGAGGAGGCGATGGACGTCGCCGACACCATCGTGGTCATGGACCAGGGCGCCATCGAGCAGGTGGGCACCCCTCGCGACCTCTACGACCACCCCGCCAACCAGTTCGTGATGAGCTTCATCGGCCCGGTGACGAACGTGGACGGCAGCCTGGTGCGACCGCACGACCTGGACATCCTCACCGAGCCCACCGGCTCCGCCGTGGAGGCGATGATCGACCGGGTCGTCTTCCTGGGCTTCGAGGTCCGCGTCGAGCTGGTGCGTCGCGACGGGAGCCACGTCTGGGCGCAGGTGCCCCGCGAGCTCGCCGAGGAGCTGGAGCTCGACCGCGGCCAGATCGTGTACGTGCGCCCGACGACCCGGGGCATGGCCGCGGCGCCCGTGATGGAGGACGCGGTCACGTCGGCGGTGGACTCGGCCCCTGCCGGGGTGGCCTAAGCGAACCCGGCACCCGCCGCCGTGGTCGAGCGCGTCAGCGCCGGCTGGCCTCCGCGGCCGCGTTCGCCGCGACCATCGCCGCTCGACCCGGACCGCGCACGCGACCCAGCGACAGCCACGCCTCCGGGTCCGCGGCCAGCGTGCGCACCTGCTCGGGCAGCTGGCCGCTGACGACATCGGCGAGGGTCGTCGCCTCCAGGATCTGGCGGAGGGCCGCGCGAACCGCGATCCAGACCGTGGTCAGGGGCTCCGCGACCCCCGTGTAGGACGTGTTCTCGGGTCGATCGCCGCGCACGTTGGCCAACGGGCCATCGACGGCGCGGATGACGTCCGCGAGCGCGATCTCCGTGGCGGGTCGGGCGAGCGCGTAGCCGCCGTCGGGGCCGCGCTGGCTGCGCACGATTCCCGCATGCTTGAGCTCCAGCAGGATCGTCTCGAGGAACTTGATCGGCACGTCCTGGGCGTCCGAGATCCGCTCGGCCTTGAGTGGCACCGTGGGATCGGTCGCGGCCAGCTCGGTGGCGGCCCGGATGGCGTAGTCGGCCTTGGCGGAGACGCGCATGGGCGCATTGTCCACCATCCCGGTCGAGTCGGCATCCCCGATCGCGCCACAAGGGTACCGGCGGTAGCGCCGACGCCCGCACCGCGGTGGGCGCCACTGGTCGCACCCGCCGCCGTGGTCACTACAAGTGCCCAGGCCGCGTTTGTCCGCGCGCTCGGGTGCGTCGCTGCTACGAAGACCGCGCTGGGTGACCCGGCTGCGGGCGGCTGCGGCGTATCCGACGACTCGGTCCACGCGCCGCAGCTGCCCGACGGCATCTCCTGATGCGCGCAGGGCGACTCGGCCAGGGCTCCAGACCACACTCCGCCGCCTCCCTCTCGGGGCATGGGCACTACAAGTGACCAGCACCGGGCTCGACGCCATGCTCTCGGCAACCCGCGGCGGCGATCACGGGCGCGCCGGCCACAGGCGCGTCCCGTCGACGCTGACCCAGAGGAGGGCGGGGTCGGGCGGCATCGGCGCGGGTCCGCAGAGCGCCCGCAGCCAGGTTGCGCCTGGCCCCGGGAATCGGCTGCGGAAGACCATGGAGTGGTCCCGGACCAGCCCTCGGTTCCGCTCGGTCGCACGCAGCACCCAGCAGCCCGAGACGTGCGGAACGACCGTGCGACCATCGGTCTCGCGGGTCAGGCGCGCGGTCGCCAGCTGGTCGACCCGTGCCAAGCGCCGGGTCCAGTCGCGGAGTCCCGCCCCGACGTCATCCAGCCAGTCCACCACCTCCAGCACGGCGACCTCCGGCACGGCGAGCGTCGCACGTTCCAGTGCGACATCGAGCGAGCGCGACCCACGAGCGGCATCATCAATGGCGAGCTCCGCTGTGCCATGCCAACCGCCCGGCGCCGACGTCTGGAGCAGCAGCTCCTGCACCCGCAGGTGCACGGCGTCCCTCGGTCGATCGGCGGCGCTGGCGTGCTTCAGATACGCATGGAGCTCGACCCCGACCGCCGCCGCGAGGCGTGCCCACGTCCGGAGCGTGAAGTCATCGCCCTCGCCCTTCTCGGCCTCGGCGATGGTGCTGTGGGCCATGCCCGCGATGTCCCCAGCGCCGCGTTGGCTCCGGGCGGCTGTCGCTCGTGCGTCCTTGAGGGCAGCGCCGAGTGTCTTCGCGAGGGCGCTCGCCGCCGCGTCCGCGCTGACCTGCGTGGCGGTCCGTCGCTTGACCTGTGTGCGCCGCCGGGTGGGCATATCCGACTCCTGTGGCTGGCGGCCTGACGGCGAGGAGGCTCGGCGTGAGTGGTGTGGAGGCGGTCACTCCTAGTGTCCACATCGGCCCTTATCGATGGCTTAGGGCCTCCGACGACGCTGTGGCTGGCGACGAAGGCCTGCATCCTGGCCGGGCCGACCGCGCGCGACCGGTCGTCCATGGTCCACAAGGCTTAGGTGGCGGACGTTCGGCCTTGCGAACGATCCCCAGCCGCGCCCGGACCCCGCTCTGCCGCGCGATGGGCACTACAAGTGACCAGCCGCGACGTGCGCCAGCCGCACGACGTGGCCCCGATGCCCGACGGCCGGGCGGCCCAGAGGCCGGGCCTCGGATACCATCAGACCATGCCCAACGGTGCCGAACCCCTTGTCCTTGCGCGCGGCCTGACCAAGCGGTTTGGCGAGGCGACCGCGGTCGATGCCATCGACTTCGAGGTCGCGGTGGGGGAGTCGTTCGGGTTCCTGGGCCCCAACGGCGCGGGCAAGACGACCACGATGCGCATGATCGGGTGCGTCTCCCCGGTGACCGACGGCACGCTTCGGGTGCTGGGCATGGACCCCGCCACCGAGGGGGCCCAGATCCGCGCCCGATTGGGGGTCGTGCCTCAGCAGGACAGCCTCGACATGGAGCTGACGGTCGAGGACAACCTGGTCATCTACGGCCGCTACTTCGACCTGTCGTACCGCGAGGCCCGCGAGCGCGCCAAGGAGCTGCTCGACTTCGTCCAGCTGGGGGAGCGCGCCAACTCGCAGGTGGAGCCGCTCTCGGGGGGCATGAAGCGACGCCTGGTCATCGCCCGGGGGCTCATCAACCAGCCCGACCTGCTCATCCTCGACGAGCCGACCACGGGTCTCGACCCCCAGGCCCGCCACCTGCTCTGGGACCGGCTGTACCGGCTCAAGCAGCAGGGCGTGTCGCTCATCCTGACCACCCACTACATGGACGAGGCGGAGCAGCTGTGCGACCGCCTCGTGGTCATGGACAAGGCCAAGATCGTGGCCGAGGGCTCGCCCCGTGGGCTCATCGAGCGGCACGCCACCAAGGAGGTGCTGGAGCTGCGCTTCCGACCCGAGGACCTCGCCGGCATCGACGGCCGCCTCGACGGCCTCGCGGAGCGCATCGAGCAGCTGCCCGACCGGCTGCTGCTGTACACCGCGGACGGGGATGCCGCCGCGGTCGAGGTTCACGAGCGCGGCCTGCGCCCGGAGCAGGTACTGGTCCGTCGGAGCACGCTCGAGGACGTCTTCCTGCGGCTCACCGGCCGCACCCTCATCGAGTAGCCGCGACATGGATGGCGCGCTCCGCGTCCTGGAGCACGAGCTGTTCCGATTCCGCCGCACGTGGCGAGGCGGCCTCTTCAGCACGTTCCTGGCGCCGGTGCTGTTCCTGACCGCGATGGGCCTGGGCCTCGGCACGTTCGTGGACCAGTCGGACAGCGATGCGCTGGGTGGGGTCGCCTATCTCGCGTTCCTGGCGCCCGGCCTGCTGGCGTCCCAGGCGATGCAGGTGGCCGCGGGCGAATCGATGTATCCCATCATGTCCGGGATCACCTGGAACCGGACGTTCCAGTCCATGACCGCGGCGCCGCTCCTGGTGCGCGACGTGGTGGCTGGCCTCTCCCTCTGGTTCGTGTTCCGCCTTGTCATCGTGTGCACCGTGTTCGTCGCGGTGTCCATCCTGTTCGGTGCCATGACGCTGGGCCCGGGCATCGTGACCATCCCCGTGGGCGTCCTCACCGGGCTCGCGTTCGCGCTGCCCATCTGCGCGTTCACGGCGACCCAGCGCGGCGACCAGGCGTTCCCGGTCATCAACCGGTTCGTGATCATCCCGCTGTTCATCTTCAGCGGCACCTTCTTCCCCATCGACCAGCTGCCCGTGCTCCTGCAGCCGATCGCGTGGGTGACGCCGCTGTGGAACGGGGTGGCGTTGTCGCGTGCCATCGCGCTGGGCCATCTGGACCTGCTGCTCGCGGCGTGGAACCTGGTCGTGCTGGTGGCGTACTGCGCGGTCGGGTTCGCGGTGGCGTCCGTCACCTTCCGGCGCCGGCTCATCCAATGACCACGCTCAGCCGGATCCTGCCCATGCCCGGCCAGGGCTCGCGTGCCGTGCGCGTCCTGGAACGCAACGTGCTGGTCTACCGACGCACCTGGTGGGTGCTGCTGTCGGGCTTCTTCGAGCCGCTGTTCTATCTGCTGGGGCTGGGCTTTGGCCTGGGCGCCATCGTGGGCGACATCGACGGCATCCCGTACGCCATGTTCGTGGCGCCCGCGCTGATGGCCACCTCGGCGATGAACGGCGCGGTCTATGACGCCACCTTCAACCTGTTCTACAAGCTGAAGTACGCGCACACCTATGACGCGATGCTGGCGACGCCCATGGGCGTCCAGGACGTGGCCATCGGCGAGGTCACCTGGGCGCTCATCCGGGGGATGCTCTACTCGGCGGCGTTCCTGGTGATCATGATCCTGCTGGGCCTCGTGGCGACGCCCCTCGGGCTGCTGGCGCTGCCGGCGTCGGTGCTCATCGGGTTCGCGGCGGCCGGTCTCGCGACCGCGGCCACGACGTTCGTGCGCAGCTGGCAGGACTTCGACCTCGTGTTCGTGGTCACGATGCCGCTGTTCCTGTTCAGCGCCACGTTCTACCCCATCACCACCTATCCCGAGCCGCTCCGGACGGTCGTGGAACTCACGCCGCTGTATCGCGGCGTGCACATGATCCGCGCCCTGACCACCGACCAGCTGGACCCGATGATCGTGTTCGACGTGGTCTATCTGGCCGTGCTCGGCTTCATCGGCCTCGCCATCACGTCCCGCCGCATGGGCAAGCTGCTGCTCAAGTAGGCCTCGGCACCCCACCCACGCCCGAGTCCGCCGTGGGACTCGCGACGGATCAGCCGCGGATCACAGGATCCCGGCGGGGCAGAAGCTGATCGCTCCCGGCGGTGCGAGCGGGTAGTCGTAGGCGCTCACGCGGTGGCGCGCCGTGCCCTGCCACACACCGGACGTCCCGGGCCGGTACCAGAGCATGCGCACGACCACCCGCCAGCTCCCCGAACCCTTGGGATGGGTGATGGTCACGGTGCGCTGACGCAGCGGCGCGGGGGTGTCGTCCCATGCCGTCGCGGTGGCCACGGACGACTTCTGGACGGTGCTCCAACTGCCGCCGCTCGCCGGCTGGTACTGCAGCTCCACGACCCAGCCGACCGACTGGTGGTCCCTGCCGGTGCTCCTGTCACGAGCGAACACGGTGGGTGGCCGGACCGTGACCCGCGCGACGTTCATGTCGCGGTCATACCGGCAGCTGGCGCCCGGGTACTCCTGGCTGTCGGTGAGGGAATGCGCACCCACCGATCCGCGATGGCTCACCGGCACGTCGGCTCTCGTCACGCTGGGCAGGACGAGCGTGGCTGCCACCGCCATGATCGCTGCCATGCGTGCGGCGCCCAAGGTCCGGACCATGCTGCACCTCCGGTCTGGCCCCTCCCGCTGCACGATGCGCGTGCCTCTGCAACGTTGTCCAGTGCCGTCCGGCCCCAACCGACGAGGGATCCGCTCGCTCCGGTCCTCGGTCGGATCCCGAGCGCGGGCACATTCGTAGGTGGCGGCGTCAGCCGTCGAGCTTCAGGCGCTCGATCCCCGAGATCCGGGTGAACGCCTGGTCGAAGGTGGCGATGGTGCGGATGCCGTTCTCCAGCATCACGGCCGCGTGGACCGCGTCTCGAACGCCGAGACCGGGCACCTCCCGCAGCAGGCTCCGGGCGCGATCGGTGTCCGCGATGGTCACCGGCAGCACGACCGCGCACTGCGCCACGAACAGGTCGTAGACCTCGGCGGCCAGTTCGACCTGCTCGAGCCGGACGTACCGGTACAGGATCTCCTGAAGCACCTCCGTGCTGGAGCACAGCTCCAGCTCCCCTGCCCGGGCGCGCTCCAGGAGCCGAAGCGCGGGTCTGCGGTTCGGGTGATCCCGACCCGCGACATACATCGGGATGTTCGAGTCCACGAAGATCATCCCGGCCATGGGCAGGCGTGCGCCCATCAGTCGTGATCGCGCCGACCCGCGTCGATCTCCTCGAGCATCTGCTCGATGTCCGCCGTGGGAGCACCAAGGGCGGCGAGGCGATCCAATGGGTCGATCGCGGGCCGATCGGCGGTGAGCTGGCGCTCGATCGCCTGACGCACCCAGGCGCTGGTCGAGAGATGCCGTCGACGCGCGGCGCGTCGGACGTCCTCCTCGAGCTGATCGGGGACGATGATCTGGAGGCGGCTACTCATGGGTGAGTACTGTAGCAGGTGGTGGTCCAGGCTCAGTCGCGCGGGCGGACCCCGATGAGCCGCTTGGCGCCGCCCAGGTGGGCCGCCCACTCGATCGAGCGCACGCCCCCAAAGCGC
>JAXLXC010000034.1:0-38609 GCA_046328155.1 Chloroflexota bacterium
GCGTTGGCCGGACGCATGCCGCTCGACCGCCCCGCCGATGCCCACGACATCGCCGGCACCTACCGGATCACGTCGGACCATGCGGAGATGGCGCGGGTACCGACAGACCCGGACCAGCTGCTGGACCTCCTCCGGAGCCGTCACCGCGTCCTCATGGCGGGACGTCCGGAACAGCGGCGAGGCGAGTGGAAGATCCACGCCGATCGCGCAGGTGGGACCTGGTTCGTCACCCCCGACCAGGTGGTGGGCACCCTGCGCGCTGGCTTCGAGGCTGGTGCATCCGTCCGCGCCCCATTCGCGAGGGCGGTCTATCTCATGTTCCTGGTGTCGGAGGTCCATCCCTTCGCCGACGGGAATGGTCGTGTCACCCGCCTGATGATGAATGCGGAGCTGGTCGCTGGCGGCGAGGTCCGGCTCATCATCCCGACCGTCTACCGCAACAACTATGTGGCCGCCCTGCGCGGCGCGACCCACAACGGCGTCTTCGATGCCCTGTATGCCACGCTCGCGTTCGCTCGCCGATACACGGCCCAGGTCGACTTCACGAGTCGGGCGACCGCCGAGCGGGACCTCGTGCGCACGAACGCGCTGATGGACCCCAGTCTGGCGGATGCCGACGGCGTCCGACTCCTGCTCCCCGCCAAGGCCTGAACGCCTGGGCCTCCCATCGGGCGGCCGATGGGGTGAGCAGGACTCGACGTCGTTTGCAACTATCACTTATGCTGCGATAGACGCGCTATAATCTATGGTATATCCTGCGAAGTCCGCAGCAAAAAGGATAGTCAGATGGCCGCTCGGACCAACCGCGGCGCCCTGCAGGGGCTGCTCGGCGACCTGAACCCGTGGTGGACGGATGCCAGGTGGGCTGAGACCGACCTGGACCTCGCCGCCGCCCGCGGCTCAGGTCTGGGGTATCAGGCCGATGCCTTGCGAGATCTGCACCCTGGCGGGCTGTATGTGCTCCGAGGGCCCAGGCGCGTGGGCAAGACGGTCGCGACCAAGCAGCTCGTCTCGTCGCTGCTCGCGGACGGCGTGCCCGAGGGCAGCATCGTGCGAGTGGCCGTGGACGGATGGCCGCTCCGTGACCTCCAGACCGTCATCCGGCGACTCCCGTTGCCGGTCCTGCCTGAAGGCGCGCGGCGCCACTGGGTCATCGACGAAATCACGGGGGTCGACGGCGACTGGGCATCGGAGATCAAATGGCTGCGCGACAACGTCACGGAGTTCGGAGCGGCGACGGTGGTCGTCACCGGGTCGGACGCTGCGGCGCTGACTGCCGCGATCGGGCGGTGGGCCGGGCGCCGAGGAGAGGTGACGGAGCGTGACCGCACGCTGTTGCCGATGGGCTTCCGCAGGTTCGTGGATCTCGTGGCCCCACGACATCCGACGAATGTTCCTCGGCTATCGCTCGTGGACATCCACTCCAGTCTCGCGGCGGACCTGTATGGGTCGCTCCTAGGGTGGGTGGGCCATCTCTCCAGGATGTGGCGGCTCTACCTGGCCTACGGGGGGTTTCCCCGGTCGGTGGCCGCCGCGAAGCAGGGGAAGGCCATCCCGGCGGACTTCGTCGATGACATCTTCGACGTGATCTTCCGCGACGCGTTCGCGGACAGCAGGCTCAGCAAGGCGGACGCGTCCAGCTTGGTGGAGCGGGTGATGGAGGGCATGGCTAGCCCACTCAACGCGACGAGCATCGCGGACGACATCGCCGCGCATCCCACGACCGTCGCCAGGCACCTCGCCTACTTGCGCAACGCCTACCTAACCTGGGCCTGCCCACAGCGGTCGGAGGCAGGATGGGCGGCGCTGCCCAAGGCGCAGTCGAAGGTCTATGCGGTCGACTCGATCGTCGCACGCGTGCCATATCTGCGGAACGACGCCCGGCATGATGTGGACCCGACGATCCTGTCCGAGATGATGCTGGGCATGGCCATCCGCCGGGCAGCGATCGCCAGCGGACGGGAATGGGACGGCGATGACTTCCTGTTCTATCAGCGGACACCGACCGGCAAGGAGATCGACTTCGTGTCCCCGCTCCTCGGGGGCAACGCCGTCGAGGGAAAGTTCACGGACGGAAGGTGGCGTCGGGATGCGATCACGGTCAACGCGTCCGAGTGGCACGGGATCATGGCGACCGAGAGCGTGCTCGACATCGAGACTGGAGCGTCGCGAGACAAGGCATGGGCTGTTCCGGCCGGGCTGCTGGCCTACCTCATCGACCTATGACAACCCTGTGTGGTCGCCAGGGCCGACGCTAGACTCGGCTCCGTGATCAAAACCGAGCCCGCGCGGCTGCATGACCTGCCTCGGCGTCTATGTTGTCCCGTTCGACTGACGGATGAGGCGGTGACTCCGTGGCGACCAGCACCGTAGCCAATGTGATGAACCGGCGGCTTTGGCTCTCCGTGGGACTGCTGGCCGCGGCGCTGACTTCTGCGCCCGCTTCTGGCGAGTCCCCGGCACCGTCGCCGAGCTGGGGACCCCTCGCGGTCTTGGACGACCCAGCCGCGGCCGATCATCTCGACGCGGGTAACGGTCCGGGTCGCCTCGGCATCACCGAGACCTGCGTGGTGCTCCATGGGCGGAACGCACATGACGACACTCTCGCTTGGCGAAGCGGCGACACGCGCTGGGACGCTGTCACTCATCAGGTCGTGTTCACAGATCCTCGACTCGGTGAGATTCGGGTTGGTGACGGCGACCGAGTCGTTCTGGGCGGATTCGGTGTCACGCCCGGGGAGCCCGAGGGCGGACCCCCTATCACTTGGCTCGTGCCACCTGACCCGAGTTGCCCGGACTCGGTGTGGGTCGTCCACGAGATCACGCTCCAAGACCAAGGGTCGAGCCCCAGCGCCCCACCCCTGAAGCGGACGTCTCGGGCGTGCATCCGCGCGGCCTACGACGCAGCTGGCGGGCAGGCCTTGCGCGCTGACCTCCAATCGATTGCGAAGGAGTCGCGCTGGACGCTCAAGCAGGCCGAAACACGGCACTGCTCCACCGATGCCGTCAAACGGGTAGCGGCCGTGATCGCCGAGGAGCTGCCGGACATCCTCGTCGGAAGCGTGGTCTCGGACGACCCGATGGGCACGCCGTCGATCTGGGTCAAGGGTGTGGCCCCGGCGCGGGTGCATGAGCTCGTGGACGCTGAGACGGTCCCCATTGAGATCGTCGAAGGTCAGCCGTTCTCATTCGCGGAGCTCGATGCGCGGGCTCGGCTCGTGGCGGATGCGCTCGAGGCGCAGGGCTATGGTGCTGTGACGACCGTGACCGACATCATCGGGTCTGGGCGAATCCCAGTGTCAGTGTTCGCGACGCCGGGGTTGCCCGACGATCCCGCCTCAATCACGGCGACCCTGCCCGTGGAGTTGCGGCCGTACATCGTGCTGACCGTCGGGACGACGCCCGGCTGATCACATCGATATCCACCGACCAGCGGCTGGGCCGCGCGTCCTACACTCCGTCGTGTGATCCGGATCGAGCCTGCGCGGCTGCATGACCTGCCGGGCGCCTATCGCGTGTGCCTCCGCACCGGGGACGCCGGCAAGGACGCGACGACCAAGATCGACGACCCCGACCTGCTGGGCCACGTCTATGTCGGGCCGTACATCGCGCGCGGCGTGGGGACGCAGCTCGTGATCGCGGATGGCGGTGAGGTGGCGGGGTACCTGCTGTCCGCGGATGACACCCTCGCCTTCGAGGCCTGGGCCGAGGCCGAGTGGTGGCCCAGCCTCCGCGCGCGCTACGAGCCGCGGGCGGGCGATTCGATGGATGCGGAGCTCATCCGGCTCATCCACGCGCCCGAGCACACGCCCGACGAGCTCCTGGCCGACTACCCAGCCCACCTGCACATCGACCTGCTGGAGCACACGCGTGGCCTGGGCCTGGGCCGTCGCCTCATCGAGCACCTGCTGGCTGACTTCCGCGCCCGGGAGGTCGTGGGCGTCCACTTCGGGGTCGACGAGCACAACGCCAACGGCATCGCCTTCTACGAGCATCTGGGGTTCCGCGAGCTGGCCCGCGAGCCTGGCGGGCTGATCATGGGCATGCGGCTGCGCTGATGGGCACCCGATACGTCGCGCTCCTTCGGGGCATCAACGTGGGCGGCAGCAACCCGGTGCCCATGGCGGGCCTCCGGTCGGCATTCGAGGAGCTGGGCGCCACCGACGTGGCCACGTACATCCAAAGCGGCAACGTGCTGTTCGACGGCGGACGAGCGGGCCATGACACCTGGGTCCAACGGCTGGAGGCGGAGCTCGCGACCCGCTTCGACTACCACGCCCGGGTCACGCTCCGGAGCCAGGAGGAGCTGCGGGCGATCGTCGACGGCGCACCGAAAGGCTTTGGCCACGACCCGGATGCGTATCGGTCGGATGTCGTGTTCCTGCTTGGGCCGTCCACCGCCGCGGAGGCCGTCGCCCAGATGCGTGCCCGCGATGGCGTCGACACCATGGCCGCCGGTGACGGCGTCGTCTACTTCGAGCGGCTTACCGCACGCGCCACGCAGAGCTACCTGTCCAAGGTGGTGGGCACGCCCATCTACAAGGAGATGACCATCCGCAACTGGCGCACCACCACCACGCTGCTGCGGATGCTCGACGAGCGCGCCAGCTGACCCGGCCGGTGTGCCCGGAGGCACGGGCGGCCATCGGCTATCCTGCGAGGACACCCCCATGGACCGGTCCCGAGAGCCCGGCGAGGAGGACCCGCCAGCGTGAACGATCGCATCCCGGACGCCCCAACGAGCGCGCGCCGGATCATGACCAGCGACGAGGTTCGGCGTGCCCTCGTGCGCATCGGTCATGAGATCGTGGAGAAGCACGGCGGCACCGACGACCTGGCCCTCGTGGGCATCGAGCGTCGCGGCGTCCCGCTCGCCCGGCGTCTGGCCGATGCCATCGAGGCCAACGAGGGCGTCCGACTGCCCGTGGGCAGCCTCGACATCACGTTCTACCGCGACGACCTCTCGATGGTCGACCGACAGCCGCGTCTCAAGGGCTCGGCGCTCCCCTTCGACCCCGCCGCCACGACCATCGTCATCGTGGATGACGTGCTGTACACCGGCCGCACCGTGCGTGCCGCGATGGACGCGCTGGTGGACCAGGGTCGCCCCGCCGCCGTCCGTTTGGCGGTGCTCGTGGACCGCGGCCATCGGGAGCTGCCCATCCGCGCCGACCACGTGGGCAAGAACGTGCCCACCTCGCGTGACGAGGTGGTCCATGTCATGGTCCAGGAGGTGGACGAGCGGGACGAGGTGGTCATCGAGCGTCGCGAGGTGCCGGTCGGCGTCGCGTGAGCGGTGATGGCGTGGCCCAGCGTTCGCACCCGGTGACCGGCTGGCGGCATCGCCATCTCCTCGACGTCGACATCCTGACCAAGGACGAGCTGCGCATCGTCCTCGACCTGGCGGCCACGATGGTCGAGGCACGAGGCACCGATTCGCTGCGGCCCCTGGCGGGCTGGACGGTGTCGACCCTCTTCGCGGAGGCATCGACCCGCACCCGCGTGAGCTTCGAGCTGGCAGCCCGGGCCCTGGGCGGCGACCCGGTGTCCCTCGATGCCGAGCGAAGCTCGCTGTCCAAGGGCGAGTCGCTCATCGACACCGTGCGCACGCTCGAGGCGCTGGGCGCCCGGATGCTGGTCGTCCGGCACCCGCGGAGCGGCGCGCCGCAGCTGGCATCGGAGCACTTCAGCGGGCATGTGCTCAACGCCGGCGACGGCTGGCACGCGCATCCCTCGCAGGCCCTGCTCGACCTGTTCACGCTGCGCCAGGTGCTGGGCGAGGAGCGGCTGGCCGGCGCGCGCGTGGCCATCGTGGGGGACGTGCTCCACTCGCGGGTGGCGCGCTCGGACATCTGGGCACTCACGTGCTGGGGCGTGGACCTGTGGGTCACGGGCCCGACCGTGTTCCTGCGTGGCTTCGATGCGTGGGCGCGGGCGCTGCCCACGGACCGACGCCTCAATGTCACGGGTGACCTGACGACCGCCATCTCGGGCGCGGACGCGGTGATGGCGCTCCGGGTCCAGCGCGAGCGGCTGGAGGGCGCGGGTGCGCCGTCCGAGGCGGCCTATGCCGCACGCTGGGGGTTGAGCGAGGAGCGCATCGCGCGCCACGCCCCCGATGCGATCGTGATGCACCCGGGTCCCGTCAACGAGGGCGTGGAGCTGCCGCCGGACGTCGTGTCCGGGCCACGATCGGTGATCACGCGCCAGGTGGCCAACGGGGTGCCGGTGCGGATGGCGGCGATGGCGCTGGTGGCGGGCGTCACGGCGGCGGCGGTGGCGCGATGAGCGACCTCGCCGAGCTCGCGCCGGGGGGCGTGGTGGGGCGCCTAGCCATCGAGGACGCGCTCTTGGTCGATCCGCTGTCCGGACGCTCGGGACGCGGCTCCATCGTGGTCGAGGATGGCGTGGTCGTCGCCGTGGAGTGGGCGGGCGGTCGTGCAGGGGGCTCGATGCCCTCGGTCGTCGTGGCGCCGGCGTTCGTGGACCTGCGCGCCCACGTCCGCGAGCCGGGCGGCGAGGAGGCCGGCACGTTCGCGACCGAGCTCGACGCTGCCGCCCATGGTGGCTTTGGCTTCGTGGCGACCATGGCGGACACGCGACCGCCAGTCGACCGCCCCGAGGTGGTCCAGCGGGTGCTCGCGGCGGGGGCCGCCACGGCCTCGCCGGTGCGCACCCGGCCGTGGGGCGCGCTCACCGTGGGTCGCGAGGGCAAGGTCCTGGCGCCGCTCGCCTCGCTCGCGTCGGCCGGGGTGGTTGGGTTCGGCGACGTGCCGGCGCCCACCATCGACCCGGCAGTGCTCCGTGCCGCGCTGACCGAGGCGGGTGCGCTGGGGATGCCCGTGGTGGTCCATCCGGACGAGCCATCGCTGAGCGCGGGCGCCGAGGCGAACGAGGGGCTCCCAGCGACCATCCTGGGGCTCCAAGGGGCGTCCGCCGCCGCCGAGGTGAGCGCCGTGGCGCGGGCGGTGGCGGTGCTCCGCCAGGTCTCCGCGGAGGCGCCGCCCGACGTGCGGCCGCACCTCCATCTGGCGCACCTGTCCGTGGCCGGATCCTTGGACGCCGTCCGGGCGGCGCGTGCCGACGGGCTGCGCGTCACCTGCGACGTGTCCGCCGCGCATCTGGCGCTCCACGATGGCTGGCCCGGTGGGGACCGACGCTGGTCGTGGGACGCAGCGGGCTCGCCTTGGGCCGGCCGACGGGACGGGGACGCCCCGCCATATCACCCATCGACGCGCGCGACGCCTCCGCTGCGAGGACCCGAGGATGCCATCGCGCTGCTGGCTGCCATCGAGGACGGCACCGTGGACGCGATCTCGTCGGACCACGCGCCGGCACGCACGGTGGACGTGGAGCTGCCGTTCGGCGATGCGGTGCCGGGCATGACCGGGCTTGAGACGACCCTCGGTCTGGTGCTGGAGGCGGTGGCTGCGGGGCGCCTCGGCCTGGTCCGCGCGATGCGCGCCTTGTCGCTGGGCCCCTGGCGCGCGCTCGAGGGCGGTCGGCTGGACCTGCCCGAGCCTGGCCTCCGAGTCGGGGCGGAGGCGAACCTCGTCGTGTTCGACCGCGAGGATGCGTGGGAGGTCAGCGGGGCGTCGCTCCGCTCCCGTGGCCACAACACGCCGCTGATGGGCCGGTCCCTGCCAGGCGGAGTCCTGCTCACCATCGCCCGCGGCCGCCTCGCCTGGTCGGAGCCCGAGTGATCGCCTCGATGGCATGATCTGCCAATCGACGCGGCGAAGCTCGAAGCACTGAAGGCGGCCGTCCAGGTAGGGCTGGATGACCTCGCCGCCGGACGCCACATCGACATCGAAGACGATGAGCCGGGGGACTATATCGCCGAGCTGGGGAGGCACGCCGCCGCTCTCGCCGAGTGAGCGCCGTCTAGCGCCGCAACGCCCACAGCCAGGCGCCGGCCATCTCGACCCACCGCACGACCGCCCTGGCCGCGGCCTCCACCGGAACGACCGCGGCTGAGCCGGTGTCCGTGGCGGGCAGCGATCCGAATCGGCGCACGGTGCGGGCCGACAGGACCTGCATCCGGTAGTTCCGATCGATCACGTTCGTGCCGCTCGGCGCGTGGAACCCATGGCCCACGAACGCGACCGCGGAGAGCCATCCCCCGATGCCGTCGTGCGGCGAGCCGTAGGCGAGCGCCAGGCGGTCGCCTGGCGCGGCGTTCAGCTGATACGGGATGCAGGGGTGCGAGTCGCGCGTCCAGACGCGCGGCAGCGTGAAGCTCGAGGGCAGGGTCCCGCGCACGTTCTCGATGGTCCGGACCCGGTACCGGAGCGGCGGGCGCGAGTCGCCGGCCTCCCGCTCGTCCACGATCCTGATCACCTCGACGATGGCGATGTGCGTGGCGCCGGGCGCCGCCTCAGTGAACCTGGGCCAGGGGTCGAACTCGCTGCATTCGGCCGCCGCCACGGATGACAGGCTCAGGAGGGGCAGCGCCATCAGGGCCATGGCTCGGCCGAGCCAGACCAACGAGCCGCGAGGCATCTCAGCCCTCCAAGTCAAGCGAGGTGACGACGACTCACAGACGCTGGAGCCCGGATGTTGCGTCGTTCGCCTCGCCGCGGTCACGCGTGGCGGCCTCCTCCGCAGCTGTTCGGTGCCACCGAACGCAGCCTCGGCATCCTGCCGGGTTCCGCGGCCGGATGGCGCCCGCCGGCGCCGATTCGAGACAGGCACAGGCGGAAGACGTGCAGATGTCCGACCTGGCTGAACGGATGTGACCGGTGGGGCTCCCCTCGGGCGACCGAGCCCCAGCAACCCGACGCAACCTCGCGATCTGGCCGGTCGCCGTTCGGCCCCACCGAGCAGCTGCGCAGGGCCACCCCGGCACAGCGCCCCAACCTGCGCACGGCCGCCACGACGAGGGGGCGCGCCGCCACTGATGCACCTATCGGACTCGCCGAGGGTGGCCATGGGGCCGGCAGCTCCCCGGCGGACCGCTGAGGGGGGCACGGCCGCCAACGACGGGCACGGCCGCCGGCGGCGGGCACGGCCGCCAACGGCGGGCACGGCTGCCAAGGTTGGCCGCCACCGCCGCGCCCGCCGGAAACCGCGCGACGAACCCAGCGCCGCTCCCCCACACTGACGGCCAGCACGCAGCCTGCCACTCCCCAGGGAGACCACGATGGCCCACGACCCGCATCCGACCGGCGACCACCCGCGACTCGACGAGCTGCGCGCCGCCATCGCGGACGGCACCGTGGACACGCTCATCGTCGCGTTCACGGACATGCAGGGCCGGCTGATGGGCAAGCGGGTCACCGCGACCGCCTTCCTCGATGGCGTCATCGACCACGGCGCCCACGTGTGCACCTATCTCCTGGGCACGGACATGGAGATGAACACGCCCGACGGCTTCCAGCTGATGAACTGGGAGACCGGGTACGGCGACTACATGGTCGACCCGGACTGGGAGACGCTGCGCGTCCTGCCCTGGCAGGACCGAACCGCGCTGGTGCTGGGGGATGTCCTCGACGAGGAGACGCACGCACCCGTCCCGGTCTCGCCGCGCACCATCCTCCAGCGTCAGATCGCGGCCGCCGCGGACATGGGCATGCGAATCAAGGCCGGCTCCGAGTTCGAGTACTACCTGCTCACCGACACCTACGAGCAGGCGGCGCGCAAGCGATACCAGGACCTGGAGCGGTTTGGCCACTACAACGAGGACTACCACCTGCTCCAGGCCACCAAGGCCGAGCCGGTCCACGGGGCGCTCCGACGCCTCATGACCCAGGCACGCATCCCCATCGAGTTCTCCAAGGGCGAGGCGGCGGCTGGCCAGCACGAGGTCAACATCCGCTACGACGAGGTGCTGGAGTCCGCCGACCGGTCGGTCATCTTCAAGCACGGCGCCAAGGAGATCGCGTGGGGGCTGGGCTATGGCCTGACCTTCATGGCCAAGCCCGACCACGCCTGGACGGGGTCGTCGGGCCATCTCCACATGAGCGCCTGGGGCCCCGACGACGAGGCGCTGTTCTTCGCCCAGGGCGCCGAGCCCTATGGCATGTCGGACACGATGCGCTGGTTCCTGGGAGGCCAGATGCGTCTCGCGCGCGAGCTGGCCATCTTCTTCGCGCCCAGCATCAACTCCTACAAGCGGTTCGCCTCCGCCAGCTGGGCGCCCGTCAACGTGGTCTGGGGTCGCGACAACCGGACGACCGGCTTCCGGGTGGTGGGCCATGGCCCCGCACTCCACATCGAGTGCCGCTTCCCGGGTGGCGACATGAACGCCTATCTGACGTATGCCGCCTTCATCGGCGCTGGGCTCTACGGCGTCCGCAACCAGATCGAGCCGCCAGCGGAGCTGCGTGGCAACGGCTACGTGGCGACGGGCTGCGACCGGATGCCGCGTGCCCTGTACGAGGCGATCCGGGCACTGGAGGAGAGCGAGGCCGCCGTCGAGATCCTGGGCCAGGACGTGGTGGACCACTACCTCAACGCGGCGCGCGTGGAGCAGCAGGCGTTCGACGAGGTGGTCCATCCCTGGGAGCGCCAGCGCTATCTCGAGCGCAGCTGAGCGGCCCGGCAGACGGGCGCCTAGCATGGCGCTGACCAACCAGACACGACAGGAGAGAGCGTCGATGCGGCTCGCGGACAAGGTCTGCGTCATCACGGGTGCGGGCAGCGGCATGGGCCGCGTGGCCGCGAGCATGTTCGCGGCGCAGGGCGCCAAGGTCATCGTGGCGGACACCAACGAGGCGGCGGCGCAGGAGACGGTCAGCGCCGTGACCGGCGCCGGCGGCCAGGCCGCGGCTGTCCGGGCGGACGTCTCCAAGGAGTCGGACGCCAAGGCCATGGTGGACGCGGCCATCAGCTCCTTCGGGCGCATCGACGTGCTCTACAACAACGCCGGGATCATGCCCGAGGCCGACCACTCGGTCATCGACACCGAGGTGGATGTCTGGGACGCGGTGATGGCCGTCAACGTCCGCGGCGTGTATCTCGGCTGCAAGCACGCCATCCCGCACATGGTCGAACAGGGCAGCGGGTCGATCATCAACATCGCGAGCTTCGTGGCGCTGCTGGGCTGCTCGGTGCCCCAGGACGCCTACACCGCGTCCAAGGGGGCGCTGCTGTCGCTGACCCGCAGCCTCGCGGTCCAGTTCGGGCCCAAGGGGGTGCGCACCAACGCCATCTGCCCGGGTCCCGTGGAGACGCCCCTGCTCATGGACTGGCTGCTCAAGGACGAGGCGGCCAAGAACCTGCGCCTCGCACGAAACCCGAGCGGCCGCTTTGGCAAGCCCGAGGAGATCGTCAACATGGCGCTCTACCTCGCCTCGGACGAGTCGCGCTGGACCAACGGCGCGTCGCTGGTCGTCGATGGCGGCATCTCCGTCAACTACTTCTAGACGACCGATGGCCATGGCCCCCCTCTCCATGACGGTGAACGGCCGCCCCACGCAGGCCGCCGACGGACGCACGTTCCAGGTCGTCGAGCCCACCCATGGCGTGGTCATCGCCGAGGTGCCCAGCGCCGGCGTGCCCGATGTCGACGCCGCCGTCGCGGCAGCCCAGCGAGCGTTCGAGGGACCCTGGCGCACGATGCCCGCCGTGGAGCGTGGCCGGGTGCTGCTCCGTCTCGCCACGCTCATCCGCGACCACGCCGAGGAGCTGTCGCAGCTCGAGTCACGCAACATCGGCAAGCCCATCAGCTCCGCGCGCTGGGAGGTGGGCGCGGCGGCCGGTGTGTTCGAGTTCTATGGCGGCGCGGCGGACAAGCACCATGGCGAGACCATCCCGGTCGCCAAGCCGGGTCTCGACCTGACGCTCCGCGAGCCCATCGGGGTCGTCGGGCTCATCGTGCCCTGGAACTTCCCGCTGATGATGGCCAGCTGGAAGCTGGGCCCCGCGCTGGCTGCCGGCAACACGGCGATCCTCAAGCCCGCCTCGTGGTCGCCGCTCACGGCGCTGCGTCTGGGCGAGCTGGCCTCCGAGGCCGGCCTACCGGATGGCGTGCTCAACGTGCTCACCGGGCCCGGTGACGTGACCGGCGCCGCGCTCGCCTCCCATCCGGGCATCGGCAAGGTCGCCTTCACCGGGGAGACCGCGACCGGCCAGGCGATCCTGCGAGCCGCGGCCGGCACCATCAAGAAGGTCAGCCTGGAGCTGGGCGGGAAGTCGCCCAACGTGGTGTTCGCCGACGCGGACCTCGAGCGGTTCGCGAGCGAGTCGCCGTACAGCGTCTTCGACAACGCCGGCCAGGACTGCTGCGCCCGGAGCCGCATCCTCGTGGAGCGGTCGGTCCACGAGCGGGTCGTCCAGCTGTTCGCGGAGGCGACGCAGAAGGTCGTGGTGGGCGATCCCGCGGACGCGGCCACCGAGATGGGGCCGCTGGTCACGAAGCGGCACATGGACGCCGTCCTGGCGAGGATCGATGCGGGCGCAGCGGAGGGCGCGCGCGTGGTGACCGGCGGTGGCCGGCTGACCGGCCCAGCCTACGACGAGGGCACGTACGTGGCGCCAACCGTGTTCGACGGCGCGACGCCCGACATGTCCATCGTGCGCGACGAGATCTTTGGGCCGGTCGTCGCGGTCATCCCGTTCGAGGGCGAGGACGACGCGGTCCGCCTCACCAACGACTCGGTCTACGGGCTGTCGGGCTCCGTGTGGTCCCGGGACATCGGACGGGCGCTCCGGGTGGCCAAGGGCATCCGGTCGGGCGTCATCTCCGTCAACTGCAACAGCTCGGTCCACACCCAGGCGCCATTCGGGGGCATGAAGCAGTCGGGCCTCGGGCGTGAGCTGGGGATGCACGCCCTCGACGAGTACACCGAGGTCAAGAACGTCTACATCGACCTGTCATAGCTGACTCTCAGAGTCGGCTATCATGGCCGGATGAAGACGGTCACTCCCCTCGACCTCCGACGCTCGCTTGGGCGCATCCTGGACGAGGCGTCCGCTGGTGAGCGCTTCCTCATCGAGCGGGACCATCAGCCCCTGGCCGTGCTGGTGTCCGTCGAGGATGCCGCCCGCCTGGACGAGAGCGAGGAGAACCTGGTCGCCCGCCGACGGGCGGCGTTCGCGGCATTGGATGAGTTCCGAAGGCGCATCGGCCCAGACCCGTCCCGGATGTCGTCGGTGGAGTTCATCCGGCGAGACCGTGATGCCGAGGTCCACGGTCACTGGGGCGACCTCGCGGACCCGGAGCCGGAGCGGTGACCAGCGCACCTCGGCACGCGATCGTCTGCGATGCCTCTGTCGCGATCGCGTGGCTGTTGGAGGAAGCCGCGCCGACCTGGGTGGAAGGCCTGCGCGAGCCGGTCGCGGAGCGCCGCCTCGATGTCATGGTGCCGACCCTGTTCTGGCTGGAGGTCGGCAATCGACTGATGCGCGAGCCAGAGGTCGCCGACGAGCAGGTGCTCGAGGGCGTCCTGCGACTCGAGGCGCTGGGGATCGAGACGGTCGAGATGGACCGACCGCTTCGGGTGATGGCCGTCCAGCTGGCTCGGCGGCACCGTCTGAGCATCTATGACGCGGTCTACCTCGCCCTGGCGGAGACGTCGGACCTGCCGCTCGCCACGCTCGACGGACGGCTCGCGGACGCAGCCATGGCGATGGGGCGTCGATATGGCCACGCGCCGTCGACCGGAGGCGGGCACCGGGCGCATGAGGCGCCCGTCGCGTATGGCACACACCGGCCCGCGGACCCGATGTCCCTTGCCGCGCTGGGCGCCTACCTCGCGGAGCTGCGCGCGGAGCTGGCTCTCAAGCCCTGACGCTCAGTCGCGGAACAGCGGCTGGGTCCAGGCCATGAGGCCGTCCGAGTCGTCGATGCGGGCGCGCACGTATCGGTCGCCATCCTGCATCCGGTAGCGCACGCTCAGCCCCTCCTGGACGTCGAGCGTCCGCCCATCCACGCCGATGAACGTGGTCCGGTAGTGGCACTCCCACTGCTGCTCGATGTCCAGCGCCAGCTCGCCACCGGCGGCATGCAGCTCGCCCAGCGTGACGCCCGTCGAGGCGTAGCAGATGCCGGCGTCCAGGGCGGTCAGCAGCGCCGCGGGCGTCGGGGACTCGGCGCGGACCATCATCCAGGCACGCCCCGGGTTGGAGTACTGGCGGCCCCAGACCTGGAAGAAGTGGGCGTCATCCACGGCCACCCCGACCATCCGGTGGTCGGCGGAGAGGAGCGCGTCCCAGGTCGCCTCGATGGCCGGGAAGCCCGGACGACCACCCAGGTTGTTGACCTCCGGGCCGGCGTTGTGGATCTCGAACAGCCGCACGTTGCGGAGCGCGGCGAGGTCCTCCGGCCGCACCAGCCAGCGGAAGTTGGGGTGGTTCACCGAGGGCACCGCGCCCTGTGCCCGCACCGCGTCCACGTTCGCCTGGATGGTGTCCGCGACCGTGTCCAGGAACGCGGCCTGGATCCGCTCCGTGATGCCCAGCCCGTTGACGTGGACGTCCCCCGAGGAGATCTCCTCTCCCGGGATGAGCGTCATGGGCCCGGCCGCATCCCGCAGGCCAGCTGGGTCGGTGAGCACGTCGTGGTCCGTGACCACCAGGAAGTCGTAGCCCGCATCGCGGTACCACGAGACCACCACGTCGGGCGGCGAGTCGCCGTCGCTGTTGGTCGTGTGCGTGTGCAGGTTGCCCCGATACCAGCGTGTCGTCATCCCTGCTCCTCTTCCACCACCAACTCCGCGGCCATCGCCTCGCCCGCGCCGACCACCAGCACCGAGTCGGCCGGGATCGCGACCGTCACCGACTGCCCGGCCTGGGGCGGCACCATCCCCGGCCGGTTGAACACATCGAACAGCAGGTCGCCGCCCTCCCCGTCCAGGGCCAGCCGCGTCCGGATGACCGGCCCCAGGAACTGGAGGTCCAGGATGGTCCCCGTGAGCCGCGGCCGCGCGCCGGCGGGCGTCGCGATCTCGATGGCCTCAGGCCGGATGGACAGCGTCACCGCGGTGCCGTTGGCGTGCCCGTCCAGCGGCCGGCCCAGGTCCAGCTCCTGCCGACCGATGCCCACGCGGCCCGCCGTGCCATCGATCACGCGCCCGGACAGCACGCTCAGCTGTCCCACGAACCGGGCCACGAAGGGCGTCGCCGGGGCGCCATACACCTCGGCGGGCGTCCCGATCTGCTCCACGCGCCCCTCGCTCATGACCACGATGGTGTCGGACAGCGAGAGCGCCTCCTCCTGGTCGTGGGTCACGTACACGGTCGTGATGCCCAGCTGGCGCTGGATGGAGCGGATCTCCTGGCGCAGCGCCACCCGGATCTTGGCGTCCAGCGCGGACAGCGGCTCGTCCAGCAGCAGCACCCGTGGCTCGATGGCCAGGGCGCGCGCCAGCGCCACGCGCTGCTGCATGCCACCCGACAGCTCGTAGGGGTATTGGCCGCCCTTGCCCGACAGGTGGATCAGCTCCAGCATCTCGGCCACCTTGCGGCGGATGGCGTCCTTGGCCATGCGTCGGACGCTGAGGCCGAACGCGATGTTGTCCGCCACGGTCATGTTGGGGAACAGCGCATACGACTGGAACACCATGCCCACGTTGCGCTCGTTGGGCGGGGTGCGGCTGACGTCCCGGCCATCGATTCGGATGGCGCCATCGGTGGGCAGCTCGAAGCCCGCGATCATGCGCAGCGTGGTGGTCTTGCCACAGCCGCTGGGCCCCAGGAACGACACGAAGGCGCCCTTGGGGACGTCGAGGTCGAAGTGCTGGACCGCGACGTGGCTGGGGAACTCCTTGCGCACCCCCTCCAGTTCCAGGAAGCCCATGCGTGCGTTTCGCTCCTACTTGACCGCGACGACGGTGATCCGCCCGCGGGACCGACGACCGATGAGCGAGATCGCGCCCATGGCCAGCCAGGTCATGCCAAAGCTGATGAGCGTGACCGCGGCGGGCTCGAAGGTCTTGTTCCTGCCCAGCAGGGAGAGGTACGGCCCGAACGCGGGCCGGGCCAGGAAGTTGGCGATGGTGTACTCGCCCATGACGATGGCGAAGGTGAGGAAGGCGCCGCCCAGGACCGCGAGGCGGACGTTGGGCAGGATGACCCGCACGATGATGGTCGGCCAGCCCGCACCCAGGCTCTGGGCCGCCTCGGTCAGGCTCCGGATGTCGATGGCCCGCAGGCCGGTGTCCACCGAGCGATACATGTAGGGCAGCGACAGCACCACATACGCGGCCACGAGCAGGAACGTCGAGCCCAGGTCCGTGGACGTGATGGGCAGGCCCAGCGGCGGACCGCCACCGTACAGTCGGATGAGGCCGAACACCAGCACCACCGGCGGGATCACGAACGGCAGCAGCGTGATGGACTCGATGATGGGCCGGGCTCGCGGCACCTTGAGACGCACCCAATAGGCCGTGGGCACGATGAGCAGCGTCGAGGCCAGGATGGTGAGGGTTGCGCACACGCCGGAGTAGGCCAGGCCCCACCAGAACTTGGGGTCGCTGAAGGTGTTGGTGTACGCCTTGAACGGCACGAGCATGCCCATCGAGAACTGGAACGTGGCGATGAGCGGCAGCACGAAGTACGTGATACCCACGACGAGCACGATCCACCAGACGATCCGGTTGCGGCGAGGCCCGCGGGCACGGGACCGGCCGATGCCCGACAGGGCATCGGGCGTGTTGCCGACGTTGGAGACGGCACTGGGCGTGGTCGTCATCGCATCCAGCGCTCCGCCTTCCGCTGGAGCCACAGGTACAGCCCGATGGCCACGCCCATCACCGCGATCATCGCCATGGCCATGGCATAGCCCAGCCCCTCGTTGTGGAGCACGTCACCGCTGATCTGGGCACCGATCTTGACGGCCACGATGGGGATGGTGCCGCCAGTCAATTGATAGGCCGTGGCCTGCGCCCCGAACGAGTTGCCGAACAGCAGGATCGCGGTGCCCAGGATGGAGGGCATCAGGATGGGCAGCGCCACGCGTCGCCAGTACTGCCGGGAGCTCGCCCCCAGGTTCTCCGCCGCCTCGCGCCACTCCTTCTTCAGACCGTCGATGGCGGGCGCGATGATGAGGATCATGAGCGGCAGCTGGAAGTACAGGTAGACCAGCTCGAGGCCGGTCTGGGTGTACAGGCTGAAGCCCTGCTGGTAGATGTTGATCCCGAACGTCTGCTTGATCCAGAGCGTCACCAGCCCCAGCTGGCCCAGCGTGAAGATGAAGGCCAGGGCGAGCGGCACGCCCGCGAAGTTGGACGCCACCCCCGCGAACGTCACCAGCGGCGCGCGCAGCCAGCCGGGCAGTCCCGCGAGGATGACCGCGTACGCCATGAGGAAGCCCAGGGTCGCGCCCACGACCGCCGTGACGAGGCTGATCTCGATGGTCGTGCGGAACGCCTGGACGATGTCGGGGCGGGCCAGGTCGCCGTAGTTCTGGAGCGTGAGCGCGCCGCTCGTGTCGTGGAGGCTGCCCGCCGCGAGCAGCACCACCGGCGCGAGCAGGAACAGCGACGCGAACAGCAAGAACGGCACCAGGCCGAGCCACGCACGTGAGCGGCGAGACCCAGGATGCGCACGCGGCGCATCCTGGGTCGGGGTTGCGGGGGCCGCGACGGACGTCACGGCTCCGTCAGCTGTGGGGCGTCCGGGTCAGGGAGCCGGGCTCGCCGCGACCGGGGCTGCGCCCACGACCGCGTTCCAGCCCTTGGCCGGGTCGGCGATGAGCGCCGCGGCAGCCTTGAGCTGGTCGATGCTCGGGAAGGTGGCGCCGGTGGCGTCCGGCAGCTTGGCCAGCGCGTCCGCGTCCAGCGTGCCGGCCGCCTTCATGGCGTCGAACCGGGCCGGGTAGCAGTAGCCGCTCAGCCACGCGTTCTGGCCCTCGTCGGAGTACAGGTACTCCTGCCACAGCTTGGCCGCGTTGGGATGCGGCGCGTAGGCGCTGATGCCCTGGATGTAGACGCCGCCGTACGGCCCGGAGGCCGGGATCGCGACGTCGATGACCTGGCCGCTGTCGGCCGCCGCCTGGTCGCGGTTGGCGAGGGCGTTGTAGTTCCAGCGGATGGTGATGGGGGTGGCGCCGGCGTCGACCGTGGCCGCGGTGGCGATGACGGGCACGAAGTTGCCGGCATCCACGACCTGCTTCCAGAACGCGAGACCTGCCGAGACGTCATCCAGCGACCCGCCGTTGGCGAGCGCCGACGCGATGATCGTCTGGATGGCCTGGTTGGCCACGTTCGGGTCGCCGGCGAGGGCGACCTGGCCCTTGTACTCCGGCTTCAGGAGGTCGGCCCAGTCCTTGGGCGGGTTCGACACGACCTGGGTGTTGGTCTCGAACGAGAGCACGCCGTAGTAGTCGCCATACCAGTAGCCGTCGGCATCCTTGACGGCGTCGGGGATCTCGTCCCAGGTGCTCACCTTGTAGGGCGCGAGCAGCCCCTGGGCGACCATGTCCGGCCCGAACGACAGGCCGACGTCGACCACGTCCGGGGCGGCGGGACCGCCGCTGTCCTTGTTGGCGATGATCGCCTGGACCTCGTCACCCGAGCCCGCGTTGGGGTTGATCTCGTTGACCTCGAGACCGTACTTGGCCTTGAAGCCGTCGATGGCCGCGCCGTAGTTGCACCAGTCGCGCGGCAGCGCGATGACGTTGAGCGTGCCCTCTCCCTGGGCAGCCGCCACCAGCTCGTCCATGGACATGGCCGGGGCACCGCTCGCCGCGGGGCTCTGGGCACCCACGGGCGATGCGGACACGAGCACGGTCGCCGCGCCCACCAGGGCCAGCATCGTGCGATGGGAACGACCCACGATGTCTCCTCCAGATCGATCGCGCCGGCGGGCGCAGTCCACCCGCCGTGGGCGCAGCGCAGACGATACGCCCGGAAGATCAACGTCAGGTGATCGATTTGTGAACGCCCTGCATGGGGTCGGCCCCGGGCCACGGACCAGGCGTCCCCATCCGCTGGCTCATACTGGGCACGGGAGGACCGGGCCGCGACGGGAACCCGATGGTGCGCGGTCGACTGGCAGAGGCTCAGCCATGGACGCGCAACGACAGGAGCTCGACCACTTCGGGCCATGGGTGCTGGAGGTCGGGCCGAGCGACCCGCCACCGCCCCTGTTCCTGCCCCATCTCGACCCCACGCGCGAGCCGCTGCTCGCCATCAAGGTCCCACGACCCATCGAGCGCCGCGACGTGCGCCCGGGCATGGACCTCTACGACTACCTGCTGTGCCTGTATCCCGACGGCATCGTGGTCCTGCGGCGCGACGGCCGCGAGGTCCGTCGCTGGGCGTGCGGGTACCAGGACGTGGGCTGGGTCTCGCTGTCGCGAGCGCTGCTCCAGGGCACCCTCCACCTGGATACGGCGGCGGGGGGCTTCGACCTCCCCTTCAGCACCGCCGATGACGCGCCCATCCGACACGTCATCGACCTCGTCCGCGAGCGATATCCGCGGCCCCGGGTGCCGATCGGGGCGGCGGCCGACGCCCTGACCGACGGCTCGGCGCTCAGCTTCGGGTTCCAGCGCCAGCTGGCCGAACTGTGCCGAGAGGATCCGACCATTCGGCCGGTGGCCCTCCAGGGCACGGTCCCGCTCGGTGGCCAGGAGGCGGGTCTGGGCTGGGGCGCCCTGATGCGCGTCGCGGGCAGGCGGCTGCTGGAGTCGATGCACCTCGTCGACGGGCGCGAGCTGCTCATCCTCGACCGCGGCACGCGGTTCGCGTACCGCTGGGAGTCGATCTACGGCAGTGTCGCGACCTGGATCCCGCTCGCGTCCATCCGGAGCGTGGATGTGACGCCCGGGCGCGATGCCGCGCTCGTCACGCTCCGGACCGCGGGGACGTCGGTGGTCCATGCATTCACGCTGGGCCATCCGTGGCTCGCGGCGTGCCAGCGGATCCTGGGGCCCGCTCACCCAGCGCCGTCGTTGGCCGCCTGAGGGCGCGGGCCCGGAGGCTGCGGGCTACCTCGCGCGCCAGACCGACTGGTTGACCACGCTCTCCAGCCGCTCCTGCCAGCCCGAGCGGCGGACGGGGTCGATGGCGCCCGAGGCGACCCGGGACTCGAGGTCGGCGAGGCTGAGCGACCCGCCCAGGATCGCCTGCCCCAGCTCCCCGTCCCAGCCGGCGTAGCGGGCGTCCCTGAGGGTCGCCAGCTCGCCGCGCTCGACCAGGTCCGCCGCCGCGAGGAGCGCCTGGGCGAGGGAGTCCAGGCCGCCGATGTGGGCGTGGAACAGGTCGTTCCGGTCGGAGCTCTGCCGCCGCAGCTTGGCGTCGAAGTTGAAGCCGCCCAGGCCCAGGCCGCCGTTGCGGACGATCTCGAACAGGGGCATCACCAGGTCGTCGACCGAGTTGGGGAACTGGTCGGTGTCCCAGCCGTTCTGGGGGTCGCCCCGGTTGGCGTCGACGCTGCCCATGATGCCGTTGGCGACGGCGAAGGCGACCTCGTGGTGGAAGCTCCTGCCCGCCAGCGTGGCGTGGTTGGCCTCGATGTTGACGCCATACTCGCCCTCGAGGCCGTTGGCGACGAGGAAGCCGTGCACGGTCTGGACGTCCGTGTCGTACTGGTGCTTGGTGGGCTCCATGGGCTTGGGCTCGATGAGCAGCTGCCCCTCGAAGCCGATCCTGCGCTTGTGCTCCGCGACCAGGTGGAGGAAGCGGGCCAGCTGCGCCTGCTCCCGCCGCAGGTCGGTGTTGAGCAGCGTGTCATACCCCTCGCGGCCGCCCCACAGGACGTAGTTCTCGCCGCCGAGGCGCTGGGTGACCTCGAGCATGTGCTTGACCTGCGCGGCGGCGTAGGCGAACACCTCGGGGTCGGGGTTGGTGGACGCGCCCGCCTGGTAGCGCGGGTGGGTGAACAGGTTGGCGGTGCCCCACAGGAGCCTGACGCCGGTGCGCTCCTGGTAGCCCAGCGCGTCATCGACCAGCGCGTCGAGGTTGTCCCGGAAGGTCGCGAAGCCGTCGCCCTCGGGCGCGACGTCGCGGTCGTGGAAGCAGTAGAACGGCGTGCCCAGCTTCTCGAAGAACTCGAACGCGACCGCCATGCGCTCGCGCGCGCCGCGCATCTCGTCGCCGTCCGCCAGCCACGGCCGGTCGAGCGTGCCGATGCCGAACATGTCCCGGCCGTCCCACGAGAACGAGTGCCAGAAGCAGACGCCCGGCCGCAGCCAGTCGCGCATGGTCCGGCCCAGGACGACCCGCTCGGGCTGGTAGACCTTGAAGCTCAGCGGGTCGTCGGAGCCGAGGCCGCGGAACGGGATGGGGCCCGTGACGTCCGGGAAGAAGGGCTCGCTCATCGGGGTGCTCCTCTCTGGTCGGCTCGTCCGCCAGACGATCCGTCAGGTCGACTGTAAGCGCTTTCGCGCCGGCGCGTGGCAGTGGGGCCCGGATCGATCCGACGACCCGGGGGACGCCGTGCGGATGTCCACGGTCGATGCCGCGACCACGAACGCGACGCTCGAGCGAGGCCACCCGAGCCGCTGCCTGCGGTCGGGGGTCTCGACGACGAGCGGGCCCCGCGGGCCGCGCAGCACCCGGACCAGCAGCGGCCCCGTGGCCATGGGGCCATCCAGCACGACTCGCACGCCGTCGCCCTGCCGCCGAGCGATGGCTGACAGGCCCGGCAGCGCGGACACGTGACCGGTCGGCCAGTCGAGCGTGACGTGGCCATGCTCGAGCAATGCGAGGAGCGGCAGCGCCTGGGGCCATCCGTGCTCCCGTGGGACCCCATCGTCGTCGGGCATCCCTGACCGGACGTCACCCCGTTCGGTCGCCCACGCGTCGTAGTGCCAGCGCGTGTGCAGCAGCTGCTCGGGCTGCCGGAGGCCATCGTGGGTCGGCGTGGCCCAGCGACCATCCAGGCACCACGCCAGATTGGCACGCCCCGCGCGCGCGGCGATGGGGTCCTCCGCGTACAGGCCGTGTCGGACCAGGGCGCCACCGACCGGGAACGGGTCGAGGTGCTGGTTCTCCGGGGACACGAGCGACGCCCCCAGCGTGGAGATGGCGCGGTCGGTGGCATCCGTGCCTCCCTGGAAGGTTCCGCAGCGATAGGCCATGACCCAGACCAGCACGGCATCGGCCGCGGCACGGGCATCGTCGAGGTACCGCGCCTCATGGGTCGCCTCGTACAGCGCCAGCGCCGACTCCAGGATGGCCACGGCCGCCTCGCGGTCGGGGGTCTGGGCATCGATGGTCACGCCACCCGACCGACGGGTGCGGATCCTGGGCAGCACCGCCGCCTGGTAGATGGCGACCGCAGCCGCCACGGACACCTGCCGCAGGGGGAGGTCCGGCTCATCGAAGGCGAGGTCGGCGAGCAGCGCCACGAGGAACGCGCTGGCGTCCCCGGTGGCCTCGCGGTCGGAGCCGGCCGGCATCGCGCCCACAACCAGCGGCAGCACGCCATCCTGGCAGCGGGCCACGAGCCAGTCCGCCGTCGCCCGCGCCGCGGCCCGCCAGCGCCCCGAACGCCGGGTGCCGCCGGTCCCCTGCCGGGCCAGCGCCAGCAGGTGGCGGGCCTCGACCGCCACCCTGATGGGCTCCACGACCTCGGCCGACGACACCGGCAGCCCGGGGCGGTCATACGCCCGATACCCCCGCGTGGCACCGGCGGGGTCCCAGACCGGCAGGATGGGCCCGTCACCCACCCACCGGTCGATGGCATCCAGGTCGCGCTCCAGCGATGCCGGCGCGGCCCGCCCGAACCCCAGGCCGCGCAGACGTGCCGAGACGATGGCCATCCCTAGCGACATCTCGACGAAGCCCGCCAAGGCGCTGCCGGAGCCGTCGGGCGAGGCGTACTGGCCGATGGTCGGGTCCCAGTGACGACGCTCGAGGTAGTCGAGACGAGCGTCGATGCCTGCCCGCGCGATCCTGGCGTGGAGGGGCACCGCCCGTCCGGCCTGCCGTCCCGGGATGGACCAGATCCGACGCGCGATGTCGCCCACCCCATCGGCGAGCGCCGGACCGACCCCCTGCTCCATGCGGAGCCGGAGGGTGATCGATCCCCCCGCGTCCAGCCACTGGAAGCGCTCCTCCCCGATGCCCACGACCCGCTTGCCCAGGATCGCCCGACGAGTGGCGTCGGCCAGGTGACCCGCCTCGCGCTGCGGGTATCGCCACGTCACCCGGAGGCCGCCCGCAGGATCGGCCTGGATCCCGATGGCCTGGACCAGCCCAGGGCGGATGGGCCGGGGCGACTCATCCGCGCTCCAGATCCGCCAGACGCCGTCCGGGGTCAGGACGGCGACACCCACCTGCGGGAGCCTGTCGGCGCGCAGCCAGATCCCGTGCGTCGGGTCGAGGCGGGGCCGCAGCCCGGACCCGACGGCCTCCCACGGATGGAGCATCGCCGGGACCATCACCGCATCGGGCGTGACGTCGGCGTCAGGCAGGCGGATGGGCAGCTCGACCGCCAAGGGACCAGGACGCGTCGCCGTGACGCGGCACACCAGGTCGATCCGTCCGCCCGGACGCGCGACCTGGTCGAGAACGACGACGGCCGGGGCGTCAGGCTCGGCCGACGCCCCCACGCGCCACCGACGCGTCGGCTGCTCCAGGGTCACCGGTCCCACGATGGGTGGTGCGCCGGTCATCGGCTGCCGGTCGCTGGCTGCTCGGGTGCTGGCTGCTCGGGACAGCCACAGGACGCGCGGGTGACCAGCGTCACGGGCAGCATCGTCTGGCGTGCCGGGACGGGCTCGTCGGCGCCGATGAGTTCCAGCAGTCGGGTCGCGGCCGCGTATCCCAGCTCCCGCACGGGCTGATGGATGGTGGTGAGCGTGGGGGTCACGACCGATGCGGACGGGGCATCGTCGAACCCCACGAGCGCGACGTCCTCCGGGACCCGCATGCCGACCCGCCGCAGCGCCCGCAGGGCGCCGATGGCGCTGTCGTCGTTGGCCGTGACCATGGCGTCGAAGGCGATGCCGGATCCGATGAGACGCTCGCAGGCGGCCTCGCCGGCCGGTTGGTCATAGTCCGCCTGGGCGACCAGCGCCTCGTGGTACGCGATGTCGTGACGTGCCAACGAGGTCCGGTAGCCATCCAGCCGATCGGCCGCAGACAGCGCGTTGAGGGGGCCCCGCAGA
Organism: Chloroflexota bacterium; assembly: GCA_046328155.1. Lineage (GTDB taxonomy): Bacteria > Chloroflexota > Limnocylindria > Limnocylindrales > CSP1-4 > JAFMJV01. The sequence goes on from JAXLXC010000034.1 coordinate 24,002, forward strand.
TACGCCACCCGGCGTCGTCCATGTGCCTCGATGAGGTGGTCGGTGGCCAGGCGGGCGCCGGCGTGGTCATCGACTCCCACCGCATCGACGCTCGTGGAGTCGGGATATCGGCCGATGAACACCGCGGGATAGCCGGACGCCGCCAGCTGCAGCACGTTCCGGTCCTGGGGTGGCGCCGATGCCACCACCACCCCGTCCACGGCGCGTCCGTGGAGGATGCGCAGGTAGGGTGTCTGCTCGTCGTCCTCGCGGGGTGAGACGGACAGCACCAGCATCGCGCCCACCTCGTTCGACCGGGCCACGATCCCGTCCAGCAGGGTCAGGAAGTACTGGTGCGAGAAGACGTGCTCGCTGGAGTGCGGGATGACCAGCCCCAGGTTGCCGGTATGCCGGACGCGCAGGCTGCGTGCCTGGCTGTCGGGGACGTATCGCAGCAGACGCGCGGCATCGCCCACTCGCTGACGCGTGGCCTGCGCGATGCGAGGATCGCCGCGGAGCGCCATCGACGCGGTGCTGACCGACACCGAGGCGACCCGTGCCACGTCCCGCAAGGTCGGTCGCCGATGCTCGGTCCGGGCTTGGTCCGTCATGCTGCATTGATATCGTTTCGAGCCGCGCTCGTCAACGCCGTGCACCAACAGCTCGAGCACGCGCGTGGGCTCTTGACGATCCTCATACGCTGTGGTTGTTGAAACGATACGACAAGCCGCGAGGCGACGGTCGTGTCGGACTGGCGATACCTCAGGCTAGGAGGAGAGCGAGAGATGGGTCGATGGTCCCGGCGGTTCGCGGCCACGGCCGGATTGACGGTCGCGCTGGCCGCCCAGGCGTCGATGGTGGGCGCCCAGAGCGGATCGGCACCCGTGGTCCTGGACGTGCTCACCGGTTTCACGGGGGGTGATCGCGGCGCCTACGAGGCGCTCGTGGCCACCTTCAACGACACGCATCCGGACATCCAGGTGCGGATGGACATCCAGCCCTGGGATTCGATCAAGACCACGGTGCCCGCGGCCTTCGCCACGGGGCAGGGCCCCGACATCGTGACGCCGGACTACAACCCCGGCACGGTGCTGGAGTACGCCAAGGCAGGCACCATCCTGTCCCTCGACGACCTGATGGGGACGGGTGCCAGCCAGATCGATCCGGCGGCCATGCCCGCGGACGTGATGGCCGGCAACACGGTGGACGGCACCGTCTACGCCGTGCCCGCCAACCTCGCGACGCTGATGCTGTACTACAACAAGACGCTCCTGGCGGACGCCGGCATCAGCGCGCCACCCGCGACCATGGATGAGTTCCGGGCCATGGCCAAGCAGCTCACGGACAGCGCCAAGGGGCAGTACGGCGTGTCGCTCGCGGACAACGCGACCATCGCCATGTGGCCCATCCTCATCTGGGCGGACGGCGGGGACATCGTGGGGGCGGACGGCTGTTCCGCGCTCGCGGATCCTGCGACCATCGCCGCCGTGCAGTCGTGGTCGGACCTCGTGTCGAAGGACGGCGTGAGCCCTGCCGGTCTCACGGGCGCCGACTCGGACAACCTGGTCGCCGCCGGCAAGGCCGCGCTCCAGATGAACGGCCCCTGGGCGGCCGGGACCTATACGGAGGCCGGTCTGGACTTCGACGTGGCGCCCATCCCGACCGGCTCGGCCGGCCAGGTGACGCTCGCGTCGTCGGTCCCGTTCGTGGTCAACGCCGCGACCGACGCGAAGGATGCCGCCTTCACCTTCCTCTCCTGGTGGAACAGCCCCGAGGCGCAGGCACAGCTGTCGCTCGCGTCGGGGTTCCCTCCGACCCGCGCCGACATGGCCGACAACGCGGACCTCGCGGCGAACCCCATGGTCTCCAAGTTCGCGGCCGCCGTGTCGTACTCCCGCCCCTACCTCGCCAACGTGCCGAACTTCACGCAGGTCGACGAGATCTTCAGCACGGCCATCGGACGGGTGACCCGTGGCGAGGACGTCACTGCCGTCCTGACCGACGCAGCCGCCCAGACCAACACCCTCCTGGGCTGCCAGTAGTCCCTGGCAGGCACACCGCGGGCCCCGTCCGATGACCGACTGGCCGGTCACGAGCGGGGTCCGCTCGCTTCTCGCGGCGGGTCGTGCATGACGCGCCTGACCCGTCGCATCCCGTCCGGCTGGTGGTTCCTGGCGCCCAGTGCCGTGATCCTGGGCGAGTTCACCGTCTGGCCCATCATCCAGGCGCTCTGGATGAGCCTCCACGACTGGTCGTTCCTGTCGCGCGAGCGCCCGTTCATCGGCGGTGACAACTACGCGGCGCTCCTGTCCGACGACCGGTTCTGGAACGCCCTCCGGAACACCATCGTGTACACGGTCGCGACGGTGCCCGTCCAGATCGCGCTCGCCCTCGGGCTCGCGATCGCACTCGACAGCGCGCTCAAGGGGCGGGCCGTCCTGCGCACCGCCTACTTCCTGCCCGTCATCAGCTCCCTCGCGATCATGGCCATCGTGTGGGCATTCCTGTTCGACCCGGACATCGGGGTCGTGACCTCGTGGCTGTCGGCGCTGGGCGTGCCCCGCATCGCATGGCTTCGCGAGCCCGGGACCGCGATGCTCGCCGTGGTCATCGTGGGCATCTGGAAGACCCTGGGCTTCAACACGGTGATCCTGCTGGCAGGCCTCCAGGGCGTGCCCCGGGAGCAATACGAGGCAGCCTCGCTCGATGGCGCCAGCGCCCCCCAGCGGTTCCGCCACGTGACGGTGCCCGGGCTGCGCCAGACGCTGCTGTTCGTCACCGTCATCAGCGTCATCGCGTCGCTCCAGGTGTTCGACCAGGTCTATGTCATGACCCGGGGTGGGCCGCTGTATGCGACCGAGACGCTCGTGACCTACCTCTACTACCAGGGCTTCACCCTGTTCCGGATGGGCTACGCCTCTGCCATCAGCTGGGTGCTGTTCGCGGGCATCCTGGTCATCTCCATGGTCCAGCTGCGCCTGTTCCGCTACCAGGAGGTCGACTGACCGTGGCCGGTCGATGGCTCCGGAGCGGCACCCTGTACCTGGTGCTCTACGTGGGCGCGGTGGTGATGGTCCTGCCGTTCGTGTTCATGGTGGCCGGCTCGTTCCGCCCCGAGTCGGAGTTCCTGCGCACGCCCGAGCGGCTGCTGCCGACCCAGCCCACGGCCCAGGCCTACCTGGACATCTGGACCGAGATCCCGTTCGCGCGGCTGTATCTCAACTCGGTGGTGTTCGCGTGCGCCGTGTCCGGGATCTCGCTGTTCCTCGACTCGCTCGCCGCGTACGCCTTGGCGCGACTCCGGTTCCGGGGACGTCAGCTGGCGTTCTGGGTGGTGCTCATCGTGCTCATGGTGCCGTTCCAGATCACGCTCATCCCGCTGTACGTGACGGTGGTCCAGCTGGGCTGGCTCAACACCTTCTTCGCCCTCGTGGTGCCGCGTGCCACCAATGCGTTCGGGATCTTCCTGTTGCGCCAGTTCTTCGTGGGCATCCCGCGGGAGCTGGACGAGGCCGCGCGCATCGATGGCGCGTCGGAGTGGCGGATCTATCGGTCGGTCATCCTGCCCCTGGCGCGACCGGCGCTCGCGACCCTGTTCATCTTCCACTTCATGTTCAACTGGAACGACTTCCTGTGGCCGCTCACGGTCACGACCTCCATGGAGATGCGCACCCTGCCAGCCGGGCTGGCGCTGCTCATGGGCCAGCACTCCACACAGCACGCCCTGCTGCTCGCGGGCGCCACCCTGGCGCTGCTGCCGCTGCTCATCGGCTTCCTGGTCGCGCAGCGTCACTTCGTGCGCGGCATCGCCATGACGGGTCTCAAGTGAGCACGTCGTCCGAGCCGTTCCAGTGGCTGGTCGGCATCGAGGACACGGCCATCGGGGTGCCCCTGCCGCGCACGGGCCGGACGCTCGACGAGCACGCCCTGACCGACCACGACCGCCGCTGGCGCGAGGACCTCGACCTGGTCGCCGACCTGGGCGCCGATGGCCTTCGGTACGGCCTGCCCTGGTACCGCGTGAACCTCGCGCCGGGCGTGTACGACTGGCGGATGGCTGACGCAGCCCTGGAGCATGCGGCGGGCGTGCTCGGGCTGCGGGTCATCGTCGACCTCGTCCACTACGGCGTCCCGGCCTGGCTCCGGGGTGGCTTCGCGGACCCCGGATACCCGGATGCGGTGGCGACGTGGGCGGGCGCCGTGGCGCACAGGTACGGCGACCTCATCGCGGCGGTCACGCCACTCAACGAGCCTGCCATCACCGCCGCGTTCTGTGGCGAGGTCGGCGGCTGGCCGCCCTATCTCTCCGGCCCTCGTGGCTGGACGACCGTGGCGGTCGCGGTGGCACGGGGCATCCAGCAGAGCATCCAGGCCGTGCGTGACGAGGCCCCGTCCAGTTCCATCGTCCATGTCGAGGCCGCCAAGCTCGTCCGGGCCACGGCCCCGGATCTCCAAGCATCCGTGGACCAGTCCCGCCAGCGGGCGTGGCTGACCACCGACCTCGCGCTCGGACGCGTGGATGCGACGCACCCGATGACGCCGTGGCTGCTGGCGCATGGCGCCGACCGGACGGACCTGGAGGGGCTCGCCGCGGCACGACCTCGCGTCGACCTGATGGGCGTCAACTTCTATCCGCAGTACTCCGTGCGGGAGCTGGTGCGCGTCGGGGACGACGTGGTGGAGGTGGCGGGCGGTGGCACGGGGCAGGACCTGGTCACGGTCCTCGATGCCTTCGCCACGCGCTACGGCGTGCCGGTGGCCGTGACCGAGACCAGCTTCGACGGCTCGGACGACGCGCGGGCGACCTGGGCGCGCGAGTCCGCGAGCGCCGTCCTCGAGGCCAGGGACCGCGGGCTGGATGTGCGTGCCTACACGTGGTGGCCCCTGTTCGACTTCGTGGACTGGGGATACGCCACGGGCGACGTCGCCTTCGAGGACTTCCAGGTCCGCACCACCGACGCCGACGGCGCGACGGTCATCGCCCCGATGCCATCGCCCGGGCGGGGCAACGACCCGGCGGCGGGTGTCGGGCCATGGCTCCGGCGCATGGGCCTCTGGCGACTCGAGCCGGATGCCGATGGGCTGCGACGGGTGGCCACATCGGCGGCGACGGCGATGCGCGAGGTCATGGGCCGAGCGCGCGGCGTGCAGCGCGCCAGCGGTGACGCGACGCCATCGCGACAGGCCACGACCCCCTAGGAGCGGATCGCGCGGTCCGCTAGTGTGACGGCAGGTGGCGCGGCCCATGCGCCGCCGCGCCCCGATGACCCTGTGTGGCGCCGCCGCGAGACCTGCCCGCCTGATGGATCGATCGATCGTGGGACGCGACCCGGAACGGGCCGCCATCCGAGCGTTCCTCGACGGGCTTGCGGCTGGGCGCGGTGGCGAGCTGGTCGTGGCGGGACCGGCCGGCATGGGCAAGACCGTGCTCTGGGAGGAGGCCCTGGCGCAGGCCCCCGGGATGGGCATCCGCGTCCTCGACAGCCGGCCGACGCATGCCGAGTCCGATCTCGCGTTCGCAGGGCTCCACGAGCTGCTGCGCGACGTGACGCCCGACGAGCTGGATGGCCTGCCCGCCCCGCAGCGACGGGCGCTCGACGCGGCGCTGTACCGGGACGACGCCCCTGACGAGGGCTACGCGCCCGAGGCGGGTGCGATCGCCGTCGCGGCACTGACGCTGCTCCGCGCGCTCTCGGAGCGTGGTCCGGTGCTGGTGGCGGTGGATGACGTCCAGTGGCTGGATGCCTCCTCGCGCGAGCCGCTCCGGTTCGCCATCCGACGCCTTCGCAGCCACCCGGTGGGAGCGCTGGTCTCCGTGCGGGTCGAGGAGGCGACCGAACCGGCCGCCATCGATGCGCCATGGGCGACCGACGACCCGGCCACGAGGCTCGACCTGGGGCCCCTGTCCCTGGGTGCGCTCCATCGGCTCCTGGTCGACCGGTTCGGCCACTCGTTCGGTCGCCCCGGCCTGGTCCGGCTGCAGGAGCTGACGGGCGGCAACCCGTTCCTCGCCACGGAGCTGGTCGGCGCCTGGGGCTCGGAGGCCGCCGTCCACGCGTCCTCCAACGAGCCGCTGCCGGAGACCGTGGCGCGTCTGGTCCGGCGACGCGTCGCGAGCCTGGGGGTCGACGAGCGACGCCTCGCCCAGGTGGTCGCCCTGCTCGGTCGCGCTCGGGAGGACCTGCTGGCTCGGGTCCTGGACCACGCCTCGGGCGTGGCCTCGCTGCACGAGGCGACCCAGCACGCCATGGACGCCGGCGTGCTTCAGGCGGACGGCGACCGCATCCGATGCGCACATCCCCTCATCGCGAGCGCGCTGCTCGCGTCGCTCTCGCCTGGCGCGCGCCGGGAGCTCCACGCACGGATCGCCGAGGCCGTGGACGACCCCATGGAGGAGGCGGCCCATCGTGCGGCCGCCGCGACCGGACCCGATGCCACGGTCGCCGAGCGGCTCGATCGGGTGGCGGCCCTCGCCTTGGCGCGCGGCGCCTCCCTCGAGGGCGTCAGCCTCCGGGAGCGAGCCCTGGCGCTCACGCCACCCGCGGATGCGACCGCGCTCGCCCGACGGCGCCACGAGCTGGCCGACGTGCTGTTCACCGCCGGCGACACGGCGCAGGCTCGCACGCTCCTGCGCCAGGTGCCCGTCGACGATCCGGCCACCGACCCGATCACCCGGCGCGAGTCCCTGCTGCTCCTGGCCACGATCCAGTGGTTCGAGGGCGAGCAGGCGGATGCGATGGTCCTCTCCCAGCGCGCGCTCGAGGAGTCCCCCGACGACGCGGACTGGCAGGGCAGGGTGCACGCTCGGCTGTCGTGGATGCTCGACGATTCGCTGCCCCTCCAGGCCGAGCACGCCACGGCGGCGCTCCGTCTGCTGGACCCGGTGCGCGAGCCGGTGACCTATGCGTTCGCGGCGCTCAACGGCGCGTGGGCACGACTGCTGGCGGGTGGTGGCGCGGATGAGGCGACCCTGGCCCTCGGCGCACGCCTCCAGGAGCCGGCGCGGTCATGGGAGTACAGCACGATCCCTGCCACGTGGGCGAAGGGGCTGGACCGGTTCGACGAGGCGCGAGCGCTCATCGAACGCTATCTGGCGCACTCGCGCGACCGGGGCGACGAGAGCTCCGTCGCACAGCTCCTGTCCATGCGCGTCGAGATCGAGGCGTGGACCGGTCGGCTGGGTCCTGCCCTGGAGCTCGCCAACGCCTCGGTCGCCGTGGCGCAGCAGAGCGGTCAGCAGGTGTATCTCGCAACGTCCCTCGCGCGGCGCGGGCTCGTCCACGCGTATCGCGGGGACCTGGACGCGGCGGACGCCGACGCGCGGGCGGGCCTCGCCCTGTCGACCCCGCCGATCGTGCCGCCGGTGCCCCTGGGGGTCCTGGGCTTCGTGGCGCTCACGCGGGGCCGCCCGGCTGAGGCGCTGACGCATCTGGGGCCGGCCGCCCAGATGCTCGACGAGGTGGGGATGCGCGACCCGGTGAGCTATCGCTTCCACCCTGACCTCGTGGAGGCGCTCGTGCTGACCGGCGACCTCGTCGAGGCCGAGCGACAGACCGCGCGCCTGGAGGAGCGGGCCCTGATCGCGCCACGGCCGTGGGTCGTGGCGGCTGCCGCGCGAAGTCGGGGTCTGCTGCTGGCGGCGCGCGGGGACGTTCCCGCGGCCATCGCGGCGCTCGAGCGGGCGCTCGAGGCTCACGCTGCGATCGAGATGCCCATGGAGCGGGGGCGCACCCAGCTCGCCTACGGCATGACGCTGCGGCGTGCCGGCAGCCGTCGCCGCGCCGCCGAGGCGTTGGGCGCGGCGCTTGCGTGCTTCCAGGCGCTGGGGTGCGAGCCCTGGGTGGCCCGGGCTGGGGACGAGCTCGATCGCCTGGGCCTTCGGCCGCGGGACGACGGCAGCCTGTCCCCCAGCGAGGAGCGCATTGCTCGGCTCGCCGCGGACGGCCTGACCAATCGGGTCATCGCGGAGCGCCTGGTCATCAGCCCCAAGACCGTGGAGGCGACGCTCGCCCGGGTGTATCTCAAGCTGGGCATCGGGTCGCGCGCCGAGCTGGGTGCGCGCATGGCGTCGAGGACGATCACCGGCGCATAGGGAATCACCCGACGCGGCGCCACGTGTCGCGCCCGTAGCGTCTGGGCATGGCGCCTGTGACCATCGGCAGCTTCCTCGTCGAGTCGTACAGCCCGGATCCCACGGCCCAGGCCGACCGGCTGGCGCACCTGCTCGACCGGGTGGCGGGCGGGACCGGGACCTCGGTGACCTATCGAGGCTCCATCGCCGTGCCAGGGGACGAGGTCGCCATGCACCTGTTCGAGGGGCCGGATGCGCTCGTGGTCGGGGCCGTGTGCCGCGAGGCTGGCGTGACACCGGACCGAATCGTGCCCATCGTGGCGAGCGTGAGGTAGGAGGCGCCGACATGACCCAGGCAGTCGATCCCACCTCGCAGGGTGGCCTTGACGTGACGGCCCCGCGGCTGAGCTCCGCGGCCAGCGCATCCACGGACCGCGCCCGATAGGGTCGGACGAGCAGAGGCGGGGGCCCGGCCCGCGCCCGGCCCAGCGAGCTTCGTCCGCACCGCGACCCCTGCCGACCCAGACGGCAGGGGTCGCACCCCGTCCGAGGCAGGACGCCACATCCAAGTACCATCGCGGGTGATGCCCACGTTCCAGCAGCTGCCGTACTGGCACGCCACCATGCCGGCCATCCCGGAGCCACCGCCCCATGCCCTCCCCGAGCGGGCCGACGTGGCGATCGTGGGGGGCGGCTACACGGGGACCGTTGCCGCGCTCCAGCTCGCGCGAGCGGGCGCGCGCGTGGTCCTCCTGGAGAAGGAGATGCTGGGCTGGGGTGCCAGCTCGCGCAACGGCGGTCTGCTGCATCCGGGGCTCCAGTACGGCCGAGGCGCGCTCCAGCGGCGCTATGGCGAGCGTCTGGGATGGGAGCTGTTCCACGATGGCATGGCCGGCTTCCACACCGCCGAGGCGTTCGTCGCCCGCGAGGGCTTCGACGTCGACTACCGACGAGCGGGGCTGGCGCTGCTCGCCTGGTCCTCGGCGGACATGGCCACCCTGGAGGCCGAGCTCGACGAGATGCGCACCGAGGGCTTCACGGGGCGCGTGCTCCGAGGCCCCGAGGTCCGCTCGGAGGTGGGCACCGACCATTACCCGGGCGCCGTCGTCGTGGAGGAGTCGGGCGTCATCCATCCGGGTCGCTACATGGCGGCGATCGCGGGTGCCGCGCTGGCGGCGGGGGTCGACGCCCACGCGCGGACGCCCGTGCTGGGCGTCGAGGTGGCGGGGCCGGAGCGGGTCGTGCGGACGACGCGCGGGATCGTGCGCGCCGGCGCCGTGCTGGTGGCCACCAATGGCTACACCGATGCGGCCGTGCCCTGGCTCCAGGAGCGGATCATCCCCATCGGCAGCTACATCATCGCCACCGAGCCGATGTCGGAGGAGCTGGCGCGGTCGGTCATGCCCGGCGGGCGAGCCTGCTTCGACACCAAGAACTTCCTCTGCTACTGGCATGTCAACAGCGAGCGGCGGCTCATCTTCGGCGGGCGGGCGAGCTTCCGACCGACCACCATCGAGGCGACCTCGGCGATCCTGGCCAAGGCCATGGCGGAGGTGCACCCGCAGGCGGCCGGGCTGCGCATCGACTACGCCTGGGGCGGCAACGTGGGCTTCACGTTCGACCGGATGCCCCATCTGGGCGAGCACGCGGGCATCCACTACGCCATGGGCTACTGCGGCAGCGGCGTCGCGCTGGGCACCGCGTTCGGGCTGCGCATGGCGCAAATCCTCGGGCGGTCGGGTGTCGTGGCGGACGAGCCGCTGGCCTTCGAGCGCACGCCATTCGCGGGCGCGCCGATCTGGCCCGGGCTGGCCAAGGGGCTGCCCGTGGGGCTGCCGCTCGCCGGGGAGTGGTTCCGCGTCGAGGACAAGCTGCGCCGCTGGCGGGACCGTCTGTGACCGAGCCGCGCGAGGCGCCCGGGCCGGGCGGCGCACCCGATCCCGTGTCAGGCTCGCTGGACGACCCCGCGACGGCTGAGCCGGCGGCCATGCCCGCAGGCTCGCTGGACGAGCCCGAGGCCGCGGCCGTGCCTTCGGTCGGGCCGGCGGGCTCGCTGGACGAGCCGGGGCCGGCGGGCTCGCTGGACGAGCCGGGGCCGTCGGTCGGGCCGGCGGGCTCGCTGGACGAGCCCGAGTCGGCCGAGCCGGGGCCGTCGGCCGTGCCGGGGCCATCGGTCGGGCTGGCCTCCGCCCGCACCCCTCGTGCCGCCCAGGGCGAGTCGCCGCTCTACAAGGGCGACCCGCTCGACGCCGAGCGGGGCCCCGGCCTGGGCTGCTTCTGGGTCCAGATCGTGATGCTGGGCGTCCTGTTGGTGCTCACCCCGCTGACCGTGGTCTGGGCATGGGACGAGCGAATCAGTGCGGTGCTCCTGCTCATCACCCTGGGGCTGCTGCTGTTCGCAGGGCAGACCGTCATCTTCCTGCTGCGTCTCGTGGCCGCCGACCGGCGGTCCCGCCGCGTGCCACGGTCCGCGAGCGCACGGCGCACGGTGGGCATGCTCGAGGACGAGGGCGCCCCCGTCCCGTCCCAGACGGCGCCGCCCGCCACCGACGACACCTCTGCCGAGGGTCCCCGCCCGGCCTGAGACCCGGTCCACCTCCCATCCGTGCATCGGCATACCACCTGATCTGTCGCGGATGCGCGTTTGACGGTCCCGCCGAGGGCCCCCGGAACCACGCGAGACCCCTCGGTCGGGCACGGCGACGAAATCCGATGGCGGGCAACACTCCAGGTGATACGAAGGCATGCGGCCCGGCGCCGCGGGGGAGCCCGGCGCCGCGGGGCGGCCCGGCGACGGCCAACCTCGCGGCACGCTGGGCACGGACCGGGCACTGGCCCCAGCGCGTGCGACAATGGCGCAGCCCACCCCGCCCCTGACCATGGAGGTCGATCGGAGCCGTGCCCGTCCTGGCCACGTTCTTCACCGTCCGACGCGGTCGTGACCCGTTCTTCAAGTTCTTCATGAAGACCCTGTTCCCCAAGCAGGTGGACCGCTACGAGAAGGAGTTCGGGATGCGGTTCCTCGGCTGGTACAACGTCGCGTACGGGTGGGACTTCGACAACGTGATCCTGCTGGAGCTGCCCGACTACTCCACCATCGACAAGCTCGAAGGCGATGCGCGCTCTCGGGCCATCGGCCATCGTGCCGGCGAATGGATGTTCGAGCGACATCACGCCATGTTCCTGCGCGAGCGGATGGGCCCTGACCTGGAGTTCATCCCCTGATCCGGCACCCGGCCGGAGAGGCACCCAACGAACCCACCACACCGACCACCCGGCCGCTGACCGAGGGAGGACACCGACGATGACCGAGCCACGACCCGGCACCCTGGGCGAGATCGCCATGGAGGCAGGGCAGGAGCGCGCCGCGTTCCTCAACGACGCCGCGAGCCAGCTGCGGCGGTTCCTCGAGAGCAACCGCGACCGGATCGCCGAGGTGGGCGGCATGGTCCTGCTCGACGAGGACCCGGACTACCTGGCCATCGCCCCCGACCTCACGTTCCGCTCGCGGACCCGCGTCCAGGACGCGGAGACCGGCGAGTGGTCGTCCGAGACCGAGATCATCGAAAGCCCGTCCGAGCTCTGCGAGCTCTACAACCCCTCGGAGCTGTACGCCTGGTTCGCCGAATCGGCGCGCGAGAACGCCGGGCTGCCGGACGAGCCCACGGGCGCCCAGGACCTGCTGGAGGAGGCCGGCATCTCCGCGGAGGAGGCAGTGGGGGTGGGCATCGGTGGCTCCGACCCCTACATCGGCGCGGCCGACGATTGGGCGGCCGGCCAGGACGAGGCGCCGCCGACGGATGCCACGGATGCCGCCCGTCGGCTGTACGACCTGGCGCTCACCTTCCAGTCGCGCAGCCAGCTGTCGGAGGCGCGGCTCGTGGAGCAGTTCGAGATCGCCGCCCAACCGCTCGCGGGCGCGCTGGGCGACCTGCTCATCCTCGACGACGAGGACGAGCGCGTCTGGTTCAAAGGCCAGGGCGGCTTCGAGGCCGAGGTCATCCCCGAGCCCGAGGACGGCGAGGAGCCCGATGGCACCTGGAAGCCGCTGGGCTCGCCCGAGGACCTGGTCCAGTACTACGACCCCACGGACCTGTTCGGCAACCTCGCGGAGACGCTCGCGGAGCAGTTCCCCAGCGTCGACCCCGAGTTCGACGGGGACGGCGAGGAGGCCGGCTGAGCCACGCCGGCTGACCAAGGCCCGCGCGCGAGCCGCATCCCCACGCGATGAGGCTGCTCGACGCCGAGCTGCTCCACGCCCGCGAGATCCTGCCGGGCCAGTGGCTCCAGGCATATCGCGCGCCGTGGCTGGCGTCGGGCGCCACCGCCGGCCAGTTCGTCCACGTCCGCACCCCTGACTGGAGCGGCGTGGTGCTGCGCCGCCCGTTCAGCATCAACACCCTGGACCGCGTCACGGGCGAGGTCTCGATCCACTTCCGGGTCACCGGCAAGGGCACCGATGCCCTGGCTCGCATGCGCCCGGGCGACCTGGTGGGCATGCTGGGCCCGCTCGGCCGCGGCTTCGAGGTCGCCCCCCGCAGCCGACACCTGCTGCTGGTCGCAGGCGGCCTGGGCATGGCGGGGGTGCGCAGCCTGGTCGACGACGCGATCGCGGCCGGGCGCCAGGTGGTGCTCTTGTTCGGCGCCGCGACCGCTGCCGAGGTCTACCCCTCGTCGCTGCTCCCCGACGAGGTGGAGTACGCGGTGGCCACCGATGACGGGAGCCTGGGCCACCACGGGCGGGTGACCGACCTGGTCGCCGACTACGAGGCCTGGGCGGACCAGGCGTTCGCGTGCGGCCCCGAGCCCATGCTCGCGGCGCTGGCGCGGCTCGCCGTGGGGCGCGACACGCGGCTGGGCGTGGCGCGGCTGGGCCGCAAGCGAGGGGTGCGCGCCGCGCCACTGGGGTCGCCCCAGGCACGCCGCGCATCGTGGCTCCAGGTGTCCCTGGAGCAGAACATGGGCTGTGCGGTCGGCGCGTGCCTGGGCTGCGTGGTCATGGGGGTGGACGGGCCGCAGCGGGTGTGCCGCGAGGGGCCCGTGTTCGCGCCCGACGAGATCGCATGGGCGGAGACGGCGTGAGACGCAAGCGCTCGGTGGTCACCGACCGGGACGTCACGGCCCTGCCGCGGACCCCCCGGCCCCGCACGAGGACCACCACGCGCCCACCCGGGTCCCGCGTGGCCGCCCCGACCCCCGCCCTGGCGCCGTCGCCCCCGGCCGAGGTGGACCTGTCGGTCGACCTCGCCCCCACCCGACCCGGCGCGCTGGTGCTGCGCAACCCGATGCTGGTGGCCTCGGGCACGTTCGGGTATGGCATCGAGTACGGCGAGGTCGTGGACGTCGAGCGCCTCGGGGCGATCTGCTGCAAGGGCACGACCCTCAAGGCACGCATCGGCAACCCGCCGCCGCGCGTCACCGAGACGCCCGCCGGGATGCTCAACTCCATCGGCCTGCAGAACCCGGGCGTCGACGCCGTGCTCGAGCGCTATGCGCCGCGCTGGGCCACCTGGCAGGTGCCCGTGCTGGTCAACGTCGCCGGCGAATCGGTCGAGGACTACGTGGCCGTGGCCCGGAAGCTGGACGGCCAGCCGGGGGTCGCGGGCATCGAGCTCAACATCAGCTGCCCCAACGTGGGCAAGGGCGGGCTCCAGTTCGCGCTCGACGCCTCGGCGGCGGGCGAGGTGACACGCGCCGTGCGGCGTGCCACGGACCTGCCGCTGCTGGTCAAGGTCTCACCCTCGGCATCGGACGTGCGGTCCATCGCGAGGGCGATCGAGGACGCCGGCGCGGACGCCATCAGTGCCGTCAACACGCTCTCGGGCATGGCCATCGACCGGCGGGCTCGACGACCGCTCCTGGGCAACACCTATGGCGGGCTCTCGGGCCCCGCGCTCAAGCCGGTGGCGCTGCGGGTGGTCTACGAGGTGGCCCAGGTCGTGGGCATCCCCATCGTGGCCATCGGCGGGGTGAGCGCGCTCGACGATGTGCTCGACTTCCTGATGGCGGGCGCCTGCGCGGTCCAGGTGGGCACCGCGGTGTTCGCGGACCCGGTGCTGCCCGTCCGGCTGGTGGACGAGCTCGAGGCGTGGTGCGCCCACGAGGGCCTCGCCTCGCACCGCGAGCTGGTGGGCGCGGCCCTGCCCAAGCGCCGCGAGCGACCCAGCGCCAAGGGCGTGGAGTACCGACCATGATCGACCCGGTGGCGGCGGCCACGCGCACGGAGGCGCTGTTCCGCTCCTCCGGCGCCCTGCGCGATGGCCATTTCCTGCTCAAGAGCGGACGCCACGGCGACCGATACCTGGAGAAGTTCCAGGTGCTCCAGTACCCCGACGCGGTGGTCGAGATCTGCGGGCTCCTGGCCGACCTGGTGCGGGACGCGGGCGGGCGACCGACCGTGGACGTGGTGGTGGGCCCGACCACGGGGGGCGTCCTCCTGGCGTTCGAGGTGGCCCGCCAGCTGGGGCTGCGGGGCATCTTCGCCGAGGAGGTCAGGGACGCGACCGGCGGGGCCCATCGCGAGTTCCGACGCGGCTTCGCCATCGCCCCTGGCGAGCG
>JAXLXC010000035.1:0-36569 GCA_046328155.1 Chloroflexota bacterium
CGGGTTCACCGGCGAGGGCGTGACCGTCTCGTCCAGCTCGAACGACGGCAGCCACGAGGCGCGCGGCACGGCGTAGTCGAGCATGGTCCCCGACAGGAGCTGGCCGTCGTCCCCATAGACCGCCTGCTCCCACAGCGCCTGCCCCACGCCCTGCGCGATGCCACCGTGGAGCTGGCCGTCCACGATGAGCGGGTTGATCTTGCGACCCACGTCGTCGACCGCGATGTAGCGCACCAGGTCGACATGGCCCGTGTCCCGGTCCACCTCCACGATCGCCACGTGCGTCCCAAAGGGCCACGTGCAGTTGGGCGCGTCGTAGTAGGCCGTCTCGTCGAGGAACGGCTCGACGCCCTCGGGCAGGTCGAAGCCCAGGTCGGTCGCGAACGCGATCTCCGCGAGCGTCTTCACCTTGTCGGGCGAGCCACGCACGAAGTAGCGGTCGTCCTCGACCTCCATGTCCTCGGGCGCGGCCTCGAGCAGGTGGGCCGCGACGCGCTTGGCCTTCTCGCGCACCTTGGCCGCGGCCTTGACCACGGCCGTGCCGCCCACGGCGCCGGAGCGCGAGCCGTACGAGCCATAGCCGAACGGCGCACCCAGCGTGTCTGAGTGCTTGATGAGCACGTCATCCACCGGGACGCCCAGCTCGCTCGCCGCGATCTGGGCCATCGTGGTCTCGTGGCCCTGGCCCTGGGTCTGGCTGCCCGTGGTCACGACCACCTTGCCCGTGAGGTGGACCCGGATGTTGGCCGACTCCCACATCGCGGCGCCCCAGCCCTCGCCCACGGCGCCGATCCACTTGGAGGGAGCCACGCCGCACACCTCGATGTAGCTCGAGATGCCCATGCCCAGCAGCCTGCCGCGTCGTTCGGCATCCGCCTTGGCGGCGCCGATCGAGCCGTAGCCCGCCATCTCGAGCGCCCGTTCCATCGCAGGCTGGTAGTCGCCCGAGTCGATGGCCAGCTCCTGCCCGTTCCACGAGCGGTAGAGGCCGCTCGGGTTCTTGTGGGGGAAGGCGTCGTTGGGCAGGAAGTTGCGGCGTCGGACCTCGGCGCGGTCCATGCCGATCTCGGCCGCGAACAGGTCCATGGCCCGCTCGACGACATAGGTCGCCTCGGGACGGCCGGCGCCACGGTACGCGTCCACGTAGACCGTGTTGGTGTAGACGCCGGTCACCTCGCACCACACGTTGGGGATGGCATACGGCCCGGAGAGCACGCGGCCGTAGAGCGTGGTGGGGACGCCCGGGCCGATGGTCGAGAGCCGGCCGCCGAGGTTGGCGAGCGTCTTGACGCGGAGGCCCGTGACCGTCCCGTCACGTCGCCCGGCGACCTCGATGTCGGTGATGTGGTCACGACCGTGGATGGTGGCGAGGTAGTTCTCGCGCCGGGTCTCGACCCACTTGACGGGGCGGCCACCCAGCTGCTTCGAGGCCCACGCCACCAGGACCCACTCGGTGTACAGGAAGATCTTGCTGCCGAAGGCGCCGCCCACGTCGGGGCTGATGACCCGGACCTTGTGCTCCGGGATGCCCAGCACGAACGCGGTGATGAGCAGTCGCATGATGTGCGGCGTCTGGCTGCTCATCCAGATGGTGTACTCGTCGTTGCCGGGCTCGTGGCGACCGATGGCTCCCCGCACCTCCATGGGATTGGGGATGAGCCGCTGGTTGCGGATGCGCTGGCGGACCACCACCTCCGCGCCATCGATGGCGGCGGCGGTGCCCTCCTTGTCGCCCGTGAACCACTCGAAGGCCACGTTGTGGGGCGCGTTCTCGTGGAGCTGCGGCGCGTCCGGCCGGAGCGCGGCCTCTGCGTCGACCACGGTGGGCAGCGGCTCCAGGTCGAGCTCGATGGCATCGAGCGCATCCTCGGCCTGGGCGGGCGTCTCGGCGATGACCATGGCCAGGCCCTCGCCGGTCCACTTGACGTCCTCGAGCGCGAGCAGCCGGGGCGTGTTCAGGTTGTTGGTGTAGAGCCCGCCACCGCCGCTGGCGCCACCCGCCGGCCAGGCGCACGGGAGGGGCGGCAGGTCCTTGAGGTCCTGCCCGGTGTAGATGGCGATCACGCCCGGCATCGCCGCGGCGGCCGTGGTGTCGATGGACCGGATCCGGGCGTGGGCGTAGGGGCTGCGGAGGATGGCCGCATGCGCCATGCCTGGCAGCTGGACGTCGTCGAGGTACGAGCCACGCCCCGTGATGAAGCGCGGGTCCTCCTTGCGCTTGAGTGGGGTGCCGATGGGACCGGGGGTCGCGATGGCCATGGCTCAGGCCCCCTGGCTCGCGGCGGGGGTGGCGTCCTCGGTGCGCGCCGTCGCTGCGGCAGCCATGACCGCCTTGACGATGTTGTGATAGCCCGTGCAGCGGCACATGTTGCCCTCGATCGCGTGGCGCACGGTCGCCTCGTCTGGGTCCGGGTCATGCGCCAGCAGGTCCGCCGCGCACATGATCATGCCCGGGGTGCAGAAGCCGCACTGAAGCCCGTGCTGCTCCCAGAACGACTGCTGAAGCGGGTGCAGGCCGCCATCAGGCGCGAGACCCTCGATCGTGGTCACGGCCGACCCGTCCGCCTGGACCGCGAGCACGGCGCACGACTTGACCGCCACGCCATCGAGATGGACGGTGCAGGCGCCGCATTGGCTGGTGTCGCAGCCGACGTGCGTGCCGGTCAGCCCCAGGTCCTCGCGCAGCAGCTGCACCAGCAGCCGTCGTGGCTCGACCGTGACCGTCCGGGGCGTGCCGTTGACGACGACGGCCACCTCGACGGTGGCATCCTGTTCGGCCATGCGCGACCTCCCTTCGCTGGACCCGCCATCGCGAAGGGTCGGACTCCTCGTCGCCACCCGGTGGGCGGCCGTCCCGACCCGACGCTGAGGAGCTCGCATCCGGCCCGCCGGTCGGATGCCCAGCGACCGCCTCGCTGGTCGCGGCATCCTGCGCCCGGTTTGGGGGCGACGCAAGTCAGGGAGACCTGAGCGGCAGGAAGCTTGGGCATTCGAGCGCATGAGCACGGATTCGCTGCAGAACGCGCGCTGCGGACGCCGGTCTGGGCGCCCACGGCTCAGGTGGCCGGGACCACCGTCTCGATGCCGTCGATGACGAACTGGACTGCCATCGCGGCGAGGATGATGCCCAGCATGCGGGTGCTCACCGCGCGTCCGGTGACGCCCAGGAACCGGGAGATCCGCTCGGCGCCCATGAACGCGGCGAAGCACGCCAGCATCACCAGCCCCGTGACGGCGAACAGGACGACGAAGTAGTCGGGGCGACCGTCGGCACGGCCGGCGAGCAGGATCATGGCGGTGATGGCACCCGGCCCGGCGATGAGCGGGATGGCCAGGGGGAACGCGGCCACGTCCTTGACGTGGTCGATGGTGACGGCGGTGTCCGCGGTTGCCTCGAGCCGCTGCCCACGCCGGTCGAACACCATCTCCCACGCAGACCACAGGAGCAGCAGCCCACCAGCGATGCGGAACGCCGAGAGCGAGATGCCCAGCAGCGCCAGGATGCGCGCGCCCGCCAGACCCACGACGACCAGGATGATGAAGGCGATGAGCGGTCCCCGGATGGCCACCTCGCGCCGATGGCCCGGCGCCATGCCCGCGGTGAGACCCAGGAACAGGGCACTCAGCAGGATGGGGTCCGCGACGATGATCATCGTCACCAGCGAGGACGCCAGGTAGTCGATCATCCGCTGAGCGCCACCGCGAGGCTCGCCGCGGTCGCCGCGTCATGCTCGATGAGCGCGAGGTTGGCGACCACGGAGCGGCCTCCCGTCAGCGCGGCGACCCGGGACAGCACGGCAGGCGTCGAGGCGGGGCCGTGGATGCCCGCCTCCTCGGTCTCGCGCACGGCCCGCGCGATGACCGCCTCCATCTCGTCCTGGGCGATCGCCGCGGCCTCGGGGATGGGCACGCAGAACAAGACCCCGCCACCCAGACCCAGGGCCTGCTGCCGACGCACCAGGTCGGCCGCCTCCGCCGGCGTGTCGGTGCGTGAAGGTGCCCGGTGCCCGCTGGTCCGGGCGAAGAAGCCCGGCACCTCGTCCGTGCCCCAGCCGACCACCGGCACGCCCCGCGTCTCCAGCACCTCCAAGGTGCGGGGCACGTCCAGGATCGACTTGGGCCCGGCGCACACGACCGCCACGGGCGTGCGCGCGAGCTCCTCGAGGTCGGCCGAGATGTCGAGGCTGTCCTCCCCTCCCCGATGCACGCCCCCGATGCCACCCGTGGCGAACACCCGGATGCCCGCGAGGTTCGCCGCGATCATCGTCGCGCTGACCGTGGTGCCCGCCCAGCCCGGCCGACCTAGCACGGCCGCCAGATTCTGGCGCGAGACCTTAGGCACCCCACGGGCACGGCCCAATTCCTCCAACTGCGCATCGTCCAGACCCACCATGATCCGCCCGTCATGGAGCGCGATGGTGGCTGGCACGGCGCCCCCGGCACGCACGGCGGCCTCGGCGCGCCGCGCGGCGGCGACATTGTCGGGATGCGGCAGGCCGTGGGTGATGAGCGTGGACTCAAGGGCCACGACGGGCGCGTGGTGGGCGAGCGCAGTGGCGACAGCGGGGCTCAGCTGGAGGAGGGCGAGGAGCACACGCCGAGGATACCGGCTCGGGACGTCCGCCTGACAGTCGTCGGCTCGGCGCGGGGTCCCGCGCGGTGACGACCGACGCCCGCCAAGCGGACAGCCTGCTTCGCGAACGCGGTGTCACCGACCCCCGCTGCCTCTGGGTGGCCCGAGGCGCTCGCCCACGAACCGCTGCCCCCGACCCGGCTGGTCATTCCAGCGTGAGCCCGACACCAGCTCCTGGCGCTTGCGGGCCGACACACCCACGGCCCACACCCAAATAGTCATCGCGGCGCCCCGGCAGCCGACGTTCAGGGACACGCGGAGCGCGCCATCAGGCACCTGGGCCTCTACCTGCCGCTGGGCACGTTCGAGTCGCTCGCCGACTTCTTGACGCAGCACGACCCATGGGTCGCGATACGTGACATCGGCATCCTGCGGTCGGGCTCGTTCATGTCGGCTCTCGTCATCACAGATGTCTGCACGCTTGCCCGGGTCATCGAACGGATTGTCATCCAACTCGAAAGGTGATACACCGTGCGCCATGCGTCACAATCGAGCGTTCTCGGCAATCGCGACCGTCGGTTTGAGTGCGTTGATCCACGGCGCCCTCGGGGTTGGCGCCATGTCGGTGGGCTCACCACCGAGGTTCTGGGACACCAACAACAACGGGCTCCCTGACGGTTCCGTGCCCATCTGCGAAGCCGGCGTGAGCTGGACAAACCGCCAAGCGTGATGCCTTCTCCCGAGCCACGGCTGAGTGGCGCGGCGACACGACCGTGGATCTTTCGTTCGAGTGCCCGGCTGGCGGGTTCGCAATATGTTGATGGTCATAAGCCATGGTGTGCGGACGCATGGTCGGAGCAGCCGACCGGGATCGCGGGGATTACCTGCGTGAACTATGCGATTAGGCAGTGGCCGGATCAGGAGCCGTATTTTGACATCGGCTCAGCGATGGTCACCATGGACCCGCGGCGGGACTGGTATTGGGGCACCGGCGCCTATTCCTCCGGTGACGCGGTGAGCGGCCAGGGCATCGCGACGCACGAGCTGGGTCACGCGGGGGGACTCCGCCACGAGACGACAGGCTCGGCCTGCACAACCGACACATCCGACGCGACGATGTGCGCAACCTTCACCAAGGCGAGCTCATACGGGTGGGGTGGCGGAGCCTAGCTGGTGTCGACCAGAACTCGGCTGACTTCCTGTACTAGGGGGGTGACTCCGAGATGAAGCGATTGGCCAAGGGAGCGTCGTTCGTGGCGCTCCTGCTCGGCATCTTGATCATGCCTGGGCTTGTTCCAGGCGTCGCGGGTGAGGACCCAGCTTCGGCCGAGCTGGCTGCACACGCTGCGCTGGATGCGAGAGCCGACAGGAAGGGTGGCTGCTTCACTGCCGGCGAGTTCACCTGGGAGGTGCCGACCCCCGAGGAACTGACCGCCCTCATCGCCGCGAACGGCGGGCGCCCAGGGTCGGTCGGCGAGGGATATATCGGCAATGCCAAGGACGTGGCCGCCGCTGTCGGGGGCGAATTGGTGGGTGTCGACGGCTCCGAGGCCTACGTGATGATGAAGGACCAGAAGAGCGCCTACGTCGACATCTACACGATGGTGGTCTCGAGCAAGGGCGACGACTTCTGGCTGCGCACGGGGAACCTTCGCGCGACCAGCTGCTAAGCCAACCCAGCCCGATCACAATCGGAACTCTGGCCGCGCCGATGCCCTCATCGCGGGCGGTGCGGATGCACCGCATGCGGAACCGGAGCGTGGCCAGGTCCTCCCCGACCGTCGAGCCCGGTGGGCGCCCTCCGCGGGTCGCGAGGAACAGGAACCCGGGGCCCTCCTGGTAGGTGTGGCGCTGGAGGCGACAATCGGGATCGAGGCGGTTGTCGGTCTCGGGCGGGTCCATCCCGGCACGCTACCCACCCGCCTGACCCGATGTCTCAAGAACCCCGGGAACTACACCTAGACCGACAGCGTCACCCGTGGGCGACGCAGCAGGTCGCCGGCGCTGCGATGGCCCGCTACGGCGGCGCGCCGCAGGACCGTCGCGGACGGTGGTCCGTCGCCGGCCATGAGCACGCGCAGAAACCCCGCCGCGAACGCGTCACCGGCGCCCGTCGTGTCGGCGGCGGCGATGGCCGTGGTGGCCACCTCGATCCGGCCCACCTCGGCGTCGGTTCGCCACAGCACGCGGCAGCCACCCGCGCCCTCCTTGACCACGACCACGGGCGCGATGTCGAGCAGCGGCGTGAACTGGGCGCGGCGTCCGGTGAGCGCGGCCGCCTCCCGCCGGTTGGCGAACAGGACATCCGGCGCGAGCGACGCCACGCGTCGCTTGGCAACCACCGCCCCCAGGTCGCGGAGCGGGCCGTACGACGCGAGGTCCACCGACACCAGCACGCCCCGCGCGGCTGCCGCGGACCGGGCCAGCTCGGCCGCCCGGCGGGCCGCGGCATATGGCTCGTCGCGGATGAGGCCGTAGGCGGGGACGTGCAGGGCGCGGACGCCTCGGAACCACGTCGCGCGCAGGTCAGCCGCGCGGATCCCATCGGTCGCGCCCCGCTCGGTCACGAACGTCCGCTCGCCATCGGCGGCCACGAGCGCGAGCAGCCGCCCGGTCGCTGCCGCCACCCGGACCGCGCGCACCGTGACACCGTCCGCCCTCACGGCCTCCACCAGACGCGTGCCCCAGCCATCGCGGCCGACCGCGCACACCAGCGACGCGCCGCCACCCAGGCGCGCGAACGACCGTGCCACGTTGGCGGCCGACCCGCCCACCCGGAAGCGCACCGTGCCATCGACGTCCGAGCCGGACCGCAGCCCGGCCTCGGCCTGTGCCACCACGTCGAGCAGCAGGTCGCCCAGCACGACCAGCGATGGCGCGAGGGCCGACGGTCGGCGCAGCGGAGGCGCGCGGCGGGGCAGCCGGGCCATGGGGTACCTCACGAACGATCCGGTGACGGGGCGGTGCCTATCATACGGAGCACTGGCTCGCGGCCGGACCGCCCACCCTCCCTGTCAGGAGCCTTGATGACCTCCCCTGCCACCACGTCGGTCGACCAGCTCGCGGTCGACACCATCCGCACCCTGTCCATCGACGGGGTCCAGCAGGCGAACAGCGGCCACCCGGGCGCACCCATGGGTGCGGCGCCCATGGCCTACGTCCTGTGGACCCGCTTCCTGCGCCATGCGCCGACGCACCCCGACTGGTTCGATCGGGACCGGTTCGTGCTGTCCGCGGGCCACGCGAGCATGCTCCTGTACTCGCTGCTCCACCTGACGGGCTACGACCTGCCGCTCGACGAGCTCAAGCGCTTCCGCCAACTGGGCTCGCGCACCCCGGGCCACCCGGAGCGCGGCCTGACGCCGGGCGTCGAGGCGACCACGGGCCCCCTGGGCCAGGGCTTCGCGAACGCGGTGGGCATGGCCATCGCCGAGCGGCGCCTGGCGGGGGAGTTCAACACCCCCGACCACACCATCGTGGACCACTGGACGTACGGCATCTGCTCCGACGGCGACCTCCAGGAGGGCATCGCGTCGGAGGCGGCCAGCCTGGCGGGGCACCTGCGGCTGGGCAGGCTGGTGTTCCTGTACGACGACAACCACATCCAGCTCGACGGCCCGACCACGATGGCCTGGTCGGAGGACGTGCTGGCACGCTTCGATGCCTACGGCTGGCACACCCAGCGGGTGGCCGATGGCAACGACCTCGACGCCATCGAGGCGGCCATCACCGCTGCGCGCGCGGACGACCGGCCCAGCATCATCGCCGTGCGCACCCACATCGGCTTCGGCTCGCCCCACAAGCAGGACACCCAGAAGGCGCACGGCTCGCCCCTGGGGCCCGACGAGGTCCGCCTCACCAAGGAGGCCTACGGCTGGGACCCCGATCGGACCTTCTATGTCCCCGATGCCGCCCTTGCCACGTTCCGGGCGGCGGTGCCCGCGGGCGAGCGGCTGGTCGAGGACTGGGACGCGCGGCTCGAGGCCTACGCGGCCGCCGTCCCGGAGCGTGCCGCGGAGCTGCGGCGACGCATCGCCGGCGAGCTGGCGCCCGGCTGGGACGCCGACCTGCCCAGCTACGCCGACGGCGCCGACGGCCTGGCCACGCGCCAGGTCTCGCAGGCCTGCCTCCAGGCGCTCAGGACCAGCGTCCCGGAGCTGTTCGGGGGTGCCGCCGACCTGTCGGAGAGCAATCTCACCGACATCAAGGGCGAGGGGGATCTGACCGCCACCGAGGCGGGGCGGAACATCCGCTTCGGCGTCCGCGAGCACGCCATGGGTGGCATCGCCAACGGCATCGCCTACCACGGCGGCCTCATCCCCTACGTGGCCACGTTCCTCACCTTCTCCGACTACATGCGCGGCTCGGTGCGCCTCGCGGCGCTCACCGGGCTCCACGTCATCTATGTCTGGACCCACGACTCGATCGGGCTGGGCGAGGACGGCCCCACCCACCAGCCGGTGGAGCACTACGCGGCGCTACGCGCCATGCCCGGTCTGACGTTCGTGCGGCCGGGCGACCCCAACGAGGCGGTGGCCGCCTGGCGGCTGGCCGTCGAGCAGCGCCACGGCCCCGTGGCGCTCGCGCTCACCCGCCAGAAGCTGCCGGTGCTGCCGGGCACGGCCGACATGGCGACCGAGGGCGTGGCACGTGGCGGCTACGTCCTCGCGGACGCGGTCGACCCGGCCGGCGAGCCGGCGCAGCCGGACGTCATCGTGCTGGCCACGGGCTCGGAGCTGTCGGTGGCCATGGACGCCCGGGCCCGGCTGACCAGCGAGGGCATCCGGACGCGGGTCGTGTCGCTGCCCAGCTGGGAGCGCTTCGGGGCGCAACCCAGGGAGTACCGCGACTCGGTGCTGCCACCGGAGGAGACGCTCCGGATCAGCGTGGAGGCGGGTGTCTCGTTGGGCTGGGACCGCTGGGTGGGCCCCGAGGGCGCCATCATCGCCATCGACCGGTTCGGCGCCTCGGCGCCCGCGGGCGAGCTGTTCCCCGCGTTCGGCATCTCCGCGGCGCATGTCGCGTCGGTCGCCCGCCAGGTCATGGTGGGCGACCTGCGGGGCGTCGTGTCGGCGCCCTTCGAGCACGAGGCGCCTGCGGCCCCCGAGACCCCGGAGGTGCGGTCATGAGCCTCGCGATGCGTGGCCCCGACGAGCTCCGGACCATCGTGGAAGCGGCCATCCAGCGCGCCGTCACGGAGCGCTGGGCCAGCCGCCTCCAGGCGCGCGACACGACGATCTGGACCACCGACCCGGCGGTCGCAGCGACCATCGGCAACCGCCTCGGCTGGCTGGACGCCCCCGTCAGCTTCACCGACGAGATCGCGGAGCTGGAGGCCTGGGCGGGGGGCATCCGCGAGGTCGGCTTCACGCATGCCGTGGTGTGCGGCATGGGTGGCAGCTCGCTGGCCCCAGACGTGCTGGCCCAGGTGCTGCCGCGCTCGGCGCACGGCATCCGGGTGTCGGTGCTCGACTCCACCGACCCGGCGGCGGTCGCCGCCATGGACGCCTCGAGCGACCCCGCGTCCACGCTCTGGGTCATCGCCACCAAGTCCGGCACCACCACCGAGTCGCTCGCGTTCCTCGCCCACTACTGGGCGGCGACGCAGCATCGGGTGGGGCGCTTCCCGGCCAGCGACACGGGCGACTCCTTCGTGGCCGTCACGGACCCCGGGGACAGCCTCGCGGCCATCCCCCACAGCGACGTGTTCCGCGAGACGTTCCTCAACCCGCCGGACGTGGGTGGCCGGTACTCCGCGCTGACCTACGTGGGGCTCGTGCCGGCGGCGCTCCTGGGGCTCGACCCCACGGCGCTGCTGCAGGACGCCAACGCCATGCTCGCGCGGTGCCACACGGACGACGCCGCCAACCCGGGGCTGGCGCTCGGCGCCGCCATGGGTGCCCTCGCCCGCGCGGGCCGCGACAAGCTGACGTTCGTCATCGAGCCCGACCTGGCACCCGTGGGTGCCTGGCTGGAGCAGCTCATCGCGGAGTCCACCGGCAAGCACGGCACGGGCGTGGTGCCCGTGGACGGCGAGCCGCTGGGCGCGCCGGCGGTCTACGGCACCGACCGGGTGTTCGTGCGGCTGGGCCGTCCTAGCCACCTCGCGGACACCGACGCGGCCACCGAGGCCCTCGTCGCCGCAGGCCACCCGGTCATCGACCTGCCCCTGGAGGCAGGCGCCTGGGTGGCCGGCGAGTTCGTGCGCTGGGAGGTCGCGACCGCCATCGCGGGCGCGGTGCTCGAGGTCGACCCGTTCGACGAGCCCAACGTCACGGAGTCCAAGACCAACACCCGGGCCGCGCTGGAGCAGCACCATCGGGACGGCGCCTTCCCGTCGGAGGAGCCCATCGCGGTCAGCGGTGCGCTCCGGCTGTACGGCGATGCCGGGCTGGCGGCGGGCGATGCCGCCGCGGTGCTGCGAGCGCATCTCGGGCGCGCCAGGGCCGACGGCTACCACGCCATCCAGGCCTACCTGGCGCCCACCGAGGAGCGGACCACCGCGCTGCGCACGCTCCAGGCCCGGCTGCGGGATGGGACGACGCACGCCACCACCCTCGGCTATGGCCCCCGCTTCCTCCATTCCACGGGCCAGCTCCACAAGGGTGGCACCCCGTCGGGCTGCTTCCTGCAGCTGGTCGCGAGCCATCCCGAGGACGTGCCCATCCCCGGACGCGACGAGACGTTCGGCGTGCTCATCGACGCCCAGGCGGCCGGCGACCGGGCGTCGCTCGCCAGCCACGGGCTGCCCTGCCTGCGAATCCATCTCTCGGACGACCCGGACGCGGGGATCGCCGAGCTCGCCTCGCTGCTCGCGGCGGTGCTCGCCTGAGGCGGGCCCCGCACACCCACCACACCACCAGGAGCCTCCAACCGTGGACCTGATCATCGTCGGACTCGGGCGCATGGGCGCCAACATGGCCCGCCGCCTGCACCGGGCGGGCCACCACGTGGTCGCCTTCAATCGGACGCCCGACAAGACCCAGGAGATCATGGCCGAGGGCCTCGATGGCGCGCTCACGCACGAGGAGGCGCTGGCCAAGCTGCCCTCGCCGCACATCGTGTGGCTGATGGTCCCGGCGGGCGACGCCACGGAGGAGAACCTGCTGGAGTGGGCGGCGCTGCTCCAGCCGGGCGACACCATCGTGGACGGCGGCAACAGCGACTTCCGGGACTCCCAGCGGCGTCACGCGCTGATGGCGGAGCGTGGCATCCGCTTCGTGGATGCCGGGATCTCGGGTGGCGTCTGGGGGCTCACCAACGGCTACGGCACGATGGTCGGGGGCGACCGCGAGGCGGTCGAGCCGCTCGAGCCCGTGTTCCGCTCGCTGGCGCCCGAGGATGGCTACATCCACGCCGGCCCCTCGGGCGCCGGCCACTTCACCAAGATGGTCCACAACGGCATCGAGTACGGCCTGATGCAGGCGTATGCCGAGGGGTTCGAGATCCTCCACGCGTCGGAGTTCCCGCTCGACCTGGCGGGGGTCGCCAAGGCCTGGCAGCACGGCACGGTCATCCGCTCGTGGCTGCTGGAGCTGGCCGGGCTCGCCTTCGAGCAGCATGGCCAGGACCTGGGTGACATCCGAGGCTGGGTCGCCGACTCGGGCGAGGGCCGCTGGACGGTGCGCGAGGCCATCAACCTGGACGTGCCGGCCCCGGTCATCACGCTCTCGCTCCTGGCCCGGTTCGCCAGCCGCCAGGACGAGTCGTACAGCGCCAAGGTGACCGCCGCGCTCCGCCAGCAGTTCGGCGGTCACGCCGTGAGGTCGGAGTAGCCACCATGAGCCCGGCGCGGACCCGCTCCTCGGCACCGCCCAAGGCACCCAAGGCGCCGCTCGTCAGCCGCGGCGCGCGCACCACCCATCGACGCGCCGCCGTGGACGAGGACCTGCACATGGTCCACGGCGAGGCCGTGGATTCCGCCAGCGTCGCCAACCCGCTGCGCATCGGCACCCGTCTCGAGCGGATCCCGGACCCGTGCCAGGTGGTCATCTTCGGGGCCACCGGCGACCTCGCGCATCGCAAGATCCTGCCCGCCCTGTACAACCTCCGACGGGGCGGCCTGCTGCCCCCGGAATCGGGGATCGTGGGGTTCGCCCGACGGCCATACACCGACGACGAGTTCCGACGCGAGATGCGTGCCTCGGTGGAGGAGCACTCGCGCAACCCGGTCGAGCCGGCGCTCTGGGACGGCTTCGCGGCCGGAATCCACTACCAGCGCGGCGACTTCAACGACCCCGCCAGCTATCAGGCGCTCGCGGAGCGGCTGGAGCAGGTCGACGCCGCGGCGGGCACCCGGTCCAACATCCTGTTCTACCTCGCCACGCCACCCAGCGCGTATCCCTCGATCGTGGCCAACATCGGCGCCGCCAACCTGGGGCATGGCGCCGGCTGGTGCCGCATCGTCATCGAGAAGCCGTTCGGCCACGACATCGCATCGGCCCGGGAGCTCAACGACCAGGTGATGCAGGTGTTCGAGGAGTCGCAGGTCTATCGCATCGACCACTACCTGGGCAAGGACACGGTCCGCAACCTGCTGGTGTTCCGGTTCGCGAACGGGATCTTCGAGCCCATCTGGAACCGACGCTACGTGGACCACGTCCAGATCACCGTGGCCGAGGAGCTGGGCGTCGAAGGCCGGGGCGAGTTCTACGAGCAGGCGGGCGCCAGCCGGGACATCCTCCAGAACCACATGCTCCAGCTGCTGTCGCTGGTGTGCATGGAGCCGCCCATCGCGTTCGAGGCGGACGCGCTGCGCGACGAGAAGGTCCGGGTGCTGCGGGCCATCGACGCCGACTGGACCGAGGGACGCATCCGGCAGGACGTGGTGCGGGGCCAGTACACGTCCGGATGGCTGGCCGACCACAAGGTGCCCGGCTATCGCGAGGAGCCGGAGGTGGACCCCCACTCCACGGTGGAGTCGTTCGTGGCGCTCCGGCTCGAGGTCCAGAACTGGCGCTGGGCGGACGTCCCGTTCTATCTCCGCGTGGGCAAGCGCATGCCCCGTCGCGCCACCGAGGTCGCGGTCCAGTTCAAGCAGCCGCCCCTGATGCTGTTCCGGGAGTCGATGACGCCGCCCGAGCCCAACCTCCTGGCGATGCGGATCCAGCCCGACGAGGGCATCCTGCTGCGCTTCGCGGCCAAGGTGCCCGGGCTGGGCCTCGACGTCCGGAGCGTCAACATGGACTTCACCTACGGCTCGTCGTTCCTGACCGATGCGCCGGAGGCCTACGAGACGCTGCTCCTGGACGCGATGCTGGGCGACGCCTCGCTGTTCACGCGCGCCGACGAGGTGGAGGCCGCGTGGGGGCTGGTGGGTCCGCTGGACGAGACCTGGGCCCGCTGGGACGCCGATGCCGCCGCGGCGGGCACCAAGCCGAAGGGCAAGGCCGCCGAGGGCATGATCCAGACCTACCCCGCCGGGACGTGGGGCCCCGACGCCGCCGACCGGCTCATGGAGCGCGACGGCCGACGCTGGCGACGACTCTGATGGCGGACGGCGCCGGCAACGGCCGGATCGCGGGCGGGCCGATCGAGGGCACGGATGCGCGCTGGCAGGTGCGGACCACGAGCATCGCCCAGACCATCTCCGAGCTGTCCCGGATCTGGGGCTTCGTGGCCCAGCGGGCGGCGTCGAGCGCCGACCTCCGGTCGCGCGCCGCGCATCGCGGCGATCGGCGCATCGCCGCCCACCTCGCGGAGGTCGAGACCGACACCTCGCTCAAGGTCCGGACCCGCACCTCGGTGCTCACGCTCATCGTGGTCGCCGACACCGAGGAGACGCGCGCGCGCGCCACGTCCGCGGTGACGGCGCTCGCCGGGCGGCACCCCTCGCGCGCCATCATCCTCGCCCTGGGCGACCCGGAGGGACCCGCCAGCTTCGACGCGCTCATCGACGCCACATGCCAGGTGCCGCCGCGCGGCACGACCGAGATCTGCACCGAGGAGATCGTGCTGCGGCTGGGCGGCGAGCTCGCCCAGCATCTGTCGTCGACGGTCGCGCCCCTGACCATCCATGACCTGCCAGCCGTCCTCTGGTGGCCCGACGACGCCCCGTTCGGGAGCCCCGTCTTCGTGGACCTCGCGGAGGAGTGCGACCGGGTGCTCGTGGACTCGGGCGGCTTCCGCGCCGATGGCGTGGCGAGCATGGTGGGCATGGCCGAGGCGGTCGCGGACGGCTACGTGGTCCATGACATCGCCTGGATGCGCCTCGAGCTCTGGCGCGAGCTGCTGGCGGGTCTGTTCGACCACCCGCTGCTCCAGCCGGAGCTGCGACGGCTGACGTCGGTCCGGGTGGACGTGGCGCGCCCAGGGAGCGTCACGCGGCTGACGCGTGCCGCCTTGTTCGTGGGCTGGCTCGCCGCGATGCTCGACTGGCAGGTGGACCAGCCCCTGCAGCAGGATTCCAGTGGCAGCTACCAGGGGATCCTGCGCAGCGGTCGTCGCCAGATCCCGGTGGAGCTGCGCCCGGTGGGCACCACCATCGACGGGCCGGTCCGGGGGACGGGCTCGCTGGTCCGGGTCGACCTGGAGGCTAGCCGCGTGCGCACGATGCTCCGGGTGCGGGTCACCCGCCAGTCCGACCACCTGCTCGCGACGGCCGACTGGAACGGCGCGCCCGTGGCCCGACGACCGGCCCGCCTCGACCCGTTCGACGAGACGCCGTTCCTCGCCGAGGCGCTCGACCGGACGGGCCACGACCCGGTGTTCGAGCTGGCGCTCGAGCGAGCGGTGCGGCTGACGTCGGCGCTCGTGCCACCGACGCCCGGCCTGGCGCCCCTCACCGGGGCGAGCGCGGCAGGCACCGCGTGAGCCGCGTGCTGCGACCCGGCACGGGGTCCCCGCGCGTCCTCGTGGCGTCCGGCCCGGACGCGCTGGCACGCACGGCCGCCGACCTGGTGGTCGCGGCGATCGCCGGGGCCATCGGAGCCCGCGGCGTGGCCCACGTGGCGCTCACCGGTGGCTCGTCGGCGAGCGGCCTGTACCGCGAGCTGCGAACGTCGGAGCGGGCAGGGGCGGTGGACTGGTCGCGGGTCCATCTGTGGTTCGGTGACGACCGGGTCGTGCCGCTCGCGGACGCGGACTCGAACGCCGGGCTCGCGCTGCGGGAGCTCGTGGCCGCCCCGGGCCTGCCGGTGGCCGGCGCGACCGTGCACCCGATGCTCGAGGGGGTGGACGTGGCGGACCCGGACGCTGGGGCCCTCGCCGCCGAGGCGTATGCGGCCGAGCTGGCGCTCGTGCCGACCGACGATGGCGCACCCGCGTTCGACCTGCTGCTCCTGGGCATGGGCCCCGACGGCCATCTCCTGTCCGTGTTCCCGGGCAGCGCCGCGCTCTCGGCCGATGCCCCGACCGTGCTGGCCATCCCGGCACCGACCCACATCGGGCCGTCCGTGCCGCGGGTCACGCTCCACCCTGCCGTCGTGGCGGCGGCACACGCGGTGCTCCTCAGCGTGGGCGGCGCCGCCAAGGCAGCCGTGGTCGCCGACGTGCTCCGCGGCGACCCCGCGATCGAGGCCTACCCAGCCCGGCTCGCGCGCATCGACAGTGCCACCTGGCTCCTGGACCCTGCCGCGTCCGCGCTCCTGGGTGCCGGCTGACCACCTCGGCTCGCGTCGTCCACCGCGCGTCGCCCGGCCCGCTCGCCGCTCCCGCCGACGCGTTCGACGCGCCGCTCGGGCCCAACCGGTGTCCGCTGCCGCTCGGGCCCAACCGGTGTCCGCTGCCGCCCCCGGCCCCTTCGCCGCTCCCGCCGCCGTTCCCTGAATCTGGGTGTATCGACGGGGAAGGCCGCCGACGCCGGCCCAATGCCTGATCCGGCCTCGCCCAACGCCGCCGAGCGTAGGCTGGTCGGTGGTTCTGCCCAGAATCTGGGCACGGCGACACCCGGAGGCCCCTCGAGGTTCGGCCCGACCCATCGAGGCAGCCGCCCGCCGTCGATAGGCCCAGAATCTGGGAGCGTCGACGGCAGGCGAGCCCCGAAAGCCGCCGGGGCGGGGCGCATGACCGCACAGCACGACCAACCAGATGAACACGCACGCTGACGCGGTACCATCCGCCGCATGGCTGGACAGAAACCGAGGGATCAGCTCCGGATCGGCGAGGCGGCGGAGGCGCTCGGCATCAGCACCGACACGCTGCGCCGCTGGATCGAGGACGGCCGGGTCGCCGCGACCCGCACGCAGGGCGGCCAGCGCGCCGTCGCGCAGGAGGAGGTCAATCGGCTCCTTGCCGAGCGTCGACGGACCGGCGGTGACCGACCCATCGTGGCCCAGAGCGCGCGGAACCGGTTCCCCGGCATCGTGACCGCCGTCAAGGCCGACGGGGTGGCCGCGGTGGTCGAGGTCCAGGCGGGCCCGCACCGGCTCGTCAGCCTCCTCACCGCCGAGGCGGTCGAGGAGCTCGACCTGCGGCCGGGCTCCGAGGTGGTGTGCGTGGTGAAGGCCACCAACGTGATGGTCGAAGTGCCCTCGTGACCGCCGCCCCCGAGGCCCTCGGGGGGCGGCCCGGGCCCAGCGCCGTGGTGCGGCGCCGGGTGCGCCGCCCAGCGGACCTGGGACCCGTGGGCGTCGTCATCTCGATCATCGCGCTCCTGTTCCTGGGGCTGCCGGTGGCGGCCCTGCTCGGGCGCGCCGTCCTTGGCGGGGAGCTGCTGACCCAGGCGTCCGAGCGGGCGGTGCTCGACGCGCTCGCCCTCTCCCTCCTGACCACGCTCGCGAGCCTCGTCCTTGCGGTCGTGTTCGGGACGCCGCTGGCCCTCCTGCTGACGCGCCGCGAGTTCCGGGGCAAGGCCCTCGCCGAGGCGATCATCGACCTGCCCATCGTGCTGCCCCCCACGGTGGCGGGACTCGCGCTGCTGCTGGTCCTGGGTCGCCGCGGGATCCTCGGCACGCCGCTCGACGCGGTCGGGATCAGCATCCCCTTCACCATCCTCGCCGTGGTGCTGGCACAGACCTTCGTCGCAGCACCCTTGTACATCCGATCCGTGCGGGCCGGCTTCGCGTCGGTCGATCGGACCGTGGAGGAGGCCGCGGAGGTGGACGGCGCCGGGCGCCTGGCGCTCCTCGCCAGGGTCACGCTGCCGCTCGCGGCGCCGGCGCTGGGCGGTGGCCTGGCACTCGCGTGGGCACGTGCCCTGGGCGAGTTCGGCGCGACCATCATGTTCGCGGGCAACATCCAGGGTCGGACGCAGACCCTCCCGCTCGTCGTGTACTCCGAGTTCCAGTCCAGCGACCTCGACTCGTCGGTGGCCGCAGCCGCCGTGCTGGTCGTGGCGGCGTTCGGGGTGCTCGTGGCGGTCCGGCTCACGCGCTGGCGCCGTGGCCTCGACTGGCGGGGCATGATCTGACGCCAACGCGACTCAGAGGGCGTTCCGCCGCCAGTCCCAGCGTCGGAACCCGGCCGCCTCGGCGGCCTCCACGGTCTCGAACCACGCCTCCGCGCGCAGACGCCTCCACGACGGCGACGAGGTCGTGTGATACAGCCCCGAGTCGGCGTTCCCCTTGATGCTCCAGCCGGTGGGCCCGGAGCCGTCGGCGCGTGGCGCCGCCGAGCCAGGCCCGAAGGGATGGGCGGGATCCTCGAGGCGCACGATGCGCGCCGGGGCAGGCGCTGGGCCAGGGTCACGCGACGCGGCCACGCCGGCCGCGACGGGCACGGCGACGGCTGGTCGCTGCCCTGGGTCGATGGGTATCGCGACAGGCTCGGCGGCGCCGGCGCGGGTCCCGCCGTGCCCCGGCCCCGAGGGCCGCCGCCATCGCAGCCACCCCCAGATGCCGACGCAGGCGAGCACGACCGCGACGCCCACCAGGCCGATCGTCGGCCGACCCATGCGCTTCCCTCTCACGGCGCCTCCAGCGTGCGGCGTGTCCGCGCCGCCAACGATACGCGCCCGCTATCCGCTGGTCGAGCCGATGCCGATGAGCACCACGCCGCCGATGGCGAGCGCCACGCCCACGACCGCGGTGCGGGTGAGGCGCTCGCCCAGGAACACCCGCGCGAGCAGCGCCGTGGCCACGGGGTAGAGCGACGAGAGGACCACCGCGACCGCCAGCGTGGTCTCGCCCAGGGCCAGGACGTAGAACAGGTTGCCACCCAGGTCGCCCACCGCGGACAGCGCCATGACGGGCGCGGCGGCTGCGACACCCGCGAGCACCGGCGTGCGCCGCACGGCGACCAGGGCGACGAACACGACCGTGACCACGAGGAGGCCCGCGCCCCTCGCGGCCAGCAGGGTCCACCAAGTCCCGCCACCCTCGCCGTGCGCCCGCTCGATGCCCAGGAAGTAGAGGGCGAAGCCCAGGCCCGCGATGGCCGCGAGCGCTCCCTCGACCAGCCGCGCCCGAGCATCCGGGTGGGTCGCGGCCGCGGCATCGTCGGATGCCGGCATGGCCACGAACGCCACGGCGGCCAGCGCCAGCAGCATGCCCAGCATCGCGACCGGGGCGATGGCGCCGCCGGTGGCCACGGTGACGAGCACCGGCACCGCGGCCGCGATGACGCCCGACAGCGGCGCGATGATTCCCATCGTGCCCCGCGACAAGGCGAGATACAGGGCCGTCACGCCCAGCAGCCCGCCCAGTCCACCCACGGCGGCCCACGCCAGCGACCCCAGCTCGGTGGTCCGCTCGCCGCTGGCCAGCACGACACCCAGCGCGAGGAGGGTCCCGATCGCCTGGACCGCGAGCACGCTCACGATCACTGGCACGCGTCGGGTCGCGAGGCCCCCGCAGAAGTCCCCGGTGCCCCACGCCGCAGCGCTGACGAGCGCCAGCGCCGCTCCGAGCAGGGTCAGCCGGCCACCACCCAGGGGGCGCGGTCGGTCACGTCCAGCGTCGGCCAACTGGCGGAGCGATGCGGTCCGGCACCGTTCGCGCCGGTGGTCAGGGAGCCGCCCGAGAGCATCTGGGGCAGGCGGTCGGCGCTCGGGCCATCGGTGTCCCGGGCCGCCGGCGTGGGCAGCTGGACCACCGCGTCGGCGATGTCGTCGTACCGGTCGGACGCCGTGAGCAGCAGCACCTGGTGGTCGGCCGCGAGGTCCTTGAGGACGGCCGCCGACCGTGCGGCCCGGTCGTCGTCGAAGGTCACGAACGGGTCGTCGAAGATGAGCGGCGGCCGCCTGCCCTGGGTGACCTGGCGGACCAGGCCCAGACGCGCCGCGAGGTACACCTGGTCGAGGGTGCCCTCCGACAGCTGTTGGACGGCCACCCAGCCGGGCAGCTCGGGCGACCAGACCTCGAACGAGAGGTCGTGCTCGTCCACGCGGACCTGCCGATATCGGCCGTCGGTGATTCGTGCCACGTCGTCGCCCATGCGCTCCTCAAGATAGCGCGCGGCCTGCTTGACGGTGTCGCCCTCGGCCACGTCGAGCGTGGCCAGTGTCAGGTCATAGACCCGCACGCGGCGCTCCATCGCGGCGAGCTGCTCCTCCAAGGCCGGGATCCGCTCCGCGAGCAGGGCGACCTGCTCCGCGTCCACCTCGTTCTGGTCGACGCGGCCCTGGGCGAGCCCCTCGTCCTGGATGGCCGCCTCGCGCTCCGTCTGCGTCCCCTGGAGCGTGCGCAGCGCCTGCTCCCGGAGGGCGGCGGGGTCGATCCCGGCACCGCCCAGCGCGGACAGGACGTGACGCGACTGCTCCATCTCCGCCGCCGCGCGGTCGCGCTCGGCGATGACGTCACCGGTCACCTCCACGCCCGCGAGGAGGCCGCGCTGCTCCGCGCGCAGCTCATCCACACCCGCGTTGTGCGCGGCGGCCCGCTCCAGGAGCGTGTCCGCGGCATACACGTCGGGCACGCCGATGACGGTGAGCAGCGCATCGCGCTCGCGTCGCGCGTCGCGGAGCTGCTCGTCCTCCTGGCCCTTGCCCTGGAGGCGACGGTCGATCTCGGCCGCCTGCATCTGCGCCTGTGCCTTGGCCAGGCGGACCCGCCGCGCCTTGCGGAGCGACATCAGGCCGAACACCAGGGCCGCGAGGAGCAGGATCCCGGCTGCGGCGAGGCCCCAGGTCTCGAGGCCCGGCAGCAGCCCGACGACAGACACGGCGGCGGCGACGGCGATGGCCGCGACCAGCGCGACGATCGCGGCCAGCGCGAGCGGTTGCCAGCGGGGCGGTCTGACGGTCTTGACGCTGCCCGAGGGTGCGACGCCGCGCAGCTCGGAGAGGACCTCCAGCTCCTGGATCTGGAACTGCAGCTCCTTGATTCGCTGGGTGCGAGCCCGGAGCTCGGGCAGCGGCATGGGCAGCGGGTGGCTGCGCTCCGCGGCGTTGATCCGCTCCTGGAGGTCGGCGGCCTGCCGCAGCCGCATGTAGCGCGCCTCGGACTCGGTCGCGGAGGTCAGCAGCCGCATCGCGCGCTCGCTCACCTCCACCTGCTCCTGGTCGCGGACGAGCCGCGCGTCGAGGTCGGCGCGTCGGTCGTGGGCCAGCGCGAGCGCCGAACGGTCGCGCTCCAGCTGCGCCAGCGACGTCTCGCCGGCGACCAGGGCGGCGCGGGTGCGCTCCAGCTCGTCGCGGGTGCGGTCGATGCGTCCGGAGCCCTCGCCACCGTCGCCGCGGTATCGGAGGACCGCCTCGGCGAGCAGGCGATGGGCGGCTTGGGTGCCCTCACCGGCACCGCTGATGGAGCGCTGGAGGCGGTCGCGCAGGGCGTCCTGGTCCAGGTCGTCCAGCTCGCCGTGGCGCACGCTGGCCGTGGAGCGGAGGAACTCCTCGGATGCGAGGCCGGTGATGTCGGCGACGATCGCACGGACCTCGTCGGGGTCTCGGCTGACGGTGCCCCCGAACGACAGCTCGACGCTGCCGCGGGCGCCCGCGAAGACCTTCTCGAGGGACCCCGCCCGGCCCTCGTGCTCGAACTCGAGGCGGACCCGCGGGTCGGTCGTGGTGCCCCAGGTGCGCAGGTCCAGGAGCGCCGGCGCGATGGACGTCGGGTCGTGGAACAGGACCATCTCCAGCGCGGTCTGGATGGTGGACTTGCCCGACTCGTTGGCGCCCCGGATGACCGTGAGCCCCGCCACCGGTGCCAGCTCGAGGTCGGCCAGCTGTCGGATGCCCTGGATGTGGAGGCTGGTGATTCGCATCTCAGATCAGCCCTGCCTGTCGGGGGTCGGCCAAGAGCTGGCGGCCCAGGTGGACGGCCGCCCGCGCGTCGGCGGCGGTGCGGGCGTCATGGGCCGCATCGGCCGAGGCGATGTGCGTGGCGAGCACGTCCTGGAAGGTGCGCTCGAAGCTGCCAGGGGCCGCATCGGTCGCGCCCGGGGCTGCCGCTTGGCTGTCGTCGCGGAGTCGGACCGCGAGGAACGCATCGGCGAGCCCGGCGGACAGGGCCGCCGGGTCGACGTCCAGCCATGCCTGGGCCACGCCACGGAGCGTCACGTCGAGCACGACATCCGGGTCGGCGAGCGTCCGCAGGCGGGTCACCAGCGCCGCCGGCGTCACGAACTCGGCGGCGTCGAGGGTGAGGCTGGAGAACCGGGTGCGGCCCACGACGGCCTCGCTGACCTCCACGGACTTGCGCCCCGAGCGCTCCGCCAGCTCCACGATGGCGACCCGGCCGGCGTCCTCGTCCTCGGGCTCGAGCGCCTCCACC
Organism: Chloroflexota bacterium; assembly: GCA_046328155.1. Taxonomy (GTDB): domain Bacteria; phylum Chloroflexota; class Limnocylindria; order Limnocylindrales; family CSP1-4; genus JAFMJV01. The sequence continues at coordinate 22,162 of JAXLXC010000035.1, forward strand.
GAGCCCGGCGCGGTCCAGACCGTGCCACCGGAGCGACCCGTGTGCCAGCCGTGGGCATGACCGATGGCGAGGTAGTCGACACCGCTGGCGGCGATCTCCTCGGCCGTGAACCGGACGTCCTCGCGGTCGTCATCCGCGGCGCCCACGATGGTCCCGTGGACCATCGCGACGCGCCAGCGGGCGCGGTCGTCGGCGAGGACCGTGAAGTCCGCGAGCGGGCTGCGGCCCACCCGGCGCGTGGTCGCGACCCGGCCGTACACCAGCAGGTCCAGGTCGCGGAACAGCACCTCGGTGCGGTTGGGCGTGAGCACGGTGAGCAGGTCCGAGCCCTCCGACAGGCCGGCCATCAGCCGGAGGTCGAACACGCGGTAGATCGAGCCACCCTCCCACGAGTCGTGGATGCCCGGGATGAGCACGACGCGGATGCCGCGCTCCGTCAGCCGGCGCAGCTCGATGGCCGCGGCCTCGACCATGCGTCGCGGCTGGGCGTTGGAATCGAACAGGTCACCGGCCACCAGCGTCACGTCGACGCGCGCCTCGATGCCCGCGTCGATGGCGCGCCGGAGCGCGGCCACCTGGCGCTCCCGCAGCTTGGGGGCCGACGCCCCCAGGCCGGGGTGGCGCGCCCCGAGGTGGACATCCGACAGATGCAGCAGCCGGGGCATGGACGCTCGACCTCCGTGGCAGTCGACCGCTCGCCACGTGGCGCGGCCGGGACGAAGCCACCGGTCGGTGATGACGCCCGGCGGCGCGGTCATGCTGCCATGCGGGCACCCTGCCCTTGTATGGGACTGATGGGCTACGGGCGGGACGGGTGCGGTCCCGGTCGGGACTCCGGGGGAGCCACCAGATGGACCCCCACGCCGGGGACCCGGGCCAGCACCTGGTCGGCGAGGGTGGGCCGGAGCCGGTCACGGATGCTGCGGGCGGGCATGTGTGGCAGGACCAGATGGGTCACCCGCCGGCTGACGCAGGCATCGGCGATGGCCGCGGCCAGCGTGACGCCGGTGGCCCGCACGACCTCGGCGCCCAGGTCCTCCGCATAGCCCAGCGCCTCCACCACGTCCCGTGCGTCGGTGCCCGGTGCCGTGTCCAGGCCATCCACGCGGAGCGCCAGGAGGGACGCGTGGAAGGCGCCCGCGAGGCCCGCCGCGCGACGGATCGCGGCGCGGTCGGCGGCACCGCCCGTCACCACCACGAGCACGCGCTCGGAGACCCCCGGCGCCACCGCCGTCGTGGCGCGTCCCTGGTCGTCGAGGTCCGCGTCCACGCTCCGGGCGACGCGCCGCAGCGCGATCTCCCGAAGGGCCGTCAGGTTCGCCTCGGTGAAGAACCGGTCGAGCGCCACCGCGACCCGGTCGGGCGGGTAGACGTTGCCGTGACGCATCCGCTGCCGGAGGGCGTGGGGGCTCATGTCCACCAGCTCGATCTCCTCGGCGGCATCGAGGGCCTCGTCGGGGATGCGCTCCCGCACCGTCGCGCCGGTGATGGTGCCCACCACGTCGGCCACGGATTCCAGATGCTGGACGTTGCACGTGCTCACGACGTGGATCCCCGCGTCCCGGATGGCCTCGACATCCTCCCAGCGCTTGTCGCGTGCCGAGCCCGGTGCGTTGGAATGGGCCAGCTCGTCGACGAGGGCGACCGTGGGTCGGCGCGCGATGACGGCCTCCGCGTCGAGCTCCTCCACGACCACGCCCCGGTACTCGATGTGCCGTCGCGGCAGCACCTCGAGGCCCTCGAGCAGCGCCGCCGTCCGGGGCCGGCCGTGGGTCTCCACGAACCCGACCACCACGTCGGTGCCGCGCTCGGCGCGTCGATGGCCCTCCTCCAGCATGCGGTAGGTCTTGCCCACGCCGGGGGCCATGCCCAGGTAGACCCGCAGCCGCCCGCGGCCACCAGATCCCGAGGCCGCGTCCTGGGCGCCCAGGCGCGCCAGCAGCAGGTCAGGGTCGGGGCGTTCGTCGAACAGGTCCCGCTCGGTCATGGAGGCGTGCTCCGCGCCCGCGTCATGGCGGCGTGCTCCGCGCCCGCGTCACGGCGCCAGGAGCCCGTCGAGGTCGAGGTTGACCTCCAGCACGTTGACCGTCGACTGGCCGAGGAAGGCGAGCATCGGCGCCTCCGTGTGCCGGGCGATGGCCGCACGCACCTCGTCCTCGCCGATGCCCCGGGCGACCGCGATCCGAGCCACCTGGTACTCGGCCGCCTCCGGGCTGATGTGCGGGTCCAGACCTGAGGCCGAGGCCGTCACGAGGTCCACGGGGATGGGCGCGTCGCCGTTCGCAGCACGCAGGCGGTCCACCTCGGCCGCGATGCGGTCCACCAGCGCCTGGCTGGTCGGTCCCAGGTTGGAGCCCGTGGAGGCCATCCCGTCATAGCCCGCGCCCGCGGCGGAGGGTCGTCCCCACAGGTGGCGCGGATCCTCGAACGCCTGCCCGATGAGGCTGGACCCGACCGTCCGGCCGTCGACCGTGATGAACGAGCCGTTGGCCTGGCTGGGGAAGGCCACCTGGGCGACCGCCGTGACGATCGCGGGGTAGAGCACCCCGGTCAGCAGCGTGAGGACGACGAGTGCCCCGAGCGCGGGACGGATGTGCTGTCGGAACGCGTGCATGGGATCCTCAGGCGAGGCCGATGGCCGTGATGACGAGGTCGATGAGCTTGATGCCCACGAATGGCGCGACGATCCCGCCCAGCCCGTAGACCAGCAGGTTGCGCTGCAGCAGCTCGCTGGCGGGCGCCGCGCGGAAGGAGACGCCGCGCAGCGCGAGCGGGATGAGCGCCACGATGACCAGGGCGTTGAAGATGACCGCCGACAGGATGGCGCTCTGCGCGGTCTCCAGGCCCATCACGTTGAGGGCGCCCAGCTCCGGGTGGAGCGCGACGAACAGCGCCGGCACGATCGCGAAGTACTTCGCGACGTCGTTCGAGATCGAGAACGTGGTGATCGAGCCACGCGTGATGAGCAGCTGCTTGCCGATGGCGATGACCTCGAGCAGCTTGGTGGGGTCGGAGTCGAGGTCGACCATGTTGGCCGCCTCCTTGGCCGCCGACGTGCCGCTGTTCATGGCCAGGCCCACGTCCGCCTGGGCGAGCGCGGGCGCGTCGTTGGTGCCATCGCCGGTCATCGCGACCAGGTGGCCCTCGGCCTGCGCCTCGCGGATGAAGCGGATCTTGTCCTCGGGCTTGGCCTCGGCGATGAAGTCGTCCACCCCCGCCTCGCGGGCGATGGTCGCCGCCGTGCGCGGGTTGTCGCCGGTGACCATCACGGTCCGGATGCCCATGCGTCGGAACTCCTCGAAGCGCTCGACGAGCCCCTCCTTGACGGTGTCCTTGAGCTCGATGACCCCCAGCACCCGGTCACCCGCGCGGATGACGAGGGGCGTCGCGCCCAGGTCCGCGAGGCGGTCGACGAGCTGCGTCGCATCGGTGGCCAGGGGCTGGCCGATGCCGTCGGCGATGGCGTCGGCGGCGCCCTTGAGCACCAGCTCGCCGGCCGTCGTGCGGACGCCGCTGGTGCGGGTCTCGGCGCGGAACGGGATGTCCTCCGCGATGGTCTCGCCCAGCTCCCGCACGCCAGCGTCATCGCCATCGCCCGCCGGCTCGCCCAGCGTCGTCAGGCGCGCCCGCGCGAGGTCCACGACGGAGCGGCCCTCGGGGGTCTCGTCGTGCATCGAGGTGAGGAGCGCCGCCCGGAGGGCATCCCGCTCCATCACGCCCGCGACGGGCGTGATGGTCGCGGCGAGCCGGTTGCCGTAGGTGATGGTGCCGGTCTTGTCGAGCAGGATGACATCCACGTCCCCGGAGGCCTCCACGGCTCGGCCGCTCATGGCCAGGACGTTGAAGCGTGCGACACGGTCCATGCCCGCGATGCCGATGGCCGACAGGAGGCCGCCGATGGTGGTCGGGATGAGGCACACCAGCAGCGCCACCAGGGCGACCAGGTCCACGGGCGCACCCGCGAACGTGCCGAACGGCCGGAGCGTGATGACCGCGAGCAGGAACACCAGCGAGAGGCCGGCGAGGAGGATGGCCAGCGCGATCTCGTTGGGGGTCCGCTGGCGTCGGGCGCCCTCGACGAGCGAGATCATCCGGTCGAGGAAGGTCTCGCCGGGGTCGGCGGTGATGCGCACCACCAGCTCGTCGCTGACGAGCGTGGTGCCGCCCGTGACGCTGCTGCGGATGTCGGTGCCGGGCTCCTTGAGCACGGGCGCGGACTCCCCGGTGATGGCCGACTCGTTGACGAAGCCCACGCCCTCGATGACGTCCCCGTCACCGGGCACGACCTCGCCCTCCCGGATGACCACGATGTCGCCCCGCCGGAGCTCGGCCGAACCCACGTCCTCCAGGGCGCCCGAGTCCGTCCGTCGATGGGCGGTGGTCACCGAGCGGGCGCGGCGGAGGGTGGCCGCCTGCGCCCGGCCACGTGCCTCGGCGACCGCCTCGGCATAGGTCGCGAACAGCACCGTGAACCACAGCCACAGGCCGACCTGGAGCTGGAAGCCGAGGCCGCCCATGCCGGCCTTCTGGTAGCCGGTGACGTCCCCGATGACCATGAGGGTCACGAGCACCGCGGTGAGCTCCACGACGAAGATGACCGGGTTGCGGACGAGCAGCCGCGGGTCGAGCTTCCGGAGGGCCTCCGGGATGGCCGACCGCAGCAGCGCCGGGTCGAGGATGCCTCGGGGGCCGCCAGGCCCAGGGGTCGGGGCTGCCCCCGAGGCGCCGCCTCCGAACCGCTGGAAGCGGCGCGTGCCACGGGACAGGTCGATGGAACGCAGGATGGTCATCGCGGCCTCAGAAGGTGTGCCCGGCCGCCTGGAGCAGCTGCTCCACGATCGGTCCGAGGGCGAGCGCGGGGAAGAAGGTGAGGGCGCCCACGATCACCACGACGCCGATGAGCAGCACCGTCCAGGTGACGCCGGTGGTCGGGAACGTCCCGAGCGATGGCGCGACGGCGCGCTTGGCGGCCATCGATCCCGCGATGGCGAGGGCCGGGATGATGATCCCGAACCGCCCGATGAGCATCGCGAGGCCGCCAGTGACGTTGTAGAAGGGCGTGTTGCCGGTGAGCCCGGCGAACGCGGACCCGTTGTTGCCGGTCTGGCTGGCGAAGGCGTACAGGATCTCGGAGAAGCCGTGGGGGCCCGCGTTGAGGGGCCCAACCTGCCCCTCGGGCAGCGCCGTGGCCAGGGCCGTGAAGCCGAGGATGCTCGCGCCCAGCACCAGGATGGCGACCATCGCCATCTTCATCTCGTACGCCTCGACCTTCTTGCCCAGGTACTCCGGCGTCCGGCCCACCATCAGACCCGCGATGAACACGGCCGTGATGGCGCCGATGACGAGCATCCCGTACAGCCCGGCGCCCACGCCGCCCGGCGTGATCTCGCCGAGCACCATGTTGAACAGGGGCACGAGGCCCGTGATGGGTTGCAGGCTGTCGTGCATCGCGTTGACGGCACCCGTGCTGGTGCCCGTCGTCACGGCTGCCCAGAGCCCGCCCAGGGAGGCACCGAGGCGCACCTCCTTGCCCTCCATGTTGCCCAGCGACTGGTCGATTCCAGCGGGCAGCAACGGGTTGTGGCTGGTCTCGCCGCCCATGGCGAGCAGGGCGCCCACGACCAGGATGGCCGCCATGGCGCCGAAGATCGCCCAGCCCTGGCGCTGGTCGCGGACGTATCGCCCGAAGGTGTAGGTCAGCGCGAAGGGGATGAGCAGGATGGACAGCATCTCGACCCAGTTCGTCAGCCCCGTGGGGTTCTCGAAGGGATGCGCGGAGTTGGCGTTGAGGAACCCGCCACCGTTGGTGCCCAGGTTCTTGATGAACTCCTGGGATGCCACGGGCCCGAGGGCGATCGTCTGCTGCGCGCCGGTGATGGTCGTCAGCGTCCGAGGACCATCGAAGGTCTGGGGCACGCCCTGCCACACCAGCACCAGGGCGCCCACGAGGGACAGCGGCAGCAGCACGTACAGCGTGATGCGCACGATGTCGACCCAGAAGTTGCCGATGGTCGACGCGGTGCGGCGGGCCAGTCCGCGCACCAGCGCGATGGCGACCGCGATGCCCACGGCCGCCGAGGTGAAGTTGCGGACCGCGAGACCACCCGCCTGGATGAGGTGGCTGGCCAGCGTCTCGCCGCCGTAGTTCTGCCAGTTGGTGTTGGTCTCGAAGCTGACGGACGTGTTGAACGCCAGCTCGGGACTCATGGCGGCCGCGCCGCTCGGGTTGAGCGGCAGGACGTCCTGGAGCCGGAGCATGGCGTACATCGCCACGATGCCGACCAGCGTGAACACCAGCATCGACACGCCGTAGGCCTTCCAGCCCTGCTCCTGGGTCGGGTCGGTGCCCAGGATCCGGTAGGTGACGCGCTCGACGGGCAGGAGCACGGGCGACAGGAGCGTGCGCTCCCCCTCCATGACGCGGGCGATCCAGGTGCCCATCAGGGGCGTGAGGATGAGGACCGCCGATGCGAGGGTGATGAGCGTGACCAGGTCGTTCGAGGGCATCACAGGTCCTCGGGCCGCAGCAGCGCCCAGGTGAGATAGACGAGGCAGAACACGGCGGCGAGACCGGTCAGGAGCTCGATGAGGCTCATCGCCGCACCCGCTCGCACACCAGGAGGAACGCCCACGTCGCGGCCGCGCAGGCGGCGCCGATGAGGGCGATGGACAGGTCGGTCATTCGGTCGGCGGGACCTCCGGATGCGTCACGCGGTCGATGGTCGACCGCAGGGTCTCCATGGCGAACGGCTTGGTGAGGCACCCCGCGATGCCCGGCACGCGCAGACGGCGCGGGCTCACGGTGGTCGCGGTGATGACCACGACGGGCGGGGCGCCCGCGGCGACATAGGCGGGGTCTGCGAGCAACGCCCAGCCCGCGTCGTCGGGCAGGTTGATGTCGAGGAGCACCACGCCGGGTGCGGCATCGCCGCCGGCGCCGCGCCGCAGCGCGTCGCCGGCGGACAGGACGGAGTCCGCGACATCGACCACATAGCCATGGCCCCGCAGATGGCGGTCGACGAGGGATGCGAACCTCGCGTCGTCCTCGACCAGCAGGACGTGGGCTCGCGGTCTGCCGTCGCTCACGCGACCGGCTGCCGCTGGAACAGCAGGTCGACGAGACCCTCGTCGACGCATGGCAGCGGGTCGACCACGACCCCGGTGCCCAACGCGTGACGTCGGACCTCGGGCAGGAGGGCGTCGCCGAAGCGCAGCCCACCCACGATCGCGCGCGTGGCCGCGCCGTGCACCAGGAGGGCGATCGCGTCATCCGCCATGCGCAGCTCGATGTCGATCCGGCGCGCCGGCTCGGGCATCGGGGCGGGGCTCCGTCGGTCCATGGACCCAGCGTCGAGCGTGGCACCAAGAGGCGAACGCGCCTGGCGACGTCCGGGCCGCTCAAGATCCGCTCAACGATCGGTCGGCCCGGGCGGCGGCTCGGGGTCAGGCGGGACGCACCCGGTAGCCAACGCCAGGCTCGGCGGTCACCAGGTCGTCCAGGGCGCCGTCGGGGTCGGCGGCCGCCAGCTTGCGGCGCAGCTGGCTGACGTACACGTGGATGTAGTGGCCCTGCTCCTGGTACGCCTCGCCCCACACGGCGCGAAGGATCCGACCCCGGGTGACGAGCGAACCCGGCCGCGAGAGCAGGACCTCGAGGATCCGGAACTCGCGCGGGGACAGCGCCACGGGTCGCCCGGCCACCTCCACCCGGTGGGCGCCTGGGTCGAGCGTCAGGCTGCCGTTCCGCAGCATGCCCGAGGCGTCGGCTGCCGGCCCACCGGCTCGCCGCAGCACCGCCCGGATCCGGGCATGCAGCTCGGCCGTGCCGAACGGCTTGGTCACGTAGTCGTCCGCACCCGCCTCCAGGGCCTCCACCTTGACCTCCTCGGCGCCGCGCGCCGAGAGGATGACCACAGGCGTCGTCGCCTCCCGTCGGACGTGCCGGAGCAGGCTGATCCCGTCGCGATCGGGCAGCCCCAGGTCGAGCAGGATGACGTCCGGGCGCTCGCGGTCCCACGCGGCCAGGGCCGCCGTGACCGAGCCTGCCTCCGCCACCCGATAGCCATGCGCGACGAGGTTGCGTGCGACCTCCCGGCGGGTGCCTGCATCGTCCTCCACCAGGAGCGCCGTGGGTCCGGTCCCGCCACCGCTCACGACGTCGCGACCAGGGGCGTGATGGCCTCGTCGGTCTCCGCGTGCTCCGCTGCCACGGGAGCGGCGGGGAGCAGCACGTCGATGGCCAGGCCGCCCAGCTGGCTGCGACGTGCGCGCACCTCGCCACCCATCGCCTCGACCAGGCCGCGCACCACCGCCAGGCCGATGCCAGAGCCAGGCCGCGACCCCTCGCCGGTGGTGCGGACCCGGTAGAACTTGTCGAACAGGCGGGCCAGGCTCGCGGGTGGCACTCCCGGGCCGCCATCCTCGACGGTCACCCGGACACGCCCTCCGTCGATCGCCGATGCGACCCGCAGTGGCACGTCGGCCGGGCTGTACTTGCAGGCGTTCTCGACGAGGTTGGCGAGCACCTGGTCGAACAGGACGGCGTCGGTGCGGACGGGTGGCAGGTCGCGCGCGTCGTCACGAGCCACGGGGCGCCCGGCCAGCCGTGCGGCGAGCCGGCCGAGCGCCTGGTCCACCAGGTCGCCGACCTCGTAGACCTCGAGGTCGGCGGCCAGCGCGCCACCCTCGATCCGGCTCATGTCCAGGAGGTTGGAGACGAGACGCGCGAGATGCTCCGCCTCGTGGTCGATGGCCGCGGCGCTCGCGCGTCGCTCCTCGGCGTCGAGCTCGATGTCCGGGTCGAGCAGGGTGCCTGCCGCTGCGCGGATGGAGGCGAGCGGCGTCCGCAGGTCGTGCGACACCGAGTCCAGCAGCGCCGACTTGAACGCCTCGCTGGCGCGGTTGAGCTCCGCATCCTGGGCCTCGGCCCCAAGCCGCTCCTGCTCCACGGCCTGGCCGACCTGGTCCACGGCGACCCCCAGCAGCCGGGTGGCCGCCGCGTCAGGCGGGCCTGCCGACCGACGACGCAGCAGCCACAGGGCGCCCAGGGTCCGCCCTGCGGCCTCGATGGGCACCTTCCAGGCCACCGAATCGGCCTCGCCCCGACGCGTCATCGCCGACTCGTGGAGCCGCACCCACGCCATGTCGGACGTCCCGGTGCGGCGGCGCAGGATGCCACGGTCGCGCGGGGCCCAGCCAGGCGCGGCGACGTCCGCGACGGCGCGCGCGCCGGGACCATGGACCAGGGTGATGGCCACGCGGTCCGACGCGGTGTCACGCGCCAGCGTCTCGCCGAGCTCGTCGAGCACCGCGCCGACGGACGCGCGGGTCGCCAGGACCCGGCTGACCTGATACATCGCGTTGGCTTCCGCCTCCCGCATGGATGCCTCCGCGGCACGTCGGCGGAGCTCGCCGGCGAGCCACGCGACCACCACGCCAACCATCAGGAGGAGGAGCAGCGCAAGCCACTCGCGCGAGTCCTGGACCGTCAGGGTCCAGGTCGGGGACACGAACAGCAGGTCGTAGACCACGAACGCCGCGACCGCCGTGGCGACCGCCGCCGCGAACCCCAGCAGCGCCGCGGCGGCGACCACGGCCAGCAGGTAGGTCATCGCGGCGTTGTCGATCCCGACGGGTCCCTCCAGGACGGCGACCAGCGTCGTGGCCATGGCCAGCAGCACCACGACCAGCGCACCGGACCGGAGCAGGTCACGCCCACGGGTCAAGTCCATGACGACGCATCGTAGTGCCGAGGCCCGGTCGGGGCGGCGCGCCCGGTCGGGGCGGCGCGCCCGGTCGGGGCGTCAGCCGCGGGAGTGGGCGGACGCGATCGCCAGCAGGCCCTCTCGGCCTGCGCCGGGCGTGTGCGCGATCGAGCGTTCCGGTGTACCTTCCCCTCGCATCCGGTGCGCCCCAGACAGGGACCTCGGCAGAGCACCTGGGACGCGCGGCGCCCGGTATCTCCAGACGCCACGCCCTCGGTTTCGTGCTGCCCCCGACGGGTCGGATCGGACGCACGGCGACTCGAGCAACGGTGTCCAGGAGGTCCTTGGTGTCCTACGTCGATCGAACCCTGACCTGCGTCGACTGTGGGGTGGAGTTCATCCACACGGCCGCAGACCAGGAGTTCTACGCCCAGAAGGGGTTCGTGTCGGACCCGAAGCGCTGCACCAGCTGCCGGGCCTCGCGCCGTTCCATGCGCGAGACCTCCGGCTACGACGTGCGCGACATCGGCGGGCCGCGCGGCTACGAGCGCGGTGACTACCGGCCCAGCCGGGAGTACTTCGCGGTGATCTGCTCCAAGTGCGGCAATGCGGCCCAGGTGCCGTTCAAGCCCCGGATGGACAAGCCGGTCTACTGCTCCGACTGCTTCCGGACGGTCGGCAGCGCATAGGACCGACGGCGGTCCCAGTCCGCCGCGTTCGGTCCGCCCGCGACAGGCGCCCCGCGCAGGCGCCTGCCGCCCGCGCAGGCGCCCGGCCCCACCCGCGCCAGGCGGCAGCGGCCTCGCCGCGCCGGTCAGCAGCGGCCTCGCCGCGCCGGTCAGCAGCGGCCTCGCCGCGCCGGTCAGCAGCGGCCTCGCCGCGCCGGTCAGCAGCGGCCTCGCCGCGCCAGGCGGGAGCGCCCCACCGCGCCCGATCTCCCACCACGTGGGACTACTTCCCGTCACTCAGGAGAACGTCCCAACCTACGGGATTTCTTCCCGCCACACGGGAGATCTTCCCAACCTACGGGAATTCTGCCCGCAACCCTGCAGACCCGACGCAATCCCGGCCGCCCGCGCCGCCAACCGGACCCGCGCCGCCAACCGGACCCGGGCCGCCCATCCCCACCCCCTCACCGCGCCAGGCGGCAGCGGCGCCGCCGGTTGCCCCGCGAGGCCGGCTGCGCCACCATGCCCCCGATGGCGTCCCCTCACCCGGTCCCGGTGCTCGTGCTCGCGGGGGGCGCGAGCCGGCGCATGGGCACCGACAAGCGGCTGTCACCCATCGACGGCATCCCGATGCTCCAGCGGACGCTCGAGCGCCTGGCCCCGGCGCCATGCCTGGTGGTCGTCGACCCGCGCGACCCGCCGCCCATCCAGCTGCCCGGTCACGCACAAATCGTCTTCGACACCCGACCCGGCGAGGGCCCTCGCCGCGATCGAGGCAGGGCTTGTCCACGACTGCGCCAATCGCGCTGGTCGTGGGCGGCGACATGCCATGGGTCGAGCCCGCCGTCCTCGCGCTGCTAGCCGACCGGCTGGCGACGACCGAATCCGATGTCGCCTGCCTCGCCGACCCCCATGGCCCACGCCCGCTGCCGCTGGCGCTGCGTCGCGAGCGCACCCTCCCACGCGTCGCGTCGCTGCTCGATTCCGGCGAGCGCCGCGTCCGCGCGTTGCTCCACGAGGCACTCGCGATCCAGCCATCCATCTGGCTGCCCCTCGACCCGGTCGGCGCCTCCCTGCGTGACGTCGACACCCCCGCCGACCTGGCCGCCACCCGATGACCAGCCGGCCGCACGCCGCCCACGCCGCCACCGCCGAGGTCGTCACCCTCGACCACGGCGTCGCGACCCGCAGGACCGATTCGCTCGCCGGCGAGGAGCCCCTCCAGATCCGGGTCGCGGGCCCAGGCCAGGCGCCCGTCGATGTCGCGGTCACCATGCGCACCCCCGGCGGCGAGGAGGAGCTGGCCATCGGCTTCCTGGTCACGGAGGGGCTGTGCGCCCCGGAGGACGTCGAGGCCTGGGTCATCGGCGACCCCGCCACCGACGCCCGCCCGGACGACACCATCACCGTCCAGCTCCGCACGCGGTTCGACCCGGCGACCGTCCGCGCCCGCCTGACGGTGGCCACCGCCAGCTGCGGCATCTGCGGCACCGCCTCCATCGACGATGTGGCACGCCGCTGCGCCCCCCTCCCCGACGGGCCGGACGTCGACCCCGCGGTGCTGCCCACCCTCACCACCACCCTGCGCGCGGCACAGGAGACGTTCGACTCCACGGGCGGTCTCCACGCGTCGGGGCTGTTCGACCCGGACGGCCGGCTGCTGCGGGTCCGCGAGGACGTGGGTCGTCACAACGCCCTCGACAAGCTGGTGGGCGCCGCCGCGCTGGCCGCGGCGCTGCCACTCCATGGCACGATGCTCCTGGTGAGCGGTCGCGTGAGCTTCGAGCTGGTCCAGAAGGCCGCCATGGCCGGCATCCCGATCCTGCTCGCGGTGGGCGCGCCCACGGACCTCGCCGTGGACACGGCGACCCGACTTGGCATCACGCTCGTGGGCTTCCTGCGGGGCGAGCGCTGCAACGTCTACAGCCGACCCGATCGCCTGGGGCTCGGACGCGCGTGACGGCCACGGACCCCAAGCCGCCCAAGAAGCGCGCCCGTCGCATCGCCCCCGACCTGTGGGTCAGCCTCCGACCCAACGGCATCGGCCTCCAGAAGCCCAACCACTTCGGCGAGATGGCACGCACCGTGTGGGAGAACCGACACGCCCCCCGCTACGCGTGGCGGATCCTGTCGCAGGGCGTGTGCGATGGATGCGCCCTCGGCGTGGCCGGGTTCCACGACTGGACGATCGACGGCGTCCACCTGTGCACCACGCGCCTCAACCTGCTCAAGCTCAACACCATGCGGGCGCTGGACCCTGCCCGACTGGCGGACGTCGAGGCGCTCCGGGAGCTCGATGGCGCGCAGCTCCGCGACCTGGGCCGCCTCCCCTTCCCCATGCTCCGGCGCCGGGGCGAGCCGGGGTTCCGACGCATCGGCTGGGACGAGGCACTGGCGCTGGCCGCCGGCCGGGTCCGTGACGCCCGGGCCAAGGACGCGCAGGACGGCGGCGACCGCCTGGGCTTCTTCCTGACCGCGCGGGGCATCACCAACGAGGTCTACTACGTCGCCCAGAAGGTGGCCCGGTTCCTGGGCACCAACTCGGTGGACAACGCCGCACGGATCTGCCACGCGCCCTCGACCAACGCGCTCAAGGACGGCCTGGGCGTGGCGGCGACCACGGTGTCCTACACCGACGTCATCGAATCGGACCTCATCGTGCTCTTCGGTGCCGATGTCGCCAACGCGCAGCCGGTGTTCATGAAGTACCTCTACATGGCGCGCAAGCGAGGCGCCCGGATCGCGGTCGTCAACCCGATGCGCGAGCCTGGTCTCGAGCGCTACTGGGTGCCATCCAACCCGGAGAGCGCGATCTTTGGCACCCAGATGGCGACCGACTTCTTCCCGGTGTCCACGGGCGGCGACATCGCCTTCCTGACGGGCGTGCTCAAGGTGCTCGCGGACGAGGGGCTGACGGACGACCGATTCCTCCGCGACCACGCGACCGGCTGGGAGGAGCTCCGGGCCGGGCTGGCGGAGCAGTCGCTCGAGGACCTCGCGCGATGGTCGGGCTCGTCCGTGGAGGACATCACCCGCTTCGCCCGGATGTATGGCGCGGCCGGCAGCGCGGTGCTCGTCTGGTCGATGGGAATCACCCAGCACGTGTGCGGCGTGGACAACGTGCGCGCCATCGTCGACCTCGCGCTGGCGCGTGGCAACGTGGGTCGGCCGGGCGCCGGGCTGATGCCCATCCGCGGTCATTCGGGGGTCCAGGGTGGCGCCGAGATGGGCGCCTATGCCACGGCGTTCCCGGGCGGCATGCCCATCGACGCCGCCTCGGCCGAGGCCTTGCATACCCAGTATGGATTCCCGGTACGCAGCGAGCGAGGGCGGTCTGCGGCGGAGATGGTGGAGGCGGCGGACCGGGGCGAGCTGGATGTGCTGTGGTCGAGTGGCGGCAACTTCCTGGACACGCTCCCGGACCCGGCTGCCGTCCGGCGCGCCCTCCAGCGGGTGCCACTGCGGGTGCACGTGGACATCGTGGTCAGCTCCCAGATGCTGCTCGACGGCGAGGAGGTGCTGCTGCTCCCGGCGATGACCCGCTACGAGCAGCCGGGCGGCGGCACGGAGACCACCACCGAGCGTCGTGTCGCCTTCAGCCCGGAGATCGCCGGACCACGCATCGGCGAGGCGCGGGCCGAATGGCAGATCTACCTCGACCTCGCGCGCGCGGTGGATCCGACCGGGGCGGCCCGTCTCGGCTGTGCCGATGCCCAGGCCATCCGTGAGGAGATCGCCCGGGTGGTGCCGGCCTACGACGGCATCCAGCGGCTGGCCCGGACCGGCGACGCGATCCAGGTCGGCGGGGAGCGGCTGTGCGACGGCTGGGTGTTCCCCACACCCGATGGGAAGGCCCGCATCAGACCCGTGGCGCCACGGGAGGCGGAGGTCCCGGAGGGGCGGTTCGTGCTGAGCACCCGCCGCGGCAAGCAGTTCAACTCCATGGTCTGGAAGCGCAAGGACCCGCTCACGGGCGCCGAGCGGGACGCGCTGTTCATCTCGGCGCAGGATGCGGCGCGTCTCGGGCTGACCGACG
>JAXLXC010000036.1:0-36457 GCA_046328155.1 Chloroflexota bacterium
CGTGGCTGCCGAAGATCCCGCGGTAGCCGTGCGCCTCGTCCACGACCACGTAGCGCAACTGCTCGAACAACTGGAACCACGCGGTGTGGTGGGGCAGGATCGCCGCGTGGAGCATGTCCGGGTTGGTGACCACGACCTGACCCGCGGCACGGATGCGGCTGCGGATCCCGGCGGGCGTGTCCCCGTCGTACACATCGGCCGTGAGGTCGAGCCCCGCGAGGGCACCCAGCTCCCGGATCTCGGCGAGCTGGTCCCGTCCGAGCGCCTTGGTGGGGAACAGGTACAGCGCCCGTGCGGCCGGGTCCTCCGCGATGGCCTGGAGGGCGGGCAGGTGGTAGCACAGCGACTTGCCCGACGCGGTGGGAGTGGCCACCATGACGTCCTGGCCGGCGCGGAGCGCCTCCAGCGCCTCCGCCTGGTGGCGATACAGCGCGGGCATGCCCCGCCGCTCGAGCGCGCCGCGAAGGCGAGGGTCGAGCCAGCCCGGGATGTCCACCAGGTCCGCCGGGCGCGCGGGCAGGATGCGTCGGGCGACCACCGCATCGGCCACCTCCGGGACGGCGAGCAGCGATTCGAGCGCCTGGGGCACCGGCAGCGGCTGATGGATTCGCACGCGTTCGTCCCTCGCTGGTCGGCCGGGTGGCCGTCATGGAGGGCATCATACCGACCATCCGTTCTGATCGTGCGAGGTGCGACGACCTGGCCGGGCCGCGTCCGCGTGCGTACCCTGCGCACGGGGGCGTCGTTTGACACGGATGGTGGCCGCAGCTACGATTCCGGCACCATGCCACGCCTCCCGGGTCTCCCCGGATCGCGCGCCGCTCGCGACGTCCAGGAGGCGTCGACCACCACGTCCCATCGGGACGTGCCGACCCAGCCGCCGGGGCCGGACGACTCGACCGCCACCCGGACGAGGGTGGGGCGCCAGGCATCGCTCCTTCCCCGGCCGCGTCGCGAGCGCGTGACCGAGCGCCGCGCCGTGCTGGCCGGCATCGCGCTCGTCGCGGGCATCGTGGGGGCCGTGGCCATCTCGAGGTCCATCTCGGACGTCATCGAGGCGCGCGGCCAGGTCGCCGCGGCACGCAGCCTCAACGACGGGATCCGCGCCCAGGTCGAGGCCGGCCAGCGCGAGATCGCGTTCGCCCGAGGCGACGCGTACCTGCGGTTCGCGGCCCGCGGCCTGGGCTACGGCCGGGGTCGCGAGGAGCCCTTCGCGCTGCGCGACGACGCGCCCCCACCGCCCTCCATCACCCCCCTGGGCGCGGACCAGGGGACGCCCGCACCGGACGCCCTGTCCGACTTCCTCGACCTGCTGCTCCAGCCGTAGGGCGGGGGCGCCGGGGCTCAGGCTTGGTCGGCGGGTTCCTGCGACTCGGGCTGCCAGCCCTCGCGTCGCACGCGGAGGTCCAGATACAGGACCGCCAGCACCACGCCGCCGATGGGTGCCAGCAGCGTCGCGACCAACCCCGAGAGGAGCGCGTCGCTCAGGTCGGCGAGGCCGACGCCGGCGGCCAGGCCATCGGTGATGACCGTGGCGAGGAGCTCCAGGAGCGTGGAGCCGACGATGGCCACCGCCAACGCCACGATGGCGAGCACCGCGAACGTCCGCCACGTGTTGCCCTCGGTCAGGAACCAGCTCCGGCGCAGCGCGCGCAGCGCCCCGCCCGGCTCCCCGGCGAGCACGGCCGCCGGGAAGGCGAGGCGAACGACGACCACCACCGCGAGCACGACCGCGGCGACCCCCACCACGATGGCCAGGAAGGCGCCAAGCCCGCCGCCGTCGGTGGCCGGGAGGACCGCGAGCGCGGCGGTCGCGAGGAGCCCGGCCCCCACGATGATGGCGAGCAGCGCGAGCGACGCGAGGAGCCCCGCGACGAGCGCCGGGATGGCCCGCCGCAGCGCTGCGTGGACCATGTGACCGGTCGTGGGTCGGATGCCCCGGTAGTCGGCGAGGACCGCCGTGGTGAACGCGAGCGTCGCGAGGGCGCCCAGCAGCGTGCCCACGACCGACGACCCCGCGAGGCCCACGAGCGCCTCGAGGATGGTCTGGGTCTGGGCGGCGGTGGGGGCCACGAACGTCGGCGCGTCGCCGGCGCCGCCGACCACGAGCGGGGCGAGCGCGCGCCCCAGCTGCTGCTGCGTGACGGCGTCCACGAGCGCCGATGGCAGCTGGAACAGCAGCGAGACGGCGAGCAGGGGCCGTGCGTGGCGTCGGACGATGCGTGCGGCGACCTCGAGCAGCGCGCCGACGCCGAGGGGCTGGAGACGCGGCGAGGCGCCTTCGGGCCCACCGCTGCCTGGCCGTGAGGCGCCAGCGTCGCCGCCCGTCCCCCAGCCGCTCCCGGACCCCCAGCCGTCGCCGGGGCCGCCGAGCGTCACGCGTCCTGCTGGGTCGAGGTCCCGTCCTGGTCTGCCAGCACGCGCTTGGCGATCGCGTAGCCCAGGGCGCCACCCGCACCCCCCAGCACGATGAGCGCGGACAGCATGCCGCGGAATCGGAGGCGCAGGCCCGACAAGCCCAGCCGGAACCGCCAGGTGAGCACGCCCAGCACGGACGCGATGATGCGCATGGGGCGAGTCTGACAGGTCGTCGTCGACCACGCGACGCCGCGCCCGTGGCGGGCAGGCCGGTGGCTGCGATAGCATTCCACAGCACCCGGGTGCACGCGTGCCCCGGGCGCGGCCGGCGGCGGAGTAGCTCAGTGGCAGAGCAGGGGACTCATAAGCCCTTGGTCGGTGGTTCGAATCCGCCCTCCGCTACCACACAATCAGCTTGGAGCAGCCCGTGACTTCGGACGCATCGTCATCGGGGACCGGCGGCTGGCCTGGTCAGGCCGGCAGCGGAGGGTCCGATCCCTCGGGCCAGTGGCCCCAGCAGCCAGGCGCGCAGCAGCCAGGCGCGGCGTGGGGCCAGCAGCCAGCCGCGCAGCAGCCAGGCGCCCAGCAACCCGGACAGCCCCAGTGGGGCCAGCAGCCACAGCAGCCCTGGGGCCAGCAGCCCGCACGTCCGGCGGGACAGCCGCAGCAGCCCCCGCAGCCCCAGTGGGGCCAGCAGCAGGGCTGGGGCCAGCAGCAGGGGTGGGGGTCGTCCGCCCAGTCACCGGGGACCGGCTCGACGGCGCAGGGTGGCTCCCAGTGGGGCCAGGCCCAGCAGCCGCCCTCCCAGTGGGGCCAGGCGGGACAGGGGCAGCAGCCCGGCGCCCAGCAGGGATGGGGCCAGCCGCAGGGCTCGCAGTGGGGCCAGCCAGGTCAGTCGCAGCAGGGCTGGGGCCAGCCGCAGGGCTCGCAGTGGGGCCAGCCAGGTCAGTCGCAGCAGGGCTGGGGCCAGCCGCAGCAGGGCTGGGGGCAGCAGGGGAGCCAATGGGCGCCCACGCTCCCGGGCTCGTGGGATGCCGCGGACCCATGGGGGTCCGACAGCTACCCGGTGGACGTCCGGTTCACCCCCGACGGCCGCATCGGACGGTACTGGGGCATCCCCATCATCGGCCACTGGGTCCGGGCCCTGTGCCTGATCCCGCAGGTGATCGTGCTCGCGGTCGTGGGGATCTTCGCCGCGCTGGCGATGCTCGTCGCCTGGATCCCGGTCCTCTTCACCGGCCATCAGGCGCAGTGGGTGTATGGCCTGGTCGGTGGGCTGCTGCGCTGGAGCGTTCGCGTCTCCACCTGGGGCTGGCTGATGTCCGGCACCTATCCGCCGTTCCATGGTGCCGAGGCGGATGGCCAGCACGTGCGCGTGCGCATCGACCGGGACCAGCAGATCAACCGGCTCTGGGGGATCCCGATCCTGGGGGTCCTGGTCCGGATCGTCCTCCTCATCCCGCATTTGATCGCGCTCTGGGTCCTCGGCATCATCACCTGGTTCGTGCTCCTGTTCGCCTGGCTCCCGGTGCTCATCTACGGGCGTCAGGCAGACCTGGTCTACACGCTCGTCGGTGGGATGGTCCGATGGCAGACTCGGGTCAGCGCGTACCTGCTGCTGCTGAGCGGGCCGTACCCGCCCTTCCGGCTCGACTGACCTGCCGCTCGGCCGGAGCGGTGCATGGCCGCCACGCCGATCGCCCTGACGTCGTAAGGCTCCACAGGGTCCATCGGAGGCTCGGTGCTATGATCGGGGCCCCGGCCTTCTTGGCATGGGGCGAATCCCTGGAGGCAGCCTCTTCTTGAACAGTCGGTTCCTGCGCAACGGCTTGGTGACCCTCGTCCTGGTGGTCGGCACCGCTGCGCTGTTGTACATGTTCATCTTCCAGCCCTCGACCAGCCAGGCGATCGCCTACAGCGGCTCGGGCAACACCTTCGAGCAGCTCGTCCGGACGGGCCAGGTCGAGTCCGTTGTCCAGCGGGGCGACAAGCTCGAGATCACGCTCAACACGATCGACCAGACCACCGACAAGAAGGCCAAGGTCAACAGCCAGGTCGGCAGCCTGTTCATCGACGTCGGCGGTGACATCGCGGCGTGGTGCGAGGCGCCCACGTGCGCGGTCGTGCCCACGCTCTCGGCCGAGGACGCCAACGACAGCGGCGCCTGGCTGGGCATCCTCATCTCGGCGCTCCTGCCGGTGCTCCTCATCGGCGCCTTCCTGTACTTCATGTTCCGTCAGGCGCAGGGCACCAACAACCAGGCGATGTCCTTCGGCAAGAGCCGGGCCCGCATGTTCCTGGGCAACAAGACGGTCGTCACGTTCAGCGACGTGGCGGGCGTGGACGAGGCCAAGACGGAGCTCCAGGAGGTCGTGGAGTTCCTCAAGTACCCCGAGAAGTTCAACTCGCTGGGTGCCCGGATCCCGCGTGGCGTGCTGCTCGTGGGGCCGCCAGGCACCGGCAAGACGCTGCTCGCGCGCGCCGTCGCGGGCGAGGCCGGCGTGCCCTTCTTCAGCATCTCCGGCTCGGAGTTCGTGGAGATGTTCGTGGGCGTGGGCGCGTCCCGCGTGCGCGACCTGTTCGACCAGGCCAAGCGCAACAGCCCCTGCATCGTGTTCGTGGACGAGATCGACGCGGTCGGTCGCCAGCGCGGCGCCGGCCTGGGCGGCTCGCATGACGAGCGCGAGCAGACACTCAACCAGATACTGGTCGAGATGGACGGCTTCGACACCAACACCAACGTCATCGTGGTGGCGGCGACCAACCGGCCGGATGTGCTCGACCCGGCGCTGTTGCGCCCCGGTCGCTTCGACCGCCAGGTCATCCTCGACCGACCGGACATGAAGGGCCGCCTCGAGATCCTCAAGGTCCACATCAAGGGCAAGCCGCTCGACAAGGCCATCGACCTGCCGTCCATCGCCAAGCAGTCGCCCGGCTTCTCCGGTGCGGACCTCGCCAACCTCGTCAACGAGGCCGCCATCCTCGCCGCGCGTCGGAACAAGAAGGTCATCACGACCTCCGAGTTCAACGAGGCGCTGGAGCGCGTCGTGGCCGGCCCGGAGCGCAAGAGCCGGGTCATCAGCGACGCCGAGAAGGCGATCATCGCCTACCACGAGGGCGGCCATGCGCTGGTCCAGCGAATCCTGCCCAAGTGCGACCCCGTGGCCAAGGTGAGCATCATCAGCCGCGGCATGGCGCTGGGTTACACCATGGGCCTGCCCACCGAGGACCGGTACCTCCAGAGCAAGGCCGAGTTCGAGGACAAGATCGCGGGCATGCTCGGCGGCAACGCATCGGAGCGGCTCATCTTCGGCGACACCACCACGGGCTCCTCGAACGACATCGAGAAGGCGACCAACCTCGCGCGACGCATGGTCACCGAGTTCGGCATGAGCGAGCGGCTGGGGCCCCTGGCCTTCGGCAAGCGCGACGAGCTGGTGTTCCTGGGTCGTGAGATCGGGGAGCAGCGCAACTACTCGGACGATGTGGCACGCCAGATCGACGAGGAGGTGCGGGCCATCATCGACCGGGCATACACCCGGGCGATGGACGTCCTGTCGACCCACAAGGACCGGCTCGTCCAGCTGGCCGAGCGCCTCGTGGCCCAGGAGACCATCGAACACGACGAGTTCGAGCAGATGTTCGCGGACCTGCCGGACGAGCGCCGGGACGCAGGCGGCGCGGGTCTCACCCCGCTGCCCATCCCGGCGACCCAACCGCCCGCCGAGCCTCGCGGGGGCACCGCGCCGAACCCGGCACCACAACCCGCCTGACATTCGCGGGGAGGTCGACCGACTCCCGCCACCGACCGATTGACGGGCCGTCGCGCCACTCGCGCGGCGGCCCTGCGCATCCGGGCGGCGGACAGCCTGTGGTTCTTCCTACTTCCCGGCCGTCCCGCCATCGTCCATCATCCGCGCCTGACGGGCGTCGCTTCGATCGACATCTGCCCGTCGCGCACGTGGGGTGGGCATGCGGGACCGACGGACGCGCCGAGGAGCGCTTGCCCTCGCCATCACGGTCGCTTCGAGTCTCGGCGTCGCCCCTGCGGCGATGGGACAGGCGCCAAGCAGCAGCCCGGCAGCGCCTGGCGCGAGCGCCGTGACATCGGCCGCCCCTGCCGCGAACGCCGCGGCATCGGCCGAGCCAACGCCTCGCGTCCGCATCGGGGCCGTGGGCAAGTCGCTGTGCGCCGCCCTCAGCGCGAAGCAGGTGGGGAAGGCGATCGGCGTCAAGATGCGCGCCAGCAACGAGGTCGACCACTGCGAGTGGCATGCCTCCGAGTTCGGCGACCCGGAGGTCGTGGTCTCGCTGGCGTGGGCCGGCGAGGGCATCGAGGCCACGAAGGCCCGGCATGCCGCGGACCCGGGCGCGACCACCCTCACCGACCTGACCGTGGGCGGCCATCCCGCCCTGCGCTCGGGTGGGACCTACCCGCCCTCCCTGCTCATCGAGCTGGACCAGGGGACGCTCCAGCTCTCGGCGGCCGACCCATACGGCGGCGACTACTCCGCGGCGCTTGCCCCGCTGGGCGAGCTGGCGGTGGCGGAAGCCGCCTCCCTGGTGCCGCTGCCCCCGGGCGACCCGGTGCTCGCGGGCTTGTTCCCAGCAACGGTCGGCGACCTGGTGTTCGACGCCCACGTCGCCTATCCCGAGAAGGTCTTCTCCAAGGACACCGGGCGCGACGACCTCAGGAAGGCGCTCAAGAAGGCCGACAGGACTCTCGCCGACGTGTCGCTCCAGAGCGGCATCGCCTACGCCGGCAACGACTCGGTGATCGTCAACGCGCTGCGCGTTGCGGGCGCGGACGCGTCGCGGTTCGCGCGGTTCGGGATCAACGCCGCGGGGCTCTGGGGCGACTTCCCACCGGTACCGAACCCGGTCCCGAACGGCAGCATCGGCGTGGTGCGGATGCCCTCGGGCGACCCGATGTACGTCTACCCCAAGGACGACATCGTGTGGGTCGTGCTTGGCGACGACTCGCTCGTGGACCAGGTGTTCGCGGCCCTGCCGGGGGCGCCGGACCGCAGCGCGCTCCCCACGCCCACCCCGGCGCCCACGCCCGACCTGTCGTCGCCGGAGGGATACTTCCGGAGCCTGCTGCCGGCCACCCTCGGGGGCCAGCCGTGGAACATCGATGCGTCGCCCGCGAAGGCGGCGCTGAATGCCGATGGCAGGAAGAGGTTCAAGGCCATCCTCGCGGCGCAGGGCAAGACCATCGACGACCTGACGGTCGCGAACGCGTTCAACGGCAACGTCTCGATCCAGGCCTTTCGTGTCGCTGGCGGCGATGCGGCGCCGCTGGAGCCAGTGCTCATCAAGGAGCTCCGGGACAGTGGCGTCGTGGCGAAGTCGTCCAAGCCCACGGCGGCGGAGGTGGCGGGCAAGGCGATGCGCTCCATCGACACGCTGTTCGGGCCTGCCTATCTCTACCCTTCCGGCGAGGTCATGTGGGTGGTCAGCCAGGCCGACGATGCCATCCTCGAGGAGCTGTTCGCGGCATTGCCCTGACCTAGGTGTGAACCACACCTAGGGCGAGGGAGATGGCTCCGGCTGGATCTGGGCGAGGTCCACGCGCCACGCCCGGCGACCGCCGGCGCCGCTCGGATTCTCCTCGTCACAGGACCCGCTCCAGGCGCCACCCAGGTTCTTCACCTCGAGCTCCATGCATCCCAGCAGATCGACGCGCCGGATGAACAGGAACGGATAGCCGGTCTCCTCCTCGCACTCCCGGTCCACGCCGCTGCCCCCGGCGCCCACGCTGAGGTAGATGCTCTTCGGCGGCCAGTCGGGGTTCTCGATGGGGTCGATGGGGTACACCTGCACGCCCGCGAACGCGGCTCGGCCGTCCGGCCCGGGGGGCTGCCGGATCTCATCGCCACCCGAGTCGGACCAGCGGAACTCCAGCGTCACCGCGTCCGAGAACGGGCAATGGCCCGTGTACTCGCCGTTGATGGAGGCCGTGCCGTAGGTCAACTGGTAGGGCGTGTCCGGGTCGCGCTGGCCGGGGGTGAGCTCGATGGTGACCTCGATGGCCACGTCGCCGTGGTAGTACGTGCCGCCGGACGCCGTGTCGGACGTGGGGCCATCGTTGGTGCCGCTGATGGTCCCGCGGAGGATGAGCGTGTCGTCCGAGCAGCTGTCCTTCGCGGTCACCCCGACCTCGCCGCTCACCGGCGTGTGGCGGTCGTGGTTGGACACGACGAGGATCAGCCGGTCGATGTCGTTGAACGGCTCGTCCTCGTCGCGGCAGAACTTGAGCACACCGCCCACCACGGGTCGCCGCTCCCACCATCCCTCGCTGATGTGGACCAGAGCGTCACCATCCACGGCGCTCGCGGGCGCCAGCGTCGTCAGGTCGACGGTCACGTCCCGCGCCTCGTCCGTGAGGCTCAGGTCGTGATAGCGCGCCGCCAGCGGCGGGATCGTCTGTGCCGCCACATACCGGCTGTCGGGTGACACCACGTCCGTGCGCATGTGCTGGGGCGGGATGTCGTCGTGGAACCCGATGTCCAGCTCGTAGTACAGCGGCTCGGGCGTGTCGAGCTCCTCCAGCACGTCGTCCAGGTTGAGGTTGCGCACCGCGAAGTCCCGGAACCGGGGAGTGAAGCGGACCTCCCGTTCGATGGCATCGGTGACGCCCTCGAAGTCGCCCGGGGCCAGCGGCTCGATGGCCTGCCAGGCAGCGAAGATGGCCTGCTCGCCCTGTTCCTGCTCCATGAAGAAGGGCCAGATGTAGGCGGCGTACTGGTGGTCGGCGTCCGGGTCCTCGAGCCCGGCGTCGGACGACTGGAACGCCTCGAACCAGCCGTGGGGATCCTCGCTGTCGCTGCGCAGGTAGTACGTCTCGGCCCACGTGGCGGTGGCCTCCACGAACCAGTGCGGCTGCAGGCCCTGGTAGGTGGCCACGTTGTTGTGGGCGTTCTGGAGCACGTGGAAGAACTCGTGGACGAGGTCCTGGCGCATCTTCCAGTCGGAGGACTGGCCCGAGCCCTGGGGCAGCCGCGCGCGGTTGACCATCACGAAGCCGCTCGACGAGCGCATCGGGGCGCCGCTGGGCGTGGTGAACGGCGGGGCCGGGCGGGCGGCCGCGAGCGCGTCGCCCGGGATGGACGAGCCGCCGCCACGTGCGATGCGTTCGCCGGGCCGCAGCGCGTAGAAGTCGATGCGCGCGTCACCACCGACCTCCGCCGGGAAGTTCGGGCCGTAGGCGTCTGGCTTCGGGGGTCCCATGCCCTCCGGCGGGTCCTGGGTCATGGGACCCCACATCTGCTCCACGATCGCGGCGAGCGTCGCGATGTCGCGTGCCGCGGCGTCCGGGTCGCCGTCCCGACACGCCCAGACCTTGAACCGACTGTCGTACCCAGCGGAGTCGGCCCAGTCACGGCACGCGACGGTGGGCGATTGGGCCATCGACGGTGGCCCCGCGAGGGCCGACAGCAGCGCGACGAAGCTGACCAGGCCGGTGACTGATCGGGTGGCCCGAGACATGCCCCAACGATGCGTCGCCGCATGCCCGAGCGCAACCCGGGAATCTGTCACGGGTCGAACGGAGGAAAGATGCCCAGTTGCCCTCGTCCCCGACGGGCGCTATGGTCCGCCCCACGCCGGCCCGGGGTCGACGCGGCATGACGCCCGGGAGTCGGCATCCGGCAGGGAGGCACCATGCACCGACCACGACGACGGAATGCGATCCTGATGGGAGTGGCGGCGGTCCTGGCCGTCGCCAGCGTGCCATCCGTGAGCGCCCAGGACGCCGGGGACGTCACGGAGTCCCTGTGCAAGCTGTTCAACAAGAAGCAGGTCCGGCAGGCGTTCGGGCAGCAGGTGGGCAACAGCGACCAGTCGCCGGGCGAGTGCTACTGGGGCATCGTGGACCAGGGCGCGTACGGTGGCGAGCTGACGCTGCGGATCGCGTGGGAGCCCGTCGCGTTCGAGGACCTTGCCCTCGTCACCCCTGACGCCACCGAGCTGACCATCGCCGAGCGCCCCGCGCGCTACTCGGTCCGGGAGGGCCAGGTCGTCGCGGTCGGCGAAGGCCAGGTCACCCGGGACATCTACTCCGACCTGATCCTGGACCTCGAGAGCGGGCCCCTCGGCCTGCACCTCACGGATGCCAAGGGGAACGATCGCCAGGAGACCCTCGTGGGTCTCGCCGAGCTCGCCATCGCGAAGGCGAGTCGGCTGGTCGCCCCACCGCCACGCGACGACGCTCTCGCGGCGCTCATCCCAGCGACGATCGGCGGCCAGCCCACGCTCGTCGAGCGGGTGTTGTTCCCCGCCCGGGAGTTCTGCTCCCGATGCGATTCGGGCAAGGCGCTGCGGTCGGCGCTCAAGGGCATGGGCAAGACCCTGGCCGACGTGTCGCTGCTCACCGCCTCGGGCGTGGACCCGGCTCGCGCCGGACAGCAGGACTTCCGACAGCCGGCGATCCGCGCGCTGCGGGTGGCCGGGGGCGACGCCACCGCCCTCGTGGAGCCCGTCATCACGTACCTGTTCGAAGGCTCCGGCGTCCAGCCCGAGCGCGTGGACGGCACCGGGGTGGTCGCGGTCACCCGGCCGGAGGACGAGTACAACTTCCCGTGGACCGCGATCGTGTACCCGCAGGGCGACACGCTCTGGGTGGTCACCGCGGAGGAGCCCCTGCGGAGCGAGCTGCTCGCGGCGCTCCCCGGGGCACCCACGCCGCCGCCCATCCCGACCCCCGCGCCGACGCCCACGCCCGACGTGTCGACGGCCGAGGGCTGGTTCCGGAGCGTGCTCCCGGCGAGCGTCACTGGCGAGCGGCTGCGCATCGCCAGCGTGGCCGCGGGCGACGAGCTGACGCAGGTGTTCCCGTCGGCCGTCATCAAGCAGTTCCGGGCCGTCCTCAAGGCCCAGGACGCGACGACCGACGACCTGTCGCTCGTCCTCGCCGCGACCGCGTCGGGGATGGCCGTCCAGGGCTATCGGATCGCGGGCGGCGACGCCGCGCCGCTGGTGGACGTGCTCGTCGACCTGCTGCGGCAGGGCGGGGTGCTCGGCAAGCGCGAGCGGCCCGTCGAGGCGGTCATCGGCGGCAAGACGGTGTTCACGGCCGAGAGCGCCCAAGGCACGATCGTGATGTATCCCGGCGGCGAGGTCCTGTGGGTCACGCAGGGCGCACCCACAGAGGCTGCGACGGAGCTGTACGCGGCGCTGCCCTGACGTTCGAACGCGCTACCCTTGTGACAGCCGCGCGACGAGCGCGGCTGTCCTGTGGTCCAGCCCTGGAGGGGAGCATGTCCGACGCCATCGCCCGCATCGATGCCTGGCTCGCGGAGACCGAGGCGGAGCGCCTCGCGGACTACGTGGAGTTCCTGCGCATCCCCTCCATCGGCGCCCTGTCGGAGCATCGCGAGGATGTGGCCGCGGCCGCCCGGTTCCTCGCCGAGCGGCTGGAGCGAGCCGGGCTGGAGCACGTCGAGGTCTCGCCCACGGAGGGCCACCCGGTCGTGTATGCCGACTGGCTCCACGCCGAGGGTGCCCCGACGGTGCTCGTCTATGGCCACTACGACGTCCAGCCGGTGGACCCGCTCGAGGAGTGGGTCAAGCCGCCCTTCGACCCACGCGTGGAGGACGGTCGGGTCTTCGCCCGCGGGGCTGCCGACGACAAGGGGCAGGTCCATCTCCACGCATGGGCGGCGCGGGCGTGGCACGAGGTCGGTGGCGGGTTGCCGGTGAACATCCGGTACGTGTTCGAGGGCGAGGAGGAGTCGGGCTCCGAGAACTTCGACGGCTGGCTGCAGGCCAATCGGCAGCGTCTGGGCGCGGACCTCGCGGTCATCAGCGACACGGGCTTCTTCGAGGGCAACCATCCGGCCATCACGGTCAGCCTGCGCGGCCTGATGTACCTCGAGGTCCATGTCACCGGGCCCAGCCAGGACCTGCACTCGGGGACCTGGGGCGGCAACGTCCAGAACCCGGCCATCGCGCTGGCGCGGATCATCGCGGCCATCAAGTCCCCCGACGGCTCGGTGAGCGTGCCGGGCTTCTACGACGAGGTGCGGGCCATCACCCCGGCGGAGCACGCGGAGTACGCCCGGCTGCCGCTGGACGAGGCGGCGTTCGCCGCTGGCATCGGGGTGCCGGAGCTGTTCGGCGAGGCTGGCTTCCTGCCGCTCGAGCGCCGTGGGGCCCGGCCCACGCTCGACGTGAACGGCATCTGGGGTGGCTTCCAGGGGGAGGGGAGCAAGACCATCATCCCCGGGTCGGCGCACGCCAAGATCAGCACCCGCCTGGTGGCGGACATGGACCCGGTTCGCACGTTCGAGCGGGTGAGGGACGCCATCATGGCGGTGCCGGTGGCCGGCGTGACCGTGGAGGTGCGGTCCCTCAACCACGGCATGTGGAGCCGGGTGGGCATCGACCATCCGGCGACCCAGGCGGCGGCCAGGTGTCTCGCGGACGTGTTCGGCGAGGAACCGTACTTCCTCAACGAGGGTGGCTCCATCCCCGCCGCGGCATCCTTCGGCTCCATCTTGGGGCTGCCCGTGGTGCTGCTCGGGTTCACCAACCCCGACGACAAGGCGCACTCGCCCAACGAGCAGATGGTCCTCGCCAACTACGAGGGCGGACTCCGTGCCGTCGCCCGCTACTGGCAGGCGCTCCGGGAGCTGCCGCGGTAGCGTCGGGGCCCGCGGGCGTTCCTGGGCCGCCTCGACGGCGAGGTCGACGAGGCGCGGTCCGTGGCGGTCCGGTTGGTACCGATGGGGTGCGGCACTAGGAGGTCCGGCCGCTGTCGGCCGGCAGCGTGCCACTGGTAGCGTGCGGGGCACGGATGACCTGTCCGTGACCTAGCTGCGAGACGCCGTGAATCTGATCCGGAACCGCGCCGCCAGCCCGCAGGGCGGCCCCGCGTACGACGCTACCGGTGCCCCCTTCGACCCGGCCGCGGCTGGCTACCCGATGCCGCCCGGTGGCGCGCCCTGGGATGGTCCGGTTCCGCCTGGAGCCCCGGTCAGGGACCTGCCGGCTACCGCCGCCCGGCCCCGAGGGCTTCCCGCCGAACGGCGGCTATGGCCCCGGTCCCGACGGCTTCGGGCAGGGCCCCGGCCCCGACGGGTTCGGCCCCGGCCCTGGTCCCGACGGCTTCGGACAGGCCTACCCCGGTTACCCAGGCGAGCCCGGTGCCGATGACTACGTGCCGGTCCCCGACTCCCCGCTGCCACCCCAGGACATCGACTGGCAGGTCCCCGGCGGCGCCGGGATCACCACCCCGCGGAGCGTGACCCAGGTCCTCTCGACGCTCGCCGGCAAGGTCGCCAAGGGTGACGTCGACCAGTACCAGCCCGTCCCGCTCGGCTTCACGCCCCTGGACAAGACCATCGGCGGCGGCCTGCGCGCGGGCGAGCTGCTGCTCATCGGTGGCGCCCAGGGCACCGGCAAGACCACGATGTCGGTCCAGATGGCGCGCAACATCGTGATGGGCGGCCAGGCCAGCGTGCTGTACGTCTGCTACGAGCATGACGAGGAGTACCTGCTCAACCGGATCATCGCGATGGAGTCGTCGCTCCAGCATCTGCCGGGCCGGATCCAGGGCGTGAAGCTGGTCGACGTGCGCAAGGAGATCCTGTCGACCTGGCTCGCGCAGGGCGGCGAGGGCTTCGCCGACCTCATGGCCAACCCGCGCCTCCGGCCGGCGCTCGAGCGGCTCACGCGCTACGGTCCGAACCTGTTCCTGCTGCGGGGTTCGCAGACCAAGAACACGGTCGAGAACCTCAACGAGCTCATCAGGAAGTACAAGGAGCTGTCCGGCGACCGGCGGCTGGTCGTGTTCATCGACTATATGCAGAAGGTGCCGGTCATCCCCGACCCGCCCACCGAGACCGAGAAGGTGACCTACGTGGTCAACGGCCTCAAGGACGTGGCGCTCCAGAACGACGTCCCGATGATCTCCATCGTGGCCGCCGACAAGGAGGGCCTCAAGGCCTCGCGGCTGCGCAACCACCACCTGCGTGGGTCGTCGGCCATCAACTACGAGGCGGACATCATCCTCATCCTCAACGAGAAGTACCAGATCGTGGCCAAGGTGAACATCGAGTTCAACCCGCACCACGCGCAGCGCTTCCGTGACTGGGTGATCCTGTCGGTGGAGAAGAACCGCGGCGGCCAGAACGCGGTCGACCTGGAGTTCGAGAAGCACTTCGAGTACTCCTGCTTCGACCCCAACGGCCGGACGGTCCAGGAGAAGCTCATCGAGGAGCGCCTCTACAACGACTAGGGCGCCGTCGGGCGCGTGCCTCGTCGGCCGAGCGGCGCCTCGTCGGCGGCACCCGCCGCGCGCCAGCACGCACCCGCGCCATCCGCCGCGCGCGTCGGCACGCACGCACGCCCCGCGGCCAGGCGCGCCGGCGGCGCCCGGACACCAGCGGCTGCTGGCACTCGATAGACTCCCAGCGTGATCAGGGACGTCGATGGCGGCGAGGCCGTGGCGCGGCTGCGGCTGTTCGTGGCGCTGCCCGTCCCCGCCACAGGCGCAGCCGCCATCCACGAGGCGCTCGCGCCGCATCGTCGGGCGCATCCCGATGCTCGCTGGCTCGCGCCCGCGCTCTACCACGTCACGTTGCGCTTCCTGGGCCAGGTCGACGGCGCCCTGGCGCCCCACCTCGAGGACATCGTCGCGCGATGCGCCGAGGGCCAGCGACCGTTCCAGGTCGTGGTCGGTCGCGGCGGGGGAGCCCGAGGCCGCTCCGCCGCCGCCTGGCTGTCGGTGCTCGACGGCCGCGAGGCCATCGAGGCGCTGGCGGACCAGCTGGACGCCCTCCTGCCGCACGCGATCCGTGACGGCCTCCGGCCCGGCCGCCCGGCGCCGCATCTGACCATCGCGCGCCGGGCGCCCGCGGGCTTGGCCGATTCACTTGCCGACGAGTCGCTGGGCCGGGTCCGCGTCGCCTGGTCGGCCGACCAGGTGACCCTGTTCCGGTCCCACACCGGGACTCCCGCCGGCTCCAGCTACGAGCCGCTCGTCGAGGCTGCCTTCGGCGGCAGCCGGGCCGCGTGACCCGACCCGCATGAGCGAGCTGGTGGTCCAGGCGTCCGGGCTGCGCAAGACCTACGGGCGTCGCGTGGCGCTCGAGTCGCTCGACCTCGCCGTGGGCCCCGGGCAGGTGCTGGGGTTGCTGGGACCCAACGGCGCGGGCAAGACGACCGCGGTGAAGCTGCTGCTCGGGCTGACCCGCCCGTCGGCTGGCACCGCCCAGGTCCTGGGCCGCCCTCTGGGAGACCGCGGCGCACGTCGCTCGATCGGCTATCTGCCCGAGACGTTCCGGTACCCGCCCTGGCTGACGGTGGGCGAGGTGATGGGGCTGCACTGCCGGCTCGCCGGCCTGGCGTCGTCGGCGGCGGCCGACGACGTCCTGCGGACGTTGGGCGTGGTGGGCCTCATCCCGCGCCGCGACGACCGCGTGGGCGACCTCTCGAAGGGTCTCCAGCAGCGTCTGGGCCTCGCGGTCGCGCTTTTGGGCGAGCCACGCCTGATCGTGCTCGACGAGCCCACCTCGGCGCTGGACCCGGTGGGTCGGGACGACGTCCGCGCCATCATCCGGGCGGCGCGCGCCCGGGGCGCTGCGGTCATCCTCAACTCGCACCTCCTGGGGGAGGTCGAGCGGGTCTGCGACCAGGTGGTCATCGTCCATCGCGGGCGTGCCATCGCCGCGGGGTCGCTCCGGACGCTCCTGGGCGCCCCCGCGCTGCGGCTGTCCGTGTCCGGCCTGGCCGACCCGGTCGCCGTCGTCGCACCCTTCGCACCCGTGGTCATCGAGCCAGGCGGCCTGCTGCTGCATCCCATCGAGCCCGACCGGACGCCCGACGTGGTCGACGCGCTGGTCGCCGCAGGGGGCCGGGTCCATCGCGTGGAGACCGTCCAGCGCTCGCTCGAGGACCTGTTCCTGGAGCTGGTGCGGACGGGCGTGACCGAGGCGACCGAATCCTTCCGGCTGCCGGTCATGTCCGGGCCGGTCGGGGCGGCCTCGCGCGACGACGCACCGGGACGGGCCCCGTGAGCCCGCGCGCGGTGCTGGTCATCGCCGGCCTCACGCTCCGGGAGGTGCTCCGGCGTCGGCTGCTGTGGGTGCTGCTGGGGCTCTCGGTGGCCAGCGTGGTGTTCGTGGGCTGGGCGGTGACCCAGCTCGTCGCGCACGCACGCGACTCGGGCATGGACGACGCGCGGATCACGCTGGGCGTCTCGCAGGTCCTGGTGATCATCGCGTTCATGTTCAGCTTCGTGCTGGCCATGTCGGGCGCGTTCCTCGCGGCGCCGGCCATCGCCACCGACGTCGAGTCCGGCACCGCGCTGGCGATGCTGGCACGGCCGATCTCGCGCGCCGACCTGGTGCTCGGGCGCTGGGTGGGGCTGTCGGTGGTGACGGGCTGCTATGCCGTGGCGTCGTCGCTGCTGGCCATCGCCGTGGTGGGCCTCGTGTCGGGCTATGTGCCACCCGAGCCGGGCATCGCGGTCGCGTGCCTCGTTGGCCAGGCGATCCTGACGCTCACCCTGGCGCTCGCGCTGGGGACCCGGCTGCCGTCGATGACCTCCGGGGCCATCGCCGTGGTGTGCTTCGGCGCGGCCTGGCTGGGTGGCTTCCTGGGTTCGGTGGCCGGGCTGCTGCGTGCCCAGGCCATCGTGCCCACGCTCGACATCGTGCGGTTCCTGTTCCCCACGGACCTCCTGTGGCGGGGCGTCATCCACGGCCTCGAGCCACCCGTGGTCCAGCTGCTGGCCCGGGGGGTCGATGCGTCACGCTTCGCCTACGACCCGTTCTTCGCGCTCGAGCCCATCCCGGTCGAGGCTGCCCTCTGGGCGGTGGCCTGGATGGTGCTGGTGCTGGGTGCGGGGGTGCTGGCGTTCGGTCGCCGGGAGCTCTGAGCGACGGGCGGCGCCCCAGGTCGCCTCAGCAGATCCGGGGCAGCTGCTCGCCGACCAGCATGTCCACGATCCGCTCGCTGCCCACGATGGTGCGCATGGTGACCATGCCGGGGTGGTCCGCGACCATGCTCCCGATGCGCACCGCCTCGGCCCCCTCGGCGGTGGCGCGCATCGCGGCGAGCACCGTCTCGGCGGCCTCCGCCGGCACGACGGCCACGAGCTTGCCCTCGTTGGCCACGTGGAGCGGGTCGAGCCCCAGGAACTCGCACGCGGCGCGCACGGGCCCCGGGATCGGGAGTGCCGTCTCGTCGAGCGCGATGCCCACGCACGAGGCCGCGGCGATCTCGTTGAGCGTCGAGGCCAAGCCGCCGCGCGTGGGGTCGCGCAACACCCGGATGCCCGGCTCGGCCGCGATCATGGCCGCCACCAGGTCGCCTAGGGGCTGCGTGTCGGAGGCGATCTCGACCTCGAACTCGAGGCCCTCGCGCACGCTCATGATGGCCACGCCATGGAGCCCGATGGGCCCCGACAGGAGGACCGCATCGCCCGGCCGGCCGGCGTCCGCGGACGGCGCGACCCCCTGGGGCACGACCCCGATGCCCGAGGTGTTGACGAACAGCCGGTCGGCGGCGCCCCGCCCCACGACCTTGGTGTCGCCGGTGACGATCCGCACGCCCGCGCGGCGGGCCGCGGCTGCCGCGGATTCGGTGATGGCGCGCAGCTCGTCGATGGGCAGCCCCTCCTCGATGACATAGGCGAGGCTGAGCGCGACCGGGCGGGCGCCCATCATCGCGAGGTCGTTGACGGTGCCGTTGACGGCCAGCTCGCCGATGTCGCCGCCCGGGAACCGGAGCGGGGACACCACGAAGGAGTCGGTGGTGAAGGCGAGCCGGGCGCCCTCGACGGCCACGATGGCGGCGTCGTTGAGCACGCCACCCGGCGACGCGTCGCCCAGCGCCGGTGCCAGCACGTCGCGCATGAGGGCGTTCGACAGCTGGCCGCCCGAGCCGTGACCCAGGATCACCCGGGCGTCCTCGGCGATGGGGGTGGGGCAGGACATGTCGGCTGCATCGATGGTCGCCATGGGCTCGCTGGTCGCGGTCATGCGGGTCCCTCCCGGCTGGCCACCGACACCAGCGGCATCGGTGGGCTGAAGCCACCCGCGGCCGACAGGCCGCGGCCGGCGGCATGGAACGCGGCGCAGGTGCCTTCGGAGCTGACCATGGGAGCGCCCAGCGGCTTGCGCGGCGTGCACAGCGTGCCATAGGCGGTGCAGTCGAGCGGCGTCCGCTCGCCCGTCAGGATGGCACCCGCGATGCAGGCTGGGTGCTCGTTGGTGTGGATCGCGGCGACGTCGAAGCGGTCCTCGGCGTCGAACGCCGCGTACTCCGGGCGCAGCCGATAGCCCGAGCGAGGGATCTCGCCGATGCCGCGCCAGGTGCGGGCACCGACCTCGAACACCTCGAGCACCTGCTGCTGTGCCAGCGGCACGCCCTCGCGGCGGACCGCCCGGGCGTACTGGTTCTGGACCTCGAAGCGCCCCTCCTCCAGCTGGCGGATGGCCATGAGGATGCCCTCCAGCAGGTCCAGCGGCTCGAAGCCCGTGACCACGATGGGCACCCGGTAGCGCTCGGCGATGGGCTCGTACTCGGTCCAGCCCATGATCGCGCACACGTGACCGGCGGCGAGGAACGCCTGGACCTGGTTCGTGGGCGAGTTGAGCAGGGCCGTCATGGCGGGTGGCACCAGGACGTGGGACACGAGCACGCTGAAGTTGCCGATGCCCCGCCGGGCGGCCTCGGCCACGGCCATCGCGTTGGCGGGGGCGGTGGTCTCGAAGCCGACCGCGAAGAACACCACCTCGCGCTCGGGGTTGGTGGCGGCGATGCGGACCGCGTCCAGCGGCGAGTACACGATGCGCACGTCGGCGCCCCTCGCCTTGAGCGCCAGGAGGTCCGTGGTCGACCCCGGGACGCGCAGCATGTCGCCATAGCTCGTGAAGATGACGTTCGGCCGCGCGGCGATGGCGAGCGCCTTGTCGATCTGCTCCAGTGGCGTGACGCACACCGGGCAGCCAGGCCCGTGGATCATCCGGACGCCCTCGGGGAGCGCCTCGTCGATGCCCTGCTTGACGATGGTGTGGGTCTGGCCGCCGCACACCTCCATGAGCGTCCAGGGACGGGTGGTGATTCGGTGGATCTCCGCGAGCAGCTTGCGGGCGAGCACGGGGTCGCGGTACTCGTCGAGGTACCTCATGCCGATGGCGCCCCCGACGGCGCCCCCGACGACGCCGATGGCACCCCCGACGACGCCGATGGCGCGGAGGACGTCCCGAAGGTGATGTCCTCGTCGAGCACGGCCGGCTCCGTCATGCCCGGGCCCAGCGTCGCCAGCTCGGGCTCGATGACGCCCATCATGTCCAGGATCTCGAGGGTCCGCAGCGCCTCCTCCTCGTCGAGCCGGGAGATCGCGAAGCCGACGTGGACGATGACGTAGTCGCCCACCTCCACGCGGGGCAGGTACGCCAGGCAGGCGTCCTTGCGGACGCCCCCGAAGTCCACCTTGCCCATGGCAAGCCCGCCCTCGTCGCGGATCTCGGTCACCCGTCCGGGGATGCCCAGGCACATCCCATCAGCCCTCCCTTCGCATGGTCGCGGGTCCTGACCGGCTCGCCAGACGGGCAGCGGCGACCGCGGCCTGCCCGTAGCTGATTCCCCCGTCGTTGACGGGCACGAGCCGGTTGATGTGGGTCTCGAAGCCATCTCGCGCCAGCCGCCGCAGGAGGACGGAGGCGAGGCGGCGGTTCTGGAGCACGCCCCCCGACAGGCACACGACGCGCAGACCGGTCTCGGCACGGGCCTGCGCCAGCAGCTCGCGGGTGACGAGCGCCACGGTCTCCTGGAACGAGGCCGCGAGGTGGCTGGTCGGGACGTCGTCGGCGCGCCCGGCGAGGACCGCCGCGATGGTGGGCCGCGGGTCGTAGACCAGGAGCCCATCGACGCGCGCGAGCCGGTAGGGCAGGGGCGGGGCGGCCCGGTCCCCGGCCGCCAGCTCGAGGTCGATGGCGGCCTGCGCCTCGTACTCCGCGACGTCCCGGATGCCCAGCAGCGAGGCCACGGCATCGAACAGCCGCCCGGCCGAGGATGCGACCGGGGCGTTGAGGCCTCGAGCCACCTGCTGTCGGACCACGGCCACCTCGCGCGGGTCGAGGCGCCCGAGGAAGGGGGCGAGCGCATCGGGGTCGACCCACGGGGCGCCGGCGCCCTTGGTCCGGGGGGCGGGCTGGGCCACATCCTCGGCGCCGAGCAGGTAGCCCAGGGCCATGCGGTAGGGCCGTCGGACCGCGAGCGCGCCACCCGGCAGCGGCGCCCGCCCGAAGCGGGCCAGTCGGGAGTAGCCGCGCAGGTCGGCCCGCAGCAGCTCGCCGCCCCACAGCGTGCCGTCGTCGCCCATGCCCAGACCGTCGTACGCGACGCCCAGGAAGGGTCCCGAGATGCCGTGCTCCGCGGCGCACGAGGCGACGTGGGCGTGGTGATGCTGGACCGCGATGCGCCGCTCGGCCGGGAAGCGCTCCAGCGCGAGCTTGGTGGACAGGTACTCCGGGTGGAGGTCGTGCGCGACCACCTCGGGCTCGACCGCGAGCAGGGTGGTCAGGTGCGCCAGCCCGTCCGTGAACGCCCGATGCGTCGTGAGGTCCTCGAGGTCGCCGTTGTGCGGCGCGACGTGGGCACGCGCGCCACGCGCGACGGCGAAGGTGTGCTTGAGCTCGGCGCCCACGGCCAGCAGCGGCAGGGGCGTCGCGACCGGCAGCGGCAGCGGGTCGGGCGCGTAGCCCCGGGCTCGCCGGACGATGGACTCGCGGCCTGCGACCACCCGCGTCACGGAGTCGTCGTAGCGTGCCCGGATCTCGCGGTCGTGGGTCAGGAACGCGTCGGCGAGCGGGGACAGGCGCGCCAGGGCATCGTCGTCCTGGGTCGCCAGCGGCTCGTCGGTCAGGTTGCCGGACGTGAGCACGATGGGTCGGCCCACCGCCTCGAGCAGCAGGTGGTGGAGCGGCGTGTAGGGCAGGAACACGCCCAGGCGACGGTCGCCCGGCGCGACCTCGGCCGCCAGACGTGGCATGCCGTCGCGGCGGGCGACCAGCAGCACGATGGGTCGGGCGGGCGAGGTCAGCAGGTCCTCCTCCGCGTGGCCCATGCGACACAGGCCCTGCGCCGCGGCGAGGTCGCGGACCATCACCGCGAATGGCTTGGCCCAGCGTCGCTTGCGGTCCCGGAGCCGGCTGACGGCGCGCGCGTCGGTGGCGTCGCAGGCCAGGTGATAGCCACCCAGCCCCTTGACCGCGACGATGGCGCCGTCGCGGATCGCGGCGACCGCGGCACCCAGGGCGGCCTCCTCGCGCGCCGTCGGCGCCGGTGCGCCCACGGGCCGCCAGGCGAGGCTGGGCCCGCAGTCGGGGCACGCGATCGGCTCGGCGTGGAAGCGGCGGTCGGCGGGGTCGCGGTACTCCGCCTCGCATGCGGCGCACAGCGGGAAGGCGCGCATCGTGGTCTGGGCCCGGTCGTACGGCAGCTGCTCGATGATCGTGGCGCGTGGGCCGCAGTTGGTGCAGTTGATGAACGGGTATCGATGCCGACGGTCCTCGGCGTCCCAGAGCTCCCGGAGGCAGTCGTCGCAGGTGGCGATGTCGGGCGGGAACAGCCGCTCGGCCGACGGGCTCGCGACGCTCTCCTCGATGGCGAAGGGCGACGGCAGCGGGGTCGCGAGGTCGGCTTCCAGCGTGGTCGCGGTCACGCGCTCGACGCGGGCGCGCGGGGGAGCGTCCGTGCGCAGCCGGCGTGCGAGCTCGTCCAGCGCCAGCGCAGGGCCCGCGACCTCCAGCTCGACCCGCCCTGCGAGGTTGCGCACCCGGCCCGCGAGGCCCAGCTCCGTGGCGAGGCGCCACACGAAGGGACGGAAGCCCACGCCCTGGACCACGCCCTCGACCACGAGTCGGCGGGAGGTGAGCGCGCCGCCGACGCCAGGGGACGAGGTCGGTCGGCGGATGGTCGCGCTCATGCCCCGAGTATCGGGACGGCCCGGGCCAGCCTCAGGTGCCGAACGGCCCGCTCGACGGTGCCGGCCGGACGGTTCTCGGCGCGTCGCGCGCTGCGGCGCGCGTGGCGATGGTCGATACTCGCCCGGAGGCGGGCCCGGGTGGCCGTGGCCGCGTGAGGAGGAGGCAGCGAGCGTGGGACTGCAGCGGACCAAGTACATCCTGCCCGAGGACCGGATCCCGCAGGCCTGGTACAACATCGTGGCCGACCTGCCCGTCCCGCCGGCACCAGTGCTCCATCCGGGCACGGGCCAGCCGGTGGGTCCCGATGACCTCGCGCCGCTGTTCCCGATGGCGCTCATCGCGCAGGAGGTCAACGCCGACCGCGAGGTGGAGATCCCCGAGCCGGTCCGGCAGGCCTACGCCAGCTATCGGCCATCGCCGCTGTTCCGGGCCCACGGCCTGGAGCGCGCGCTGGGCACCTCGGCACGCATCTACTACAAGTACGAGGGCGTGAGCCCGGCCGGCAGCCACAAGCCCAACACGGCCATCGCGCAGGCGTTCTACAACAAGGAGGCGGGCGTCACGCGGCTGGCCACCGAGACGGGTGCCGGGCAGTGGGGCTCCGCGCTGTCCATCGCGGGCGCGCTGTTCGGCCTGGAGGTCAAGGTCTACATGGTGCGCGCCTCGTACGACCAGAAGCCGTACCGGCGGATCCTCATGGAGACCTACGGCGGGCAGGTCGTGGCGAGCCCCTCGCCCGACACGAACTACGGCCGACGCGTCCTCGCCGAGACCCCCGACAGCCCGGGCTCGCTGGGCATCGCCATCAGCGAGGCGGTGGAGGACGCGGCCACCCGCGACGACACCAAGTACTCGCTGGGCTCGGTGCTCAACCACGTGCTGCTCCACCAGACGGTCATCGGCATCGAGGCGCTGGAGCAGATGGCCATGGCCGGCGACAAGCCCGACGTGGTCATCGCGTGCGCCGGCGGCGGCTCCAACTTCGCGGGTCTGGCCTTCCCGTTCGCGGGCCAGAAGCTGCGCGGCGAGGCCGACTACCGGATCATCGCGGTCGAGCCAGAGGCGGCGCCCAGCATGACCCGGGGCACCTATCGATATGACTTCGGCGACACCGGCCAGATGACCCCGCTGGTCAGGATGCACACCCTGGGCCACGACTTCGTGCCCGAGCCCATCCATGCCGGGGGGCTCCGCTATCACGGCATGGCGCCCCTCGTGAGCCTGCTCAAGGAGCAGGGCGTCATCGAGGCGCAGGCCGTCCACCAGCGCCGCTCGTTCGAGGCGGGCGTCCGGTTCGCGCGCACGGAGGGGATCCTCCCCGCGCCCGAGTCGTGCCATGCGATCGCCGCCGCGGTGACGCTGGCGGAGGAGGCCCGCGAGGCTGGCAGCAGCCCCGTGATCCTGTTCAACCTGTCAGGTCATGGCCACTTCGACCTGGCCGCGTACCAGCAGTACCTGTCCGGGGCGCTGGTCGACTACGAGCTGCCCGCCGAGGCGATCCGCAGCGTCGCTGGAGGGTCTGGCGGCGCTCCCGATCTGAGCTGGCGCTCAGCCCGGGCCTGGTCCGGACGGCCGGCGCGCCCGCGGCCCGGGCGCGCCCTGGAGCAGGTCCGTGGGGAACATCGGCCCCCCGTCGCCGGTGGTGGCATAGCGGTACACGCTGGCCGTGAACACGGCCTGGAGGGTCGTGCCCAGCAGCGCGAGGGCCCCGATGGCCACGACCGCGACCGCGATGACGGCGATGGCCGCCGCGACGCTGGCATCGGCCACGAGACCGAACAGGAGGCCCGCCACGATGGCCACTCCCACGCTCGCCAGGCCGAACACGAGACCGATGCCCACGTTGCCGGCCACCTGCTCGCCCCACGTGGTGCGCAGCAGCGTGGCACTCCGCGCGATGGCGCGCACCGGGCCCACCTGCTCGACGACGAGCACGGGTGCCACCAGGAACGTCGCGAGGCTCCACGCGACGCCCAGGCCACCCAGCACCAGACGCCCGACGAGCCCCGTGCGCTCGGTGAGGGAGCGCAGGACCATCCCCACCGTTGCCGCGATGGCGGCATAGCCGATGATCGCGGGGAGCCGGTCGAAGGCGGCGTTGAACCCGTCGCTCAGGGTGGGCTCGCCGCCCTCGAGACGGATGAGCGCGGCGGCGACCACCGCCACGTTGCAGAAGATGACGACCGTGTAGATGGTCAGGTAGTAGAGGAACCCCACGGCCACCATCGCCAGGTCGAGGTTGCCATTCGCGAGGTCGAGGAGCATGCCGCTGCCCCAGAAGGGGACCAGGAACCCGATGGACACGAGCACGGTGAGCACGAACGAGACGGCCGGGAAGACCATCAGCTCGCGATCCTGGCGGAGCACGGCCCAGCAGGCACGCGCCATCACCACGCCCCGGAACAGCCGATCCATGTGACCCAGGTCCCTCGTGTGCGGCCGGCGCCAGGACGGGCGCCGGGTCGAGGGCCATCGTGGGGCGCGCGACGGCGGTGCGGGAATGGGCGGACGGTACCGGGCCGGTCGGGACCCGGGTCCGGTCAGGGACCGAGGATGACCTCGACGCGCGACGCGGCGCTGGGGTCCGCGAGCAGGTGCGGCAGGGCGGTCGGCTCGGGTGGCGGGTCGGGCAGCACGTCCGCGAGCGTCATGTGCATCCACAGCACGTCGAGCCATGCGCCGTGCTTCCAGCCCACCCGCTCGTACGTCGCGAGGGCGCGCATCCCGATCGCCTCGTGGCGGCGGACGCTGCCGGGATTGGGCAGCGTGATCCCCGCGTAGGCGTTGAGGAAGCCCTGCTCGCGGAGCACCGGGAGGAGCGCGTCGTAGAGGCGCCGGCCCACGCCTCGGCCCTGCCATCCGGGCGCCACGTATGCGGACAGGTTGACGTCCCAGCGGTATCCCGCCCGCTCGGCGTGGCGCGACGCGTACGCGTAGCCCACGACCGGCCCATCGGACGCGGACGCGTCGATGGCCACCAGCCAGGGCGCCCAGCCGAGGCTCGTCGCGATCCGTTCGGCCATCGCCTCCGCATCGGGTGCCACCACCTCGAACGACGCGAGGCCGGCCGTCACATGCGGCTCGTAGATGGCTGCGACGGCGGCCGCATCCCGTCTCGCATCCGCGAGGCGCACGCTCACCGGCAGCACCGTCGAGGGGTCCATGGGGGCGGATGATAGGCAACCGATTGGTTGGCGACAGGCCCCCGCGCGGTTGCGGATCGGCGTCCGATGGGCGTGTCACCTATCCGGCCGTCGGGCCCGGAGCGCCCGAACGTACCAGTTGACCCGACCGCCCCTGACCTGTCTCATCCCCACACATGACAGCCCACCCCGCCGACCTGCCGGTCGCTGCCGCGCGCCCCGTCCCCGCCGAGGCCCCGGAGCGCGCACCCGGCACCGGCCACGCACTCAGCACCGTCCACGCGCCCAGCGCCGCCCAGGAGCCGGGCGCGCCCGACGGCCGTCGGGCCAGCGGCGGCATCCGGATCGTGGTCGTCGACGGCGAGGAGGCCTCGGGTCGATCGCTGGGCCAGCTGTTGGCCGGCACCGGCGCGGAGCGAGTCATGGCCTTCGGGGAGCCGGCCATCGGCCTGGGCTATCTGGCCACCGTGGGGGCCGACCTGCTGGTGGTCGACGTGGACCTGCTGGGCATGACCGGGATCGAGCTGGTGGAGCGGGCACGGGTGCTGCTGCCCAACCTGGCGGTCATCGTCCTCGCGAGCGCGCCCAGCGTGGACATCGCGGTCGGTGCGCTGCGCGCGAGGGTCGATGACCTGCTGTTCAAGCCGCTCGTGACCGACGACCTGCTGGCCAAGGTCGGCGTCGTCACCGCGCGGGCCGGCTCGGTGCCGCACGAGCGGGTGCTCGCGGTGGGCGCGCATCCCGACGACGTCGAGATCGGCGCCGGCGGCACGCTCCTGGCGCATCGGGCGAGCGGCGATTCCGTGACCGTGCTGACCCTGTCGGGGGGCGCC
Organism: Chloroflexota bacterium; assembly: GCA_046328155.1. GTDB lineage: Bacteria > Chloroflexota > Limnocylindria > Limnocylindrales > CSP1-4 > JAFMJV01. The sequence continues at coordinate 26,278 of JAXLXC010000036.1, forward strand.
CGCGGTGGCGACGCCACCACCCGTCGGCGCGAGGCCGAGGCGGCCGCGGCCATCCTGCGGGCTCGGCTCATCCTCGAGGACCTCGAGGACACCGGGATCAGGGAGGGCGACCCCACGACCTCGATCATCGAGCGCGTGGTGAACGACATCCGCCCGACCATCGTGTACACCCATTCCGTCAACGACATCCACCAGGACCACCGCAACACGCACTCGGCGACCATGGTCGCCGCCCGCTCGGTGCCCTACGTGCTGTGCTTCCAGAGCCCGTCCTCGACCATCGCCTTCCGGCCCAGCCGCTTCGTGAGCATCGAGCACACCCTCGACCGCAAGATGGACGCCATCGGGGCGTTCGCCTCGCAGGCCTCCACGCGCGAGTACCTCGACGACTCGCTGCTGCGGGCCAGCGCGCGGTACTGGGCCAGGTTCGGGGGTGGCACCGCCGTGGAGCCGTTCGAGGTCGTGCGCGACCGTCGCCGGTCCGAGCGCGTGTCCCACACGATGTCGCGCCACGGTGCCGATGACTCGCTGACCGGGCACGCGACCGGTGGCTGACGGGGGCAGGGGCCGACCCGTGCGGGTGCTGGTCACGGGCGCTGGCGGCCCCTCCGCGGTGGGTGTGCTGCGCTCCCTGGGTGGCGACGCCCGGCTGGCCCTGCACGCCGCCGACATCGACCGCCACGCCGCCGGCCTCTACCTGGTGCCGGCCGACCGTCGGGTGCTGCTGCCACGGGGCGATGACCCCGGGTTCGCCGAGACGCTGCTCGCCTGGTGCCGGGCGCGGGGGATCGACGTCCTGTTCCCCACCGTGGACCAGGAGCTGGTGCCCATCGCGACCGCACGCGAGGCCTTCGCCGAGGCGGGCATCGCGCTGGTGCTCGCGGAGACGACGGCGCTCGCGCGCTGCCTCGACAAGTGGTCGCTCCACCTCGCCTCCGTCGATCGGCTGCCCGTGCCACGGACGGCGCTCCTCGACGACGCCCTGGACCTGGGCAGGCTGGCGCGCGACTGGGGGCTGCCGCTCGTCGTGAAGCCGCGCGTGGGCAGTGGGTCCTGGGGGTTCCGGGTCATCACGGACCCCGACCAGCTGGCGGACCTGCCCCGCGACGCCACGTGGCTGGTGCAGGAGCACCTGCCCGGCGACGAGCACTCGCTCGACGTCCTCGCATCCCCGGCCGGGGTCGTGGGTGCGGTCGTGCCGCGGCTGCGTCTCAAGGTCGACTCCGGGATCGCCGTGACGGCCCGCACCGTCCATGACCCGGCGCTCGTGGACCTGGGGGCCCGGGTCGTGCGCACGCTGGGGCTGGGCTGGGTGTCGAACGTCCAGGTGCGCGCCGACCGATCGGGCAGCCCGCGGCTGCTCGAGGTCAACCCGCGCTTCCCGGGGACCATGCCCCTGACCATCGCGGCGGGCGTGGACATGCCCCGGGCCTGCCTGGGCATGGCGCTGGGCGCGCCGATGCCGCGCATCGAGGGCTTCCGGGAGGTCGCGATGGTGCGCCACCTCGAGGAGCGGGTCCTGGACGTGGGCGAGCTGGAGGCCGTCCCGAGCGCACGGCGCCCGGAGGCGGTCCCGGTCCCGTGAGCGTCGCGCCGTCCGACGCCGCGGGCGTCTGGGCGCCGGCGGCACGCAGGTCCGGGCCGAGCCCCGCCATCGGGCCGAGCCCTGCCACCGGGTCATGGTGGGCGGACGACGGCCATGTGCACTCGACCTTCTCCGACGGCGCCAGCACGCCGGCCGAGGACGTCGCCGCCGCGGTCGCGGCCGGTCTCGGTCGCCTGACGCTGGTCGATCACGTGCGTGCCGGGACCACGTGGCTGCCCGAGTTCGTCCGGGCCGTGGACCTCGTGCGCGGGGAGCGCGCCATCGGGGGTCGGCTGGCCATCGCCTGCGGGGTGGAGGCCAAGGTGCTCGACCGGGCGGGGCGCCTCGACCTGCCTGACCGACTCGACGGCATCGACGTGGTCCTCATCGCCGACCACCGGTTCCCGGGACCCGACGGGCCGCTCGACCCGGCGGTCGTGGCTCGCTGGCTCCAGCGCGGGACCGTCGACGTGCGGAGCGTCCTCGAGCTGCTCCTGGGCGCGCTGGTGGAGGCGGTCGGCCGCAGCCCGCTGCCAGCCGTCGTCGCCCATCCCCTGAGCATCCTGCCCAAGCTCGGGCTGCGCGAGGAGCGGGTCCCCATGGAGTGGCTCCACGCGCTTGCGACCCGTTGTCGTGCGACCGGCACGGCGCTCGAGGTCAACGAGAAGTGGGGCTGCCCGGGCATCGACGTGGTGCGCCTGTTCCATGCGGAGGGCGTCCGGCTGGTGGCGGGCTCGGACGCGCACCACGCGTCGGCGGTCGGTCGCTGGGGCAGCGCGCGGACGACGCTCTCGGCGGTGCTGGGCGTGGTCGACGAGGGCACCGTCGCGCCGCAGCCAGGCTGATGGACCCCCTGGTCCTGACGCTGGTGGTGCTGGTGCTCCTGGGCGCCCTCGCGCCGGTCATCGGCTCGCTCCAGGTCGCGCTGGCCGGAATCCACGGGCTCCGCAACCACCTCCGCCGGACGGGACCGTGCCTGCCGCGGGTGGTGGTCATCGCGCCGGCCTGGAACGAGGAGCTGGTCATCGGCGCCTCCATCGACCGCCTCCTGGGCATGGACTACCCCGCCGACCGGCTGCGCGTGATGGTCGTCGACGACTGCTCCACCGATGGCACGCCGGACGCCGTCCTGGAGCGGGCCGCACGCCATCCGGGCCGGGTGGTCCACGTCCGCACCAGCGAGGGCGGCAGGGGCAAGGCCCACGCGCTCAACGAGGGGCTCGAGCAGGCGCTCGCGGACGACTGGGCCGAGGCGGTGCTCATCATCGACGCCGACGTCCAGTTCGAGGCCGGCACCCTGCGCCGGATGACCCGCCACCTGGCCGACCCGGGCGTGGGCGCCGTGACGGCGTACATCAAGGAGGGCAGCCACGACCCGGCGTATCTCAACCGGTTCATCGCCTGGGAGTACCTCGACGCGCAGGCCGCCGCACGCCGCACGCAGGACGTGCTGGGCGGGCTCGCATGCCTCGCGGGCGGCGCGCAGCTCCACTCGCGCGCCAACCTCGCCGCGCTGGGCGGTCGCATCGACACCACCACCCTGGCCGAGGACACGGTGACCACGTTCGAGACGCAGCTGCGCGGTCGGCGGGCCGTGTTCGAGCCGGCCGCGGTCGTCTGGGCGGAGGAGCCGCCCGACCTGCACGCGCTGTGGAAGCAGCGGATCCGCTGGGGGCGGGGCAACGTGCAGGTGACCCGGCGCTACCTCTCGACCTGGTTCCGCCCCTGGACCCGCCAGGGTCTGTCGGGGGTCCTGTTCGGGCTGTCGTGGTTCACCGTCCTGCTCCAGCCGCTCCTGATGATCATCTCCGCGGCCGCGCTCCTGACGCTCCTCGCCATCCGCGACGACGTGGCGTGGACCGTGTTCCAGGCGCTGTGGCTGGCGCATGGGCTGTGCTACCTGTTCATCGTGCTCACCGCGTTCGTCATCGACCGGGGCGTGGCGACGACGTGCTGGCGCGAGGGTGTCCTGTTCCCGGGGCTCGTGTCGGTCTCGATCATGTGCTACGCGGCCATCCAGGCGGTCACCGGGGCGTGGGGCGTCGGCGGCGCCCACCCACTGGTGTGGTTCCTGTCGGCGTGGCTGGCGATGTGCATGGTCGTGGCGTGGCTCGGGCTGCGGCTGGAGCACGTCCGCGGGGGCATGTGGTGGTCGCGGGGCATGATCTACCTGGCCGGCTACGGCTCGTTCCTGTGCGTCGTGACCCTCGCCGCCTACCTCCGCGAGCTGCGTGGCAGCGACCGTCGCTGGGAGAAGACCGAGAAGCGCGGCCGAGCGCTGCTCCAGCCATGAGTCCGCGGCTGGTGGTTCGTCCGCGCAGCGTCGGGGCGATGCGACGCCAGGCGGCGGGCGGCCTGACGCTGGACGTCGCCGAGGTCGCCCGGTTCGTGGCGGAGCGCGACGAGGACGCCAGCCGCGAGCGCTGGCTGGTCATCGGTCAGGGTCTCGCCCTGATGGCCGTGCTCGCTCTCGTGGCACTGATGGTGGCGTTCCAGCGCGGCTAGACTGGGCCGGCCCATGAGCGACCGACCGGCGCCTGCCCGCGCATCGAGCACCTCGCGCGAGCGCGTCCTGGGGCTGCCTCGGGCATCTGTGCCGGGTGGCCTGGGGTGGCGCGGCGTCCGCTCGGAGGGATCGGCGGAGGTCCTGGCGGCATTCGATGCCCTGGGGGAGCATCGGGTGCGTGCCGAGGTGGAGGACGACCCCTCGTTCCAGCAGCTCATCCCCTACGTGGTGGTGCGCAACGGGGAGTCCGTGTTCCTGATGCGCCGGCTGCGCGCCGGCGGCGACACGCGGCTCCACGACCGGCGCTCGATCGGTGTGGGCGGGCACGTGGGCGAGGGCGACGGGGGCCTCGAGGGCGGCCTCGCGCGCGAGTGGGCCGAGGAGCTGGTGGCCGACTGGACGCCCGACTTCCGACTCCTGGGCCTCCTGAACGACGACAGCGACCCGGTCGGGGCGGTCCACCTGGGGGTCGTCTACACGGTCGAGGCGGACGGTCGACCGGTCGCGGTGCGCGAGACCCACAAGCTGGAGGGCCACTTCGCGGCCATCGAGGACGTGGACGCGCTCGGCGACGGGCTCGAGACATGGAGCCGCCTCGTGCTCGACCACCTGCTCGGCCGCTAGGCGTCGCCGCCCAGCCTCACGGCGTGTGGAGCCGCCGGTTGGGCGATCCGTCGTCCCAGGCGCCGGCCGAGACGATCTCCCGGTGGTTGGGCGGATCTCCCGGTCGTTGGGACGATCTCCCGATCGTTGGGCGGATCTCCCGCTGGTTGGGACGATCTCCCGATCGTTGGGCGGGCGGTCGCCGGTAAGGATCGGATAAGCGCGGATGGGTTTCATGGACGCATGACCCGTCCAGTCGATGACAACAGCGCAAGTTCTGGCGCCCCGAGCGAGGACGCCGCTGGCTCCGGCGCCGCGAGCAATGACGCTGCGGGCCCTGGCACCCAGGCCGCGGGCCCGGACGCCCATGCCGCGGGCGCAGATGCCGAAGCGCGGACCGCAGCCGTCGCCGCTCGGCTCGGGATGCTGATCAGGACCGAGCGACGGGCGCATGACCTGTCGCTGGCGAGGCTGGCGGATGCCGCCGGGGTCTCGACCACGCGCGCCCAGTCCATCGAGGCTGGCAGCCCGGCGACGCTCGGCACCTACGTGCGGCTGGTCCTGGCTCTGGACAGGCGTCTCGTCGTCGACATCACGGATCTCGCGTCGGCGGACGCCATGGCGCCCGCGGATGGACGGCCGGTCAGCGATGGGCAACGGGCCGTGAGCATGGACCGCGACATCGTCCATGCGGCGATGGGGGAGTTCGAGGCGTCCAAGCTCATGGCCTTCGGCCTCCGCCTCGGCATCGACGTGCCGTGGCAGCACTATCGGTTTGGCGGACGAGCCGATGTCATCGCTTGGGACGTTCGACGACGGGCCATGCTGCTCATCGAGAACAAGGGGCAGCTGCCGGACGTGCAGGACGCCCTTGGGCGGTTCAACGAGCGGCAGGCGTACCTCGGGGCGGCGCTCTGGCAGCGGCTCGGCCTCGCCGGACCGCCGTTGGTCGAGACCCACGTCCTCGTCGGGCTCTGGTCCGCCGAGGTGATCGACGTGGTGCGTCGGCACCCGGCGACGTTCCGGGCGACCTTCCCTTCGCCCGCCCAACCGTTCCTGGCATGGTGGTCGGCCGACATCCCGGAGCCTGGCATCACGTCCACGTTCCTGCTGCTCGACCCGTTCGCCGGTGGACGCGCGGCGAGGTTCGTTGACTTGCGTGAGGTGCTGGGCGGCGCTCGACCGAGGCTGCCCGGCTACGCAGCAGCCGCGGACCTGGTCCGGCGTGGCCGCTCGGGCACGCCCTGAGGCGCGCCGTGGTCCGCCCGTGCGGCCGATCTCCCGCTGGTTGGGCCGATCTCCCGCTGGTTGGGACGATCTCCCGCTGGTTGGGACGATCTCCCGCTGGTTGGGACGATCTCCCGCTGGTTGGGACGATCTCCCGCGGGTTGGGACGATCTCCCGCTGGTTGGGACGATCTCCCGATCGTTGGGCTGAGGCGGAGATCCCGGTGGTTGGCGGACGCGTCGCGGAGGATGCGTCGCGGGTGCCTCGTTGCCGGGACCCGGCAATCGATGGGCTGGGTCGGGCGCTGTACGATGGACGGACGCCATGCACGCGCGCCCGATGCTCCGACTCCTCCCCCTGATCGCCGGGCTGCTGCTGCTCGTCGCGGGCGCCGCCCGAGGGGCCGACGCTGGCCGCGTGGTGGTGCTGCCGACCAAGGGCATCGTGGACCAGGTGATGGCCGGCTACCTGCGCGAGGGGATCGCCAGCGCCGCGGCGGATGGCGCGGCGGCCGTGGTCGTCCAGCTGGACACGCCCGGCGGCTCCCTCGACAGCACCCGCGAGATCGTCCAGGCGTTCCTCGACGCGCCGCTGCCGGTGATGGTCTGGGTCGGGCCGGCCGGGGCCCGTGCCGCCAGCGCAGGCACGTTCATCACGCTCGCTGCCCACGTGGCATCCATGGCTCCCAGCACCAACATCGGCGCTGCCACCCCGGTGGGCGGGCAGGGCGAGGACATCGAGGGCGCGCTGGGCGACAAGGTGCTCAACGACACGGTCGCCTCGATCACGGCCATCGCGCAGGAGCGCGGGCGTCCCGTCGACTGGGCCGTGAGCACGGTCACGGACGCCCGTTCCTACACCGTGGACGAGGCGCTGGCGGCGGGTGCCATCGACCACAAGGCCAGCTCCATCGACGACCTCCTGGCCCAGGCCGATGGCACGACCGTGACGGTCCAGGGTGCGCCGTGGGTCCTCGAGACCGCAGGTGCGACCACGACCGAGGAGGGCATGAACCCCTTCCAGGCGTTCCTGCACCTCCTGGCCGACCCGAACATCGCGTTCATCCTGTTCACGCTCGGCTTCTATGGGCTGCTCTTCGAGCTCCAGAACCCGAACTTCGTGACGGGGATCCTGGGCGCCTTCGCCATCATCCTCGCGTTCATCGGGTTCGGCAGCCTCCCGCTCAACGTCGCGGGACTGCTGCTCATCGGGCTCGCCATCGTGCTGTTCGTGCTGGAGCTGACCGTCACCAGCCATGGGCTGCTGGCCATCGGCGGGCTGGTCGCGTTCGTCCTCGGGGCGAGTGCCCTGTACACCGAGACCGGCGACCCCACGGCACCCGCGGTGGAGGTGGCGGTGCCCATCATCGTGGTCATGACCGCCCTCACGGCGGCGTTCGTGGGCGTGGTGCTGTGGGCCGCGCTGCGCACTCGCCGGATGCCGCCGGTCAACGTCGGCGTCGGCTCCTCCGACGTGCCCAGGGACCTGGTGGGCGTCGAGGGCCAGGTGCGACGGGCGCTGCTGCCCTCGGGCACGGTCTATGCTGCGGGCGAGGAGTGGACCGCCAGGACGGCGGACGGCCGCAGCCTCGAGCGCGGCACCGCGGTCCGCATCCGGGGCCGGGAGGGCCTCGTGCTCATCGTCGACCCAGTGCCGCGATGACGGCCACCATTCGTAGCCCAGAGGAGGCCGCTCGTTGGACACGGTGACCATCGCATCCCTGGTGCTCGTCCTCATCGTCGTCCTGGTGCTCGCGTATCTGAGCATCCGGATCGTCAACGAGTACGACCGCCTCGTCGTCTTCCGGCTCGGCCGCACCGGCCCTGACAAGGTCAAGGGCCCGGGTGTGGTGCTGCTCATCCCGGTCATCGACCGTCCGGTCCGGGTGGACCTGCGCGAGCAGTTCATCGAGGTGCCCAGCCAGACCACGATCACCAAGGACAACGCGCCCATCAACATCGACTTCCTCATCTACTGGAAGATCGTCGACCCGCTGCGTTCGATCGTGAACGTGGCCTACTTCGCGGGCGCCCTCCAGGGCATCGCGACCACCACGCTGCGTGCCGTCATCGGCGACATCCAGCTCGACGACGTGCTGTCCAAGCGCGACCAGATCAACGAGATCCTGCGCGCCAAGCTGGACGAGCAGACCGAGCGCTGGGGCGGCAAGGTGACGACCGTGGAGATCCGGGAGATCGTCCCGCCGCGCGACGTCCAGGACGCCATGAACCGGATGCTCTCCGCGGAGCGCAACCGGCGTGCCGTCATCACCGAGTCCGAGGGCGCCCGGCAGTCGGCCATCAACGTCGCCGAGGGCGAGAAGCAGTCCAACATCCTGCGCGCGGAGGGCAAGCGCCAGTCCGCGATCCTGGAGGCCGAGGGCTTCAGCGAGGCCCTGTCGCGGATCTTCACGGCGGCACGCAACGTGGACGAGCGGACCATGCTGCTCCAGTACCTCGACACGCTCAAGGCGCTGGGTGCGAGCCCGTCGACCAAGTACGTCCTTCCGCTCGAGCTGACCGAGCTCGCCCAGCGGCTGGGTCGCTTCGTGGACGCGTCCGCGGGCGAGCCCACCGACGGTGGCGGGGCGGGCATCCGCCGGCTCCCCACCTCGGGCAGCGCAGAATACCCGCACGCACCGACGCCCATGTCGGCGTCGATGGGCACGGAGGGCGGCCTCCAGCGGGTCCCCGCGGCAGCGGCCCCGGCCGCCACGCCCCCACCGCCGCCGGTGCCCCCGGTCTCGGACGACGCCCCCACGGAGCCGAACCCGGGGCCGTGACCCATCCGGGCCACCCGGCCCGGCGTTCGGGTCATGCCCAGCGGGACCTTCGGCGCACCCAACGTGGGGTGCGGACTGGATAGCATCGTTCGGTGATGGCAGCCAGGATTCTCGTCCTCACCGATGACCCCAGCCTCGAGCATCTGCTGAGCACGGCGCTCGGCGCCACCGACCGGGCCCTGCGCATCGTGCGCAGCGCCGACGAGGCCATCGGCATCACCTCCCTCGATGCGCCGCATCTGGTCGTGCTCGATGCCAACACCGCGGGCGAGGCCGCGTGGTCCGTCCTGGCCCACGTGCGGGCGACCTTGGGCCCGACGCACGTGCCGGTGATCGTGCTGGGGCGGGACGACCCGCGGGAGAAGGTCCGCGGCCTGCGCGCCGGTGCCGACGACTACCAGGCGCTGCCGGTCCACCCTGCAGAACTGGTCGCCCGGGTGCGTCGGCTGCTGGCGCGGTTCCCGCCGCCGGGTGCGACCCCCGCGTCGGGCAGCGGTGCGGTGGAGAAGGCCCCCGAGCCGCCGGTCACGCGCGGCCAGGTCATCGCGTTCTATGGCGCCAAGGGTGGCGTGGGCACCACGACCCTGGTCATCAACGCGGGCATCGCGCTCCGCAAGGCGATGCGCAGGAGCGTGGTCATCGTCGATGGCAACCTCCAGTTCGGCGACCACCGGGTGTTCCTGGACCTGTCCAACGACCTGCGCTCCATCGTGGATGCGGTGACGGCGCCAGGCATCGACGCCGACCTCCTGCGCCAGATCGTGTACCACCACGAGTCAGGCGTGGAGATGCTGCTCGCACCCGTGCGGCCCGAGGAGGCCGAGCACGTGAGCGCCGAGCGCCATCACATGGCGACCATCATCGAGACGCTGCGCCGGATGTACGACTACGTGCTGGTGGACCTCGACGAGCGCCTCGACGACCACAGCCTCGACGTCATCTCGGTCGCGGACCGGCTGGTGGTGGTCATGACCGCCGACCTCGCGTGCCTCAAGAACGTGCGCATGGTGTGCGAGACGATGGCCCAGATCGGCGTCCCAGACGACTCCATCGAGCTGCTGCTCAACCGCAGCAACGCCTACACCGGAATCAGCCCCAAGTCCATCGAGCGGGTGCTCAAGCGACCGCTCCGGTTCCAGGTGGTCAACGACTATCGGACGGCCATCAGCGCCCTCAACACCGGCGAGCCGTTCCTCCACGGTCGGCCGGAATCGCCCTTGGGGCGCTCGCTGACCGAGGTGGCCAAGGCCATCGACGCCGAACCCAAGGCGCCTCGGGTGGGCTCCGACAGCAGGCTCCTGCCCACATCCACGGACTGACCCGCGGCCGCTGCCGCAAGGCAGCGATAAGGCCCACGTCATCGGGCGGTAAGGGCGCGTCCGCAGACTGGCGGGCATGCTCGCGACCCTCGTCACGGCCGTCATCGACGGCCTCCACGGCTCCATCGTCCACGTGGAGGTGGACGTCGCGCCCGGCC
>JAXLXC010000037.1:0-36280 GCA_046328155.1 Chloroflexota bacterium
CGCGAACGCGGGCATCGCCCAGGGCGACCTCATCGTGGGGGTGGGCGGTCAGCCCATCCGCGACGCGGATGACCTGTACGAGGCGCTCGCCGGCGAGGGCGCGCTCAGCGTGGCGCTCGTTCGGGGCACCCAGGAGCGGGTCGTGGAGGTGGCGGCATGACCGTGCTCGCACCGGAGGTGGTCGAGGCGCTCGGCCACAGCCAGACCATCGACATGACGACCACCGGCCGCACCAGCGGCGAGCCGCGGCGCATCGAGATCATGCTCCACAGCATCGACGGCCGATTGCTCATCTCGGGGCACCCAGGCTTCCCTCGCAGCTGGGTCGCCAATCTCAATGCGGACCCGCGGATCGTGCTGCACCTGCGCCGGCCGGTGGCGGACGTGCCGGGGACGGCACGCGTGGTCACCGACCCCGTCGAACGCCAGACGCTCCTGGCACCCATCGCGCAGGCCTGGAAGCTCCCGCTCGCGCGGATGGTCGAGGGCGCACCGCTCATCGAGGTCACCCCCGACTGACCGCGGGGCAGCGGGCCGACGGCGGGCGGCCAACCAGTCGGCATGACGGACGCCCCGGGTCATCCCCGGGGCGTCCGTCGTCATTCGAGGGCGGGCAGCGCCCGCCGGGTGGCTACTTGTCGCGCTCGGCCGCGTTGCTGAGGGCCGCCTGGGCCGCCGCGAGGCGGGCGACCGGCACCCGGAACGGCGAGCAGGACACGTAGTCGAGGCCGATCGCCTCGCACTTGTGGATGGACTCCGGGTCACCACCGTGCTCGCCGCAGATGCCCAGCTCGAGGTCGGGGCGCGTGCTCCGGCCCTTGTCCACCGCGATCTTCATCAGCCCCGCGACGGCGTCGTCGAGGGTCTGGAACGGGTTGACCGGCAGGATCTTGTCCTCGACGTACTTGAGCAGGAACCCACCCTCCGCATCGTCGCGGCTGTAGCCGAACGTCATCTGGGTCAGGTCGTTCGTGCCGAAGCTGAAGAACGCCGCCTCGGTGGCGATCTCGTCGGCGGTCAGCGCGCCCCGCGGGATCTCGATCATGGTCCCGAACTTGTAGTCGACATCGACGTCGGTCGCCGCGGCGGCGATCGCGTCGGCCTCGGCCGCCAAGAGCGAGCGGGTGGCCCGCAGCTCGTTCACGTGGCCCACCAGCGGGATCATGATCTTGCTGATGGGGTTCCCGCCGGCACGCCGCACGGCCACCTGGGCGTTGAGGATGGCCCGGGTCTGGATCTTGACGAAGTCCGGGATCATGATGCCCAACCGACAGCCGCGGAGGCCCAGCATGGGGTTCTGCTCGTGCATCGACTTGATGGTCGCGAGCAGGTCCTTGTCCTCCTGCGTGGCGCCGCCGGCATCCTCGGCCCGGGTGACCTTGACCAGCTGGTCCTCGAGGTTGGGCAGGAACTCGTGGAGCGGCGGGTCGATGAGGCGGACCACCACCGGCAGCCCGTCCATGGCCTTGAAGATGCCCTCGAAGTCGCCCTGCTGGAGGGCCTCCAGCTTGGCCATCGCGGCATCGAACGTCGCGACGGCAGCCTGCTCGTCGGCGGACACGGGCTCGCCGGCCGCCGCCTTGGCCTTGGCGCGGGTGGCCACGTTGGCGACGAGGATCGCGCCACGCACGATCTCCAGTCGCTCGCCCTCGCGGAACATGTGCTCGGTCCGGCACAGGCCGATGCCCTGCGCGCCCCACGCCCGGGCCTGCGCGGCCTCCTCGGGCTTGTCGGCGTTGGTCCAGACGCCCATCCGGCGGATCTGGTCCGCCCAGCCCAGGATCTGCTGGAGCTCGGGCTGGTCCTCGAACCGGGCCTCGACCGTGGGCAGCGCACCGACGTAGACCTTGCCGGTGTTGCCGTCGACGCTGATCCAGTCGCCCTCGGCGAACGTGCCGCCGGAGACGGCCCGCGCGGTGCGGGTGCCGTAGTCGACCGTGAGGTCGGAGCAGCCGGCGACGCACGGCTTGCCGATCTGGCGCGCGACCACGGCCGCGTGGCTCGTGGCGCCGCCGCGGGCGGTCAGGATGCCCTCCGCGATGGCCATGCCATGGAAGTCATCGGGGCTGGTCTCGACGCGGACGAGGACGACCTTCTCGCCCTTCGCCTGCCACTCGACCGCGGTGTCGGCATCGAACACGGCCTTGCCGACCGCCGCGCCGGGCGACGCGTTGAGGCCCTTGACGATCTCCATGCTGGACTGGAGGGCGTTGCGGTCGAACTGGCGGCGCAGGAGCTGGTCCACCTGGCCGGGCCTCGATCCGCTCCACGGCCTCGCGCGTGCCGATCACGCCCTCGTCGACCACCTGGACCGCGATCTTCACGGCCGCCTCGGCGGCTCGCTTCGGCATCCGGGTCTGCTACGTAGAGCCGGCCGCGTCACCGTGAACTCGAGGTCCTGGACGTCCTTGTAGTGGGCCTCGAGCTGGTTGCCGATGCGCACGAACTCGTCGTATGCCTCGGGCATCTGGTCCTTGAGGTGCGCGACCTTCTCGGGCGTCCGGATGTTCGCCACCACGTCCTCGCCCTGGTGTTGACGAGGTATTCGCCGCGGCCAGCCCTTGGTGCCATCGAACGTGTTGCGCGTGAACGCGACGCCGGTCCCGGAGTCGTCGCCCATGTTCCCGAACACCATGGTCACGACGTTGACCGCGGTGCCCAGGTCGTGCGCGATCTTCTGGCCGTTGCGGTAGTCGTTGGCTCGCTTGCCGAACCACGACGCGAACACCGCCTTGATGGCGAGGTCCAGCTGCTGGTACGGGTCGTCCGGGAACTCGGTCCCGGTGTCGTCGCGGACGACCTGCTTGAACGTGCCCACGAGCGCACGCAGGTCGTCGACCGTCAGGTCGGTGTCCTTGGCGTCGGGGCCGTGCGCATGCTTGTTCTCCAGCGGCTCGTCGAACCGCGCCGCCTCCACGCCCATCACGATCCGACCGAACATGCCGATGAACCGTCGGTAGGCGTCCCAGCCGAAGCGCTCGTTGCCCGACAGCGCGATGAGGCCCTGCAGCGTCTGCTCGTTGAGACCCAGGCTGAGGACCGTGTCCATCATGCCCGGCATCGAGAATCCTGGCACCCGAGCGGACCGAGACCAGGAGCGGGTTGGCCGGGGTCGCTGCGTGCAGCCCTTGCCGGTCCGCTGCTCGACCTCGGTGACGGCCCCCAGGACGTCCTCCCAGAGGCCTGCGGGGAGCGTCGCTGGCGGCGAAGTAGTCGTTGCACGCTCCTGGCCGTGATGGTGAACTCCAGGCGGGGTGGGCAGGCCAGCGAGGTCATCTCGGCGAGGCTCCGCCCCTTGTCGCCGAGCAGGTCCTTCATCGTCCCGTTGCCCTCGGCGCTCCCATCGCCCCAGGCATAGATGTAGCGCTTGGCGGTTCGATGGGCACGCTCTCGGGACGCGGGCGAGATCGGTCATCGGCGGTTCCCTCCGGGGTCGATTGCACGTTCCCCCGCGGCCGCGGTCAGGTCATGGGTTCGGCGCGATCGTACCCACCGGGTGCCGCGCGCATCGGCGGGCCATCCGGCCGCACGCGAGCGCCGCTCGGCCCGTATCGCGCCCCGGCGCCGTTGGGTACCATCAACCCCATGACGCACCACCACGACGACACGCGCGAGATCGCCGCCGACGCCGAGCAGTACAACGCGCGTCTCGTCCGGCGCGAGGACCAGACCCGCGACCTCGCCCTGTTCTGGGTCAAGTCCGATGGCGAACCGATCCCGTTCGAGCCGGGCCAGTACCTGACCATCGGCGTGTACGCGGACGGGAAGCTGTGGCAGCGCCCCTATTCGGTGGCGTCCGCACCGACCACCTCCGCCGAGGGCGGCTACGAGTTCTACGTCCGGCTGGTGCCCATCATCCGCTTCACGACCCTCCTGTGGCGGCTGCCGCTGGGTCACGGGATGCGCGTCATCGGCCCCAAGGGCAAGTTCATGCTGGAGCCCGACGACCCGCGGACCCATGTGTTCGTGTCCACGGGCACGGGCATCGCGCCCTTCGTGTCGATGGTCCGGGAGTGCATGGCGCGGGGCGACCTGCGACGGACCGTGATGCTCCACGGCGTCTCGTACGCGGAGGAGCTGGGCTATCGGAGCGTGCTCGAAGGCTGGGAGCGGGACGGGACCTATCCCCTCACCTACGTGCCCACCGTGTCGCGACCCAACGACCCCCGCAACGCGGGCTGGACGGGTCGGACGGGGCGCGCCGAGGCCATCATCCACGACGTGTGCCGGGACCTCGGCCTGCGGCCCGAGGAGACGGTGGTCTACATCTGCGGCAACCCGGACATGATCCTCAACGTGGAGTCCGTGCTGATGCGTGACGGGTTCCCGGAGTTCCACGTCAAGAAGGAGCTCTACTGGCCCAAGGGCAAGGAGCCCGGCGCCGCCGCCCCTGCCTAGCGCCGCTCAGGTCGCGCCGCCCGCCGCCCGGCGCGCCCGGATGCGTGCGCGCGTTCCTCCTGCTCGCGTGCCCGGAGGGTCTCGCCCGAGGTCGCGTCCTGGAGCACCTGCAGCTCGCGGCGCGCCGCGACGAGGCGCCCCTGAGGTCCTGGTAGGCGCAGTGCGCCCGCCTCGCGGGCTCGGGCCGACGCGGCGTCCGTGCCCCGCGCCCTCCGCCCGGGCGACCGCCTGACGGGCGCGCTGCAGCTCCGTCGCGGCCTTGGTCCGCGCGTCGAACAGCGACCGGACCTGCTGCTGTGCCTTGAGCTCCTGGAGCATCGCGCCACGCGTCCCCAGACCCGTCCGCCAGGCGTCCGTCTCCTGCGGCAGCGCCATGTACTCGTTGTGCGCCCGGGTGGCGTCCTCGGTGGCGACCTGCACGGCCCGCCGCCGCCTCGTGCTCGGGGGTGCCGGGGTCGTCCTTCTCGGAGCGCCTCGGCGAAGCCAGGCGGCGCTTGGTGCTCTCCCCGGACGCGGATGACCCGCAGCCGCTCCTCGCCCCCGGGGCCGAACGTCTGCTGGAACACCTCGCGTGCCTCCTGAACCGCGGCGCGTCCAGGTCGAGCGCCTCGGCAGGCCGGGTGCCTGCAGGCCCTCCTCGGCCGCGCGCACTCGCGCTCGGCCGGCTGGAGGTCCGCCCGCGTCGTGGGCAGATCCTGCGCCTCGGCCATCCGAGGCCTGGAAGCCGATGGAGCGCGTGGCGCCCTCGTGGGCGATGTTCTCCCGCGAGCCGTGCGGAAAGCCCGGGCGTGATGGTCCGGCTGTTGATGACCTGCTCGCTCACAGACCTTGAAGGTGGTGACGGTCGGCCGAGGTGCTCCCCGGCGGTCGGTCCCCGCTCTCCACGTAGACCGTCGCGCCATGCCCGCGGCCCGCAGCGGGCCGTTCATCTCCTCCAGTCGCGCAGAGCCGCTCCACCGGATGGAGGTCGCCCCAGTCCTCGAAGATCGGGGCCAGCTCCTTGGCGAAGGCACGGCTCCGAGCGCCGGGTGCCGTGCTCTCGCGGAAACGACGCGGCGTCGCCCGGGTGTCGGCGCGCCCGTCGCTCCTGTTCCGCGCGCTCCCGCCGCTGCCGGTCGGTCAGGGGCACCCTCGATGTCCGGCTGGGGTGTCCGCCGAAGCCCCGACGTCCTCGGCGGCAGCGGGGTCGGCCCTCGGCGACGCCTCCTCGCCTGGTCGACGCCTCGTGGCGGGCCTCGACCCGGTCCGGCGGCGCGTCGATGGCTCCGTGGTCGCCGGGCGACCCGGCTCTGGCAGCGCCATCGGCACTCCGACTGGCTCCTCAGCCGTCGCCGGCGGCCTCGACCTGGCGTCCGGGCCTCCGCGACGGGGTCGGCCGCGTCAGGCCGCGCACCGCGGACGGTTTCGTCGAGGCCGGCCGGGCGGGTCGTCGTGGTGGTCTCGTCGCGCTGGCCGGCGGGTCGTCGTGGACGGTTTCTCCTCGCCACGCGCCGACCCTCCCCGCCCGCCGCGCGCCGCCTTCGATCCCAGTCACCACGCCGCGCTGCGCGAGCGCCTTGCCCTGGTCCTGCAGGCCCAGGCCGGTGCCGAGATCCTGGCCCGTGGCGATGTTGGTGGCACCCGTGGTGATGACCTGCTCCCCCTCCCACATGGCGGCTTGCCCGCGTAGCCCGCGACCTTGCCCGTGAGGCCCGTCGACAGGCCCGCCTTCGCGGCATAGCCCGCGACCTTGGTGGCGACCGGCTTGAGCACCCCTTCGGCCAGCTTGCCCCCGGCCGCCGCGCCGAGCCCGCTCCGCAGGTCCATCAGGAACTCGTCCAGGGAGTAGTCGTCACCCTTGAGCACCAGCTTGGTCCCCACGGTGGCGATGGTGGCCCGGATGGCCATGACCACCGCGGTGCCCTCGCCCAGGGTCACGATGGTCGTGACCGCGAGCACGGCGAGGTCCACGAACTCGTCGAAGGCGGCCTTGGTCGCCTCCTTGTAGACGTCGAGGTTGCGCTCCAGGCGCGCCCCGGCGCGATGCATCGCCGCGACCGCCTCGCGTGCCGCGGCGAGGTCGGGGGGCAGCTCGTTGAGCGCGCGGGACGCCGCGATGTTGGCATCGTCGATGTCCCGGTCGGCGCGCTCCACGAGGTCCTTCTCGATGTTGCCCAGCCAGTCGCGTGCCCGTGCGAAGGTGCCCCGGTTCTGGATGACCGCACGCTTGAGCGCGAAGTTGCGGGCGCCCACCCACTGGCGCTCCTCCTCGAGACGCGCCGCCTCGTCCGGGTTCTCGGACCGGAACCTGCCGCCGCCCAGCAGCACCAGCCGCTCGACGTGCTCCTGCTTGGCCTTGTCCTCGTCCAGGAACTCCGCAAGGCGCCGCTGCTCGGGCGTTCCCAGCAGGTCGGTCTCGAGCAGGCGCCCGGTGTGCTCCTGGTACTCCGTGGCGATGCCCACGATGGTGGGTCGGTCCTTGCGGCCCAGGATCGCGCGCACGCGGTCCATGTCCTTGGGGTCCCGACGCAGCGCCAGGTCGAGCTCCCGCCAGGCTGGGAGCTCGCCCAGCGACCCGAGGAGCGCCCGGTTGCGCTCCTCCTCCACCGCGCCGCCGATGTCGAGCGCCTTGTCCAGCGTCCGCTTGGTGTCGTCGGCGTCGAAGCGCCGGCGGAACGCGTCATAGGTCCCCGCCGTGGTCGCGACGAGCAGCTGCTCCGCGAAGGGCGCCAGGTCCGGCTGTCGGGTGATCCGCTCCACGACGACGCGGCGCGCGACGCTGCGGAGGTGCCGGAGCGCGGCCTCGAGATCCGCGACCTTGAGCGTCCCCTCGACGTCCGCGCGGGCCAGCCTTGCCGCCAGCTCCTGGGCCTCGTCATCCACGACGATGGCCTGGGCCACCCGTCCGCCCTGCGCGGCGAGCTCGGTGCGCAGCGTGGCGCCGGGCGTGGCGCCGGCACGGTCGAGCACCTGCGCGAGATGCTCGCGGCCCGCCGTGCGGTCGCCCTGGGCATCCTGCTCACCGGCCGCGGCGATGCCGGCGAGGCGCTGCTCGACCTTGCCGCGCGCCTCGCGGCGGTTGCGGCGGCCGAGCTCGCGGGTCGCGAGGTCCATGGTGGACGGGCCCAGCAGGTCGCCGCTGCCCGCCGACTCGAGGATGGTCGCCGCGGCATCGACGCTCCGCTGCCGGGCGAGCTCGGCCCCGAGGGCGAGGCTGTCGGCGGTGACGTAGTCCTCGATCCAGGTCGCCGCCGCGCGTGCCGCGTCGGTGCCCTTGAGCCGGGTGGTCAGGTCGAGGTACAGCTCGGTCCCGTAGAGCGTCCGGTACTGCCCTGCGAGCGCCTGACGCTCGGGGTCGGGGCGCCGGACCATGGCGATGGCCTGCTCGCCCTCCGTGCGCTCGATATGGCGTCGGATGGTGGCCGCCTCGGCGCGGTACCGGTTCGCCTCGGCCTCGGCACGCTGGCGCCCCTGGTCCGCGGTGACCTGCGCCGCGGCGGTCGCCGCGGCCCGGTCGCCCAGCTCCTCGGCGATGTCATCGCGGCCCAGCAGGCGCGCGGCGCCGGCCGCCAGGGCACCGAACGACTCGCCCGCGGCGAGCGCCCGCTCGGGGTCGATGGGCGCGACGGCGGTGCCGTCCATGAGGTTGAGCAGGCGCTGGCGCTCCAGCCGACCCAAGCTCGACTCGATCGTGGCGCCCTCCGAGACGCCGAACGTCTCGGGGATGGGGAGCTGCCCGGTCACGACCCAGCGCAGGTTCCACGAGGTGCGGCGTCGGTACTCCTCGCGCACGGCCCGTGCGTCGTCCGGCGTGAGGTCGGTGAGCGCCTCCACCATCAGGTCCATCGAGACGTCGAAGCGTCGGAGCATGGGGTTGAGGACGATGGCGCGCTGGATGATGTCCACCCTGGCACGCGGGTCGACGTCCGACACCGTGGGCACGATGGGCCGGGCCGGCTGTGGCGGGGCGGCCGGCGAGGGCGGCGATGCCTCGAGCAGCTGCGCCACGGCGGCGTTGCCGGCGAAGCGCTGGAGGGCGGCGAGCGGCGGCTGGCGCGCCGCGGCGGGGCGCGCCGGCGCGGGCGGCGCGACGCCGTGGGTCGCCTGGTACCGCGCGCGATCGAGCTGTGCCACCACCCAGCAGCGTGTCACGCCGGCGCCTCGGGGTCACCCAGACATCGGGTGCGATCGGCTGCCCGAACGGGCAGCCGAGGAATCAGGGTCGGGCGGCCTCCAGCCGATCGAGGATGGCCCGCTTGACGCCCTCGACGGGGATGCGCTCCTGGGTCATGGTGTCCCGGTCGCGCACCGTGACCGCCCCGTCCTCCAGCGATTCGACGTCCACGGTGACGCACCAGGGCGTGCCGATCTCGTCCTGCCGGCGGTACAGCTTGCCGATGGCGGCCGTGTCGTCGTAGACCGCCATCATGTCGCGCTTGAGGTCGGCCTTGATCCGCTGGCACAGCTCCACGATCTCGGGGCGCTTCTTGAGCAGCGGCAGGACCGCCACCTTGTAGGGCGCCAGCTGCGGGTGGAGCGCGAGGGACACCCGCTTCTCGCCCTTGACCTCCTCCTCGCGATAGGCATCGATGAGGAACGTGAAGGGGGCGCGGTCGGCGCCCGCGGCGGTCTCCACGATGTGGGGCACGAAGTGCTCGTTGGTGGCCGGGTCGAAGTACTCCAGGTTCTCGCCCGAGGCCTGCTGGTGGTTGCCCAGGTCGAAGTCGCCCCGGTTGTGGATGCCCTCGAGCTCCTTCCAGCCGAACGGGAAGCGGTACTCGATGTCCACCGCCTTCCGGGCGTAGTGGGCCAGCTCGTCCGGCGCGTGCTCCCGGAGCCGCAGCCGCCTGGGGTCCGCGCCGTACGCCACGTACCAGTCCCAGCGTCGCGGCAGCCACTCCTCGAACACGGCCGCGGCGGCGTCCGGGCGCACGAAGTACTGCATCTCCATCTGCTCGAACTCGCGCATCCGGAACACGAAGTTGCCCGGGCTGATCTCGTTGCGGAAGCTCTTGCCGATCTGGGCGATGCCGAAGGGCAGCTTGCGCCGCATCGCCTGCTGCACGTTCTTGAAGTTGACGTACGACCCCTGCGCGGTCTCGGGGCGCAGGTAGACCACCGACGCGTCGTCCTGGACCGGGCCCATGAACGTCTGGAACATGAGGTTGAAGCGCCGCGGCGCCGAGAGCGGCCCGCCGTCCACGGGGCATCGGAGCCCCAGCCGGTCGACGATGTCCGGGTCGCGCAGCTCGGTCTGCGAGAGCGCCTCTCCGCCCGGCAGCTCGTCGAGGCGGAAGCGGCGCCGACACGTGGCGCATTCGACCAGCGGGTCGCTGAACGAGGCGACATGGCCGGAGGTGACCCACACCTGGGGCGCCATCAGGATCCCGGCGTCGAGCCCGTCGACGTCGTCGCGATCCTGGACCATGGCTCGCCACCAGGCGCGCTTGACGTTGTTCTTGAGCTCCACGCCCAGTGGCCCGTAGTCCCACACGGCGTTGATGCCGCCGTAGATCTCGCTGCTGGGGAACACGAAGCCGCGTCGCTTGGCGAGCGACACGATGGTGTCGAGCGCGGCGACGGACGGCCCCGGGTCCTCGCCCGGGTGCGCCGGGTCGATGGGCTGGGGCATGGGCGCGCGCGTCAGGGCGGTTGGGCTGGTCATCGGGGACTCCTCGGGGTCGCCGGCGGTGGCAGGGCCGGTCGTGCCGGCGCATCGTAGCCCACGCGGGTGCCATGACGACGGACGACCCGGTCGGGCGGTCCGACCGGGTCGTGGGTGGGCGAGGCTGTCGGTCGCGGACGACCGCGCTGCGACCCCGGGTCAGTTCTCCCGATAGCAGTTGTTCTGGCGGTTCATGTTGCTGCCGCCGCCGCGCACGCCATACCAGTCGATCTCGGTGACGACCTTGCCCGAGACCGTGGTGCTGGAGCCGGGCTTGTACCAGAAGATGACCAGCCAGACCTTGTAGTTGCCCTTGAGCGAGGTCTGGGACTCGGGCGCGTACCAGGTGCGGTCGCCGAAGGCCGCGACATCGGTCTGGTTCGCCTTCCGCTTGACGACGGAGCTGCGGTAGACCTCCTGGAACGAGCCGTTGGTGTCGGCGTCGCGCTTGACGATGTAGCGCCACCCCACCCACTGCGAGCCCGAGGTGTACGAGTGGACGTACGGCTTGCGCACGACCAGCTTGTCGAGCTGGTAGGCGCCGTGCTCCTTGTGCGTCTCGTACTGGCACTTGACGCCGTTGTGGACGTTCTGCTGGTCGTTGACCTGATAGAGGCCGTAGTTGCCCGTCTGGCTCTTGACCGTGTCCGCCGCCGCGGGCGCGACCGCCGTGATGGCGAGGAGCGTGGCGCCCAGCAGGCTGACCAGGCGTGTGCGCGTGCCGTTCATTTGACCTCCCACGGTGCTCGATGCGAAGCTGGGCGATGGTGCGATCGCCGGCCGTCGATGACGATGGCCGCCCGTGATCATGGCCCGGCGCATCATGGCCGCATCGTCGGCGGTTGTCACCGGTCGCGACGCCACCAGACCGCCCACCCGGGCGTCCGCCACCGATCATCGGTGCCCGCGGGCAGCACGTCATGCGTCATCTGACGTACCACGCCCGTGGCGTACCACGCCCGTGACGCGGTCAGGCGCGGACCTCGTCGAGGAAGGCGAGGGAGCGCGCCTCGCGCTCGAGGGCATGGCGCACGAACCGGCGCATGAGCGTCTCGACCTCGGCCTCCACGGTCGTTGGGAGCCGGAGCGCGGCGAGCGCCTCCACGTCCAGACGTCGGTAGGCGCGCAGCAGCTTGAGCGCGCCGACCGACAGGTCGTGCGCGACGGTGGGCGGCACCGGGTGCCGCTCGCACAGCAGGCCGCCCAGGGCGGGTGCCCAGCGGTACCGCTCGCCCTCCTCGGGGATCCGGTCGCATTCGACGCAGCGCTCCACCTCGGGGCGCATGCCCAGGGCGTCGGCCAGCTCGGTCTCGTACCAGCGCGCCACCCGGTCGGGGTCCATGCCGTCGTCGAGCAGCTGGAAGGCACGCCGCAGCGCCGCATATACGGGCCAGGCGCCGGCGCGCTCCTCCACGGCGCGCTCCGCGAGCTCGCCGAGGTACCACGCCGTGGCGGTGGCGGTCAGATGGTCACGGAACCGGAGCCACGCCTCCGCGACCTGGGCCTGCGTGACCACGTCGAAGGTCCGGCCGCGCACCAGCAGCAGCTCGAGCTCCGCGAACGGCTCGACCGATCCGCCGATGCGGCTGCCCGGCCGGCGGACGCCCTTCGCGATGGCCCGGACCTTGCCATCGTGCGGGGTGAGCAGCGTGAGCACCCGGTCCGCCTCGCCCAGCTCGAAGCGCGACAGCACGATCGCCTTGGTCCGATAGCTGCGCGGGGTGCCCATGGATGGCTGCAGGGTACGCTCCGGCGCCGTCACCGGCGCGGATCCGATTTCGATGGCTCGATTGTGCTAACGGCGAGTATCATGTTTTCCGTGCTGACCTCGAACGACCTCGACCGCCTCATCGCCGACACCGAGGACGAGATGGAGCGCGTCATCGAGGCCGCCCAGGACGAGCGGACGGCGGAGCTGTACGGCTGGATCCGGTTCCATCTGGGCCTCGACCGGGACGCGCCTCGGGGCAAGCGGCTGCGGCCCCTGCTGGGCCTCCTCGCCTACCAGTCGATCGCGGGCGAGCACCAGCGGGCGCTGCCAGGTGCCGCGGCCGTGGAGATGGGCCACAACTTCAGCCTGGTCCACGACGACATCCAGGACAACAGCCCCGAGCGTCGTCATCGGCCTGCCCTGTGGGCCATCACGGGCGTGGCCCAGGCCATCAACACCGGCGACACGCTGTTCACGCTGTCGCGGCTGGCGCTCCACCGGCTCGAGGACCTCGGCTTCCCGCCCCGCACGGTGCTGGACCTGATGCGCCTCTACGACGAGACGTGCCTCGCCCTGTGCGAGGGGCAGTACCTGGACATCGCCGCATCCGAGGGCGGCACGCCGATGTCGGTCGAGGGCTACCTGGACATGATCGGTCGCAAGACCGCGGCGCTCATCGCGGGCTCGGTGCAGGCGGGCGCGATGCTGGCGACCGATGACCCGCGGGTGATCGAGTCCTTCCGGAGCTTCGGCTGGGCCCTGGGCATGGCGTTCCAGATCAACGACGACCTGCTGGGCATCTGGGGCGACGAGCAGGACACCGGGAAGCTCGCGTCCGACCTCGCCGAGCACAAGCGGACCCTGCCGCTGCTCCACGCCCTGGAGCACGCGACCATCCAGGACCGGCAGCGGCTGCTGGCCATCGTCGGGTCGGCGGAGCCGGCCGCCGAGGAGGTCGCCGAGGCGCGCGACATCATGGAGCGCACCGGGTCCCGCGCCTTCACGCGCGGGCGTGCCGCGGCGTGGCGCGACGAGGCGCTGGGTCAGCTCCAGGCGTCCGGGATCATCGACGGCGAGGCCATGGCACGGCTGGAGGCCATCGTCCGCTCGGTCATCACGGCCTGACGTCGGGCCGCCCGGCGGCGGCCACGGGGACGAGACGTCGCGGTGGGTCAGGCGGCGGCGTCCGCCCCCTCGGACTCGGTGGGTCGGGCGGACACCGCGAGGACCTTCTCCACGCGTCGGCCGTCGGTCGACTCCACGGTCAGCGTCAGGTGGTCGCCCACGGTCACGACGTCACCCGGCTTGGGGATCCCCCCGATGCGGTGATAGATCAGTCCCCCCACCGTGTCGTACTCGTCCTGGTCCTCGAGGGTGCTCTCGGGCAGGTCGAAGTGCTCCAGGAGGTCGTCCACCGACGCCCGGCCGTCCACCCGAGCCCGGTCGTCGCCGTCGGGCTCGATCATGGGCTCCTCCTCCGCGTCGAACTCGTCGACGATCTCGCCCACGATCTCCTCGAGCAGGTCCTCGATGGTCACGAGGCCCGCCGTGCCGCCGTACTCGTCGAGGACCACCGCGATGTGCACCCGACGCCGCTGGAGCTGGTGCAGCAGGTCGTCCACGCTCATGGACTCGGGCACGAACAGGGGGGCTCGCGCCAGCCGCCGGACGGGCGGCAGCTGGTCGGTGCCCTTGAGGTAGGGCAGCAGGTCCTTGGCGTACAGGATGCCCACGATGTTGTCGACGCTGTCCTCGTAGACGGGGATGCGCGAGTGGCCGCCCTGGACGATGGTGTCGATCATCTGGTCGAGGGACGCACCCACGGGCAGCCCCACGATGTCGATGCGCGGCACCATCACCTCGTGCACCTTGTGCTCGCCGAGGCCGAGCACGGCGCCGATCATCTGCTCCTCCTCGGCCTCGATGATGCCCTGCTCGCCACCGCGCTCGACGAGGATCATCAGCTCCTCCGAGGAGATCCGGTCGCGCTCCGTGACGGTCACGCCGAGGGCCCTGGTGATCGCCCCGGTGACCCGCTCGAGCAGCCACACGACGGGCGCGAAGACCCGACCCAGGACCTCCACGGGGCGCACGAACAGGAGCGCGTAGCGCTCCGCGTGGGCCAGCCCGAGGGCCTTGGGCACCAGCTCCCCGAAGATCGCGGTGACCAGCGCCACCAGCAGCGTGACCACGAGCAGCGCGACCCAGCCCGCGTTGTCCCCCAGCATCGGCGCCAGCACGCGCTCGAGCGCCTGCGCCGTGTTGGCGCCCGCGACCGCGGCGGCGAGGAAGCCGATGAACGTGATGGCCAGCTGGACCACGGCCAGGAAGCGGCCCGGGTTGGCGACCATCCGCTCGACCCGCCGAGCGCCCGCATGGCCCTCCTCCGCGAGCTGCTGGAGCCGACTCCGCCGGACGGTGACCAGCGCGATCTCGGCGGCCACGAACACCCCGTTGAGCAGGATGAGCGCCGCGATGATGAGCAGCTCGGGCAGCAGCTCCATCAGCCGCCCGTCGTGGGGTCGGGGCGGGGCGTGCGCTCGCGTGGCCGGGCGGGCACGCCCACCACGGTCGTGCCGGGTGCGACGTCATGCGTGACCACGGACCCGGCGCCCGTGACGCCCCCCTCCCCGATGGTGACGGGCGCGCGGATGATGGTGTCGGACCCGATGAACGCGTGGTCGCCGATGACGGTCCGGTGCTTGCGCTGGCCGTCGTAGTTGGCGGTGATGGTGCCCGCGCCGATGTTGACGTCCTCGCCGATCTCGGCATCGCCCAGGTAGCTGAAGTGGTGCTGCTTGGAGCGTGCGCCCAGGGTCGCCGCCTTGATCTCGGCGTAGTTGCCCACCTCGGCGCGGTCGCCCACGCGCGCCCCCGGCCGGAGATGGGCGAAGGGCCCGATGCGCACGTCGTCGCCGACCGTCGATGACTCGATGACGCTGCCACGCACCGTGCAGCGCTCCCCGATGACGCTGTCGACGATGGTGCTGCCCGCGCCGATGCGCGTGTCGCGGCCGATGGTGGTCGAGCCCTGGATGACCACGTCCGGCTCGATGACCACGTCCTCGGCGATGGTCACGGTGGTGTCGATGATCACGCGACCCGGGTCGAGCATGGTCACGCCGCCGCGCATGAACGCGTCGTTGATGGCGCTGCGCATGATGACCTCGGCCTGGGCCAGCTGGGCGCGGTCGTTGATCCCCATGAGCGACCCGTCGTCGGGCAGCTGGAGCGCCGCCACGGGCAGGTCGTCGGCCACCGCGAGGTCCACCAGCCGCGTGAGGTACAGCTCGCCCGTCGCGGGCGATGGTTCGACGAGCGGCAGGTGACGACGCAGCCACGTCGCGTCGAAGGCATAGATGCCCGCGTTGATCTCGTCGATCTCCAGCTCGTCCTCGGTGGCATCGCGCTCCTCGACGATGCCCACCACCATCCCCTCGTCGTCCCGCACGATCCGTCCCAGACCGGCGGGGTCGATGGAGTCGACCGACACGAGCGCGATGGCGGCCCCGGCGGCCCGACGCACCTCGAGCAGCGCGGTCACCAGGTCCGCGGCCAGCAGCGGCACGTCCCCGCTGAGCACCACCACCTCGTCCGCGCCGGCGGACAGGGCGGGGAGTCCCGCCCGCACCGCATCCGCGGTGCCACGCGGCTCGTCCTGGACCGCGAACGTGGCGCGTCCCTGGAACACCCGCCGGACCTCCTCGGTGGCGGGCGAGATGACCACGACGGGGGCCTGGCCTGTGGCCATGAGGGCGGCGTCGACGACATAGCCCAGCATGGGCACGCCGCACACGGGGTGGAGGACCTTGGGCAGCCGCGACCGCATCCGCGTGCCGAGGCCCGCCGCGAGGATGACGGCGACGGGACCGGGTCCGATGGCGCTGGTCACGGCGCGGCCGCGCCAGCGCAGGTCGATGGAGGTTGGCTGCCCATGGAGTGGCCAGACTGTACGGTCGGGGTCGTCAGGGTGTCAAACGCCCAGCGTGACCGACGCCGCCGCGCCGTCCGGCCCCAGCACGAACGGGGCCTCGGCGCCGCCCGACGAGACGCGGTAGTCGCCCTGGAAGCCGCGCACCCGCAGCCGGCCCTGGGCATCGGTGCGCAGCTCGGTGGGTGCCAGCCACCACTCGTCCCGGACGAGCCGTCGGAGCGCCTCGTAGGCGGGCTTGGGCGTCCCGTCCCGACGCACGAGCCCGACGGGGGCGCCCAGCCATGCCCCGGAGTCGGTGAGACCCCAGTAGGTGATGGCCTGGACCGCGGGGTGGCCGACGAGGGTCCGGTAGTGGCGCACCAGCTCGTCGGCCTGTCGCGCCTCGCCCTCCGGCGTGGTGGGCCAGTCGGGGACCCGGTAGTCGTTGAGGTCGACGATCTCGGCCGGCATCAGGTGCCCCGACACGAGCGAGGTCTCGGTGAGCTGGAGCGGCAGCCCGTAGCGCGCGAAGCGGTCGAGGACCTCGAGCGTCGCCGCCTCGCCTCGGTAGCCCTGGTGCATGTGGGTCTGGAGGCCGATGGCATCGACCCGGACGCCCGCCTCCAGCACGCCCTCGATGAGGCACTCGTAGGCCGACGACAGGTCGAAGTCGTTGAGCACCAGCGTCGCCGCGGGATTGGCTGCCCGCGCCTCCTCGAACGCGAGGCGCACCATGTGGATGCGGCCCCTCTGCCGCGCGAGGGGCGTGATGGCGTTCTCGCCGTTCGCGAAGACGGGCATGATGACCGCCTCGTTGATGGCATCCCAGGCGTCGATGCGGCCGGCGAAGCCGCTCACGACATCCCGGACGCGGGCGCGCAGGAGCCGCTCCACCTCGTCGGGCGGCAGGCCCAGGAGCCAGTCCGGCTGGACCGTGTGCCACACCAGCGGATGACCCTTGAGCCGCACGCCCCGCTCGGCCAGCCAGTCGGCGGTGCGGTGGAGGCGCAGGGCATCGGTCTCGCCCCGGACCGGCTCGTACCGGCCCCAGTAGAACGGCAGCGTGGCTGTGTCGAACAGCCCCAGCCAGAGGGCCGCGTAGCGTTCGAGGTCCAGCGTCGCGTCGGCCCCGAAGCCCTCGACGCCGGTCACGGCCTGGGGGTCCGGGCCGCCGACCATGCGCACCAGGTCGAACGCGATGTTGCCGAAGGCGAAGGCGTGGCGCACCTGCGCCACCGTCACGAGCGTGTCGGCCAGCGGCGCGCCCCGGCGGTCGAGCAGCGTCAGCTCGACCTGGCCCGTGCGATGGGCCAGGTCGGCGGCGTGGGCCATGACGTGGGGGCCGCCCATCGGCCTAGGAGCGGGCCGCGATGGCCTCGATCTCCACCACGAAGCTGCCCGCCATCGCCTTGACGGCCACCGTGGAGCGGGCCGGGTAGGGCTCCGGGAAGAAGCGCCGGTAGACCTCGTTGAACGCCTGGAAGTCGGCCATGTCGGTCAGGAAGCAGAGCGTCTTGACCACGTCGCCAAAGCCCAGCCCGGCCGCCTCGAGCACGTTCCCCAGGTTGGTCAGGGCACGCTCCGTCTCCGCCGCGACGCCGCCCGGCACCTGCTGGCCGGTGGCCGGGTCGATGCCCACCTGGCCCGCGCAGAACACGAGGCTGCCGGTGTCGATGGCCTGGCTATAGGGCCCCAGCGCGGCGGGCGCGCCGGTGGTCGCGATGCGGGTCTTGCTCATGGCCTCTCCTCCTCGATGTCGACCATCGGAGGATACGGGGTTCCCGATGCCGACGCCGCGACCCACGCGCCCACGAGCGGCGCGGGCAGGTCGGCGCGCAGCGATTCCGCGGCCTCCATCGCGCTGGCGGGCCCGTCGAGGAGCGCGACCAGCGTGGATCCCGACCCGGTCATCAGGACCGGGCGGCCCAGACGCGCCTCCAGCGCGTCGCGGAACCGGGCCATCCGGGGCTCGACGACCACGGCCGCGGCCCACAGGTCGTTGGCGTCCCGGAGCCTCGGCGCGAGGGCCACGAGGGCCTGGGGGCTGGCGCCCCCTCGGAGCTGGGCCGCCAGCTCGTCGATCGCCGTCGCCGCCCCCGCGCCGTCGCTCTCGCGACCGGGATGGCCGTCACCCGGGTGGTGCGCGTCCCAGGCGCCGAACACGCGCGCCGTGGGCAGCCCGACGCGTGGGCGCACCAGCAGCACGCCCAGCGGCTCGATGGGCGGCGGCAGCGGCTCGATGCCCTCGCCGATGCCCCTGACCAGGGCCGCTCCGGCCGCCGACAGGAAGAACGGCACGTCGGCACCCAGCGAGGCAGCCAGCGCGATCCGCTGCGAGCCATCGGGCATGCCCGGGTGCCGATGCGCCAGCAGCCGCAGCACGGCGGCGGCATCCGAGCTGCCACCAGCCAGCCCAGCTTCGAGGGGGATCCGCTTGCGGAGGCGGATGGCCACGGGCGGGAGGTCGGCCGTCACCGTCGACCGGATGGCGGCCACCGCCCGGAGCGCCAGGTTGCCCTCCACCGGGCACGCGGGGTCGCCGTCCACGACCAGGGTGTCGCGAGGGCCGTCCCCGTCCGCCAACGCCAGCTCGTCCGCCAGCCCGATGCGCAGGAACACCGAGCGCAGCTCGTGATAGCCGTCGGGACGCCGGGTCACCACCTGGAGGCCGAGGTTGACCTTGGCCGGTGCGCACGTCCGCAGCGTGGTCACGGCAGGGGCCCCAGCACCGCGGCCAGCCGCAGCCACTCCTCGATCGACAGCGTCTGGGGGCGTCGGTCGGCGGCGATCCCGGCCGCCGCAAGGGCCCTCTCGAAGCGGTCCCGACCCACCTGCGGCAGCTGGCGTGGCAGCACGTTGTGGAGCATCTTGCGACGCTCCCGGAAGCCCGCCTGGACCAGCCGCCACAGATCCTCCTCGCCAGCGGCGTCCAGGCGGCGGGGCCGCGTCGCGCCCGTGAGCACCGCCGAATCCACGGCGGGCGCGGGCTCGAAGGCGGCGGCAGGCACCACCCGCACGACCCGCACGTCGGCGTGGTACTGCACGAACACCGAGAGATAGCTCATGCCGCCGGGCGGCGCCGCGATCCGCTCGGCGACCTCGCGCTGGAGCATCAGCGTGAGGCGACGGGGTCGGGGCTCGTGGCCCAGCACCCGATGGAGCACCGGGCTGGTGACGTGATACGGCAGGTTGGCGACCAGGTCCCAGTCGCCGGCCACCAGGTCATCGAGGTCCTGGTCCAGGAAGTCGCCCTCCACCAGCCGCAGCTGGTCGACGCCCGCGAAGCGCGTGACCAGATGGGCGTAGAGCCGCTCGTCGAGCTCCACGGCGGTGACGGATGCTCCCGCTCGCAGAAGCGCCGCCGTGAGGATGCCGATCCCCGGCCCCACCTCCAGCACCGGGTGCCCCGGACCGGCCCCCGATGCCTCGATGATGGCCTCCAGCACCACACCGTCCACGAGGTGGTTCTGGCTCAGCCGCTTGCGGGCGGCGAGCCCATGGCGGCGCAGGTACCGCTCGACCGCCTCGGGGCCCAGATGCGCCGGGTCGAGCTCCGCGAGGGGGTCGCGCCCGACGCCGCCCCCGGGGTCCGTCACGTGGCGCGCTGCGCGAGCTTCCACGACGGCCGCGCCTCGAGGTCGCGGTCCGCGCGCGCGCCGGCGAGGAACCGCTGGTAGCCTGCCGCGCCGATCATCGCCCCGTTGTCCGTGCACAGCGCGGGCCGCGGCACCAGCATCGGGATCCCCAGGTCGTCGGCGCCCGCGGCGATCCGGTCGCGCAGCACGCCGTTCGCGGCGACCCCGCCGCCGACCACGATGGTCCGGGCGCCCGCGGCCGACGCGGCACGCAGCGTCTTGGTGGCGAGGACGTCGACCACCGACTCCTGGAAGGCCCAGGCGATCTCGGCGACCGTCGCCGCGGGCAGGCGTCCCCCGTCCGGCTCGTCGCCCTCGCCCACGGCGCCCATGGCGGCCAGCTCGTCGGTGACCATGCGTCGGACCGCGGTCTTGAGCCCGCTGAAGCTGAAGTCGCCGGTGTCGCCCATCCAGGCCCGCGGCAGACGCCGGTCATGGTCGGTGGCCGTGGCCGCGGCGCGCATGATGGCCGGTCCGCCAGGGTATGGCAGCCCGAGCAGCCGGCCGACCTTGTCGAACGCCTCGCCGGCCGCGTCGTCCACCGTCTGCCCCACGAGCCGGTACGACAGCTCGTCCGTCTGCTCCACGAGGAACGTGTGACCGCCGCTGACCACCAGCGCCACGAGTGGGAACGCCGGCGTCGGTCGCTCGGGCTCGCCCGGGTCGAGCAGCCACGCCGCGCGGATGTGGCCCTCCAGGTGGTTGACCGGCACGAGCGGGAGCCCCGCGTCCCACGCCAGCGTGCGAGCCATCGTGATTCCCACGAGCAGCGATCCGGCGAGGCCCGGTCCCTGGGTGACCGCGATCGCATCGAGGTCCCGCAGGTCGGCCACGCCCGCGCTCGCGCACGCCTCGTCGAGCACGGGGACCATCCAGCGCAGATGCGCCCGAGCCGCGACCTCGGGCACGATGCCCCCCGTCGCCGCGTGGAGGGCCACCTGGCTCGCCACCACGTTGGCATGGATCCGCCGACCGTCGCTGACGACCGCGACGGAGGTCTCGTCGCACGAGGACTCGATGGCCAGGATGGTCACGCTCATGCCGGCTCCGGGCCCGGCCGCGGGGCGGCGTCGCCGCGCGAGCCGTAGCGCTCCGCCATCTCGGCGATCCGTCGGCGCATGACGGCCGAGCCGAGCGGCTCCGTGGTCATGATGAGCGCGTCCTCCCCGTTGTCCGAGTAGTACCGGGGGCGCACGCCCACGGGCCGGAAGCCGAACCGGCCGTACAGCAGCCGGGCGGGCTCGTTGGACAGCCGGACCTCCAGGGTGGCCACCCGGGCGCCGAGATGCACCGACAGCTCCATCAGGTCGAGCATCAGCCGCCCCCCGACCCCCGAGCGTCGGTGGTCCGGCCGGACCGCGAACGAGGTCACGTGCGCCTCGTCCACCATGAGCCAGATGCCCCCGTAGGCCACGAGGGCGTCGGGGGTGCGCGCCACGAGGTAGTGCGCCATGCGGTTGGTCTCCAGCTCCTGGCGGAACGCGTACGAGGGCCAGGGCACCGGGAAGCTGGCCCGCTCGATGTCGTGGACCGCCGGGATGTCGTCGAGCGTCATGGGCGTGATCCGCAGGCTCAGGGTCGGGTGCGCGACCATGCCTCGTCCCTGCGGCTGGTGTCGATGACCGTGGTGCCGCCCTCGACGGGGGCCTCGGCGATGCCGCGCGGCATGGCGACGTAGCGCGGCACGAGCGTGGCGGGGTCCTCCAGCGACCCGGATGCGAGACGCTCGCCCATGACCAGCAACGACGCCTCCGGCAGCCGCCGGCGGGCCGCCGCTCCCAGGGCCAGCGGGTCGGGATGGCCCATCGCGACCAGCTCCTGGGCCAGGGCGCCCGACGGGCCATCCGCGGCGAGGTCCAGCCCCAGAACGGGCAGCCCCGCGACCAGCGCGGCGAGGTCCGCGGTGGGCGGCACGAGCGTCGGGTCGGCGCCCGGCAGCGCGAGGTAGTGGTCGTGCGCGCCCGCGGGCAGCAGGACCGCGACCAGGCCGTCGAGGGACGGGTCGGCCAACGCCGCCGCACGTCGGAGGAGGTCGTCGGTGGGCAGCGCCACAAGCGGCAGGCCCCGGCGCCAGCACAGCGTCTTGGCCGTGGCCAGTCCCGCGCGCAGACCCGTGAAGCTGCCGGGTCCCGTGCCCACGCCGATGGCCTCGACGTCGCGGATGGTCGCACCCGCGCTCGACAGCGCCTCCTCGAGGAGCGACAGCAGCGGGGTGCCTCGCCCCGGCACCATCTCGCGCACGATGGCCGCGACGAGCCTCCCGTCGGGCCCGCCCAGGGCCACCACCGCGTGTCGCGTCGCGGTGTCCATCGCCAACCTCACGCGACGCCCTCCCCGGGCCATGCCCGGGCACGCTCGAGGTAGCGCGCGTGGCCGGGCGACGCGCGGAGCACGATGTCACGCGGCTCGTCGGCCGAGCCGTCGAGGTCGTCGACTTCGGGCGCGAGGGGGCCACGCTCGGCCTCGGGGCCCAGGTGGCCACGCTCGGCCGCGGGGCCCACGGGGCCACGCTCGGCCGGCACCCCCAGCCGCACCTCGAGACGCTCCTCGACCGCCGCGCCGCCCAGCCGGTCGGCCCACTCGGCGAGCGTCACGCCGAGGTCCTGCCGCTCGTCGAGCAAGCCGCCCGCGAACGCGTCGGCGGGACCCTCCAGGCGGTACAGGTCCTGATGGAACAGCGGCAGTCGCCCGTCGTATTCGGCCATCAGCGTGAAGCTGGGGCTGTTGACCACCTCGGCGACCCCCAGCCCCGCCGCGAACCCCTTGGCGAGCTGCGTCTTGCCGGCTCCCAGGGGTCCCGTCAGCGCGATGCGGTCGCCGGGCAGCGCGACGCTTGCCAGCCAAGCGCCCAGCGCGCGCGTGCCAGCGGCGCTGGTGGTCCGGATGCGGACCTCGGGGAGGGTGTCGGGTGCGGCGAGGGACACGCCGACAGGGTACCCGAGCGCACCCCCCGCCGACGGCGGTGGCCAGCCGTCAGGCGAGACGCTCCAGGTCGGCGAGGCTGACCAGCCGGCGGCGTGCCGGGCCCTCGGCGGTCGCCGGCGTGACCACGAAGCCCGACGGCTGGTAGCTGCCCCCGGGGCGACGCATCGGGCCCGCGAGCCCCACCAGCCGACCGGTGACGCCGGCTCCCTCCCCCGCCGTGATTCGCACCGCGTCGGGTGACCAGCGCGTCAGGCGGTCCTCGGGCGGTGCCGGCACCACGGCCAGCCCCGCCTCGGGCACCACGGCCACCTGCGATCCCTCGGCCGCCGCCGCGACCAGCAGGTCCCACGCGAGGATGGGCATGGGTCGCCGCCCGAAGCCATCGAGGGCCAGCAGCCCGAACGGCGTCGTGGCATGGAGCGCCGCCCGCTGGCGCTCGTCCGACTCCTCGAGCTGGCGCAGCTCCCGGCCCACGGCGCCGCCGCACAGGATCCCGGCGACCCCGATGGCGCGCGCCCGGGTCACGGCCTCGATGTCCAGGCGGGCGCCGGCCACGAGCACCGCCCCCGCGGCGCTGATGTCGATGGCGCTGGCACGCAGCTCCTCGTCCGGGCCGGTGACGCCCACGACCACCCGACCCAGGACCGGCTGGCCCCAGCCGACGGGTCCCCGGATCCCCAGGCCGGACGCTCGGATTCGCAGCCCGTCCGCATCGACGTCCGTGACGACGCCGTCCACGGGCGACGCGACCGGCTCGGGCGAGCGCGCCACGACCGCGTGGGCCACCCGGTCGGCCTCCACATACAGCAGGTAGACCCGGTCGCCACGCCGGACCTGCGGCCGGCCCACGCTGGGCACGCCCCGCGACAGGCCGAACAGCTCGGGGTCGAGCTCCGAGCCCGGCTCCACCTGTGTCAGGTCCGACATGTCCGGACGGAGCGGCACCTCCAGCCGGGAGCGCTCCCTGGGCCGCTCCAGCACGTCCTGCCCGGCCCGCACCTGGTCGCCGGCGGTCACCAGGGCACGGTCGCCCGGCTCCAGCCGCAGGCGGACCTCGGGACCCTCGACCGGGCGCGCGGCAGGCACCACCAGCCGCCAGGGCTCGGCGGTCGCGACCACGTCCAGGAGGTCCGTCGAGGCCGGTCGGTCGGTCATGGCTCCGCTCGCCACACGCTCTGCTCCCAGGCCTCGAGCTGCGCCCGTCGTCGCTCGGCGCGGTCGGGCAGCCGCAGGGGCACGTCCCGGGTGTCCACCAGGAGCCCCGCGAGGCCGCCGCTGACCTCGACCGCCACCCGACGCGAGCGGAGACCCAGGAGCCCCGGGTCGCGGCCTGCCAGCTCCACCCGTGCCAAGACGCCGGGCGGCAGATCCAGCACCTGCACGTCGCCCGCCGGCAGCTCGACGTCCTGACGCGCCAGCTGACTCGTCAGACGCATCGCGATGGGGGCGCGCCCCGCCACCCGGCCCTCGCCCACCACGATGGTGCTGCCGATCGGCAGCAGTGCGTCATCGAGCAGGTCGGCGAGGAGCCGGCGTCGGTCGCCCTCGTCGGGCAGCGCGCCGATGGGCCCCAGGAGACGGGCGTGGTCGTGGAACAGGTTGCGGACGCCAGGCGCGCGCATGCCGTCCACCACGGCCAGCGCGGCCGCCGCGGGCGGCACCGCGGCGAACGCGCCGCCACAGCACACCACCAGGTCGCCCGGCCCGGGTGACCCGGCCGGCCGCTCGTGCCACGAACGGTCGAGGCGCGCCAGGGCGGCTCGGAGCGCCGCGAGCCGGAGCCGCGCCCCATCGCCCGGGACATCCCGCCATGGGGCGAGTCGCAGGTTGCGCAGCCGGTCGGCGAGCGTGAAGGGGTCCGTCCGGATGGCACTCCAGCCCGCGATGTCCTCGACGGCCGCGTCGAGTCCCATGGCGCCCCGATCGGCGCCCGGCTCGTCGGGGATCCGGGCCGGCACCAGCGCGGCATCCGCGGTCACGATCTGGCGCTCGAGCCCCGTGGGTCCGGCGAGCAGCCGGGTCCCACCGGCGTGGCCGACGTCCACGGCCTCGACGCGACGGTCCAGCAGGGTGGCCAGCGTCCCGATGGCCTCGGCGAGGGCCAGCCGGCCGCTGGGGATGTCCTCGGGTGGCAGACCCGCGCCCGGCTGCTCCGCGGACCTCGGTCCGTCCGTCGCACGCCGCTCGATGGCCGCCAGGACCCCGGCGAGCGCCGGGTCGGGGAGGCCGGGGTCGGCGTCGGGGGCGGCCAGCGGGATCACCGTGGGCCCGGCGAGGTCCGGCCAGTCGCCGGGACCGCACACCAGGACCGGCAGCCCGGGCCGCTCGGCGAGCACCGCGGCGAGCAGTGGCGCGAGCCTGGCGCGCAGGCGCTGCTCGTCATCGCTGCGACCGCCCGCCGCCACCGCGATGGCGTCGATGTCCGGCGCGAGGCACATGGCCATGGCGGCCAAGGGGTCGATGTGGGAGGCGCTCACCCGTCCGGCGATGGACCAACCCCGCCAGGCGAACATCCGCGAGAGGGCGTCGCCCACCCGGCTGGTCGTGGCGATGCACAGCACCCGTCGCGGCTCGCGCGTGGCGCTCTCGAGACGCGCCCAGCGACGCCAGTCGGCCGCCGGACCCAGCAGCGTCGGCTCCACCGCGGCCACCCGCAGCACGAGGTCCTCCAGGACGGCCTCCACCTCCACGCCGCGTGGCACGACCGCGGACGCGAGCAGCCGGAACCGGTTGTCGACGGGCGCGATCAGCGACGCGGCGGTCGACGCGGTCCCATGGTCGATGGCGAAGAAGGCGAGCGAGACCGAGGGCACGGGCTCATGGTAGTCGGGTCCGCCGCCGGCGCGTCCCGCTCGTGGGCCGTTCAGGCGTCGAGGACCTGGTCCTCGTCGACCTCCTCGAGACGCTCGATCAGGCGCTCGATGCCGGCGTCGTCGGCGAGCACGCGCTGCGCCTCGGCCAGGTCGCCACCGAAGAGGCTGCGCAGCACGGGGTCGAAGAACAGCATCGCCTGGCTGCCCAGGGGCCCATAGGCGCGGCTGGACTCGAGGAACATGACCGCAGGGCCGGTGAGACCGCGCAACTGGATCTCGCGGGCGACGAACTCGACGAGCTCCTCGCGCGTCGCGACGTCCGGCAGTCGGCTGGTGTTCATGCCAGCCCTCCACGCATGACGCCGGTCCGTGGCGGCGACCACACCCGGTCTGGCACCGTATCCCCCTCGCAGCAACAGGCCGGGTCGCGGCACCCGTCCCTGACCTTCCGGTCGAAGCAGCCATCGGACCCGATCGCGCTTCGAGGCACACGATGCAGTCCGTCGGCGCCCACAGCAGCGCTCATCGGACCAAGGTCTCGCCGGCCAGCGTCCGCACGCCTGATGGGCCGACCGCCGCATCGTACACCCGGGTCAGACGCCGCGCCATCCCGGTGAGGACCTCCCAGGGGATCGTGTTGCGCCGCTGCGCCAGCGCCCACGCGGGCACCGAATCGCCGCCCTGCCCGCCCAGCAGCACGAACTCGTCGTCGAGACCCACGTCCGCCACGTCGGTCACGTCGACCGTGCACGCGTCCATGGACACCACCCCGACGACCGGCGCACGACGGCCCCGCACCAGCACGTCCGCGCCCGTGGACGCCCGGGCGTAGCCGTCGCCGTAGCCCACGGGCAGGGTCGCGATGCGCGATGGCCTGGGCGCGACCCACGTGCCGCCATAGCCCACGCGGGTGCCCGTGGGCACCTCGTGGATGCGCATGGGGCGCGCCACGAGACGCAGCGCGGGTCGGACCGCCGCACGCAGCTCGGCACCCGGCAGGCCCGCGGGCGGGCCGTCATCCGGGGAGACGCCATATGCCAGCAGCCCGGGTCGGACCAGCAGTCCCGACACGGCTCGCCCGGCGAGGAGGCCCCCGGAGGCCGCCAGATGGGTCGCCGTCACCCCCAGCCCCGCGCCCAGCGCGACCGCCGCGGCGAGTCGTGCCTCCTGCTCGTCGGATGTGGTGGCGTCCTCGGGGGTGGCGAGATGCGACCACAGCGCCGCGAGCCGGATGCCAGGCCGGTGCAGCACCGCCAGCGCCTCCGCGAGGCGCTCGGGATGGACGCCCATCCGCGTGAACCCGGTGTCGACCTCGAGGTGCGCGACCAGCTCCGGCGCGTCCGCGGGCGCCACCTCCGACCACGTCCTGGCGACCGATTCCGCGCCATGGCTCGTCGAGACGGTGATGACGAACCCCGAGCGGACGGCATCGACGAGCGACGCATCGGGGATGGGGTAGAGGATGAGCACCGGGAGCCCCACGCCGGCCGCGCGCACCGCCTCGGCCTCGCCCAAGGTGGCGACGCACAGCCCGTGGGCGCCCGCCGCCCCGAAGCTGCGGCTAGCGACCTCGAGCCCATGGCCATAGGCATCGTCCTTGACCACCGGCCAGACCTGCGTGCCAGCGCCCACCAGGGCGCGGATCGCCGCCACGTTGTCCCGGAGCGCGCTGGTGTCGACCTCCAGCCAGGCCGGTCGGTCGGGTGATGGCAGGCCGACCGCACCCAGCCGAGCCTCGATGGAGGGCATCGGCGTCGGCACGCCACCGGCGCGGTCGGTCACCGTGGGGCGAACCCGATGCGTCGATCGCCGCCGCGGCGGGCGAGGTCCCGACGCGCGAGTGGCAGCTCCCCCAGGAGGTCGGATGCGACCACCCCGGCATCGCCGAGCCGCTCGCGCAGCCGCTCGCCGGCCGTGCCGTGGAGATGGACGCCCAGGCACGCCGCCTCCCAGGTGGGCACCCCCTGTGCCAGGAGCGAGCCGATGACGCCCGCCAGCACGTCGCCGGTGCCGCCGGTCGCGAGCGCCGGGTTGGCGAACGAGGCGACCGCCACCCGCCCGTCGGGCGCCGCCACCACGGTGCGAGCGCCCTTGAGCACGACCACGACGCCCCAGCGGGCGGCGGCGGCACGCGCCCGGTCGCGCCGGTCGGCATCCATGGGTCCCACGGGCGCGCCGTCCAGACGGGCGAACTCGCCGGGATGCGGCGTCAGGACGCACAGCCGGACCCGGCGCTCCCACCACTCCTCGACGGCGGCCAGCGCCGCGAGCGCGGTGGCGTCGATGACCGCCGGCGCGGGCACCCCGTCCGCGACGCCGCGCCCCTCCCCGGCGGGCTCGCCCGACCCCTCGAGCACACGCAGCACCAGCTCCGTCGTGGCCGGTCCTGGCCGAAGACCCGGACCCAGGACCAGCGCCGTGTGGGGATGGCGGGCGATGGCGTCGGCGGCGCGGACCGGGTCGACGACATGCGGCTCCGCCTCGGGCAGCCCCAGGGTCATCAGCTCGGGCACCCGACCCGCGACCACCGGCTGCAGGGTGCTGGGCACCGCGAGCGTGACGAGTCCTGTGCCGGTGCGCAGCGCGGCGGCACCCGACAGCAGCCCGGCACCCGTCCAGTCGAGCGAGCCGGCCACGGCGAGCACATGGCCGAAGGTGCCCTTGTGCCCCTCCGACGGGCGGTCCGGGAGGAAGGGCGCCACCAGGGCGGCCTCGAGGCGGGCCGGGGCGGGGGGACCGTCCTGGTCGCGGCCACGCGTGCGACCCTGGGCAGGGCGGCTCGCGCTCATGCCTCGCCGGGGGCCTCGCCGCGGGGGGCCGCACCGCTCGTGGCCCGGCCGCCGGGGTCGTCGCCGCTCGGCGTCTCGGCGCTCGACGCCTCGAGGTCGCGCAGCCGCCGCATGCGGGCCAGGATGGCGCGCTCCCGGTCGTCGAGCCGGGCCTCGATGTCCACGGGGAACACGAACTCGCCGCCCTGGGTCCGGATGCCGAACGCGATGGCCACGGCGTACTCGCGCTCGTGGCTGATGGACACGGCGATTCGGCTCATGCCCAGCTGGTCGGCGCGCACCTTCGCGCGGTCGTGGAGCCGGATGGTCGGCTGGCCCGTGGGCAGCCGCACGACCTCGATCTCGCGCCAGCCGACGCCCCGGACGCCCAGCCCGAGCACCTTGCTGACCGCCTCCTTGGCGGCCCATCGGCCGGCCAGGTTCTCGGGCCGGTTGCGGACGTAGGCGTGCTCCGCGTCGGTCAGGATGCGGCGCGGGAACCGGTCGCCGTGGCGCGTCAGGGCGTCCCGGATCCGGTCGACCTTGATGATGTCGATGCCCAGCTCGGTGGTGCCGGGGGGCGCCTCCATCAGCGGCACCCGATGCGTGGCGTGGTCACGCCCCGACCTTACCCCACGCCCACCGACGGTGCGAGGTCGCCCGGAGGGACCGCGGGGGACCGCCCGCTACTCGACCGTGACCGACTTGGCCAGGTTGCGCGGCTGGTCCACGTCCGTGCCGCGCGCCACGGCGGTGTGGTACGCGAACAGCTGGAGCGGGATGATGGCCAGCACCGGCGCGAGCGCCTCGATGGTGGCCGGCACCCACAGGATGTCGTCCGCGAACTCCCGGATGGCCTCGTCGCCCCGGGTCGCCACCATGAGCACCCGCGCGTCGCGGGCCCGTCCCTCCATCACGTTGCTGATGAGCTTGTCCTGGTGTCGCGAGCGGGTGGCCACCGCGACCAGCGGCACCTCGGCGTCGAGCAGCGAGATGGGGCCGTGCTTGAGCTCGCCGGCAGCATATCCCTCCGCGTGGACGTAGCTGACCTCCTTGAGCTTGAGGGCGCCCTCGAGCGCGACGGGGTACGTGGTGCCACGGCCCACGAACATGAAGCCTCGGGAGTTGACGTATCGACGCGCGAGGCCGGCGGCGGGCTCGGCGAGGTCCAGCGCCTCCTGCGCCTGGTCCGGCAGCGCCCGGAGCGCCGCCACGAGCTCCCGCTCGGTCGCGGGGGCCAGACGGCCACGCGCCTTGGCGATCGCCGCGGCGAGCAGCACGAGCGTCGTCACCTGGGTGGTGAAGGTCTTGGTGGCCACGACCGCGATCTCGGGGCCCGCCTGGCCGAACAGCACCGCGTCCGACTCGCGGGTGATGGCGCTGCCCACCGTGTTGGTGATGGCGATGACCGGGCACCCGGCGGCGCGTGCCAGACGCACCGGGGCGATGGTGTCGGCCGTCTCGCCCGACTGGGTGACCGCGATGACCAGGGTCCGCGGCGACAGCGGCGGCGGGCTGTAGCGGAACTCGGAGCCGACGTTCCAGCGCGCGGGCATCCCGGCCCACTCCTCGATGAGCCGCGCGCCCACCGCCGAGGCGTAGGCGGCACTGCCGCACGCGATGAGCTCCACGCGCTCGGCGCTGGCGATGGCCTCCATGACCGGCGCCAGCTCCTCGATCCGCACCTCGTCCTCGTGGAGGCGACCGGCGATGGCCGACCGGATGGCCATCGGCTGCTCGTGCATCTCCTTGAGCATGAAGTGCTCGTAGCCGCCCTTCTCGGCCGACTCCACCGACCACTCGACGCGATGGACGGGCCGATGGCGGACCACGCCGTCGAGACCCGTGACCCGCATCGAGCCCGCGTGGAGGTCGGCCACGTCGCCCTCCTCGAGGAACACCACGCGCCGGGTGTGGGCGAGCACCGCCGCGACGTCGCTCGCGAGCATGTGCTCGCCCTCGCCCAGGCCCACGATGAGCGGCACGTCCTGGCGCGCACCCACGAGGCGGTCCGGCTCATCCCGATGGAGCACCGCCACGGCGTAGGCGCCGGCGGCCTGGCGCAGCGCCTCGCGCACGGCGTCCGCGATGTCGCCCTGGTAGGCCTCCTCGATGAGGTGCGCCAGCACCTCCGTGTCGGTCTCCGAGTCGAAGCGGTGGCCCCGCCCGGCGAGCGCGTCCCGGAGCTCCCGGAAGTTCTCGATGATGCCGTTGTGGATGACCGTGATGGCACCCGTGCAGTCGACGTGGGGATGGGCGTTGAGGTCGTTGGGACGGCCGTGGGTCGCCCAGCGCGTGTGCGCGACGCCCACCAGCGCCTCGGGGGTGGAGTCCGCGAGCGCGGTGCGCAGGTTGGCCAGCTTGCCGGCCCGCTTCTCCACGAACAGGTCGCCGCCCGGCGTCACGAGGGCGATGCCCGCGGAGTCATAGCCCCGGTACTCCAGCCGGGCGAGCCCCTCGAGCAGGATGGGCGCGGCGTCGCGCGGCCCGATGTATCCCACGATTCCACACATTCGCGGCAGGTCCCCCGGTCAGATGGTCTGGTTGAGCCGCTCGCCGGCCAGCGCCGCGAGGGTGTCGGCGAGCTCCAGCACCCGCGACGGGTCCTCGCCCTCGACCATGATCCGCAGCGCCTGCTCGGTGCCCGACGGGCGGACCAGGATCCGCCCTCGCCCGGCGAGCTCGGCCTCGGCGGCCCGCACGGCGCCCACCAGCATCGCGTCGGACTCCCAGAGGTCCTTGTGGCGGACCGGGATGGCGCGCTGCTGCTGGGGGTACAGCGGCACCTGGGCCGCGAGGTCGCTCAGCGTCCGGCCGGTGCGGGCCATGATTCCCAGCACCTCGAGCGCCGTGACGATGCCGTCGCCGCTGGTGGCGTGCTCGCGCACGATGACGTGGCCGCTCTTCTCGCCACCGACGCCCGCGCCGTGGACCAGCATCGCGTCGAGGATGTACTTGTCACCCACGGGCGTGCGGATGACCCGGCCGCCCTGCCCCTCCACCACGGCCGCAAGCCCGCCGTTGGACAGCACGCTCACGACGAGCGTCGACTGCTCGAGCGCGGCCCGGCCCAGGCGGTCGAGGGCGATGATGCCCAGCAGCTGGTCGCCGTCGACCACCTGTCCGCGCTCGTCGACCGCCACGCAGCGATCCGCGTCGCCGTCGAGCGCGAAGCCGACGTCGGAGCCATCGCCCGACACGAGCGACGCGAGGGCCGCGGGCGCAGTCGCACCGCAGCCCAGGTTGATGTTGCAGCCGTCCGGCTCGTTGAAGTGTACCTGCACGTCCGCGCCGGTGGCCGCGATGATGTCCGGGGCGACGACGCCACCCGAGCCGTTGGCGCAGTCGAGCGACACCCGGAAGCCGCCCCGGGCCCGCCCCGCGAGCCCCAGCCGATGGGCGCGATACCGATCGAGCGCCGCATGCGCCACGACCTCCCGACCCAGACCGGCGTTGCCCGGGCTGGGCAGCTCGTCAGCCTGGAGGATGACCGCCTCCAACTCGTCCTCGGCGCTGTCATCGAGCTTGAGGCCGTGCTGGTCGAGCACCTTGAGGCCGTTGTCGTCCGCGGGATTGTGCGAGGCCGAGACCACGATCCCCGCGCCGAAGGCCGCATCCGCCGTCACGAACGACAGCGCCGGCGTGGGGCACACCCCCAGCCGATGGACGTCGGCGCCCATGCTCGTGGCGCCCGCCACGATGGCCGCCGCGAGCATGTCGCCCGAGCGGCGCGTGTCCTGCCCCACCAGCAGGCGACCGCCCGCCGGCAGGAGGCTGGAGGCGGTGGCCCGGCCGAGCGCGTAGGCGAGGGTGGGACGCAGGTCGACGTTCGCGACGCCCCGGATGCCATCGGTGCCGAACAGACGCGTCACGGCGCGGTCACCGATGCGCTGGGCATGGGCGAGGACGCCACGGGGGCCGATGGCGCGGCGGACTCGGACGCCGGGCGCGAGACGTCGACCCGGATGGTCGCCGGTGCGACCCCCAGCAGCTCCAGACCCTCGATCGGCCGCACCGTCACGCTCACCTCATGTCTGCCGACCGATAGCTCCCCGACGTCGACGGCGGCGACGATGGTACTGGGGTCGACCGATGCGAGCACAGGGAGCGGACCCCCGAACGTCACCTGCGTGGTGGACGCCGACAACGCATATTCCCGATTGGCGCGGGCGCCCTCCAGCTGGACACCCACCTGCCAGGTCTGCGAGCCGGTCGCCGCCTCGATGGTCACCTGGACCTGGACCGTGCCGCCACCCACCGCGGACACGTCGGCGGGCAGGTCGGGGTCCACGCTGCCCTCGAGCGAGTCGGTGGAGCCGGTCACGTCGAGCGGCTGGGTCGAGACCGACGAGAGACGCGTCACCGCCGCGGCCTCGCCGCTCACCGTGAGCGTGGTCGGCGTGACCGTGACCGAGGTCACGCGATACCCCGCGGCCGGGGTGCCGGTGATGACCGGGACCACGGGCAGCGTGGCATAGGCGAGCTCCCGGGCGACCTCGATGCTCACATGGGCGCGCTCGGGAAGCACCTCCACGCCGGGCACCGTGGCGCCCGTCTCGTCGATGGCCTCGAGGTCCACGTCCTCGTCGATGTTGAGGCCGCTCGCATCCACGGCGACGCGCGCCACGACCGACTGCACCGCGGCGACGCGCGAGCTGGCGCCCCGCAGGATGGCGGTGGCGGGCGAGACGACGGGCGGCCCCAGCGCCAGACCCTCGGGCACCGTGCCACGGTCCACGCTGATGACCATCGG
Source organism: Chloroflexota bacterium (assembly GCA_046328155.1). Lineage (GTDB taxonomy): Bacteria > Chloroflexota > Limnocylindria > Limnocylindrales > CSP1-4 > JAFMJV01. Next base: position 32,561 of record JAXLXC010000037.1, read on the forward strand.
ACGCGTCACGAGCGTGTCGACCCGGACGTTGACCGACTGCGGCGTGTAGTCGATCACCTGGACCCGCGGATCGAGCGCGATGACCCGGACCGGCACGGGCACCGGGTCGCCACCCGAGGTGGGCACCACGTCCGAGAGGTCGATGGACGCCAGGAACGAGCCGTTGGTGAGGGTGACCGCGGCGTCGATGGGTGCGCGGTACCGGATCCCGGTGACGGTGCCCGGCTGATCGAGGACCGCCCCGCCACGGGGTGGGTCGAGCACCTCGATGGACACCTGCCCGGGCCACGTGCGGTCGTTCTGCCCCAGCGAGACACCCACGTACAACGCCGTGGCGAGACCCAGGGCGCCGAGCTTGAGTGGCCAGTCGCTGAGCAGGGTCTCCAGCAGCCGCCTCATGGCTGGCGACCCTCATCGGAGGCGGAGGCGAGGTCTGGCCCCTCGACCTTCGCGGTGGTCGGGGCTGCGGGCGCCTGCGGGGTCGCGGTGGCCGGGGCCGCGGGCGCCTGCGGGGTCGGGGGCGCCGGCGTCGATGTGCCGGCTGGCGTGGGCGGGGTCGGCAGGCCGGGCCGTCGGTCGCCTCGGGGGCGCAGGCCGCGCGGGCGCTTGCCGCGGAGGGGCACGCCCAGCGCCGAGATCCCGGCGGCCGCCCGCTGGGCCCCCTCGGCCGGGCGGAGCAGCGCCACCAGCGACGTCCGCAGTCGCTCCTCGTCGAGGTCGCGGATGACCCGCCCCGCTCCACCAGGCTCACGGCGCCGGTCTCCTCGCTGACCACCACGACCACCGCGTCGGTCTGCTCCGTGATGCCGATGGCCGCCCGATGACGGGTGCTCGGGGCGCTGCTGGTACTGAGATCCCGGACAGCGGCAGCACCGCCCCGGCCGCCAGGACCTGGTCCCCGTGGATGATGACGGCACCGTCATGCAACGCCCCCCGGGGCATGAAGATCGACTCCAGCAACTCCTGCGACAGGTCGGCGTGGAGCATCACGCCCGTCTCGGCGGCATCCTCCAGCCCCGTGTCCCGCTCGATGACGACGAGCGCCCCGATGCGCTGCGTGGCAAGGCCCGCGGCCGTCCGCGCCACCGTCCGCGCCACCCGCTCCGCGAGGCCGGCGGCACCCGCCGGCGCGAACGCCCAGCCCATGGAGCCCACCCGACCGATCCGCTCCAGGGCCCGGCGCAGCTCCGGCTGGAAGATGACGACCAGTGCCAGGAGACCCACCACGGCACCCGTCTCGAGGATGCTCGACAGCATCCGCAGGTCCAGCAGCCGGGCGAGGGCGTAGATGCCGTAGAGCACGAGGGCACCGATGACCAGGCGGACCGCCCGCGTGCCCTGGATGAGGCTGAACAGGCCGTAGAACAGGATCGCCGTGAGCAGGATGTCGAGGATCGCGGTGGGCTGGAAGTTGACCCCCTCGACCAGGTCCTGGAGCTGGTCCATCGGTCGCGGCCCGCCTCAGCGCGCTCGGAGCCGCGGGTGACCTCGCATCAGATGACGTTGCCGGCGGCGATCACGGCGAGACGCGACTCGGTCCCCTGATGGATCCGCGCGAGCTCGCGCACGCCGTCGCGCGTCGCGGGATCGTCGGTGAGCGTCAGCAGACGCGCCAGCAGCAGCAGCCGCTCCACGCCCCGGTCGCGCCATCCCCGCTGGAAGTAGATGCGCGCCATCTGGAGATGCGCCGACGGCGCGCCCAGCCACACGCCCAGCGCCCGCTGGCAGGCATCGAGCGCCGCATCGAGCTGACCCAGCTGCTGATAGCCCTGGGCTGCCGCGACGAACCCCTCGACGGCTCCCTCGCGGTGGCCGTCGCGCCGCGCCGCCTCGGCGGCGGCCACGAGCCGCTCGGGCCCCCCGGTCCAGGCGGCGGCCTGGGCACTCGCCTTCTGCTCGGCGCGCTCGCGCGCCCGGTCGGCCTCCAGCTCCGCGACCCGCTGGGTCAGGTCGGCCGACTCCTCGCGCCTGCCGGCAGCCAGGAGCGCGGAGGCCTTGCCCGACAGCGCCTGGGGGTCCGTGGGCGCACGGGCGAGCGCCTCGTCATAGGCCGCGATGGCATCCTGCGCACGACCCATCTGGAGCAGCACCGAGCCCATGCTCACGAACGGCAGCGCCCGATGGTCGGCCAGGCTGGCCGCCTCCTGGTAGTGGGTGAGCGCATCCTTGTGGCGGCCCTTGAGCATCGCCATGTGGCCCTGCTTGAGGGCCTCCTTGTAGCGTTCGAAGACTGGGTCGGCCATGTGCCTATGCTAGCCCGGGCACGTCAGGGCGTCGCAGGGTGCCGATGGTACGGGGCGCCACACGCACGAAGGCGCGGGAGGCCACCCGGCCGACCCGCGCCCGCGCCCGAACCTGGTCGGATCAGCGCTTGGTGTACTGCGGCGCCTTGCGGGCGCGCTTGAGGCCGTACTTCTTGCGCTCCTTCATGCGCGGGTCGCGCGTCAGGAGGCCCGCCTGGCGCAGCGACAGACGTGACTCCGGGTCTGCGTCCAGCAGCGCACGGGCGATGCCGTGGCGGATGGCGCCCGCCTGGCCCTGGCTGCCGCCACCCTCGACCTTGACCATCGCGTTGAAGCGCCCCTCGGTGTTGGTCACCCGGAACGGCATCAGCAGCTCGGGCAGGCTGACGGCGTTGCCGAAGTGCTCCTCGAGGCTCCGGCCGTTGACCACGACCTCGCCGTCGCCGGCAACGAGCCGCACCCGCGCGACGCTGGTCTTGCGGCGGCCGGTGCCCTGGTAGAACTGGGGTGTGGTCATGCGCTGGGGGCTCCTGTCGTGAGCGTGGTCGGGCGCTGCGCCTCGTGCGGATGCTCCGGGCCGGCGTAGACCTTGAGCTTCCGGAGCTGCTGGACGCCCAGCTTGTTGCGCGGCAGCATCCCCTTGACGGCGCGTCGGATGACCTCCTCGGGTCGGCGCGCCAGCAGGTCGCCCAGACGCTCCTCGCGGAAGCCGCCCGGATAGCCGCTGTGGCGTGCGTACGACTTGGTGGTCAGCTTGTCGCCGGTCACGATCAGCTTGCCCGCGTTGACCACGATCACGTGGTCGCCGGTGTCGATGTGCGTGGCGAATCCGGGCTTGTGCTTGCCTGCCAGCAGCTGCGCGATGCGCGAGGCAAGCCGGCCCAGGGTCTCGCCGTCCGCATCGACGACGAACCACTGGCGCTCGATCTCGCTCGCCCGCGGCGTGTAGGTCCTGGTCGTCATCCTCGTGCCTTTCCCATGTCGTTCATTGGTCCTCGCCCATCACGACCCGTCGCAGGCACAGGCCATGCGGCGGAGCCACCTGTCCGGCGAAGACCCGGTCCCGGGACCGCAGCGCGGCCTCGAGGTCGGATGCGGTCGCCGTCCCGTGCCCGATGCGCAGGAGGGCGGCCACGATGCTTCGCACCATCTGGCGCAGGAACGCGTCCCCGGCCACGTCCACCGTGACCATCCGACCGGTCCTGCGGACCCGCACCCCCATGAGGGTCCGGATCGGTTGTCGATGCTTCCCGCCAAAGGCGGAGAAGTCATGCCTGCCGACCAGCAGCTGTGCTGCAGCGTGCATGGCCGTCGCGTCCAGCGGCTCCCTGACACCCAGGGCGTACCGCTCCCGCAGTGGGCTGCGTGGTCCGTTCCAGATGCTGTAGCGGTATTCCCGTCGGGTCGCGGCGCGACGCGGCGAGAAGCCCGCTGGCACCCGGCGCAGGCTGCCGATCGCGACATCGGGCGGCAGCAC
>JAXLXC010000038.1:0-34942 GCA_046328155.1 Chloroflexota bacterium
TCGCTGTACCGGGGCTCGTTCGCCCGGGGGTAGCTCGCGGATCGGGCTTGACGGGGCGCGGGCGCGTTCCGCATCGTGGCGTTGGTCGGGCAGTACATCGGAGGTGGCGTGGAGGGATCGCTCGCGGTCGAGAGCCTGCGGCATTGCGCGCTGTTCCGTGACGCCGGGGAGCCGGCGCTCCAGCGTCTCGCGGGCCAGCTCCGTCAGCGCCGCTTCCGGCGCAACGAGGTGATCTTCCACCAGGGCGACCCGGGTGACTCGCTCCACATCGTGGGCGAGGGCTCGGTCAAGATCATCCTGCCGTCGCCCGACGGCGAGGAGGCTATCATCGCCACGCTGCGCCAAGGGGACTTCTTTGGCGAGCTGGCGCTGCTGGACGGCGCGCCTCGGTCGGCCACCGCAGTGGCGCTGGAGGCCACGACCACGCTCGCCCTCCCGCGTGACGCCTTCATGGCCGTGCTCGACGAGGACCGTGGGCTGCGCGACGCCCTCCTCGCGGGGCTGGCGCACGAGCTGCGACGCGTCACCGGCCACGTGGAGGAGCTCCACTTCCTGGACCTCGCCGGCCGCCTTGCCATGCGTCTTTCCCGCCTGGCGGCGGACGCCGCGCCGGGCGCCGACCAGGTGCGCCTCGATTGGCCCTACACCCAGAGCGACCTCGCCTCGATGATCGGGGGCACCCGCCAGAGCGTCAACAAGCTGCTGAGCGAGTTGGTCGCCGATGGCCTGGTGGTGCTCGAGCCGGACGCGGTGGTCATCCCCAGCGTCCGAGCCTTGGTTCGCTCCGCGGAGCGCTGACGCATCTCCGAGCCGCTCTCAGGGTGGCTCGCCTCGCCGGGCGCCAAGCGGACGTTCGGCCGCCCAGGGCGCCTCGGGAGTGGCCGGTCGCCCAGGGGCCTCGAGAGGCCGCCCCGGTCAGGGCGCCTCGAACCTCTTCGGGTCGAGCACCGGTGGCGGGGTGGCCCCGTGCCCGTCCATCAGCTCGGCCAGCAACAGCGCGCTCCCCGGGCCGGTGGAGATGCCCCACGGCCCGTGGCCGGTCACGACCCACAGGCCATCGACCCAGCCGATTCGACCGATCAACGGGTTGCCGTCCCGGCTGACTGGTCGGGCGCACGCTCGGACGGCCAATCGGGGGGCGTCCGCGACGGCGGGCACGAACGTGGCGCCATGGGCCACGATCCGGTCGGCCACCGACCCGACGTCCGGCTCGCCATCGAGGAACGACGAGCCCAGCGAGGTCGCACCACCGGCCGTGACGAGGCTGAAGTGGATGCCGGCCTGGGCGCCCGAGCGCTCGTCCTCGTGGCCGGCCTCGGCGACGTCGGCAGCGCTGCCCCCGCTGCTCGGCATCGAGCTGGCCGCCTCCTCGGCGACATGCCGTGGTGGTGCGACGAGCCCGACGGTCACCACCACGCCCCACAGCGGTCGGATGGGTCGCCAACGGCCGGTCGGATCGACCAGCTGCGGGGTCCAGGGCCCGGCGGCGACCACGACGTCGGCGGCGGCGATGGGCGTCCCGTCGGCCAGCCGAACGCCCAGGACGCGCCCGTGCTCCACCCACGGCGTCGCGGCCTGGCCCTCGCGGACCTCGGCGCCAAGGCTCCGTGCCCACGCGCCATAGGCGAGGGTCGCGGCGATGGGCTGGACCGGGTAGGCGGCCTCGATGCGACATGCATGGACGCCCGGACCGAACGCCGGCTCCAGCCGGCGGACGTCATCCGCGTCGAGGTAGACCGGGGCGAGGTCGCCGAGGTCGCGCCCCAGGGTCGCGGCCTCTCGTCGAGCCACGGCGGGGTCATGCGAGACGCTCAGCAGTCCCACGGGTGCGGCCGGCAGGCGGAGCGTCCCACCCTGCGCCTCGTCGAGGCGTCGATACAGGTCCAGCGTCCGCAGGTGGAGGGGCCCGAACGCCGGCTGCATCGGATGCTGCACGATGCCCGAGTTGCGACCCGAGGCCCCCGCGCCCAGGACGTCCCGTTCCAGCAGCAGGACTCGACGGCCGCCGCTGGCCAGGTGGGCGGCGGTCGCGACACCCATGATCCCGCCGCCGATGACCACGACGTCAGGAGATGCGCCGCGGCTCGGGCCCAGTGCCACGGGCCGATGATCCAGTGCCACGGGCCGATGATGCGGCATGCGCCGTGGGTCGGCGGATCGACCTGGCACGTGTCGTGTGGCCGACAGTCGCGGCGGGTCGTGGCCCGTATCCTGTGTGTCAGTCCACGCAGGTTCGCGTGGTGCACATCCACCCGGGAGGCTACCCATGGGACAGGACGATCTTCAGCCCGCGACCCGCTCGGTCCGCCTGGGCGGCGAGGTTGCTGGCGACGACGACGTCGAGGGCCACGGCATGAAGACGCGCGCCGCTGAGCCGGACGGCGCCAAGACCCGCGCGAGCGACGACGACGTCGAGGGCCACGGCATGAAGACGCGCGCCTCAGACATCTCGCCCGAAGGCGTGGGTCGGGTGCGAGTGGGCCAGCCGGATGGCATGCGCACTCGCGCGTCCGACGACGAGGACGACGTCGAGGGCCATCGCACCCGCTGAACGTGCGCTGATACCGAACGAACGAGGGCCGGCGGCGACGCCGGCCCTTTCGCATGCCCTGCGCAGCCAACCGGCGAGCTGCCCGTGGGCCTGGGATTGCCGCCGGTCGTGTCCGCTACGGGGGCGGGCGCTGGGGCCCGCGCGGGTTGCCCGCAAATGTTCGGCACGGCCAAACGGGCGGGCGCCCGATCGTCACGCTGCGGATGGGCCTGGCCAGCGACGGCATCGAATGGCCGCGTCCAGCTGGCGGCCTGCGACGCTGGTTCGGCGACGCCGAACGCCAGGTGGCCCACCGGAGTGTCACGCACAGTCGCCGCCGTCATCCGCGGCCCAAACCCTCCGGTTTCCCCGGGGTCCGTCCTTGCGCCGACTGCAACGTGCAGGCCCGACTCTGTCCATGACCCCGCGGACCTGCGCCGCTAGCTCCGGACGAACGGCGCCGGGCCCCGCGCGCACCGACGCCGCGGCGGCCACGCGGACCCGCGCCGCGGCGGCCACGCGGACCCGCGCCGCGGCGGCCAGGACTCCAGCGCCGCGGCGGCCACGCGGACCTGCGCCGCGGCGGCCACGCGGACCGGCGCCGATGCTCCAGACGGACCGACGCTGATGTTCCAGGACGCCCGGACGCCGCGTGGGCAACGCCGGGCGTGGTCAAACGCGGCCGGGCCAATGGCCCGGCCGTGCTGACTGGGTTCAGGCGCGCCTGGTGTCGGACCGCGAGCGCCTGCCGTGGTGCCTGCGGGACCGGTGCCCGCCTCGCGGACCGGCGCCGCCCGTCTCGCGGACTGTGCGCCCGCTGACGGTGGTCGCCGGATCAGCGCTTGTGCGGCGCCTTCGCGTCCCGGGCCGTTGCTGGTCCTCGATCTGGACGTCGGCCCCGCGGGTGCGGATGGAGGTCATCCGCGGGGACATGCTCGGGTTCAGAAGCATGTGCCCCTCGACGTCCTCGGCCGTCTCGGTCACGTCACTCGGGTCGGGCTGGTCCGATGCCCGCGCCTTGGTCGCCATGGTCGTCTCCTTGGGTGCGCACCCGGCGCATTCCCCCGGGCGTCCAGCACAGGATCACAGGCTGGCCCCGGTGCGTCAACCCGCGACCCGACACTCGCCCTGTCATCCGCCCGACACCCGTGCCGCGCCCGGTGACCCGTACACTGCCGGCGAGCCATGACCGACCCGACGACCCCCCAGCCACCACGCGAACCGTCGCCCGCGACCGTGGCGGCCATGCTCCGGGCCGTGGCCCGACGTGCCGCGATCGCCCGGGCCCTCGCCGGCGATGCCGAGTCGTCACTGCTCCAGAGCGTCGTCGACGCGGCGGCTGCCCTGTTCGACTCGGAGGCGGCGTCCATCGCGCTGTTCGAGCCGAATCCCCCGCGGCTGGAGTATCGGGTCGCGGCCGGGGCCCAGGGGGCCGGGGTGGTCGGGCTGTCGGTGGCGCCCACGCAGGGCATCGCGGGCTATGTCTTCTCGACCGGCCAGCCCATCGCCCTCTCCGACGTGCGCTCGGACCCACGCTTCGACCAGGGCGCCGCGCAACGCACGGGCTATGTGCCGCGCTCCATCGCCGCCGTCCCGCTCGTGGACGAGGGCGCCACGGTGGGCGTCCTCCAGGTCCTCGACAAGCGCTCCACGCCCACGTTCTCCCTCCGGGACATGGAGCTGCTCGCGGTGTTCGCGCGCCAGGCCGCCGCGGCCATCGAGGCCAGCAAGGTCCAGCGGGACACCGCGCGGCTGCTGCGTGGCGCGCTCGCGCAGCTGACGGGGGAGGGCCTCCCCCCGAGCCAGGTGGACGAGCTGGTGGCATCGGCGACGGCAGGTCTCCCCCCGAGGCAGGTGGACGAGCTGGTGGCATCGGCGACGGCAGGCCTCGACGCGGACGAGGACGATCGGCTGTGGGAGCTGGTGGAACTCCTGGCCGGCCTCCGGGGGATGGGCGAGCGCGAGCTGGCGCTGGTCATCGACATCCTGCGCGTCGTGGCGCGGCCACCGGCGACGTCCGGTCGCTACCGCCGGGGCTGACCCGCCATCGTGGCCGAGGAGCTGCCCGCCTGGTCCGAGCCGTTCACGGGCGACCTGTCGGGGCTGCGTCGCCCCTCGCGTCTCGACCCGGTCGACCGGGCGTGGGCCTTCGAGGGGTCGACCGGCCGGGGCGTCACCGTCGCCATCATCGACTCCGGGCTGGAGGTCGGCCACCCGGCGCTGCTCGGGCGGGTCGTGGAGAGCGTCGCCGTGGAGATCCGCGACGGCGAGCCGCACGTGGTCGTCGATGATGGCCAAGACCTGTACGGGCATGCGACGGCGTGTGGCGGCATCGTGCTGGGACTCGCACCGGAGGCGGAGCTCGTGTCGGTGCGCGTGCTCGGTGCGGACCTGCGCGGCAAGGGCGTCGCCTTCCTGGCGGGCCTCGAGTGGGCCATCGAGCGAGGCGTCCAGGTGGCCAACCTGTCGCTGTCCTCCAAGAGCGAGACGCTGTTCGGCGCCTTCCACGAGGTCGCGGACGAGGCGGCGTTCCATGGGGTGGCGCTGGTGTCGGCGGCCAACAACGTGCGCGCCGCGAGCTATCCCTCGCTGTTCAGTTCGGTGCTCAGCGTCGCGGCGCACGCGGAGCCAGACCCCTGGCGCTGGTACCTCAACCCCGCGCCACCCGTCGAGTTCGGCGCGTGGGGCGTGGACGTGCCCATCGCCTGGAAGGACGGCGGCTCGACGGTCGCCACCGGCAACAGCTTCGCGGCGCCCCACGTCGCAGGGCTCGCGGCGCTCATCGCGGCCAAGCATCCCCGCCTGACGCCCTTCGAGCTCAAGGCCGTGCTCGCGGCAACCGCGAGCCTGCCCGGCGAGGCGGTACCATCGGCCGGCCCATGACCGACCGACCCCGCTTCTACCTGACCACCGCCATCGCCTATCCCAACAACAAGCCGGGCCTCCACACCCTGTACGAGGTGGTGGGCGCCGACGTCATCGCGCGCTGGCATCGGATGCACGGGTTCGACACCCGCTTCCTGACGGGCACCGACGAGCACTCGGTCAACATCCACGAGCGGGCCAAGGAGCTGGGCAAGGACACGCGCGCCTTCGTGGACGAGATGGTCGGGCTGTTCCGGACCGCCGAGGACGCCCTGGGCATCGCGCCCGACCGGTTCATCCGGACCACCGACCCGGACCATCGGCGCGCCTCCCAGGAGATGGTCCGCCGGGCATACGCCAACGGCGACGTCTACCAGGGCACCTACGAGGGCTGGTACTGCCCCAACGAGGGCTTCCGCAACACGTCCGACCTGGTGGAGGACGCCGACGGGGTCCATTGCCCCAACCACCCGGGCGTCCAGCTCCAGTGGCTCACCGAGCGGAACTGGTTCTTCCGGCTGTCGGCCTACGCGGACCGCCTGCTCGCGCACTACGAGGCGTACCCCGACTGGGTCCAGCCGGAGTACCGCCGCAACGAGATGCTGGGCTTCATCCGGCAGGGCCTCGAGGACATCTCCATCAGCCGCGAGACCTTCCACTGGGGCATCCCGTTCCCCATCCGCGCCGACGGTTCCGAGGCGCTCCTGCCGGACGGCACGCCCGACCCGTCCGCGGGGGTCATCTACGTCTGGTTCGATGCGCTCATCAACTACATCACGGGCGCGGGGTTCCCGGACGACCCGGCCAGCTTCGCCCACTGGTGGCCCGCCGACCTGCACGTCATCGGCAAGGACATCAACCGCTTCCACACCATCATCTGGCCCGCGATGCTCATGAGCGCGGGCCTCGAGCTGCCGCGCAGGGTGTGGGTCCATGGCTGGCTGCTGGCCCAGGGCGAGCGGATGAGCAAGAGCCGGGGCAACTTCCTCGACCCGGTCGACGTGGCGGCGGCGCTGGGCCGCGATGGCGCTCGCTACGCGACGCTCCGAGAGGTGGCGTTCGACAAGGACACGGACGTGTCCTGGGACAGCTTCGTCCGTCGCTACAACGCGGACCTCGCCAACGACCTGGGCAACCTGCTCAACCGCACCGTGTCCATGACCCGGCGCTATCTCGACGGCGACCGACCGGCGCCCGCACCCGGGGGCGAGCTGGGCGCGTCCTGGCCCGACCACTGTGCGGCGTTCGATTCGGGCGTCCGCGCATGCCTGCTCCACGAGGCGCTGGCGGCCCTGTGGCGGTTCGTGGGGGCCGCCAACCGATACGTGGACGCGCAGCAGCCCTGGGCGCTGGCCAAGGCGGCCAAGGCGGGCGACGAGGCCGCCACCACCCGGCTCCGCGACGTCCTGGGCGAGCTGCTCGAGGCCTGCCGGGTCATCGCGCTCGCGGTCGCCCCGTTCATGCCCGATGCGGCCGCGCGGATGCTGGCCCAGCTGGGGCACACGTACCCCTATGGCCCGGACGGCAACGACGGGCCGGACGTGGCCGAGCTCACCGTCTGGGGTGCCGCTGCGGGGGAGGGCGTGGTGGCCGAGCCGGTGCCCCTGTTCCCGAGGCTCGAGGCCGAAGCGCGGCCGGAGGCCTAGTCGCGGACGGGCGGCCTAGTACAGGCGCTCGAGACCGATGACGTCGCCCTTGCCCAGCGTGAACGCGGAGTCGTCGCAGGGGCCGATCGACTCGCTCATGGTCAGGTTGGCGTGGCTGGCCTCGCGCACGTGGCCCAGGCCAAAGACGTGGCCGAACTCATGGGTCGCGACCGATCGGAGGATGACCTCGTTGCCGCTGCACGAGGCCAGCCTGGAGGCCCATTCGTGGTAGCGCTTGTTGAGCAGCACGTCCGATTCGATGGCGTGGCCCCAGCCCCTGCCCGGGACGGTGTAGACGGTGCAGGTCACGCCCGCGATGAACATCGGCAGCGTGCCGAACCCCACGACGTTGCTGCCGTCCGTCCGGCCGCAGGTGGCGTTGGTCCGCACGCCGGGCTTGCTCGAGGTGCGGCCGAGGTAGACCGCCTTGGCGCTCACCAGGTCCGGTCGCCCGCAGTCGTTGCGAGCCGTGGTGATGGAGCGGACCGCGGACTTGAGGTCGGCCTCGGCTCGGGCGCGGCTGATACCCGCGGGCGTCGACGACGCACGGAACCGCCACTCCCACGGCCTCGTCCACCGGAAGCCGATCTCGCTGTGCTTGCCGTCGCTGCAGGCGCTCGGGCTCGCTGCCACCCCGTCGCGCGCCGCGGACGCCTGCCCCTCGGTCGGCGCGACGACCCGGGTCACGCCCGCGAGGTCCGTCTCGACCACGAGGTCGAGCCCGCGGCCGTCGATGGTCAGCGCGGTGACTGCCACGCCAAAGCCGCGCTCGGGGGCGGTCACGCGCAGCCCGCCTGCCTCCACCACCTCGCCGGCGGGCGTGGCAGCGTTCGTGGTGGCGGGAAGCGCGGTCAGGAGCACGACGGCACAGACGCCTGCGAGGCGTCGGGCCGTCGACTGGGACGATGGCACCACGCGATGCTGATGCATCGACGGGATTCGTGCTGCCCGGATGGCCCTCGCCGGGTCACGGAACGGTGCCAGTCGTCCCCACATACCATCGTCCGATGCGCCTGATCGACTCGCACGGGCATCTCCAGGCGAAGGCGTTCGCCGACGATGCCGACCGGGTGTACGCGGATGCGCGCGCCGCCGGCCTGGAGCGGCTCATGGCCCCGGGCTTCGACGTGGCCACCTCGCTCGCTGGCGTCGTGCTCGCGGCACGCTTGGGCGTGCTGACGTCGGTCGGGTTCCATCCCCACGTCGCGGCGGAGGTCACGCCGGCCGACCGCGACCTGGTGGCCGGTCTGGCGTCGGAGCCGCGGGTCCGGGCCATCGGCGAGACCGGCCTCGACTACGACCGCGCGTTCTCGCCGCGCGACGCCCAGCTGGCGAACCTCCGCTGGCACATCGACCTCGCACGGATGCATGGCAAGCCGCTCATCCTCCACTGCCGCTCCAAGCCGGGCCGACGGGACGCCCAGGACGACCTCATCGCAGCGCTCCGGGCGGCGGGTGTGGGCACGCAGGCGTTCGCGGCCCGGTTCGAGGGCCGCCCGCCGGCGCTGCTCCACTCGTTCTCGGGACCCGTGGACTACGCGGAGGCCGCACTCGGGCTGGGGTGCGCCGTGAGCATCTCCGGGTTGGCCTTCCGGGCGGGCGAGGAGGCGACCGCCCAGGTCGCCGGCATCGTCCCCGACGAGCGGCTGCTGGTGGAGACCGACTGCCCCTATCTCGCCCCGCCAGGCGCCCCGCGCCGCAACGAGCCGCGCTGGGTGGAGGTCACGGCACGCTGGGTGGCCGAGCAGCGGAGCGTCGACCCGGAGCAGCTGGGCGATCAGCTGGTCGATGCCTTCGACCGGACCTTCGGCCCGCCAGCCTGACGGTGGGCCCGCCCCACGGGGCCATGCCATGCGGGCGGTCGGCTGGGCGGCCCGCGACCGGTGTCGCGTCCCTCGCACGGGGCCGCGGGCGCGAGCCGGCGACTGGGGGCGAGGGCGACCTCAGCCCACCGTGGCACGAGCTCGGAGCACCTCGTGGCCGCCGGGTCCACGAACGCGCGTCGATGGCGCCGTCGTCCGTCCATCGTGCGACCGACACCGCCTGGCCGGGGAGGGCCGGGCGCAGTACTCCACCTCGTAGCGCACCGGCGGCGGCGCGCCGGCGAGCCGGTCGCTCCCCGCCGAGAGCGCCTCGTCCAGGACATCGAGGTAGTGGCGTTGTTCACGTGGCGCATCGGGTCGAGGTCCCGGATGCTCACCGCCCAGCGCCACGTGGTCGCGTCGTCGGGTGTCGGCGGCAACCGCAACCGCCCTGGCTGGAACGTCGGCAGGCCATCCGCGAGCTGCTCCAGGACGACCTGCGGGACCCGTGCCGGACGTCCGGACCCATCGACGAGGACCCAGTCGATGGTGGCGCGCGCCACCTCGGCGCCACCCACGCTCGCGGTGCTCTCGCGGCGCGCCCAGACGCGACGCCATCCGGTCACCCGCGTGGTCAGGCGCAGCGTGTCCCCGGAGCGGGCCGCACCCGCGATGCGTAGGTCCGCGAACGGCACGAGCCACGCGACGCGGTGCTCGCGGTACCAGTCGCGCCCGAACCCCAGCAGCTCGCCGTGGCGCCACGCGAGCTCCTGCATCACGCGCAGGTAGCCACCGGAGCGGAGCCGGCCATCCGCACCGCACTCGTCGAACCTGACCCGCAATGGCCATCGCGTGCTCGCGAGGGTCATCCACGGCCTGGACCGCCGATCAGGCTGGCGTCGTCGCCGATGGGGCTGGGTCGGCGGTGCTGGATGGAGGGCGTGGGCACCGGTGCGCGCCAGCGCGGCCTCGAGCCGGGCGACGTATGCCCGGGCGCCGAGGCCCTCGAGGATCGCTCGTGCCTCGGGAGCGACCGCACGCACGTCAGGATGGTCCGGGCCCAGCAGCTGCGCCTTGTCGATGATGGTCATCGGGACGTCCCAGGGCAGCCCGAGCTCGCGCCACGCGCCGAGCGCCTGCCGATACAGCTGGGTCGCGGCCGGGGCATCCTCGGCCAGTGCCGCCAGGCCGGCGCGGATGGTGGACCGCCATGCGAGCGAGGCGAGCCCATGCACGCCCGTCGCATCGAACTCGGCGAGCGATGCGGCAGCCGCGTCGGCATCCCGCAGCCAGAGCTCGAGCGCGCGCGGCGCGGCAGCACGTAGGGCGCGTTCAACGGGCTCAGCTGCGCGGTGCGATGGAGCGCCTGCGCGGCAGCCGCGAGGTCGTCGCGCCCGACGCCGCATGCCCCGCGGCATCCGCCCGAGTGAACTCGGCGGCGACGCCGGTCTCATCGGCGAGCAGCCGCTCGATGGTCGCGAGGTCGCCCGCGATGTCGTCGCCGAGGGCGACCCGGAGGGTGAGGCGGCTGGCCAGCAGCTGCGCGCGCTCCCCGGGGCTCAGGTCCTCGTTGAGCAGCTCGTCGTGCAGGCTCAGGGCGAAGTCCCACTCGCCGGTGCGGAACGCGTCCTCGGCGGCGTTCTGGGCAAGGGTCCAGATGAAGCCCCTGCGACCCATGCGTCGGGCCATGTCGAGGGCGGCGCGCTCGATCTCGAGGGCGGCCCGCGGGTCACCACTCAGGTAGGCGCTGTGCTGGACCAGCGACCGCAACGCCTCCGTCTGGTCCCCCATGGCCTCGGCAAGGCGTCCGGCAGCATCGATGAGGGCCAGGCCCTCGTAGGTGCGGCCCATGTTGCACAGCGTGACGCCCCGGGTGCCCAGGGCCCGCACCACCACGGCCTGCTCGTCGGCGAGCTCGGCCGCCTCCAGCACCCGGTCCGCGAGGGCGAGGGCCCGCCGGTGGTCGCCCATCTGGGCGACGACGGCGGCGAGCATGTCCTCCAGCTCCAGCATCGGACGCGCGGGGAACAGGTCCGCGAACTCGGTGGACCCGGCCTCCAGCAGCGCCAGCGCGCGCTCGAAGTGGTATGCCCGGAACAGCGCCAGCCCGAGGTTGGCGACTGCCGACGCCGCCGCCTCGCGATCGCCGGCGACACGCGCGATCCGGATCGCCTCGGTGCCGTGTCGCTCGGCCTCCTCGTAGCGGCCGATGGCCGTCGCGGCGTCAAGGGCCCGCAGGCGGATGGCCCGCCGGTCCGCATCGTCGGTCGCCACGCCGAGTGCCTGGTCGAGGTACGCCAAGGTCTGGGCGTATGCCGCCAGGCCCGCCGCTCGGTCGGCGGCGCTCAGGAGCGCCAGTCGCGCCTGCGCCGCGAGGGCGTCCGCCTCGGGCCCTTCGCCAGCGTTCGCGTGCGCCGCCAGGTAGTGCTCGGCGAGGGCCCCGGCGAGCTCGTCGCCGCCCATGCCCTCGAAGTGGCGCGCTGCTGCCAGGTGACGCGTCTTGCGGTCCCGCTTGGCGAGCGTGTTGTACGCGACCTCGCGGATGAGCGCCTGCATGAACACGTATTGGCCGCGCTCCGGCGAGCGTGGGTCCGCATCCAGCCGGAACAGCTCCCGCCGGGCGAGGGCACGGAGTCGCGGCTCCAACTCAGCTGCATCGCGGCCCGACACCGCCGCCAGCGAGGCGGGGGAGAAGGACGTCCCCAGCACCGCCGCGTCCTGGACCACGGCCCGGTCGTCGGGATCGAGCGCATCGAGTCGCGCGAGGATGAGCGCGGTCAGCGTCTCCGGCACGGCCAGGGAGCCCAGGTCGCCCACCGGCACGTAGCCCGACTCGCGCAGCTCCAGCCGCCCCTCGGCGACCAGCATCCGGACCGTCTCCACGGCATACAGCGGGATGCCTTCGGCGCGCGCCACGATGGCGCGGGTGGCCGCGTCGGGCAGGTCCGGGATGAGGCCGTGGAGGAGCTCCCGCATGGCGGCATCGGGCAGCGGGTCGAGCGACAGGCTCGCGAAGTCGCGCTTGCCGGCGCCCCATGCGGGCCGGCGCTCCAGCAGCTCCGGTCGCGCGAGCGTCAGGACATAGATCGGCAGGCCCCGCGACCAGTCGAGCAGATGGTCGATGAAGTCGAGCGTCCCCTGGTCGGCCCAATGGAGGTCCTCGAACACCAGCACCACGGGGTCGGTCGCGGCCAGCCGCTCGAAGAAGGTGCGCCAGGCGGTGAACAGCTCCTCCGACCGGGTCGGGACCCCGCCCACGCCCAGGAGCGCCAGCAGCGCGGGCTCGAGCCAGGCGCGCTCCGACGGGTCGGGGACATGCGTCGCCAGCGTCGCCTGGACCTGCCGCCGGGTCGTCGCCTCATCGTCGCCCTCGACCAGTTCGCAGCGCGACCGGACCATCTCCGAGATGGCCCAGAAGGTGATGCCCTGGCCATACGAGGGCGAGCGGCCGGAGTGCCACCAGACGACCCCCATCAGGCCGTCGATGTACTTGGAGAACTCCCACGCGAGTCGGCTCTTGCCGATGCCTGCTGGCCCGATGAACGAGACCAGCCGCACCCGCCGGTCCCGGACCGTGTCGTGGAACAGCTCCTTGACCATCCGCAGCTCGCGCTCGCGACCCACGAATGGCGCCTCGAGCGCGTCCGACCGACCTCGGCCCCCTGTCTCCGCCACCACGCGGATGGCTCGCCACGCCGCCACTGGCGCCTGCCGACCCTTGAGCTGCTGCTCGCCCATGGGCTCGAACACGATGGCGGCGGCCGATGCCCGCTGCGTCGCCTCGCCCACCAGCACGCTCCCTGCGGGGGCGACGCCCTGGAGCCGCGATGCCGTGTTGACCAGGTCACCGGCGACCATGCCTTGGTTGGTCGCCCCGAGGGTCACCGCCGCCTCGCCCGTGAGCACCCCGGCCCGTGCCTGGAGGGTCGGCGCGAGCGAGCGGACCTCATCCACCAGGTCGAGCGCGGCCCGGACGGCTCGCTCGGCATCGTTCTCGCTCGCGGTCGGCGCGCCCCACACGGCCATCACGGCATCGCCGATGAACTTCTCCACCGTCCCGCCGTAGCGCGCCACGATCGCGCTCGCGAGGTCGAAGTAGCGTGTCAGGAGCTCGCGCGCATCCTCGGCGTCCTTGCCCTCGGCGAACGTGGTGTAGCCCACGAGGTCCGCGAACAGGACGCTCACGAGTCGCCGCTCGGCTTCCGGCTGACGGGAGGGCGGGGGAGTCGCTGCCGGGCGTGCCGTCGCGTTCGCGGCCTGCGCCTGCTCGCCGGTCGCGGCGGCCAGCGGCGTGCCGCAGTTGAGGCAGAACCGGGCGCCGCTGACGATGGGTGTGCCGCAGCTCGGGCAGCCCGCGTCCAGCGCCGAGCCGCAGCTGAAGCAGAACCGGGCGCCGGTCGGGTTGGAGGTGCCGCAGGTGCCGCAGGTCATCGGCGCGCGGGCTCGGTCACGTCCACCTGCTCAGAGTACCGGACGAGCCCGTGCCCGGGCATGTCGGCCAGCGTGGCGGAGGGGCGTTCACGCACCCAGGCGCCCAGCCGCGCAGGCCTTGACGGATACATACGCGGTATGCATACTGCGTGAGTAACCGGTCGGGACGGCGACGCTGCACGAGGGACGGACATGGCGATGCGATACGGGCTGCTGACGCTCCTGGCGGATGCGCCCACCCACGGCTACGAGCTCAAGACCGGGCTGGAGCGCGCGACGGGGGGCTCGTGGTCCATCAACGTGGGCCAGGTCTACACGACGCTCGCCCGCCTGGAGCGCGACGGGCTGGTCGCCGAGGCGGGGGAGACCGCCGACCGGCGCGACTACCGGATCACGGACGCCGGCCGCGACGAGCTGGAGCGCTGGTTCGCGGCGCCCTACGTCCCGGACACCGCGCCCCGCGACGAGCTCACCGCCAAGGTGCTGCTCGCGGTGGCCGCCCAGGACGTCGACGTGCGCGGCCTCCTCCAGCGCCAGCGCAGCGCCACGATCTCCGTGCTCCAGGCGTACACGCGACGCAAGGCGGCGGCACACCCCGACGACCTGGCGCTCCTGATGATGCTCGACGCGCTCGTCTTCCGGGCCGAGGCGGAGGTCCGCTGGCTCGATGCGTGCGACGCCCGCATCGCCCGTCACGATGCCGCGACCTATCCGGACGCGGCCCCGGAGTCGTGGTCGTGAACGGCAGCCAGCCGTCGGGACCCGCCACGCAGCCCATCCCGGTCGCCGCGTCGGCGGCCGCGGCGGCCATCCAGCTCGATGGCGCGAGCCGGGTCTTCGGCGCGGGTCACACGCAGGTGACCGCGCTCCATCCCACCGACGTGGCGGTCCGCCAGGGCGAGCTGGTCGCGGTCATGGGTCCCTCGGGCTCGGGCAAGTCGACCCTCCTGTCGCTGGTGGGTGGCCTCGACCGGCCGACCACGGGGCGGGTGCTCATCGAGGGCGCCGACCTCGCGGGGCTCGGCTCGGCCGGGCTCGCGCTGCTCCGCCGCCGGACCGTGGGCTACGTGTTCCAGGACCTCAACCTGCTGGCGGGGCTGACCGCGGGCGAGAACGTGTCGCTGCCCCTCGAGCTCGACGGGATGGGCGCGGGCGACGCGCGACGGGCGGCGCTCGACGCGCTGGAGCGGGTGGGGCTCCGGGCGCTCGCCGACCGGTTCCCCGACGACCTCTCGGGCGGCGAGCAGCAGCGCGTGGCCATCGCGCGGGCCATCGTGGGCAGCCGACGGGTGCTGCTGGCGGACGAGCCCACGGGTGCCTTGGACTCCATCAACGGCGAGGGCGTGATGCGTCTGCTGCGCGCCCACTGCGATGCGGGGGGCGCGGGCCTCCTGGTGACCCACGATGCGGCGCACGCCGCGTGGGCCGACCGGGTGGTGTTCCTGCGCGACGGGCGGATCGTGGACGAGTCGTTCCCCGCCTCGCGACCCGACCTCCCGACGCCCGTGGGGGCGCACGCCTGATGGCGGCGCGCGTGGCGTTGCTGCGGGTGGCGCGCCGGGCGTTCCTGCGTGACCGCTGGCGGGCGCTCCTGATCGTGGTGCTCATCGGGCTGCCGGTCATGGGCATCACCGCGGCCGCCCTGGTCATCGAGACGGCGCTGCCCACGCCTGCCGAGCGGGCCACGCGGCAGATGGGCATGGCCGACCTCCGTCTCACGCCGGTCGGCCCCTACGGGCGCGCCGAGCTGGCCGCGATCCTGCCCCCGGGGTCCACCATGGAGCCCATCTGGCAGAGCGGGGACCGGACCACCCTCGGCGGCGTCCTCGAGGGCGTCAGCGCGTGGTACCTCGACCCCGACGGGCTCGCCGCTGGGATGGTCACGCTCGTCGACGGGGCGCTCCCGACCGCCCCGGACGAGGTCGCCGTCAGCGTCGCGCTCGCGACGCGCGCCGGCGTGGGCATCGGGGGCTCGCTGGACCTCGAGGAGGCCGGCACGGTCCGGGTCGTCGGTCTCGTCGAGGACCCGCGCTCCCTGCCACGGCTGCTGGTCCTGGGCGACCCGGCGCTCGCCACGGCGCCTGACCGGTTCCCCGAGTGGCTCGTCGCGATCCCCTCAGGCATCTCCGAGGAGGCGGTCGCGGAGGACATCTGGGGCGCGGTCGACCCCGCGTACGCCGACACCGGCCAGCCGATGTTCGATCCGGTCACCCGCGCCGATGCGGGCGAGGCCTCGGATGCGCTCACCGCGTTCATCGTGCTCCTGGGCACGCTCGCCCTCGTCGAGTCGGCGCTCGTCTCGGCGGCCGCGTTCGCGGTCGGCATCCGACGACGCCAGCGCGAGCTGGGGCTGCTCGGCGCGGCGGGTGCGACGCCCCGGCAGCTGGCAGGCTCGGTGCTCGCCGAGGGACTGGTCGCGGGGCTGGTGGCCGTGGGCGTGGGCATCGGCGTCGGGCTCGTGGTGGCCGTGCTCGTGGGCACCCGGCTCGACGACCTGATGGGGGCGCGCACAGGTCCGCTCGAGCTGGACCTGGGCGTGCTGCTCGTGGCGGCGCTCGTCGGGCTCGTGGCCGCGCTCGTCGCCTCGATGGTGCCGGCGTGGGGCGCGTCGCGGCTGCCCACCCTGGTCGCCCTCTCGGGCCGTCGGCCGCCTGCCACCCCCGCCCGGCGGCTGCTGGTGGCAGGCATCGTGCTGGTCGTCCTGGCGTTCGTGACGACGGCCGTCGCGCCGCTCGTGGGGCGGGGCGCCGATGCGCTGCCGCGGGCGTTGCTCGTGGTGGGGGCGGTCACGGGGGTGCTGGGGTTCGGCGCCTGCAGCCCGTGGCTCCTGGAGCGGCTCGAGGGCGTGGCCCGCCACCTGCCGCTGTCACCGCGGGTGGCGTTGCGGGACACGGCCCGGGCGCGCACCCGCAACGGCCCCATCGTCACCGCGGTGCTCGCGAGCGTCGCGGCGACCGTGGCCCTCGCCGCCGTCACCGCCAGCCAGCAGGCACGCAGCGAGAGCCTCTGGACGCCGGAGGTCGCATCCGATTCGCTCATGATCGGGGCTCGCAGCCCGAGACCGCAGGTGCAGCGGTGGCCCGCGAGCTGGGCGCCATCGGCTGGGGGCCGGACACCTGGGCGCAGACGCCCGATGGCAACGGCTACTACGACCTGCTGATGCCCCTCGCGGACCCCCGGCCCGAGGACGACATGGTCGATGCCACGTTCGACATCCGGGTGGGCGACGAGCGATACCTGGTCGCCCGACACGCGGAGGCAGGGCTCGACGCGTTCCGCGCCGGCACGACGGTGGTGTTCTCATCGGGCCAGGACGCGGTCACGGGCACCACGGCGAGCCTGTCGCGCATCGACTACGACGAGTTCGGGCGTCCCAGCCGCACGGACCTGGGCGTGGTCCCGGTGGTCGTCCGCCCGGCGGCCGAGGAATGGTCGAGCGCAATCATGCCCACGGCCGTCGCCGCGTCGCTCGGGCTCGAGCTCGACCCCGCGCAGCAGCAGTTCCTCGTCCGCCTCGACCACGACGTGACCCCTGCCGATGTCGAGCGAGCGGCCGCCGTGGCCGTCGCGGCGGACCCCAACGCCTACGTGTCGAGCCCGCTGCCACCACCCGACCCCACGCTCGCGTTCCGGGTGCTGCTGCTGGGGGCGGCCATCCTCGCCGCGCTCACGGTCACCGGCATCGCCGTGGCGCTCGGCGAGACCGAGGCACGCCCGGACCAGCGCACGCTCCTGGCGCTGGGCGCGGCGCGCGGGCTGCGTCGACGCATCACGGCCTCGCGGGCGCTGGTCGTCGCCGCGCTCGCCGGGGTCCTCGCGGTGCCCGCCGGGCTGCTGCCCGTGTGGGGCGTCCTGACCTCGCTCGACTGGCCCATCGTGGTGCCGATCCCCGAGGTCCTCGGTGCGCTCGTGGTCCTGCCGCTCGCCGCGGTGGCGGGAGGCCTGCTCCTGGGCCGACCGCTGCCGGAGTGGGCGGCCCGACGGGATCCCGGCGCCTGACCCGCGCCGGTGGCGGCACCGTCCCCGGACCGTCAGTGCCCGTCTGGGCGGTCGTCGCTACGGACCAGCGACCCGATGCGCTCCTGCGCGCCGGCCACGAACACGTCGATGCCCTCGTGGGCGGCGGTCACGGCAGGTGCCACCACGCGGTGTCGTACGCGGTGGACCCCGGTCGCGAGCAGGTCGCCGAGGGTGACGCCGGTGCCCACGGCGAACGCGATGGTGATGGCCCGCGCGAGTCCTTCGATGCGAGCGGCCTCCGTCTGGGCGAGCAGCGCCTCGACCATCGCCAGGCCCGGCAGCAACGGCAGGATCGCAGGGACCGTCCAGAGCGGGGAGGGGGCCATCGCACGACGCGCCAGGAGACGCCCGAGGACACCCACCAGGGTGGCCGCCACGAAGGTCGCGGCGACACCGTCGACCAGGTCCGGCAGCAGCATCACCGCCCATCCGGCGGCTGCCGCTGCAGCCACGCCCCAGAGCGCGAACGCGGGGACGCCCAGGCGGATGGCGTACGCGACCGCGGCGGCAGCGGCGGCGCCCACGGCGACGTAGGACGGCCAACCCATCGTCCCTTCCGTCGACAGGCCCAGACGCACACCCAGCCCATCGCCGATCGACAGGCCGATGGCGGCACCGCAGGCGACCGCCACGGCCAGTAGGAAGGCCTCCGCGAGTCGCGCCGAGCCCGACACGATCGATCCCTCGATGAGGTCGCGGATGCCTGACACCAACGCGCCGCCGGGCAGGAACTGGAGCAGCGCGCCCGTGAGCACGAGGCCCTCGTCGATGCCCTCCAGCACGCCCGCGATAGCCACGGCGAGCAGCGTCGTGAGGAGCACCGCGATGGCGAGCCGGAAGAAGGGCGGGATGGTCGTCCGCTCGAGCCGCTCCCGGAGTGGCTCGATGGCCAGGACCGCCGCCAGGGTCACCCCCGCGTCATACAGGGAGCCCCCGAACAGGATCGTCGCGGCAGCCGCGCTCAGCCCGGGTGCCACCAGCAACAGCGGCCGGGCATACGGCTGCTCGCCCCGCTCGATGCGCGTGAGTTCCGTCTCCGCGGCCGCGAGGTCGATCTCGTCAGCGCCCAGTCGGCGGACCAGCGTCGCGACCTCGGCCTGCGCCGAGAACGACCCGCTGCGCGCCCGCACCAGGTGCATCAGCGTGAACGGAGTCGCACCGGGACCGGGGGACCAGCTGATGGAGATGGTCGCGAACGTGACCCCCACGTCGCAGCCCGGCAGGCCGAGCGCGTCGAGGGCTCGCATGATGGTGGCCTCGACATCCTCGGTCGGGGCGCCGCCCACGAGCATCAGGGAGCCGATGCGTCGCCCGACGGTGAGCGCACGCGCCGCGCGGTCGGTGTCGATCGATGGGTCCAGGTGCGCGGCGCCACCGTCCATGCCCAGAGTATGGCGAAGCCGGATGGCGCCGCGGCCGGATGCTCGCCTCGCCCCGAGTGATTGCATGGCGCTGACCGAGGCCCTACTGTTGCGGCCGACCCGACGCCCGCCGTGGCTCGTCAGTGAGGTGGCATGAGGCTCCGCGGCCCGTTCGGCAGCGCACTGCTCGCCCTCGTCACCGCGGCGCTGGCCGTCGGCGCCCCGGTGGCGGCACGCGACGATGGCGCCTTGCCTGTTGGCGCCCTGGACGTCGGTCCGCTGTGTCTGCTCTCGACCGATGAGATGAGCGACCTGGTGGGGGTCCCGATCGCCAACGTCCAGGCTTCGGGCGAGGAATGTGCGTATGACACGGACTTCGCCGAGCGAACCATCCAGGTCGTGCTCTCGGCCGTCGAGCCCGACAGTGCACGGATCGACCCCGGCTCCGATCCGTTGCAGGCGATCCGCGTCGGGCACGCAGCCGATGGGCATGACACGACCATCGCCGGGCAGCCGGCATGGGCGGCGGATGACGGCGCCTGGGTGGACCTGCGGCCAATCGCACTGGGCGTCTGGCTCAACACGGCCTTCGATGACGATCCGCCGTCTCCTGACGTCGCCGTCGCCATCGCGGAGGTCATCACACCCCGGTTCCTGGCCCGCCCGCAGCCGTCCGCGGCGCCCATCGCGGGCCTTGCCGGGCGGTTCCCGCCCACGCTCGCCGGCAGCTCGATGGACCCGTTCGACTACCCGCCTGCGGACTACCTTGCGCTCGAGGAGTCGATGGGGCCGCCGAACGGCGGGCACGTGGCGGCGCTGCGCGACGCGATCGCGGGCCTGGGCACGACCGTGGAGGCACTGCGGATCATGGACGGCACCGCCTACGACGATGCGACCGGCACGATGCTCGACGCGATCGCCATCCAGGCGCAGGGCCTCGACGTCAGCCCCCTGCTGCAGCCGGCCATCGCGGCACTGACGGAGTTCGTGGCCGGACCTGCCGAGACCCTCACCATCGCAGGCCATCAGCTGGTGCACCTCGTGGCCGCCAGCGGTGGCGCGGCGGTCGGGGAGCGCTGGTATGCGGTCGATGGTGACGTGCTGTGGGTGCTCGACGGCCCCCGGTCGCTCGTGGAGGAGATGATGACCAGCCTGCCCCAGGCGCCGACACCCTGAGCCCAGGAACCACGGGTCGGTCCACGCGCGTCGCGGTCCTCCTGGTCCTGCTCACCGTGGCGACCGCGCTGGGCACGTCCGACCGGCAGGCACCGGCGGCCGTGGCTCGCCCGGTCCTCGACGCGGCTCCTGACATCGAGGGCGTGACGGCCGAAGACGCCTGCGGGCTCCTGTCCGACCAGGACCTGCTGCGCGCGACCGGGGCGACGTCGGTCGTCAGCCGGGTCCCGGGCGCCCAGGAGGGCGCGCCGGCCGGCTGCGAGGTGGTGCTCCAGCCGCCGGACGGCGCCAGCACCCCATGGAAGGTGCGGATCGGGGTCCAGCCAGACGGTGGTGCCGCCCGTCTGGACCAGGAGATCGCCGTCGGGGGTGTCCGAATCGGTTCGGGCATCGGCGACCGCTCCGTCCAGTCGACCATCGTGCCCGCCTGGAGCGCCGTCCGTGGGGACGTCTACGCACGGGTGTCCGTCGTCGCGGTCACCGGCTCGCCGCAGCGGCCGCCGGAGGACATGGCACGGCTGCTCCTGTTCCGGGTGATGGCCCGGCTGCGCGTGACCGCGACAGGGCCCGACGCCAGTGCCGGCCCCTCGCCACGGCCGAGGACCGCGGCGCGTGGCCTGGTGGAGCGGCTGCGGGCGCCCGACTTCGGCGCGGACCAGGTGGCCGCGGCGACGGAGATCCTCGCCCGCTCGGGCGTCGCGACCTACGAACGCCCCGATTCGGTCGACCCGGTGCTGCCCGTGACCGACCCTGCGTCGCCCCTCGTCCTGCTGGCCGACCAGGTCCGCGCCATGGCGCTCGAGGCCTGGGCGGGCGGGGGCTTCTCCGGGGCGGACCTGGATGCGCTCGCACCTTCCCCGGCGCCCGACCTCGCGAGTGGTGCGGAGATCGTGGCGGGGTATGTGGGCGGCGTCGACACCGAGGGGGCCCAGGTCGCGCGAGCGCTCGTGGGGGACATCGACCCGACGCATCCCCAGCTGGCGGTGTTCCCGCAGCTGGTGCTGATGCTCATGGTGTCGGACGTGGCGCGCGACCAGCTGGGGCCTTCGCCGGCAGCGGGCCGGCTCTCGCCGCGGCGTCCCATGACGCCGCCGGTCCGGGCGATCGCCATGGCCGCGACGAGCGACGTCCGCACCGCCGCTGGTGGGCCGTGCACCGCCGTGACCGGCTTCATCGACGGCGCCATCAGCTCCGTGTTCGACGCGCTCAAGGCACGGGTGCCCGATGGCGGTCCCGGGCAGGTGGTCGTGTCCATCTGGAACTTCGTGGTCAAGGCCGCCGCATCGGCCGCCCGGACCATCGTCAAGGGACTCACCCAGCCGGTCCTGGACGCCATCGCGACGGTCGCCGGCACGGTCGGCCTCGCGGCCACCATCGTGAGCGCCATCCGACCATGGACCCTGGCCGTGACCTCCGACCCGCCGGTCACCGCCAAGGGCATCGATGGCAGCCCCGGGCAGCCCGGCGAGCTCGTCGTGCGCGTCGACCTGGGTGGCATGGACGAGTGGCCCGCCGCGATCCAGGACTGCGCGGCCGCTGCGGGCCGGCCGTTGCCCAACCTCAAGCCGCAAGGTGCCCCGGTCACCTGGACCGCCATCACCCAGGCCCCGGTGGAGCTCGTGGCTGCCGGCGTCCAGGAGGCCACCCTCGACAAGGATGGCATCGCGCGCTTCGATTTCGTGACCTTGACGGAGGCGGTGCCGCAGCCCCGGGAGGAGCAGGCTGGTCGCATCTCCGTCACGGTCACGGTCCAGCGCACGGAGTTGGAGCAGCTCCGTGACATGGCCACGGACCAGCTCCTGGGCGCCCTGCCGTCCATCGCCCGCGAGGCACTGTCATCCTTCGTGCGGCCGCTCATCGCCTCCGTGACCGCACGACTGACACACCTCATCACGACGCAGTCATCCGGAAGCGGCTGGGTCATCTATCACGAACCCAAGCGCACGCCCGACCCGAGCGCCACCCCGACCGAGCCGCCCGTGGAGCGGGCCGTGATGGTCCGCCTCGACCGACCCGCGATCCCGCCACGGCTCGCGGGCACCGTCGTCGAGCTGTACTCGTGCGGGGGGCCCTATGGCGACTGGACCGGCGTCCTGCGCTTCGGCGGGTTGGAGACCCCCGACGGCTTCAAGGCGGCGTTCGCGGATGCGCCGGTCGAGCTGTCGTTCCCGGGCGCTGGTGGTGTGCAGGTGGCCAGCGCGCCCTTCGAGGTGGACGTGCCGACGAACGTCGTGGCGCAGGGAGTCGACCTGCTCCAGGGCCATCTCGTGGGGACGCTGGACGCGGTCGTGGATGGGCGGACGATGTCCGTGTCGGGTCGTGTCCAGGCATCCACCACGATCGTCAGCCTGTCAGGTGAGCTGGGCGACGTCGCCGACCTGCCCATCGAGCCTGCGCCGGAAGGCACCTGTCCCTGATGGGCTCCGACATGTGACCAGCGGCCACCCCGCGTCCGGCTGCGGCATCCGGATGGCGGGTGGGCGAGATACCCCGACTTGACACTCTGGGCTGCCTCGGATAGATTGTTGGCACTCTCCACCCGAGAGTGCTAACAACAGCGAGCGGACCTGTCCGTGCAGGCCCATGACCTCGCCCACCAGGGATGCCGGCGCACAGCGATGGCGCGGACCCTGGCCCGTGCACGGCCCGTCGGGCCACCCGGGCAGGTCAGGCCCACGACACCCGCACCATGACCCTTCAGGAGGGAACCGCGTTGGCGACCGCCACTGCGACCACGCTTCGCCCGCTGGGCGACCGGGTCGTCATCCAGCCCACTCCCCGCGAGGAGATGACCAAGAGCGGCATCGTGCTGCCGGATACGGCCAAGGAGAAGCCGCAGGAGGGGTCCATCATCGCCGCGGGCCCCGGCCGTCTCAACGACGACGGGCAGCGGGAGCCGATGGACGTCAAGGTCGGTGACAAGGTGCTGTACGCGAAGTACGCGGGCACCGAGTTCAAGATCGACGGCGAGGAGTACCTCATCGTCAGCCAGAAGGACATCCTGGCGGTCGTCGAGGGCTGAGTCCCTCCAGGCCGCACTGACCGGCCGGACCCGCGAGGGGCCGGCCGATCGCATGCGGGCCATCGGCGGCCGAGCGCCACGCGCGCCCGTGGCCGCACGCCCCACACAGAGAGGAACACGCATCCGTGGCCAAGCAGCTCATCTTCGACGAGACGGCTCGTCGCTCCCTCAAGAAGGGGGTCGACAAGCTGGCCGACGCGGTCAAGGTGACCTTGGGTCCCAAGGGCCGCAACGTGGTGCTGGACAAGAAGTTCGGCGCCCCCACCATCACCAATGACGGCGTGACCATCGCCCGCGAGATCGAGCTCGAGGAGCCCTTCGAGAACATGGGCGCCCAGCTCCTCAAGGAGGTCGCGACCAAGACCGATGACGTCGCCGGCGATGGCACGACCACCGCGGTCGTGCTCGGCCAGGCGCTCGTCACCGAGGGCCTCAAGAACGTCACCGCGGGCGCCAACCCGATGATCGTCAAGCGTGGCCTCGACAAGGGTGTCGATGCCATCGTGGCGACGCTCAAGACGAACTCCCGCCCGGTCGAGACCCGCGAGCAGATCGCCGCGGTGGCCGCCATCAGCGCCGCCGACCCCGAGGTGGGCGAGCTGATCGCGGAGGTCATGGAGAAGGTCGGCAAGGACGGTGTCATCACCGTCGAGGAAGGCCAGTCCATCGGTCTCGAGAAGGAATACACCGAGGGGATGCAGTTCGACCGGGGCTACATCTCGCAGTACTTCGTGACCAACCCCGACCGGATGGAGGCCGTCCTCGAGAGCCCGGCCGTGCTCATCACGGACAAGAAGATCTCGAGCATCCAGGAGCTCCTCCCGGCGCTCGAGAAGGCGATGTCCGTGGGCAAGCCGCTGTTCATCATCGCCGAGGACATCGACGGCGAGGCCCTCGCGACCCTCGTGGTCAACAAGCTCAAGGGCACCGTGTCCGTGCTCGGCGTCAAGGCCCCCGGCTTTGGCGACCGACGCAAGGAGATGCTGCGCGACATGGCCATCCTGACGGGTGCCAGCGTCATCAGCGAGGAGGTCGGCCGCAAGCTCGACTCCGTCTCCGTCGAGGACTTCGGTGGCGCCCGCCGCGTCGTGTCCACCAAGGACGACACCACCATCGTGGACGGCGATGGTGACTCGGAGCGCGTCAAGGCGCGCATGGCCGAGATCAAGGTCCAGGTCGAGGAGACCACCTCCGACTACGACCGCGAGAAGCTCCAGGAGCGCCTCGCCAAGCTGGCCGGCGGCGTGGCCGTCATCAAGGTCGGCGCGGCCACCGAGGTCGAGCTCAAGGAGAAGAAGCACCGCATCGAGGACGCGCTCTCGACCACCCGCGCGGCGGTCGAGGAGGGCCTCGTGGCGGGCGGCGGCACCGCGCTGCTGCAGGCGCTCCCGGCGCTCGACTCCCTCAAGCTCGAGGGTGACGAGGCCATCGGCGTGAGCATCCTGCGGCGCGCCCTCGAGGCGCCCATCCGCCAGATCGCGGAGAACGCCGGCCAGGAGGGCTCGGTCATCGTGGCCGAGGTCCGCGGCAAGCCCGTGGGCCAGGGGTACGACGCGCTCAAGGGCGAGTACGGCGACCTGTTCGCCAAGGGCATCGTCGATGCCGCCAAGGTCACCCGGTCGGCACTCCAGCACGCGGCCTCGATCGCGGGCATGGTGCTCACCACCGAGACCCTGGTCACCGACCTGCCCGAGAAGAAGGAGCCCGTGGCCGCCGGCCACAGCCACGACGACTACTAGGCCGTCGACTGCGGGGCGGCATCAGCCGCCTCGCACACCACCGACACACCTGGGCCCGGGCCGAGCGATCGACCCGGGTCTTCGTCTGCCCGGGGCGTGGCCCGAGACCCTGCTCTCACGCACCGGGGGCCGCCCCCGACCCGGGTCGCGCCGCTGCTCGGCAGCCGACGCCCACGCGCGGCCGCGCTGGTCTCGGATCGGCGCCGCTGCTCGGCAGCCGATCACGATGGGTGACCGAACCTTGGTCGACGGGGGACGTCCGACGGTGCGTGGGCCGTGGGGGGACCCTCCGCGTCGGGACTCGGCACCCGGAAGCCCTGCACGCTCCACCGGGGCGTCTGGGCGGGGTCCTCGAGTGCCGGTCACGTGGTGGAGCGATGCGTCGGCCCCTGGCCGGGCGACGACTGGCCCACCATCGGCCCTGGGGCGATCACGGATCGTGATCCCGCGTGGCGGGCCTTGACCGGGACGTCCTCGTCCACCCGGCGCCGCCATCGCCCGACC
Organism: Chloroflexota bacterium; assembly: GCA_046328155.1. Classification (GTDB taxonomy): domain Bacteria; phylum Chloroflexota; class Limnocylindria; order Limnocylindrales; family CSP1-4; genus JAFMJV01. Next base: position 25,097 of record JAXLXC010000038.1, read on the forward strand.
AGCATCGGAGGGCGCCGCACCCGACCCGACCGATGCGCCCGGTGGCGACCCGCGGATGCGGGGATGGTCACGTGGTGTCGTGCGGCGAGGCGGCGCGTCCGGGCCACCCGGTCCCGTGACCATCGGATCATGTCGCGCGGACGCACCAGGGGACACCATCCGCGCGAATCGGCACGTCCGATCGGGCTGCCGACACCGAGTCGGCCGCTCCACGGCCGCAGACCGGGAGGTCTCGCGATGAAGGACCGATCGTTCGCCATCCCGCCCATGCCGGTGCTGGCGCTCACCCTCCTGGCGGTTGGGCTGGGTGCCTCCACCCTGGCCCTCGGGCTGGCCCTGCTGGGGCTGGGCAGCCTCGCCTTCCTGGTCTCGTCAGCGGCTGACGTGGGGGTCGTGGCGACGATCGTGGGCGCGGCCCAGTTGGTCGTCGGCGTGTCGGCCCTCGTGCTCGCCTTCGGGCTGTGGTTCCAGCGCAGCTGGCCTGGGGCCTGGGGCTGGTGGTCTTCGGGCTCAGCCTCATCGTGAGCGCCGCGAGCGTGGCGGCTGGCGCGACCATCGGCAGCGTGGCCATCCTTGTTGCCATCGCCCTGCTGGTCATGTGGTACCTGTATCAGCCGAGGGTCAAGACGCTCTACGGCCACTGATCCGAGGCCCGAGACGCCGACCGTCGAGCCGCGGACGACAGGCCCGCAGCCGGGCATCCCGTCGAGCGCGACACCCGAGCCCAGCCGCGCCGACACCCGCTCGGACCCCGGCGGCGAGGCGGGAGGCACCCGATGCCGTCCATCGCTCGTGCGCAGCCGGGGGCTCGTCGCGGTGCCCGCGGCTGATGCCCACGGATACCGGCTGAGGGCCATCGTCGGCGGCTAGACTGGCCGGCACATGACCCCCGGCTGGATCCACGTCATCACGGGCTGCATGTTCAGCGGCAAGACCGACGAGGTGTTGCGGCTGCTGCGACGCGCCGACATCGCGGGCCGGCGCATCGTGCTCGTGCGGCCGGTCATCGACGACCGGACCCCGCCCTCGTCCGTGGAGTCCCGGAGCGGCGCGGCATACGCGGCTCGGCCCGTGAGCGGCTCGGCCGCGATCCCCGCCATCGTGAGCGCGGAGCGGGCCGGGGTCGTGGCCATCGACGAGGCCCAGTTCTTCGACGCCGACCTGCCCGCCATGTGCGAGGTCCTCGCGGACGAGGGTCGCAGCGTGCTCATCTCCGGGCTCGACCGGGACTTCCTGGGCCGGCCGTTCGGGCCCATGCCGATGCTCCTCGCCCTCGCCGACCAGGTGACCAAGCTGACGGCCATCTGCACCGTGTGCGGCGACGACGCCACCCGCACCCAGCGCCTCGTGGGCGGCCGTCCGGCCGCCGCCGACGACCCGCTCATCGTCGTCGGTGGCATGCACGACGACCGATATGAGGCGCGCTGCCGGGCGCATCACGTGGTGGGCGCGCCCAGGGGCCAGCAGCCGTTGCCGCTGGGCATCGTCACGCCCGTCGCCTGAGGGCCCGTGCCGATCGAGGTGGCACGGCGCCCCTGCTAGGATCGGTCGGTGCCCGACCCGATCCAGGACGGCTTCGATTGGCCGGAGCTGCCGCCACCCCCCGAGCCGCTGCCGGACGACCCCGCAGGGCCGCACGAGGAGGCGGCTGACCCGAGGACGCCCGCGCGCCGGCGCGGTCGGCGCGCGCAGGCCGCGAGCGCCGAGCCGACCGAGGACGCGCCCGTCGACGACGAGGCGGAGGCGGCTTGGTTCGCGGCGGTCGCCCAGGTCGGCGAGCACGGGCCGGCGCGCCAGCCGGCGACGGCGCCCCCCACCGAGGACGCGCAGGAGGCCGCGCGACGCATCGTCAGCCGGCTCAACCCGGAGCAGGCACGCGCGGTCACCACCACCGACGGCCCGCTGCTCATCCTCGCGGGCGCGGGGTCGGGCAAGACCCGCGTGCTGGCGCACCGGATCGCGTACCTCATGGGCGTCAGGGGCGTGCGGGCCTGGAACATCCTCGCGGTCACCTTCACCAACAAGGCCGCGGGCGAGATGCGCGAGCGCATCCTCGGGCTGGTGGGGGAGGCGGGCCGCGACGTGGCCATGGGCACGTTCCACTCGCTGTGCGCCCGCGTGCTGCGCCGCGACGGCGCCGCCATCGGCGTCGACCCCCGCTTCACGGTGTACGACACGGACGACCAGACGGGTCTCATGCGCCAGGTGCTCCGCGACCTCGAGCTCCAGGGCACGGGCGAGCTGCGGCCGGCCGCGGTGCTGTCGGCCATCAGCCGCTGGAAGGGGGACCTGGTCGACCCCGTGGAGGCGCAGGACCTCGCCCAGGGCTACCTCGAGCAGGCGTACGCGCGGGCGTACGCGCGGTACGCCACGCGCCTCCGGGAGTCGAGTGCGCTCGACTTCGACGACCTGCTCAATGAGGGGCTGCGGCTGTTCGAGCAGGCGCCTCAGGTGCTCGCGCGCTACCAGGAGCGCTGGCGGTACCTCCACGTCGACGAGTACCAGGACACGAACCGGGCGCAGTACCTGTGGGTGCGCGCCCTGGCTCGGCGCCACCGCAACCTCGCGGTGGTGGGCGACGACGACCAGAGCATCTACTCGTGGCGGGGCGCGGACCTGCGCAACATCCTCGACTTCGAGCGCGACTACCCCGACGCCACGGTGGTCAAGCTGGAGCAGAACTACCGCTCCACGCAGCTCATCCTCGACGCCGCCCACGCGGTCGTGTCCCGCAACGAAGGGCGCAAGGACAAGCGCCTCTGGACCCAGAACCCTCGGGGCGTGCCCATCGAGCACTTCGAGGCCGACCGGGAGGACGAGGAGGCCGAGTGGGTGGCGCGCCAGGTGGAGGCCCTGCTCGCGGGGCGCGGCTCGGCGGGGTCCGTGCTGGCGCGGCGCGCGGACGACGGCGACGACCGGGCATACCGGCCGCAGGACGTCGCGGTGATGTACCGCACCAATGCGCAGAGCCGGGCCATCGAGGAGGCGTTCCTGCGCTACGGCATCCGCTACCAACTCGTCGGCGGCACCCGCTTCTACCAGCGCCGCGAGGTCAAGGACGCGCTCGCCTATCTGCGCGTCCTGCGCGGCGACCACGACGTGGCGGCATTCGAGCGGGTCATCAACGTCCCAGCGCGGGCCATCGGGGAGCGGACCATCGAGGTCCTGCGCGAGCTCGCCGCGGCCAGGGGCGGGGACGTCTGGGCGGCGCTGCGGGCGGCCGCCGCGGGGGAGGGCGGGCTGGCGGCCCGGACCCGCACCGCGGTCGGGGGTTTCGTGGCGCTCGTGGCGCGGCTGCGCGCCCGCGTGGGGCTGCTGGCGCTCCCGGAGCTGCTCGACCTGGTGCTCGAGGAGTCGGGCTACCGCGCCATGCTCCACGACGGCTCGCAGGATGGCGAGGACCGCTGGGCCAACCTGCTGGAGCTGCGGGAGGTGGTCGACCGCTACGCCGACCTGACCCCCGAGGACGCGCTCGACCGGCTGCTCGAGGAGACCGCCCTGGTCGCCGACCAGGACGCCTACGCCTCGGGCTCGGACGCGGTGACGCTCATCACCCTCCACGCCGCCAAGGGCCTCGAGTTCGACGTGGTGTTCATCGCGGGCCTCGAGGAGGGCGTGTTCCCGCACGCCCGGGCCCTCGACGACCCGCGCCAGATGGAGGAGGAGCGGCGGCTGGCGTACGTGGGCCTCACCAGGGCCCGCCACCGGCTGTACCTCACCAACGCGCAGCAGCGGGCGACCTGGGGGCGGGGCGGCTTCTCGGTGCCGTCGCGGTTCCTCGTGGAGATCCCGGGCGAGCTGCTCCACGGCCCGCGCGTCCTCGACGCCGATGACGCGGACGACGACCAGCGCCCCGACGACGAGCGCGACTTCCTGGGTCACCTCCTGGGCGGCCGCCGCCGCGCCGCGCGCGCCTACGGCGGCCGCGCCGGGGGGATGGTCGGGCCGCGTCGTCTGCCGCCGGGCGGCGGGCTGGTGGCGCCGCCGGGCGGGCCGAGGCCGGGGGAGCGGTTCGCGCCCACCCGCGACCTCGCGGCCAAGCGCGAGGCCTACTACGGGCGGGTGCCCGTCGGCCCTGGCCGTCCGGACGAGGGCGGCGAGGGCACGGAGGACGAGGGCACGCCCGAGGCCGCGACCACGACGCCGGCCCGTGCCGTGGTCCCACAGCGACCCGTGGTGCCGGGCGAGCGACGCTACCGCGACGGCGACAAGGTCCGCCACGAGCGGTTCGGCGAGGGGACGGTGGTCACCTCCAAGCTGACCCGCGACGACGAGGAGGTGACCGTGGCGTTCCCGGACCAGGGCATCAAGCGGCTCCTGGCCAGCCTCGCCAACCTCGAGCTGCTGGGCGAGCGACCCGTCCCGAACGACCCTGCGGGTCGCTGATACGCTCTGCGTCCCAGTGGAGGCTTCGTTGGTCTGCCAGAGCTGCGGCGTCGAGAACCGCGCCGACCGTCGCTTCTGTCGCGAGTGCGGTGCGTCGCTCGTCGCGGGCTGCCCGTCGTGCGGCGCCACGAACGACCCCGAGGATCGCTTCTGCGGCAGCTGTGGCGCGTCACTCGCCGCGGCGGATCCCGGCCGCACCGCGACCCCGGGCCCGGCGCAGGCCCAGGCAGCCCCCGTCGCCGAGCGGCGTCTGGTGACGGTCGTGTTCGCGGACCTCGTTGGGTTCACCACGCTCGCCGAGGGACGCGACCCGGAGGAGACGCGGGAGCTGCTCACGCGATACTTCGAACTCGCGCGCGAGGTGGTGACCCGGTACGGCGGGGTGATCGAGAAGTTCATCGGCGATGCCGTGATGGCCGTGTGGGGCGCACCCGTCGTCCGCGAGAACGATGCCGAGCGCGCCGTGCGCGCGGCGCTCGAGCTGCTCGCCGCCATCCCCGAGCTCGCGCCGGGCGTCAACGCCCGGGCGGGCGTTCTCACGGGCGAGGCGGCCGTGACCATCGGCGCCATCGGGCAGGGCATGGTCGCCGGCGACATCGTCAACACCGCGTCGCGGCTGCAGTCCGTCGCCGCGCCCGGCACCGTGCTCGTCGGCGAGGGGACCATGCACGCCGCCGCCGCGGCCATCGCCTTCGAGCCCGCGGGCGACCAGGTGCTCAAGGGCCGCAGCGCCCCGGTCGCCGCATGGGTGGCCCGGCGGGTGGTCGCGGAGGTCGGCGGTCGCAATCGGAGCGAGGCGCTCGAGGCGCCGTTCGTGGGGCGCGAGGACGAGCTGCGGATGCTCAAGGATCTGTACCACGCGACGTCGCGCGACCGCCGGCCGCGTCTCGTGTCCATCATCGGGCCGGCTGGCATCGGCAAGAGCCGCCTCGCGTGGGAGCTCAACAAGTACCTCGATGGCCTGGTCGAGGAGATGTGGTGGCACACGGGCCGCTCGCCGGCGTACGGCGACGGCATCCCGCTGTGGCCGCTGGGCGAGATGGTCCGTTCGCGCGCCGGTCTGCTCGAGTCGGACGACGACGCGACGACGCGCGCCAAGGTCGGTGGCATGGTCGAGCGGTTCGTGACCGACGCATCGGACCAGCGCTGGATCACGCCGGCGATGCTCGCCCTCCTGGGCTCCGATGCCCAGGCGGGCGCCACGGAGCAGCTGTTCGCGGCCTGGCGCACGTTCTTCGAGCGGATGGCGGCCTCCGACCCGGTGGTGATGGTCTTCGAGGACCTCCACTGGGCGGACAGCGGCACGCTCGACTTCATCGACCACCTGCTCGACTGGGCGCGCAACGTGCCCATCTTCGTGGTGACGCTCGCCCGCCCCGAGCTGCTGGAGCGCCGGCCTGACTGGGGCGCGGGCAAGCGCCAGTTCACCAACCTGTCCCTGGAGCCTCTCGCGGAACCGGCGATGCAGGAGCTCATCCGGGGGCTCGTGCCGGGGCTGCCGGACCAGGCTCGGGCAGCCATCGTGGCGCGCGCGGACGGCGTCCCGCTGTATGCCGTCGAGACGGTGCGGATGCTCGTGACCGACGGTCGCCTCGTGCTCCGCGAGGGCGTCTACACGCCCAACGGCGACCTGACCCAGCTCGCCATCCCGGACAGCCTCACGGCGCTCATCGCCGCGCGGCTGGATGCCCTCGACCCGGCCGACCGGTCGCTGGTGCTCGACGCGTCGGTGCTGGGCCAGAGCTTCACGCCGGCCGCCCTGGCTGCGGTGAGCGGCGTCGACCAGGCGCAGCTGGTGCCGCGGCTCCGGGCGCTCGTCCGCCGCGAGCTGCTCACGCAGGAGTCGGACCCGCGCTCGCCGGAGCTGGGGCAGTTCACGTTCGTCCAGGCGCTCATCCGCGAGGTCGCGTACGGGACGCTCAGCCGACGGGACCGCAAGGCCCGCCACCTCGCGGCCGCGCGCTGGTTCGAGTCGCTGGGGCTCGATGAGCTGTCGGGCGCGCTCGCGGTCCAGTATCTCGCGGCGCATGCCAACGCGACCGGAGACGACGAGGCGGCCGCGCTCGCCGTGCAGGCCCGGATCGCGCTGCGCGCCGCGGCCGATCGCGCGCGGAGCCTGGGCTCGTTCGAGCAGGCTGCGTCGTTCCTTCGGCAGGCATTGGCCGTGACCATCGACGAGCGCGAGGCTGCCGAGATGCTGGAGGATGCCGGCGAGGCCCTGTCCCGTGCGGGTCTCGCGAGCGAGGCCGAGGCGGTGCTGCGGGATGCGCTGGCCCGCCAGGAGGCGCTCGGCGACCGGCCGGCTGCCGCGAGGGTGACCGCCGCGCTGGCCGCGGCGATCCAGTCGAGCGGTCAGTGGAGGGATGCCCTCGAGATCCTCGAGCCGGCGAGCGAGGCCTTTGCGGACCTCGGCGATGCCGAGCGAGGGCTCATGCTCCTGCTGGGGCAGCTGGCGCGCGCCCACATGTTCGGGGAACGGCACCAGCGGGCGGTCGACGTGGCGGACCGCGTCCTCCGGTCCGCCGAGCTGGCGGACGCCGTGGACATCGTCGCGGACGTGCTCGTCACGCGCGGCTCAGCGCTGTGCCTGCTGGGGCAGCCGTACAGCGGCCTGGGCGCGATCCAGGCGGGACATGACCTCGCGCTCGCCAACCAGCAGCAGGTGACCGTCCTCCGGGCGCTCAACAACCTCACGGCGTATGGCGGCCTCTCGGACCCGCGCAACGCGCTCGACGCAGCGCTGTCGGGTCTGGCGCATGCCAGGCGGGCGGGCGAGCGGAGCATGGTCGCGTACCTTGGTGGGAACGCGGTGGAGGTCGCAACCGACATCGGCGCGTGGGACGTCGCCCAGCGCGAGGTCGACCTGCTGATGGCCGACCATGCGTTCGGGGACGAGGACCGGGCGGTCGCGTTGTCCGGCGCCATCCCGTTCCTGGCCTTCCGCGGAGAGGACCCCACCGAGCTGATGCGGCTGGTGGCCACGGTCGACGCGGCGATCGTCCCCGACGTCGCCGGTGTCCGCGCGTCGCTCCAGCTGGTCCAGGGGGACCTCGAGGCTGCCCGTCTGGGATATCTCGAGGCGGCCGCCGCGAGCCGCCTCAACGCCGCCGACTCCTATCTCCAGGCATCGCGCCTCGCGATCCTGTTGGGCAAGGCCGATGCGCTCCGGGCCTCGCTCGCGGGATTCCGGGGAGTGGGCCTGCGGGGACGTGCCATCCCTGGCTACCTCGCAGAGCTGGAGGCGGGCGTCGCGGCACTCGAGGGACGACCCACCGAGGCGCGTGCGGGGTTCGAGGAGGCGCTGCGCCGGTTCCGCGACCTCGACCTGCCGTTCCAGTGCGCCGTTGCCGCCATCTCGATGGGCGCCGCGCTGGGGATCGCCGATCCGGCCGTCCGTCCGGCCCTCGACGAGGGTCGCGCGATCCTCGTCCGGCTGGGTGCCGTGACCTTCCTGCGCATCGTCGACCGGCTCCTCGCGGAGGCGCCCGCCACCTCGCAGCCGGCTGCGCACGGGATCCCGGTCGCGCCACCCGCGGACTAGTCGTCGGGAGCACCAGCCGCCGAGCGCGGACGGTCGGCGCGCCGCCGGGGCCTACTCGTCCCCGTCGAGCGAGAGGTCCGCGCCGGGGCCCGGGACCGCAGACGCCTCGGGGCCCTCCATGGGGGGCAGGTCGATGCCCTGGGCGCCGTTGGCGCCGCCCGGCAGGGGCAGTCGGTCGGTGATGTCGACGAAGTCGTAGATGTGGTCGTTGTCCGGCCAATCGAACGAGCGGTCGGGGAGCGCCGGCAGGTCGGCCCCGAAGTACGCCGAGAGGATCCCCCGGAACGTGTTGACGTGGGTGTGGTCGTCCGGGAAGAAGCTGGCTGGCTGGTCGGGCAGGTAGTACGCGGCGAGGGCCCCGAAGCGGATGCCCAGGCGTCGGTCGGTGTCGTCGACGCAGTCGACGTTGCGGCACAGGAACGGCCCCTCGTCGCCCATGATGACGATGATGGGGTCCTGGTCGTCCGGGCCAGCCAGGAGCGCCTCGACGGTCGCCTGGACCTGGGTGTTGGTGGAGGAGAGCTGCTGCTCGTACAGCTCCCGCTCGGGGACGGTCTCCGCGGTCGCCTTGACCACCATGTTCCCGTCGGCGTCGAAGATGTAGGGCGGATGCGGCAGCAGGACATGCGCGAACACGAACTTGCGGCCCGGCACGGACGGCAGGCGCTGCAGCTGGCGGAACTGGAAGTGGGCGGTGGCGCGGGCATCGTCCCGGTACTCGTCGCCTTCGCCCTGGCTCCGACCCAGCAGCTGGTCAACGAACGGCAGCATCGTCGACTCCCGGAGCACCGACTCGAACTCGGTGTCCTCGTTCCAGGTCAGGGTGACGTCGGCGAGCTCGTTGGTCTGGGTGGGCCCGTACCACGAGCCCAGCTGGTAGTAGGTGTAGCCGTTGTCCTTGAGGAACGCGGCGACCTCGGGCCGCTCCAGGCGCGAGCGGGCGTAGGTCCGGTCGCCCGAGTTCGGGCCGGGGGTGACGCTGTACTCGTCGAGCATCCGCATCGAGAGCATCGAGGACAGCGAGAAGTCGGTCGCCCGGTAGTTGGCGCGGGCCCCGGGATAGACCTGGAAGCCCTGGCTGGCCAGCCAGTCGGGGAGCGCAGATCCGTCGATGCCGAACCGGTGCTCGATGGACCAGTCGGAGCCATACCGGTCGAGCACGATGAGAAAGATGTCCCGGTCGGGCACCTTGGTGGCCGTGATGGGCTCCGTCAGCGCGACGTCCCCGCTGGCGCCCGCGACCGCACGCCCCGACTCGTAGGGCAGGATGGTCAGCAGGGTCGTCGCCACGAGCACGAGCGTGAAGCCGTTGAGGGCGAGCGTGGCCGTGGGCAGCGAGCCACGCGCCCGGATGGCCAGCACGACCGCGGCGACGATGACCGCGGCCCATGCGACGAGCAGGACCCCGTCGGGCACCGAGCGATCGAGCGCAGACGAGAGGCGGCCGAACAGCGCGAAGGCAGCCACCAGGGCGGTCGCCACGATGGCGCCCCGTCGCCAGTCGCGCAGCAGGAGCGCGCACACGCCCAGGACCGCTGCCGCACCCACGATCGCGCGGACGAGCGGACCCGTGGGGCCGCCCAGGTCGATGGGCAGCACCTCGGCGAGGTTGCCGGCGTACACCGACAGCACGGCGAACGCCGCGAGCAGGATGGGATGCAGCGGCAGACGCGACAGGAACGACACGGCGAACGGGACGTTAACGCAACCGCCGAGACGGCGTCGCCCGGGCGCGCCGACGCCGAGCCGGTCCGGGGAGGGTTGAGGCCCGGAGGGGACTCAGCCGCGCGCGAACTGTTCCGCGAGGAGCGCCTGGAAGCGCTCGGGATGCTCGAGGTTGACCATGTGGGCGGCCTCGAGCTCCACCAGCGGGGCGTTCGGCACGACGGACGCGAGATGGCGCATGGAGTCGTTGGTCG
>JAXLXC010000039.1:0-34482 GCA_046328155.1 Chloroflexota bacterium
GAGGCCGTTCTATCACGCTCAGAAGATGGCGCGCCCGGAGGGGGACGGGCACCCGCGCGCCACCACGCGCATCCCGATCGAGGGCGCCGGCCACTGGCGGAGGGCGCTCCGGACGGCGTGATGTGACGCCGATTGACGGAACTGCCATCGATGGGCGATGCTGTCGGTGGTGAGAGCGCAGGTCCACTCCTCCGAGGTCGCGTCGCGCCCCGGGTCGCACCGCCAGCGGCCCGGGGGCGTGGCGTCCCCGCGACCGGGCTGGTGACCATGACCGCCGCCGAGATCGCCGCGATCGGGGAGGTCAGCCGCCGCGTCGGCTCGGTGGAGGGCAAGCTGGACGGGCTGATCGAGACGGTGGAGGACCTGGCGCGGCGCACCCGCTCCATCGAGGACGCCGCGACCGCGGACCGCGCCGTCGCCTCCCGGGTGGCCGCGATGCGGGCCGAGGGGACGATCACCAAGCGGTGGGTCATCAACACCCTGATCGCGTTCGTGGTGGCCATCGCCACGGTCGCCGCCGCCGCCATCGCCATCGCGTCGCAGGTGATCCGGTGACCACGCTGCGGACGCAACTGAACACGGGCTCCCCGACGTCGGGCGAGGACTGCGTGGCCGTGTCCGGCTGCAACGCCCTGCTGCTCCTGAGCCACGGCGCCGTGGGGCCGCGGGTGGTGAAGCCGCCCCAGGACCCCCAGTCCGTGGCCTCGTGGGTCCGGTTCCTGCGCCGCCTCGCCAGGCGCCCGACCGGCCCGCTGCTCGTCCACGGCGACGGGTACGAGGCGCTGTCGAGCGCGGAGGTCAAGGCCGCGTTCCGCTCGGCCGGCCTGCGGCCGCCCAACGTGGAGTATCGCTACGGGATGCCGTTCGGGGAGCTGCGCGCGTGGCTGGCGGACCGCCCCGACCGCTGCGCGATCCTGCCCGTGGACTACGGGGTGGCCCGACGCGACGGATGCCCGATGGGCTCCACGACGTTCGACGGCGGCCACGCCATCGTGGTCACCGACGTGCGCCGCAAGCGGGTCAGGAAGGGCAGGCGGTACGTCAAGAGGTGGTTCGCCACCATCGGCGACCCGCTCATGGACGGGCGCCGCAAGCCGGGGTCCACGTCGCGCTACCCGAAGGGCTGGCTGACGACCCGGCTGTACCGCTACCGCCGCGCCGCCGGCGCCTTCGGGTCCGCCCCGGACGGCACCCCGCGACCCATCGGCTTCGGCCGCACCGTCTGCATCCTGCTGGAGAGGGGCTGAGATGAGGCCCATCTTCGAGGTACAGGACGGCTCGTGGGGCGTCTTCCCGATGTGCGTGTGGAGCCAGTCGGCCGATCGGTACGTGACCGTCGTCCACGTGGCCCGCGTCGAGCCATTCACCGACGGGGCATGGCCCGAGACGCATCGCCGCTCGCCCGACTGCTGGTGCCATCCGGCGCTCGTCGAGGCGACCCCGGCGGGTGGCACCGTGGTCGCACCAGGAGGTCGTCCATTGAGCGAGCCAACCCCCACCGACGCGCCGGACGCCGGCATCGCCGCGCCCGAGGAGGTCGTCACGGGCGCCGTCGGCATCGTCGCCGAGACGCTGCCGCCGCCCGCCCCGGACCCCGACGACGACCCGGACCCCGAGCAGGACGAGGAGGAGGACGCACCATGACCGGACCGCTGTCGAGGTTCCTGCGCTACACCACGCAGGACGAGCCGGTGCTGTCCGCGGGGCTGCTCGCGGCGCTGGCGCTGTACCTGCTGGACCGGTACCTGCACCTCACGGACGACGACCTCCAGCTCCTCGGGCTGCTGCTCGTCCCGGTGGCCGGCGCCGTGCTGGCGCGCTGGAACGCGTACGCCCCGTCGACCGTCCGCCGCGAGGTCGACGACGCCCACGCCGAGGGCTACGAGGACGGGCAGGCCGACGCGCAGCGGCCCGCCCGGCAGAACCCGCCGCAGGGCTGAGCCATGGCCGCGCCCGGGCAGCACCACGAGTGGAAGGACGCCTTCCTGGCCGCGTTCCGGCGGCTGGGCGTCATGGCGTACGCCTGCCGCGAGGCGGGCGTGGCCGTCGCCACCGTGAAGTCCGCCCGCCGGACCGACCCCGCGTTCGCGGCCGCGTACGACGAGGCCAAGGACGAGTCCGTCGCGGAGATGGAGGTGGAGGCCCGCCGCCGCGCCGTCCAGGGCGTCACCAAGCCGGTCTACCAGGGCGGCGAGCACGTGGGCGACATCCAGGAGTACAGCGACACGCTGCTGATGTTCCTGCTGAAGGCCGCCCGCCCCGAGGTCTACCGCGAGACGATCCGCGTCGACATCCGCCGCGAGGCCGAGCGGATGGCCGAGGCCCTCGGGATGGACGCCGCCGACGTGATGGCCGCCGTCGAGGAGGCCGAGCGCATCCTGCGCGACGCCGGCACCGCCGAGGCGTCCCGGTGAGCGTGGGCGTCGCCCAGCGGGGCGTCCCGCCCGAGTAGGCCCGACGCGCGCTGGCGCTGGCGTTCGTCGCCGTCGCGCGCCGGAAGGTCGCGCCACGCGTCCTGCCGCCCGAGCCGGCGTTCGCCAGCGACGAGCAGGAGGCGTTCTTCCGGTCCACCGACCCGGAGCTGCTGTACAGCGGCTGGATGGGCGCCGGCAGAGCCGGTTCGCCGTACTTGCCGAGAAGGCGTGGCGCGTCGCCCTGACGCACCCCGGGTGCACCGTGGGCGTGTTCCGCAAGGTGGCGTCGAGCCTGCCCGCCACGACGCTGCGGACGTTCCTGCGACGTCATGGACCCCCGGCGCATCCGGTCGTCGAACCGCACCGAGAACTGGTACGAGCTGGACAGCAGGGCGCATCTACTTCGCGGGCTCGACCCCGACCCGGTGAAAGCGTCCCGTCGAAGATCGGCTCGCTGGAGCAGGCGTGGGCCGGCGTGGACGAGGCCGTGGAAGTGGCGACTGGGTCATGATCGCGGGCGCCTCGGGACCTACATCGCTACCACCAGATAGCCGCCGCCACGAACCCCGCGCACCCCAAGCACTGGCTGCTGCTGCACTTCACCGACGGCACGGACGGCCGGCTGATGCTGCGGGCGTCGAACTGACCGCTTCCTGCCCGCCGACTACCTCGCGATCCTGGAGGGCCTGCCCGACAACGCGGTCGGCCGGCGCCTGGGCCCGTGGCGAGTGGGCCGCCGTGGAGGGCGCCATCTGGCGGCCGCAGCCGTGGCAGACCAAGGCGCCCGACGCGCCCGCCCGCCGGGTCGTGGTGGGCGTCGACTGGGGTTCGTCCACGCGTTCGCCGCGGAGGCCGTGGGCATCTCGTCGACCGGCCGCCTGTCGGTGCGGGGGAGCTGGTGGCGCGCGGCCTCGGGCTGGACAGCTCATCGAGCCGCTGGCGCAGTTCGCGGAACGGCACGCCGCGGAGGCGTTCGCGTGCGACCCGTCGGAGCCGGGGCTGATGGACCAGCTCGTGCGCGGCCTCGCGGACCACCGCCGCTCGCACGGGGCCGAGTGCCGCCTGCGCGCGGCCATCACGCCCGCCACCAACGACGTGCTGGCCGGCATCGCGGCCGTGGACAAGGCGCTCCGGGACGGCATGACCATCGACCCGTCCTGCGACCTGCTGCTGTCCGAGCTGCCCGGGTACACGTGGAAGCCGGCCCGCGGCGGCAGCGCTTCGAGCGCCCCGTGGAGGTCGACGACGACGCCTGCGACGCCCTGCGCTACGCCGTCATGGCGTTCGAGCCCAACCCGTCGAACCCGTGGGCCGCGCTGGCCGGGTCCCGCGCGGGAGGCGTGGCGTGAGCGACCGCAGGGCCCGCAGGCCGTTCGTCCCCTCGCGCCCCATCGGCACGCCGCTGGGCGAAGCCGCGCCAGTGCATGGCGTGCGGCACGTGGCACCCGGCAGGGACGACCTGCGCCCGCGGCTTGGGCGCCGTGGAGGGTGGCGAGCCCTCGTCGAGCGCTACCTGTCCTACGCGTACGCCCTGCTGGTGGCCGGGGTGGCGCTCTGGCCGCCCGCCGTGCTGCTCGTGGCCGCGCTGTACCTCGTCGCGCTGGCCGTGGCCGCCGACCGCGCCGCCCCGCCCGCCCCAGAGCGACCGATGCGGCTGACCGGCTGCCCGCCATGCGCGCCCGACGGCCCGACGCCCGCCGCATGTCCGCTGGCGCGGCGCTCAGACCCGCCCGTGGCCATGCCCGACCAGCAGGCCATCCACGCGGTGCGCCCGATGGCACCCGGGGCCGACCTGTGGGGGTGCCTCGCGGCGTGCCCGTTCGTGGGCGGCCGCGAGGACGCCATCGCCACGCGGTGGCCGCCAGTTCGACCTGGTCGCCCGATGATGCGCTGCCCGCCCCCGCCCGGAGGACGACCCCGGCGGCCACCCCGCCCGCCAAGGCGGGGCCGCTGGGCCCGGGCGCGGGGCCGATGATGACCGAGCACCACCTGGGGACGATCCTCGGGCAGGACCCGCAGCGGCGCATGGCCAAGGCGCTGCTGGTCGGCCAGGAGGTCGACTGGATCGTGGCCGCGGAGCGCGTGATCGCGTCCAAGCTGGCTGGCTGCGAGTGGCACATCGAGGACGACCAGGGCCAGACGATCGACGACGACTGGCAGGGGAACCAGCTCGCCCAGGCCGCCCGCCGCCTCGTCGAGGACCCGCAGGGCGAGCTGCCGACCACGGGCCCGGAGTCTGCCGGGCGGCGCCTGTCGCGCCGCCCGGTCCTGACCGTCACGTCCGGGGCGCTGGGCCTCGCCGGCCCCCAGGGCTGGTACCTCGACATGCTCGATGGGCTGGGCCTGCCGCACGCGATCCTCCCCATCTCCCCCGAGCGCCTGACGCCGGACCTCGACGCGCAGGGCGTGCTCCAGGTCTGGGCGCTCGACAGGCGCCCCGGGCACCCCGGGATGCCCATCGAGCTCGACCGCCTGCGCCTGCTCCAGCTCATCCCGCCGTTCCGGGGGGTGTTCGGCCGCGGGCTCGTGGAGTCGGCGCTGGCGAAGGCCATCAACAACGGGCTCGTCGACCAGCACTACACCGCGCTGCTGCGCTCGGGCGGACGCATCTCGGGGATCCTGTCCCCGAAGGACGCGCCGATCACGGACGACACGCAGTTCGAGCAGCTCATCCGGGACTGGCGGAACCTCGTCGAGCAGCCGGAGGCGGCGCGCAGGCTCCAGGTCGTGCGGGCGCCCGTCGAGTTCACGTCGACCGTCATGGGCGTGGGCGAGATGCAGATCATCGACCTCATGTACCAGATCCGGGACTCGCTGCTGGGCCTGTGGGGCGTGCCGCTGTCGCAGCTCGGGGGCACCGCCGCGACGGGCCTCAACAGCGGGGACAGCCGCAAGTACGACGAGGCCGCCCTGTGGCAGGCCGCCGTCCACGACCGCCTGACCGAGGTCCGCGAGGCGTTCCAGTCCGTCCTCGACCTGTGGGAGCCGCACCTGGGGTGGGCGCCGCGCCTGTGCTTCGACGAGCCGGAGTTCGACGACGAGTCGCCGGCGTACGAGCGGGCGAAGGCCGCCGAGGGCCAGCCGCTCCGCAACTGGGAGCGCCGCGCGATCTCGGGCTCGACCCCATCGGGGACGACGAGCTGGACAACCAGATCCGGATGCCGATGCAGGTCGTGCTCTCCTGGCGCAGGCGCCCGACGAGGACGGGAGGTGGCCGGTGGCGACCGGCCGGAGCGCCCTCCAGGCCGAGGTCGACAACGCCCCGAGCGTCGCGCAGGAGCCGGGCCAGATGGCGACCGACGTCCCCGCGACCGCCCGGCGCCCGCCCCGTTCGGCGGAAGGCCACGACCGAGCGCGGACGCTCCGCAGGCGATGCAGGCGCATCACGCCGACGCTGGGCGCGCCGCACGGCCCTGTCGGGCCAGCGCGACGACATCGCGGCGGCCGTGGAGCGCAACTGGGCAGCGATCTCACCAGCACGGCGGCCGCGACGAGTCGCAGTGGTGGCGGGACGGCGGGCTGGACCGCGTGATGCAAGCCGGCCGTGGAGGCATCGCCCGCCAGACCGCGGACCACGTCGCGGGCATGCTCGGTGGGTCGTGAGCAAGGTCGTGGCGCGGCGGTGGACGCGCGCTCCTCCGAGCCGAGGACCCACATCGCCTCGGCATCGACCAGGACGACCCGAGACGGGCTGCGCGACGTCATCCGGATCACCGCATCGACGACGAGCTGTCCGCCCGCGACGCCGCCGCGCGCGTCCGCGGGTGGTCCGGCTGGGACGACACGGGCCGGAGACGCATCGCGAGGACGGAGCTGATGAGCGCCTACAGCAGGGCCGCGCTCGACGTACGACGCGTACGGCGTCCGCCAGGTCGTGGCCGACGACGGCGACCGGGACGAGCAGTGCGCCGCCCGCCATGGGCAGGTGTTCACGGTGGACGACGCGCAGGCCGTCGCGGACCACCCGAACGGGACGCTCGACTGGCTCCCGGTCGCGGATGGCCTCGACCGAGCGGGTCCGGGGCGAGCTGCGCACGGTGCGCCCCATCAGGGGGTACGAGTGATGCGCAAGGGCTCCATGGCCGCATGGCACTGGTCGCGGCGCCGGCATCCTGTCCCAGCTCTACGAGCTGCTCGGGGACGAGTCGGGCGAGCCGGTCCAGGCGTCGCGCCTGGACCGAACGTCGCCGAGCGTCCGCGTGGGTGGAGCTGGAGCGCGCCGAGGTCGGCACCGACGGCGACCGGGCCGAGTCGGGCGAGATGGCCGCGCCGCTCAAGGCGTGGACGGGCCCATGAAGGCGAGCCGCTCGACGCGCGACCTCGCTCGACCAGTGGCTCGCCGGCCGCCGGTCATGGGGTCCTCGTGGTCCCGTTCCGCGGGCGCTCCCGGGCGGCAAGGCGGGGCTGGACCTCGACGGCGAGTTCTTCGACGCGGACACCGACCTGGTCGGCCCGTTCGCGGCCCTGCGCAGGACGCGCGAGCGCGCGGTCGACTGGCACCACGAGCAGGACCCGACCGGCGTCATGAAGGGCGCCATCCTCGGGCGCGTGGTGCTCGACGAGCGCCCGGAGGGCGGCGGCCTGTGGGCCGACTTCTGGGCCAACGCCGGGGAGAGCCGGCGGTCCCTGGTCGCCGAGGCTGGAGGAGCGCGGCGTGCCGCTGTACGGCTCGTCGAGGCGGTCCCGTCCGCCGTCCGCAAGGCGTCCGACGGCCACATCGAGGTGTGGCCGCTGGTGCGCCACACGATGCTTCCACCTCCCCCAGAACACGCACGCGGTGGTGCCGGCGCTCAAGGCGCTCATGGCCACCGCCCCATCCTCGACGCCCTGTCCGTCGCGGCCTTGCAGGCCGCGATGGTCGCAGACGACCCGGGCACCTTGCGCACCTTGGCGGCGAGCCCCGGGGCTGCACCGGGAACGCAAGGGGAGGGCCGCATCGCAGGACGGGCCACGGGCACGGCTCGCGGCCGCCATCGACCAGTTGAGCGAGGCACTCAGCCCTCGCAGCTAGAAGGGTCCCCAGCGTGGACCCCATCGCGAGAATCACGCTACGCCGGCAACCCGGCGATGCAGCTCCTGCCGGCCCAGGGCGGCCGGCATCATCAACGCCGACGCCATCCGGGCGGCGCTCGGGCAGGACCCGGGCGAGCCCATCGGGCACCGCAGGGACGGGCGACCGATGCACGCCATCGCGGGCGGCGACGACGCCAGCCTGGAGGCAAGGATCGCGAGCTGACGTCGGAGATCGAAGCGCCTGGGCGACGCCCGGCAGGACGCCCAGCCGCGGCCGCCAAGGCGGCCGACGGCGGCCAGTACGCCGCAGCTGGACAGGTCGAAGGCACGGCCGACGAGCTGTCCGAGCTGGCCCGCTACCAGGCCGCGGATGCCGAGGCGAAGGCCAAGGCCGACATGGACGCAGCCGTCAAGGCCGCCGTCCAGGAGGTCATGTCCTCGCAGACCGCACGGTCGATGGCCGCGCGGATCGGCGACGGCCCGCAGGCCAAGGCCGGCATCATGGGCCTCGCGGTCAAGGCGCACCCGTTCCTCGCGGGCGTCTACGGCGAGGGCTACGTGGCAGGCGAGGCGGTCACCGCCGTCGCCCAGTTCACCGAGGCCGCTTCGGGCTCGACGGACGTCATCAACGCCGGCAAGGCCAGCTCATCCAGGCGGGCATGGAGTGGGTGACGGCCGCCAAGCGGGCCCAACGTGGCCGGCAAGGCGACCCTCGGGAACACGAGCGCGGGCGGCGGGTACGTCCTGCCCAACAACCTCGTGGACTCGGTCGACGAAGCCCAGCACGCAGGAGGCGCTGTACAGCCGGCCTGACCGTGGTCCCGGGCGTCAACGTCCGTGGCGTGGACCAGCCCTACCGGCTGGGCGCACCGTCCCGGATGACCTACGCCAACTGGGGCGCGACCAAGGAGAACGTGGACGAGTCGTACGGCTCCATGCACCGCCAACCTCGTCACCTTCGCGGATCACGACGTCGGCAAGCAGTACCTGCGCTTCAGCGCCGGTGCCGCCGAGCGCGACGACGTCCTGGACGAGCTGTCGAAGGCCGCCGCGCTGGCCGAGAACTACGAGGTCATCGCGGGCCTGAGCAGAAACGTCGGGTCGGGCGACGCGTGCCTCGGCACATCTACACCGCCTGAACGCCACGCCCTCGTGGCGGCGCCGGCACCAAGGCGGCCAAGACCGGCGCCGCCGCCAGCTCCACCGTGGTCGGCTCGCGTTCGTGGCCGCCCTCGCGGAGATGTCCGGCATCCTGGCCGGCCGCAACCGGCGCCCGTCGGCGTTCGTGGTGGACGCCACGACCTACTGGACAGCGCTGGCGCAGGGCTCCGACTCCGCGGGCTTCTGGGCGTCGCCGCTGGGCATCGCCTCGGGCCTCAACGTCGACTCGTCCGGGAGCGCCACCTTCTTCGGCATCCCGATCCTGTACGACACCAACCTGGGCACGAACGCCGCCTCGAAGATCCTGGTCGGGGCCGGAAGTGGGGCGCGTTCCATCTACCAGGGCATGGAGTTCCGCATCGACTCGTCCGACCAGGCGGGCGACCGCTGGGACAAGAACCTCGTGGGCTTCCGCGGCGAGATGGAGCTCGGCGCAACGCCGACCGGGGTCCACGTGGGCGCCGCCCAGCTCATGACGGCCGTCATCCCCTGACGCAGCGCGGGGAGCCCTTCCTCCCGCACCCCACCCCGGGTCGGCGGACAACGCGCTCCCCGCCGGCCCGGTCCAAGAAGGCGGGGCGTGGGGCGTCACCCATGGAGGCACGGGTGCAGGACCGGGCGACCGGGGACATCGCGACCGACACGCTGTGGCGGGGCTCACCCCACGGGCGGCCGTACGAGATGTCCGTGAAGGCCCGGCACGAGCGACTGGAACACCGTCAACGCCTGCGCGGGCGCCAACGACGAGTACCACCTGCCCGAGGGGCTCGAGGGCTGGGCGCTGGACGTGGGGGCGCTCGGGGCCGCTGCGCGATCCGCTGCTGCTGGACAACCCCGACCTGCGGCTGGTCGCCATCGAGGCGCTGCCCGAGAACGTCGACATGCTGGCGCGAACGCCGCGCGGAACGGCGTCACGGACCGGCTGTACGTGATGCAGGCGGCCGCCAGCTCGTCCCCGACGCCCGTCGCCATCGCGTATCCCGACGACCGCGAGCACCGCTTCATCGGCAACGCGGACCACCCGAGCGGACCCGGGCCTACGAGATGATCATGGCCAACGGGGTGACGCTCGGGCTGCTCGTGGACCACTACCCGGGCGAGGCGCACGGCTTCGCCTGGATGAAGGTCGACTGCGAGGGGTGCGAGTACCCGTTCCTGTCCTCGCCGGCGACCATCGACGTCGCCGTGATCGTGGGCGAGCACCACCGCGGCATCGACGGCATCCGCGAGCTGCTGGACTCCCATGACGTCGAGCTGGTGACCGGCACCGAGGGCTTCGGGACGTTCCGGGCCGTGCGGCGCGCGACATCCTCACGACAGCGGTCATGGACGGGGCATGAACATCCTCGCGCTCCAGGCCCACAGCATCAGCGAGTTCGACCACGTCCGGATGTGGCACGAGCTGGGACACGACGTGTTCTCGCCCGGCGCATACCAGGACCCCGCCAACCCCCGGTGGATGCCCGCCCGCCGCTGCCGCAGGTCCCGGCGCACCCCGACCTCGCGGCCCTCGTGGACGCCGTCCCGAGCAGCCAGATGTCCGCGAAGGAGCACATCCCCGACGGGGTGCTCGACTGGGCGGACGCGATCGTCGTGGAGCACTACCCGGCGCAGTGGGTGTTCCGCGGTGGGACCGCCTGCGGCGCATGCGTCATCTGGCGCACGTGCGGCCAGTCGGACGAGCCGCTGGAGCGGATCGTGGGGGCGCTGCACCGGCAGGGCCTCGAGATCGTGCGCTGGCCCCGCCGAGCGCGCACTTCGAGCGCCTCGGGGTGTTCGCCGGCGAGGACGCGCTGATCACTTCGGCAAGGAGCCGGGCGAGTGGTACGGGTGGTCGGGCGACGACCCGTTCGTGGCCAACGTCACGCAGGACATGCGCGCCCGCGGCGGTGGTGCGGGCTGTCGTGGTACCTGGCGGCCACCGAGGGCGTGGACGCGCGCCCGGGGAGCTACGCGAGCAGTCGCTGCCCGGTGGGCTCGGCAAGCTCGGGTACGACGAGATGCGCGCCTACCTGCGCCGGGCTCGGGCCTATGTGTACACCGGGACGCACCCGGCGTCCTGCACGCTGGGGCTCATCGAGGCGCTGATGACCGGCATCCCGGTCGTGTCCATCGGGGCGCAGGCGTGGATGGGCCCGCACGACCTGTTCGAGGGGCACGCTGGCCCGCTGGTCGTGAAGAACCCTACGAGGCCCGCGAGACGCTGCGCATTGCTGGCGAGCCGGAGGCGTACGCGGCCGACTCCATGGCCCAGCGCCACGCTGCCATCGAGGCGTTCGGGATGGACGGGGTGAGGGCCAGTGGCGCGAGTTCCTGGGGGGTGCGCGACCACTCTCAGATCTTGAGAGTAGCGACCAGGCGGCGGTGCCGGCGCTGACCGTCCGCGTGCTGCCCGACGGCGCGATCATGCCGGCCTCCTGGAGTCGCTGCACCTCCTGTTCGAGGACCGCCTCGGGTGGGAGGTGTACGTCCCGCACGGGCTCGACTGGTACGAGGAGGGCATCTGGCGGTTCGAGTCCGCCCGCCTCGGGGACGCCGTCGCCCGCCAGTTCCTCCAGGAGTGGGACACCGACCGATGGCCACCGAGCTCGACCTCAGCGAGGACGAGTCCACCGTCATCGACCGTCGGGACTGGTTCGTCCGCGATGACCACTACCGGCCGCACGGTCGAGCGCCTGACGCTGGGGCAGGCCCGCGACATGCGACCGGACCTGGTCATCGGCGTTACCTCGCGGAGAACGACGCCGGGCTCGCCCAGCTCGCGCGCGACGTCGGCGGGCACTTCGGGGTGCAGGTCGGCAACCAGGGCCAGCTTTCGAGCGGATGGCCGCCGAGTTCGCGCTGCTGTCCGCGACCGCGCCGGGCTTCACCCGCGTGGATGCCGCACGCGTACTACCGCAGGAGTTCGACCTGCGCCTGTTCGACGCGGAGACGGCGCGCGCCATCCCCGACCGCGTCGGGACGTGGGTCCAGTGCATCACCACGAGCGAGGGCTACCCGCGGTTCCGGTCGCTGGCCGCCCGCACGGGACTCGACTGGCGCTGGTACGGGCATTGCGGGGAAGCGGACGAGCACTGGGGCGGCAACATGCCGAGCACTTGCCCGGGTGGCCGCGCGGATGCACAGGCACGCATCGCGTGGCACTGGAAGGCGGAGCGACGGCTGACCACGTGATGCGCAACCTCGCGGCCATCGGGCGCCCGCTCCTGGTCACGAGCCGGTACTACGCGGACAAGCTGGCCGGGCCGCGCTGCTGGTGGAGGGCGTCACCTCTTGGGACGTCCGCTCGCACACGGACGACGAGCTGGTGCGGATCGTCGGCCGCCTCGTCAGCGATGACGACCACTGGCGCCGCGTCTGCGAGGACGTGGCCACCCGCTTCGAGAGGTGGTCAGCTTCGACGCGGAGGCCGAGGCCATCCGCGCGATGCTCGAGGGCGTCCTGAGCGACCGGCTGGTGGCGGCGTGAGCAAGCGCCAGCGCGAGGCCCAACGTCGAGCCGCCCGCGCCATCGAGCCGCTGGCCCCGACCGGGGGATGCGCGTCCTGTTCCTGGGCGACACGGCGGGGACAGCCGGCACCGTCACCCGGGACCTCGGGCTCGCGATGGTGCGCCTCGGGCTGGACGTGCGGTTCCTCTCCGAACGAGGACGCCGGGCTCAACGGGGACCCGGCGTGGCCCGCCGAGCTCAAGCCGCGCATGGTCCCGCTGGGCCTGCCGGACGGCTGGGTGGGCATCAGCGGCCCGCAGGCGGCCGCCGTCGTCAACCGGGCCAACGGCATCCTTCACCGGGCGCACGGTGCCCGGCTGGGTCCCGGAGGCGGTGCTGGCCGTGGGCGACCATGGGTCGCTGGAGCGCTCCGTGGACCGAGGTCGTCCCGCCCGGCGTGCCGTGCTTCCAGTACGTGCCCATCGAGGGCATCGGGCTGCCACCATCGTGGTCGAAGCTGTGGCGCCGCTGGCACTTGGTCGCCATGTGCGAGTTCGGGGCCGACCAGATTAGGAGCCGTGATGGGGATCGCCCGCCCGTCGTGTACCACGGCGTGGACCCCGACGCGTTCTGGCCCGTGTCGCCCATGCGTCGCTCGTGCTGACCGCGCGGTCAGGGCGGCGGCATCGTGTCGCACCGGCTGCTGAGCAGGACCGACTGCCGCGAGTTCCTCGGGTGGCCTACCGGCGCGACGATCCTGTTCCGGGCGGACCGCCTGATGCCGCGCAAGGCGTACCCGCGATGCTCCGCGCGCTGGCGCCCGTGATGGCGCGCCACCCCGAGGTCGTGACCATCGTCCACGCCCGCACGCAGGACCAGGGCGGCGACCTGTGGCACGAGTCGAGCAAGTACCCCGACGGCATCCGCGAGCAGATCGACGTACGAGCTTCCACGACGCGTTCGGCGGGGTGCCGCGCGAGCTGCTGACGTGCATGTACAACGCGGCCGACCTGTACGTGAGCACGTCCGCCGAGGGCTTCGGCCTGACCATCGCGGAGTCGCTGGCGTGCGGGACCGCTGCGGTGGGGCTCGACTACTCGTCGGTCCCGGAGGTCATCGGGCCAGCGGGCGCGCTCGCCCCGGCCGCGCTCATCGACAACATCTACAGCTACTTCTGGGCCATCCCGCGGGGCGACGGCTACACCGAGGCCGTCGAGCGCCTCGTCTCGGACAGGGCCGAGATGGCGCGCCTCGGGCGGCTCGGGCCGGCGCACGTCGCGCGCTTCGACTGGGGCGTGGCGGCGGGGCGGATGGCCGCCATCCTCGGTGGCGCGGAGGTGCCCGCAGCGCATACCATCACGGTGGAGCGACGGCTGGCCGCGAGCGGCCTGGTGGGGGCATCGGCGTGAACCTGGTCGTCTCTCCGGCCGCCGTGCGCGAGTACCTGGTGCTCAACAGCCCCGGTTCCTCCAGCCAGTACAGCGACGCCACCATCGGGTCGAACCTCCGGACCGCGCAGCAGTACCTCGAGCGCAAGACGCACCGGTTCCTCCACGACCATCCGGGCGTGACGTGGGCGACGACCACGATGCTCGACACGGTCGTGCCGCTCCCAGGCTTCCGCTCCATCGCGAGCGCGACGTGGGGCGGCTCGGAGCAGACGGTGGCGGTCCCCGGGCAGGAGGCGCCGCCGTACCCGTCCGCGTGGGGCCTTTGGGAGCCCTCGGAGGGCGTCGAGGACGGGCAGCGGCTGGTCATCGCCCTCCAGTTCCGACCGTGGCGCACGGACCACTCCGGGCCGTGGTGGCTGGCCGACGCGGGCTGGTGGGACAAGGGGCTCGACTCCCCGTACTACCCGGCCAACTGGGGCGGCGGCTGGCCGACGTCGTCGATGCCCAGCGACCTGGTCATCGTGGGCGACGGCGGCTACGCCCCGGGCCACGAGCCGGAGCCCTACCTGTCCGCCGTCAAGGTGCTGGCCGCCTGGTACACGGTGCGCCCGGCGTCCGTGCTGGCCGACGTGTCGCTGACGCCCGGCAGGAGCCAGCTCAGCTACGAGCAGATGCCCGACGAGGTCTACGAGTTCGTCGCGGACTGGAAGGCCGGCCGGCAGGCCGTGAGCGTCGGATGAGCCTCCACGTGCAGGGCGAGGCCGAGCTGATCAGGCGCCTGACCATGATCGGGGTGCAGGACGGCCGGTTCGGTCCGCGCATCCTCCGGCGCTGGCAGGTGCTGACCGTCCAGAAGGCCAAGGCGAACGTGGCGCCCCACAAGCGCACCGGGAACCTCCAGCGGTCCATCGTCCCGGGGCCCATCGGCATGACGGCCGCGCAGGTCATCGCGACCGCGGCGTACGCCGGCATCGTCGAGGGCGGGTCGCGCGCGCACGAGATCAGGCCGCGCAACGCCCGCGTGCTGGCATGGGGCGGGGACCGTCGCCTGTCCGGGACGCTGCGCTCGGGAGCCAGCCCCACGCACTTCGCGAGGGTCGTCCACCACCCCGGGACCAAGCCGTACCCGTTCCTGGCACCGGCGGCCCGGGATGCGCTGGGCGAGACGGACCTGGTCGGGGAGGTCATCACC
Source organism: Chloroflexota bacterium (assembly GCA_046328155.1). Taxonomy (GTDB): domain Bacteria; phylum Chloroflexota; class Limnocylindria; order Limnocylindrales; family CSP1-4; genus JAFMJV01. The sequence goes on from JAXLXC010000039.1 coordinate 14,601, forward strand.
GCCTGGAACGACGCGGCATGACCTTCGCGCCCGTCATCCCGACCAGCTACCAGGCCGACCGCGAGACGCTGTACGCGGGCATCGAGGCCATCGTCGAGGCGTTCATCGCGTCGGAGTCGTACCAGTGCGGCCGCGCGTACCGCTCGGCGCTGTCGACGCTGACCGGCGAGGTCCCGATGGTCGTCATGGGGGACGTCACCGAGACGATCGCCCACGACGCCCAGACGCGCCGGACCACGTTCCGCGGCGACCTCTGGTACCTCGACTGGCTGACCGCCCCGGAGGAGTACGTCGCTCGCGTCAACCGCTGGGCGGACCGGATGCGCGACCTGATGACCTACAACGCCATGACCCTCGGGTACGGCGAGCTGGTCCAGACGGCGTTCACGCCCGGCGAGCTGCGCCAGGAGAAGGTCGTGGTGGGCGCCCCGTACCTGACCTACGAGTGGCGCGTGCAGGGGGGCTACCGGTGATCGCCCAGGGCCACGTCGAGACGCCCGCCCACCACCAGAGGCCGAGCCATCGCCCGGCCGTCCACAAGCCATCGAGGCCGGAGCGCCCCAAGCGGGAGCGCCCGTCCGCCAGCCACCGCCCCGAGCGGGGAAGGAGGCCACCAGGAAGCCGGACCGCAAGGACGGGCGGTCACAGAGGTCGGCGCCCGAGCAGGAGCGAACGCTGCCCGTCGGCGGCGGTGCGCGGGTGCCAGTCACGTCGCTCGGCACGTTGCCGAACACACATGGGCACTGAGATGCCAGTCGCACCTCTGCCCGGCAACGTGCGTTTCCGGGCGTTCCAGGTGGTGTCCAGAGCGTGTTCGGGACCGCGGTCCCCGCCACGCGCAGGCTCCCGCTCCGCTTCATCCCTCGGTCGACCCGCACTGGACGTCCCCGGACGTCGACACGGGCACCCTCGACCCGGGCATCGCGCCGTACCGCATGGCAACCGACGTCACGGGCAACCTGACCGGGCCGCTCGCGTACGACGACGCGCACCTGCTCTGGGCGATGCTGCTCAAGGGCGGCGTCAGCCCCACCGGCCCCACCGACGGGGTCTACGCGTGGGACTTCGCCGCCGCGTCCACCTCGCAGGACCAGTTCGAGGTCGTCACCAGCGAGTGGGGCGACGACACGGACGACGAGTTCCAGTACCGCGACACGGTCCTCGACTCGCTCCAGCTCACCTACCCGCAGGACCTCGGTCCCGTGCAGGTGCAGGCGGGCACGCGCTCCGGGTACGTCGACTACCCGAACCCGCTCACGGGCGGGCTCGACGTCGAGACGAGCCCCGACTGGGTCTACGCCGCGGACACGTCGCTGTACATCGACGACGCGTCCGGCTCCATCGGGATCACCCCGCTGGTCGACTCGATGCACGACGCGGTCATCCAGGTCCAGAGCAACCTCGACGTGAAGCGGTTCGCGAACGGCTCCAACGCCAACTTCGCGGTCGCGGGCTACGCCCGGGGCGCCCGGGCGTCGCAGGTGACCATCACCTTCGCGAAGTCCACGCAGGCGCTGGGCGAGGTCGCCAAGTGGCTGGCGGCCGACCCGGTCAACCGCTATCTGTGCCTCGACTCCAACAGCCGCAGGGCCATCCCCGGCCACTCGGCCAGGCGGGGCCACAGGGTCCGGCTCGCGGGCCACTGGTTCACCCGCTCGGAGCAGGCGGTGGGCAGCAACAGCGCGGCCCAGCTCGTGCTCAACGGGTTCTACGACCCGGCCCTCGCGTACGGGCTGTCCGTCCGCGTCCGCAACACGATGGCCACCCTCGCCGGGTAGCCGTCCCTGGAAGGAGCGATAGCCCATGGAGCGACGCGTGGAGCTGGGGGCGTGCCGGTGCCCGGGCGCCCCCCACCCGTCCGACTGGGTCGACGTCGACCCAGTCGTCAGCGTCCACCTCGGGGGGGCCGTCCTGTCGGTGTTCGGCAGGGCGGGCTCGTCCGAGACGGTCGCGCAGGCCCTGCTGACCGAGGCGTACCTGCTGTACGGCATCGGCGCCTGGTCGTTCGTGGACGAGGAGGGTGACGCCATCCCAGTCCGCCCGTCCGACGGCGACTGGCCAGAGGTCGTCAACCGGCTCCTGCCGTTCCCCGACTCCTACCGGGTGGCCGACCGCGCATCGGAGGTCCACCCCGCCATGGGGATGGTCCGCCCTTTGCTCCGGGGGTCGTCGACGCCATCGCAGGATGGACCGACGGCCGCACCGACGTCAGCGAGCCCAGCCTCTGGGTCGACGCCCCGGACGCCCTCCGGGCGATCCTCGCGGACGCCCACGGGTGGGAGTCCGTCCGAGGCCCCGGGCCCATGACCTGGCACGAGGCGCAGCTCTCGCTCCAGGTCATCGCGGAGCGGACCGTGGGCGCCCCGCAGCGCGCCATGGTGCGCCAGGCCAAGGACCGGGAGGTCGCGGCCGCGCAGGCCGTCATCGGCGCCATCGGGGGACGCGGATAGGTGCCGATCGCCGAGACCGCCCACCTCGTCACGCAGCTCGACCTGGGGGACGGCCTGTCTTCCGGGCTCGCCACCGCGCGCCGCAACGTCACGGCGTTCGGGCGGCAGGTCGACGCGGACGTGGCGCGCATCGGCAAGGGGGTCGGGCAGGTCGGCCGCGGGCTCGCGCGCGTCGGGGTCATCGCCGGGGGCGCCGTCGCGGTCGGGCTGGGGGCGGCCGCCAAGGCCGCCATCGACTACGAGGACGCGTTCGCGGGCGTCCGCAAGACCGTGCAGGCCACGCCAGCCGAGCTGGACGCCATGTCCAGGCGGTTCCGCGACATGGCGACGGAGATCCCCATCTCGGCCGTCGAGTTCGCGCGCCTGGGGGAGGCGGCAGGCGCGCTGGGCGTCCGCAAGCAGGACATCACCGAGTTCACGCGGGTCACGGCGCTCATGGGCGTGACCACCAACCTGTCGAGCGACGCGGCGGCGGACGCGTTCGGCCGCATCGGGACCATCCTGGGGCTGACCGGGAAGCAGTACACGCAGCTCGCGGACACCATCGTCAACCTCGGCAACAAGGGCGCGTCCACCGAGTCCGAGATCACCGAGATCATGAAGCGGTTCGCCGCCGAGGGGAAGGCCGCGGGCCTCGCCACCACGGAGATCGCTGGCCTCGGATCCGCCGTGGCGTCGCTGGGCTTCGCGCCGGAGCGCGGCGGCACGGCGCTCGCCCGCGTGTTCGCGAACATGGGCACGAACATCAGCCTGGCGAACGCCAAGGGGCAGGAGTTCAGCCGCCTCACGGGCCGGAGCATCCGCGAGCTCCAGCGGGACCTGGACCAGGGGCGCGGGCTCGACGTGTTCATGGACGTCCTGAAGGCGATCAGGGGCATGACGCCCACGGAGGCCAACCGCGCGCTCCGGGCGCTGGGCGTCACGAACCAGTCGGACCGGACGATCTTCCGGACGATGAGCCAGCAGCTCCCGTTCATCAACGACCAGCTCAAGACCGCGGCGGACAGCACGGGCGCGCTGTCGCAGGAGGCCGAGAAGCGGTTCGACACGGTCAAGTCGAAGTTCCAGCTCCTGCGCAACAACATCGTCGAGGCCGGCATCACCATCGGGGAGGGGTTCGCGCCGGCGCTCGGGCGCGCGGCCAAGCGGCTGTCCGCGTGGATCAGGGCCAACAAGGACGAGCTGAAGGGGATGGGCCAGGAGATCGGCCGGGCCATCGACGGCATCGACTGGGGCAAGCTCGCGGACGGTGCCAAGGCGTTCCTGGGGTTCCTGCACCAGGCGTGGGACGTGCTCAAGGCCATCCCGCCCGAGGTGATCGCGCTCGGCGCGGGGCTCGTGGGCCTGAACAAGCTCAGCGGTGGGCTGCTCGGCGCAGGCGTCGGGAACATCGTGGGCGGCCTGGCCGGCGCCGCGACCCGGGGCGTGGCGGCGAAGCTGCCGGGCGTGGGCTCCGTGTTCGCCCAGCCGGTGTTCGTGACCAACTGGCCCGCTGGCGGGCTGGGAGGCGTGGCGGGGGAGGCCGGGGCCGTGGGCGGCGGCCGGGGCGGCATGCTCAAGACGCTCGGCAAGGGGCTGCTGGGACTCGGCATCGGGCTCGGCGCGCAGGTGCTCGGGGACCAGATCGGCGGCGACCTCGGCAAGGCGACCAGCTCGCTCGGCGCGGTCGCAGGGGCGTTCGTGGCAGGCGGGCCGGTGCTGGGCGCGCTCGTGGCCGTGACGACGGCGCTCACGACCATCTCGGACGAGCTCGGGACCATCGGGGAGTACCAGACGTCGAACCGCGAGAAGGCCGAGCAGGTCGCCGGCAACATCACCGACGCCGGGAGGAACCTCGCCAACATGTCGCGGCTCATCGCCGAGAACCGGGGCGACCTGCCGCGGTGGGCGGCCCTCAACACCACGAGCGCGGGCGAGACCGGGCTCGGCATGATGAACTCGTCCGACGCGCTGGTGAAGGGCCTGACCAAGGCAACCAGGCAGCGCGATCGCGACGCTCGTGGAGGCCCAGAGGCAGGCGCAGGCGGCCGGCTGGTCCGAGGTGGCAGAGCACATCGGCCAGAACCTGGAGGCCGCCCGCCGCTGGATGCCCAAGCCGGAGGCGTTCGGCGCGGCGGTGCTGAGGGGGTCCATGGCCGGCACCGCCGCTGGCATCAGGAAGGGCGAGAGGGCCAAGGCGCGGAAGGACGACCGCGACCTGACCAAGGTCATGGACCACCTCCGGCAGGTCGACAGCCACAAGGGCAACGAGCGCCTGTTCGGACGGACCAGCGACCGGCTGGCGCGGCAGGTGCGCGACGCGCTGCGGGCCACGGGCAAGGACCGCGACTCGATCATCCGCTCGACCATCGGGGACCTCAAGCGCGAGCAGAAGCGGGCGCTGGAGTCCGGCCACACGAAGCTCGCCCGCAACCTCGGCAAGGACATCGACGTGCTGCGGTCGCAGCTGTCCCGCAAGCAGGACACGGCCAACAGCCGGCTGTCCACGATCGCCAACAAGGACACCAGCGTGACCGTGAACACCACGGTCAACACCGCGGTCAGCGTGCGGGACACCGTGGCGCAGACGAACGTGTCGAAGCGGTACGGCTTCCAGGCCGTCTGACGTGACGCTCCTGTTCTACCCGGACTCGGGCGACTGGGTCGGGCGCATCCGGCTCGGCCCCACGGGGTTCCAGCTCTCGGAGGCAGCCGAGTCGGGCACGTTCGCCATGTCGCAGGTGCAGGTGGACGACCCGGCGTCCGACGTCACGATCGTGGGGCACCACTCGTTCCGGGCCATCGAGACGGACTGCTCGTGGCGCACGCTGTTCCGGGGCTACTTCGCGGACCGGACCGTGCGGCGCGGGGCCGACCCCACCAGCAGCCTGCGCACGGGCGTGGCGCGCGTGTGGGACTGCTCGGTCATCGACGCCAACGCGGTGCTGCAGTTCGAGGTGATCCGGGGGAGCACGGGCAAGCGCCCCGCGGAGACGGACACGGAGCGCCTGGCGTGGCTGCTGGGCTCCGCGTACAAGGGGCCCGTCGGGTCGTCGGACGCGAACGTGCTGGGGTACGACGTCGACCTGGACAAGGCCGACTACCGCGGGCTCACGATGGCCGACGTGCTGGCCGACTGCGCGTCCGCGTCGGGGGCCAACTTCTTCGCCGCGTGGGACGAGGACCACGACGAGTACCGGCTGCACTACTACCGGCCCACCCGCTCGTTCTTCACCAGCGCGCTGGCCATCAGCAACGTTCTGTCCGACGTCGACGGGGACACGGTGTTCGCCCCGTCGGCGGACGCCCGGATGAACCGCGACCCCAGCCGCGTCTACAGCGGGGTGTACTACCGCTACGGGGAGCGCGAGTCGGCCGTGTTCGAGGAGTCGGCCACGGTGCTCGCGGCCATCGGCCACCGGCGCGAGGTCGCGGAGGGCGACGGCTCCGTGCGCACGGCGGCCAAGGCGACGGCCAAGGCGCAGCGGTACCTCTCGGAGGCCGAGACGGACCTCGACACGGTCAGCGTCACGCTGCGGAAGGTGCCGCCGTCGCGGGTCAACCTGATCCGCGCGGGCCACCGGGTGCAGGTCAGGTTCAGCCACCTCCCGGGCCTGACGTCGTGGACGTGGCTGCGGGTCACGCGGCGCACGGTCGCGCAGGAAGGCGATGACCAGCTGCACTACCGCATCGACCTCGAGCTGGCCGACCCCAAGCAGGTGGGCGCTCGCAACCGCAGGCCCGCGGTGCCCGTCGAGCCGGACGTGGAGGATGGGTCGTCGGTCAGCCTGGCGCGCTACTGCCTCGCGTTCGCGGTCGGCCGGCTGTCGCTGGCGTCGGCCATGCACTACGAGTCGTACGCCGACGAGACGCACTTCTACGGGCCGGACGGGGCCATCCCCGACTCGGTCATGCAGGACAGCCACAGCTACAACATCCCCTGGACCGCGGGCGTGTGCGCGCTCGGGGGCGGCGGGTACGGCGGGCTGTCCATCCGCGAGCAGTGGTTCAAGTTCGACCCGGGCGACCTGTCGGGGGTCGTGGGCCTGCGCCTGTCCGTGACGCTCCACGACACGGAGGGCGACACCACGGACCTCGTGGTGGGCGTGTCGTCGTCGGCGCCCTCGGGCTACGTCCAGCGCGAGTTCGACGAGGTGACCCGGATACCGGCCAAGGACGGCACGTGGGACGTGTTCCTGCCCTCGTCGGTGCTGGTGCCGTCGGCCGACCAGTACGTCTGCTTCGCGGCCGCGTGGGACTGCCAGGCGGCCATCGGGACGTGGATCTGCACCAACGACGAGCCGGGCATCAGCGACGTCGTCGGCAACGGCCTGTACCAGTCGGGGCAGGTGCGCATCGACCCCAAGCCGACCGCCACGCTGGTCACGGTGTCCGGGACCGGCCTGACCTCGTGGGTCGGGGGCGAGGGGCAGGCGGACGGCTCCAACCGGACGTTCGCCCTCGTGGGGTGGAACGGCAAGGGGACGCCACAGGCGCGCGTGGGGGCCGTGGTCCAGGCGTACCCCGCGGACTACGCGTACGACGACGACGCGGGCACGGTGACCTTCCCGGGTGGCCCGGCGTCGGGCTCGGCCGTCGCGTTCAGGTACAGCACCTTGATGGGCTGTTGTTCGACCTCCGCTCGCAGGTCCGCCGCATCCTGCCCGCCCGCTACGGCGGGACGGGCAACGACCAGTCCGCGGCGCAGCTCACGGCGGTCACGTGCCGGGTGCGCCAGACGGGGGCGGCCATCACCCGCGGCATGGTGGTGCGGATGAACGGGCCGTACCTCGTGGACCCTATCGCCAGCTCGACCGCGGACGACGCGTTCGGGGTGGTGCTGGGCAAGCTGCTGGCCGACGGGCGCATCGACGCGTCCGCCACGGCCGGCCAGTTCGACCAGGTGGCCGTGGTCGTGGCGGGCGTCGCGCAGGTGCTGCTGGACGAGGACGTGGTCGCGGGCGAGTACGCCTTCCCCACCGACACGGACGGGGCGGCCCGCGGCGAGACGGACCCCGACACTGGCACCTTCGGGCGGTTCGTGGGCGACGGCTCCGCGGGCGGGTTCGCGGCCGTCAAGCTGGGCGGCGGTGGCGGGGGCGGGGGTGGCTCGCTCGTCAGCCCGCTGACGACCAAGGGCGACCTGTGGGGCTTCTCCACGACGGACGCCCGGGTAATGCGGGTCCAACGGGCAGGTGCTCACGGCGGACTCCTCGCAGAGCCGCGGCGTGTCGTGGCAGACGCCGGGGTCGTCGACGCTGACCACCAAGGGCGACCTGCTCACGCGGACTCGTCGGCCCTCGCGCGCCTCGCGGTCGGGGCGACCAACGGGATGCGCCCTCGCGGCGCGCTCGGGGGAGACTACGGGCCTGCTGTGGGAGGTCGACAAGGCCGAGGTCGAGTGCGAGCTGGTGGGCCCCACGGCGGGCCAGGAGTCGCGCGCCATCCGGGTCCCCTACGACTGCGTCATCACGGGCTGGACGATCGCGGCCAACGCCTCCGGGTCGTGCGTGATCGACGTCTGGAAGGACACGCTGGCCAACTTCCCGCCCACGGTGGGCGACACCATCACCGCGTCCGCCAAGCCGACCCTGAGCGCGGCGCGGACGGCCACCTCGACGACCCTGACGGGCTGGACCACGGCCCTGTCCGAGGGGGACTGGGTGGTGTTCAAGGTCGACTCGGCGTCCTCGATCACCGAGGTCGTCATCGCGCTGCACCTCCGGAGGGCATGACGTGGCCATAGACCTCGTGGACGACCTGGGCGACGTCTACGCAGCGGCTGACGCCACCGTGGTCGGCTGGGGCACCGCGCCGAACAGCGTCCAGTCGGGGCGCCTCGGCGGCGGCTGCTTCCGCCTGACCAGCCGGTCCACCACCCGGTCGGTCGCCTCGGGCGCGTCGCGCACGGTGGGCTTCGCGTGGCGTCCGGTGTCGACGACCGGCTCGGGCATCCTGTTCACGTTCCTGGAGTCGACCACCGTCCACGTCAACCTGGAGTACAACGGCGACGGGACGCTCTCGGTCACGCGCAACGGCACCGCGCTGACGGGCGGCACCAGCGCGGCGGTCATCACGGCGGCCAACGTCTGGTACTCCGTCGAGCTGTCCGCCACGATCAACGACACCACGGGGGCCTTCGAGCTCAAGGTGAACGGCACGACGGTGGCCAGCGGGTCGGGGGTGGACACGCGCAACGGCGGCACGTCGGGCGTCATCAGCGTCATCCGCTTCAACGGCCGGGGCACGAACGACGACTACGACGACCTGTGGTCGGACGGCTCGGCGGGCGCGTTCAACGGCGACATGCGGGTCTGCTCGGACCTCCCCAACAGCGACGGCGGCGCGAGCCAGTGGACGCCGTCCACGGGCACCGCGCACTACGCCTGCGTGGACGACGCGACCCCGGGCGGCGACACGGACTACGTCAGCGACGCGACCGCGGGGCACATCGACACCTACGGCTACCCGTCGGTGGGCGTGGGCTCCGGCGCGACGGTGCTCGGCGTCATGGTCCGGCTCATCGCCCGCAAGGACGACGCCGGCACCCGGACCATCGATCAGGTCGTGCGACGCGGCGGCACCAACTACGCCACCGGCACCGCCAAGACGCTGTCCACGTCGTACGCGGCCGCCGAGGGCATCTTCAACACGGACCCGTCCACCGGGTCGGCCTGGGCGAGCGTGGCGGCGGTCAACGCGGGCGAGTACGGCGTGAAGGAGGTCGCCTGACATGGCGCAGCGCGTCACCCAGGCGCCGCGCGTCGCGGTCGTCAAGCCGGACCCGACGGTGCGCGTCACGCAGGCGGTCCAGGTGGTCGTCGCGCACCCCGACCCGAGCGTGCTGGTCACGCAGGTCGTTCGGGTGGTCGTGGTCAAGAACGTGGCGCCCGACTCGCAGGCGGCGTACGCGAGGGTGGTCGGGCCGGCCCTCTAGGAGGGCGCGCGGGGTCGCGACGTCCGTGCAGACGATGACGAGCACGATGACCAGCATCGCCACGATCGCGATGATGAGGACCGTGGGCCCTCCCGCGCCGGCATGGGTGACGACCCCGGCCCCGACCTCGGGCGCGTCCATGGTCAGCCCCTCCCGCTCAGCCAGTCCTCCAGCCGGAACCACGCGAACGGCCACATGCTGATGATGGTCGCCACGACGAGGATGGCCGGCTGCGACAGGTCGAGCATGGCCGAGCCGAGCGCCAGGGTGACGACCAGCGCGACCGGCCAGGTGACGATGGCCAGCACCACGGCAGGCACACGCCCGGGTCACCTTGGTCAGCAGGACGAAACGCCCACGTCCACGGGCGCCGGAAGCCGGCCACGACCGCCGCCGCCATGAGCAGGTGGACGTTGCCGTACCAGACCTCGCGTGACCATCGGGGCCAGCGCCAGGGGACCGACAGCCACCCCGTGAGCACACGAGGGCGGCCGACCCGAGCACCGTCCATCCCAGGAGGAACCAGTCCCACGGGACGGCCTGGAGCGGCATGAGCGCCTGCGCGAACGGCGGGGCGTACTGGTGAGCGCCACGCGTGCCCCAGACCCCGATGGCGTAGGGGTGGGTCGGGTCGTACGACCAGTAGGACCATGCGTCCACGCCCCACGTCGCGGGGTCGCCCAGCAGGCCGGCGCCGCCCATGGCGAGGCGATGAGCGCGACGACCGGCACCGCGAGCCAGCGGGTCGTCCAGCACAGCGACAGCCCGAGGTCGATGTGCAACTGCGCGTCCGCCGGCACGCGCCCGGGCAACAGCTCTGCGCCAGCGCAGCAGTTCGAAGGCCTGCTCGCGGTGCATCGTCGGTGAGCGCATACAGGTTGCCGTCATCCGCATCGAGGTAGACCCATGGCCTGCCCGTGGTGGCCTCCGTGTCGCAGCCGAGCCAACCGCCCGCGAGGCGGAACGGCCAGTCGTCGCCCGCCCGTGGCACGCGGACCCCGGGAGCCTCGGTCGGCGTCGGCGCAGCGACGATGCCGCCGCAGGCCGCGAGACCAGCAGCAGGGGCGCGAGGCGTCTCGCGATGGGCGATGCCACGACCGGACAGGACCGCCAATGACCCGGACGTCCTACCCGCCGGCGATGCTCGCCGCACCGGTCCGATGTCCGCAACCGCGCCGTGGTCATGGGACCGAGGGCGTCGTCGGGGCGGTGGACGTCGCGCGCGGACGTGGCCCGACGGTGCAGGCCTTGGGGGCAACGAGGAGGACCGACATGCCCGAAGGCGACGGCTACGACAAGGACCCGGACGAGGAGCGCCGGACCCGCATCGCGCTCAGCGTGCTCCGAGCGCTCCAGATGGACCGGAGTGTTGCCAGGACGGCCTGCGACACCACGGCCGCCAGCTCGTCCGAGCGGCGGGACCCCGGCCTCCCGTCAGACAGGTAGATCGCCGCGACGATAGCCAGCGTGTCCGGCGACAGCTCGGGCTCCTCGGGCTCGGGCTCGGGGAGGGGCTGCGGCTCGACCCGAACAGGCGCGCGAGGTCGCCGGAGCAGCTCCAGGCCGGGCACCTGGCCCCGGGTGCCTGCCTCCAGCTGACGGTCGTAGTCGAGCCGGATTCGGGTCCCGTCGCTGGCGAGCGCCTCCACGACCTGCTCCGGCGTCAGCCGAGCGCCAGCCGCTCGCGGCGCATCCACGCCGCGACATAGCCGCGCTGCTGTCTTGTTTGTCACTCATGGGCAGGACGGTACCCGTCGGCGGCGTCCGTGTCACTGACACTCTCGTCAGTTCATGACTGATGTGGCGTTGCGGTGCGGATAGTGGTTGCAGAGACAGGGTTGACATAGCCTGACAAGTCTGCCAGCATGGCGCCATGCAGTCGATACCACCCATTCGTACCGCCGAGCAGCAGCGGGTCGAGCACGCCCACGGCGCGCCGGTCGACGAGCTGATCCGTCGCCTGTACGTCCAGGAGGGGCTGACGCAGCCGGAGGTCGCGGCCCGCCTGGCCGTGAGCACCCGGACCGTGATCCGCTGGATGGCCGCGCTGGGCATCCCCACCCGCGACCGCCGCGCGGTCCAGGAGGCCGTCGCATGACCACGCTCGGCATGCCCTGCGAGGACGTCCGCGTGGGCGACGTCATCCACGGGCCGGGGCTTCCGCTGCTGGTGGCGCGCATCGAGGACGGGTTCGTCCTGCCGGGGCACGCGGGCCTCGGGACCTACCGGATGGCCTACGCGGACCCCGAGCCGGATGGCTACGTCCGGAGCATCGCGCTCTGGCCGGGCGTCGGCCTGCGCGTGTCGCGGGTCGAGGCGCGGCCATGAGGGACCTCCTGCGCCGCGCGATCGCCTACCTGATGGGCGCGTTCGACGACTCGCGCTGCCCGTACGACTGCCCGACCCACCGCGAGGCGTGGCTGCGGCGCTACCCGCGAAGGGGCTTCTGATGCGCGACCTCGCGTGGTGGGAGTCGGCCTTCCTCGCGGTCGCCGTCGCGTTCCTCGCGTTCCACCTGGCGCTCGCGGTGGCGGGCGTCAGCCCCGACGAGTTCGTCCGATACGTCGGATCCCACCTGCTGCCCGACCTGTCGGGCCTCTGACCCCGGTCCCACAAAGCCAAGCGCCGGTCCCGCTCCCCGCAAGAGAACGGACCGGCGCCAGACAAGGAGAGTCTACATGGCGACCACGGCCCCGGTCCGCACGACCGCCGCCAAGATGCTGCTGGAGGCGGTGGACCACCGCATCTCCGACCTCGACCAGGACGAGGCGCACACCGCCGACCGATACGCCCTGCGCGCGTGGCGCGAGGTCCGGCACCTGCTGGGCCAGTGCCTGCCGGACGTGGAGGCGGACGCCGTGACGCGCGCGATGCCCGGCACGAGCCTCGCGGAGGCGTCGTTCCTGCTGGGCGACCCGGACGTGCCGAGCGAGTCCCCCGACGACCCCACGATCCCGTTCGCGTGGGACGTGGCCGAGCGGTCCGCCGAGCAGGAGGCCGTGTCCGCGGCCCTCGCGTGGTCGCTGTGAGCAGCCTCAGCATCCACTGCCACGTCGACCAGCGCACGCCGGTCGAGGGGCGCGTCCTGGAGTCCGACGGCTCCCCGTTCGGCATCCTCAGGGTCGGGGACCTGAGCATGTACGTCGACCTGGCGGAGATCGACCGCATCTCCACGGCGCTCGACGACCTGCAGGAGGCGCTTGCCGAGCGGGTGCTGACCCTCTCGCAGGAGAGGCAGGCCGCAGCATGAGCGCCCCACGACACGCACGCAACGCCACCACGACCAAGGGGCGCACCTACCAGCACCCCCGGACCGGCGAGACGGCATGGTCGGTGACGACCATCCTGGACGGCGGCCTGCCCAAGAAGGCGCTCGTGGGGTGGGCGGCGCGCGAGGTGGCCGAGTTCGCGGTCGCGAACCGCCGCCAGCTCGACGCGATGCTGGAGGGCGTCCGGCTGCAGTCGACCATGACCACGGAGATAGGCCCCCGCGGCGGCCGCAAGGACGTGCGGACGTACGACCGGGTCATCAGACGACCCGGACGCGGTCGCCGGGGCCGTCGACTGGCTGAGGGGCAGCCCGTACCGCTCCCGGGAGCGCAAGGCGGACCTCGGGACCGCGGTCCACGCCTTCGTGGAGGCCCGCATCCTGGGCACCCCGGCCCCCGAGCCGCCCGAGGACGCGGCGCCCCACATGGCGCACTTCGCGCGGTTCGTGGACGAGTGGCGCCCGGAGTTCCTCGCGGCCGAGACGACCGTCTGGAACCGGACCGAGTCGTACGCCGGGACGCTCGACTTCGTCGCGCGCATCGGCGGGCGCCTGCTGCTCGTGGACACCAAGACGGGCAAGGACGTCTACCCCGAGGTGGCGCTGCAGCTGGCGGCGCTGTCGCACGGCGAGTTCGTGCTGATGCCCGACGGCTCCGAGGAGCCGCTGCCCGGCCCCATCGAGGGGCACGCGGCGCTGCACCTGACCGCCGACGGGTACGCGCTGCGCCCGGTCCACGTCGACCAGCGCACGTGGGACACGTTCCGGTACTGCCGCGAGGTGTTCCGCTGGGAGGCCGACGGCCTCGCGCGCGACGCGCTCGGCGCCGCATGGGCTGGGCCCGACGGCATCGCCTGGACGTTCGCGCAGGGGGAGGCCGCCTGATGCCGCTCATCGAGACGCAGATGCGGTTCCGCGAGCTGGGGCGCATCCGCATCGGCCAGCAGGTCCCCAGCGGCAACGGCCGCACCCGGCCCGAGAAGCTGGAGCACTTCCGCTTCACCAGCGCGTCACAGCCGCTCATCGAGGCGGTGCGGGAGCTGCTCGGCGGGAGGGTCCGCCCGTGGGCGTCGCCGGCCGGCGCCCAGTGGGAGGTCGTCACCGAGTCCGACACCCTCGACGTGGTCCTGCTGCCCGAGATGGCGCTGACACAGTGGATGGAGCTTTGGCGCGGCGGGGGCTGCGAGCGCCGCTGCGACGGCGAGGTCGAGACGCTGTCCGACCAGCCGTGCGTGTGCCCGGTCGACCCGGCAGAGCGCCGGGAGCTGGCCAAGGACGGGCGGGCGTGCAAGCCCACCACCCGGCTGTCGGTGATGGTCCGCGGACTGCCCGACGTGGGCATCTGGCGGCTGGAGGTCCACGGCTGGTACGCGGCCACCGAGCTGATGGGCAGCCTCCACCTGGCGCGCCTGTCCGGTGCCGGGGTCGTCGAGGGCCGCCTGCGCCTGGAGCAGCGCGAGAAGAAGGTGCCCGGCAAGCCGACCATGAAGTACGGCGTGCCCGTGCTGGAGCTGCCCGGCATGTCCGTGGACGCGCTGCTGGGGGCCGGGGCCACGGCGCAGGTCGGGTCGGGCGCCCGCCAGCAGGTCCCCGAGCGCACGAACCGCCGCGAGCGCGTGCCGCGTCCGGCGCTCCCGCCCGGGCCGCCGCCGCCCACCGAGACGCAGTTCCGCCATGGCGGGGCCGAGGATGGGGGGACTCCCCCCGGGAGCCCCTCGGCCCCGCCGCCAGACCCCGCGCCGTTCGCGCCCCCGCCCGACGTCACCGACGACGGCGAGGTGCTGTCGGTCGACGACCCGGCGCCGTTCCTGGACCGCCTGCGGGCCGTGGCCGACGCCAACGCGCGGCTGACGTCCGTCGCGTCGCGCGACCAGAAGCGCGAGGTCCACGAGCTGCTGGAGGGCCTCGGGACCGATGCCGTGGTCGCGGTGCTGCTGGAGGCTCTCGACCGCGCGGAGTTCGCCGCCATCACCACGGGCGAGGCGCAGGCGGTGCTGGAGGTCGGGGCGTCCATGGGGCGCGACGCGTTCCGCGACGCGTGGGCCTCTGCCGCCAGCGCGATCGCCGTCGACGACGAGTCAGGGATGGGAGGGGTGCAGGAGTGACCACCCGTCCCGTGTACGCCGTGACGCACACGGCAGGAGGAGGAGCGCAGCCATGATCGACGTCCGCCAGTTGACGCCCCGGGAGCGGGACCGCTCGAAGCTCCGTGAGGCACTGCGGGAGGCCGCCATGGCGGTCCCCGGAGGCGCCTGGGATGGTCAGACGGTCGTCCGCCTCGAAGCGGTGCTCGACGCCCTGTCCGAGCCGCTGAGGCTGCGAGCGACTACGCCTCGGAGGTGCGCACCGATGGGCAGACGCACGCCCGTCTGGTCGTGGGCGGCGTGCCCGCTGTGCGACGTCGCACAGCCGTCGCGGTCCTGACCGTCGCGCCGCGCCTGGTCCACGAGGACGCACTC
Source organism: Chloroflexota bacterium (assembly GCA_046328155.1). Taxonomy (GTDB): domain Bacteria; phylum Chloroflexota; class Limnocylindria; order Limnocylindrales; family CSP1-4; genus JAFMJV01. The sequence goes on from JAXLXC010000039.1 coordinate 29,694, forward strand.
GCGCGGCATCGCTTCGTCGGCAAGACCAAGGCGCGGACGCACGTGCGGGCAGGAGGTCCTGCCGCTCGCGGGGGCATCGACGACGCGTCCGCATGTGGTCGGAGACGGAGCTGGGCGCGGCCGACGATGATGACGCGCTGTCCGAGCCGACCGATGACGGCGAGCCATGACCCGCCGATACGCCGAGGGCACGACCACGCCAGCCGAGTCGTCCCAGGCCGAGATCCGCGGCCTGCTGGTCCGCTATGGCTGCGACGGGTTCGCGCTCGGCGAGAACCGCCAGCACGTACATCCAGTTCGAGCTTGGGCGCCGCCAGTACCGCTTCGGGGTCGAGCGTCCGACCGAGGACGACGTGGTCGTGCGCATCCCCACCCACCACAAGCTCTACGCCGGGACGATGGCCAACGCCATCGACGCGGAGTGGCGCAGGCGCTGGCGCGCCCGGGTGCTGTGGCTCAAGGCAACACTGGAGTTCGCGGTCGACGATGGCGAGGTCCCGACCGCGCTGGCCGGCTTCCCTGGTCCTCCAGGGCGGCGCACCTGGGCAGGCCATCACCATGGAGGCACTCTGCCGATGCGTTGGGTCCGGGCCGATGACCACCCGCATCGTCTACGCCATCCCGGAGCCCGACATGTGCGAGGCCATTGAGCAGGCCAAGGCGCAGGCACGCGTGGAGGGTATGCGCGCGTGCGCACGGTCGCGCGCGCGGCCCCGCAGCCCGAGGGGCAGTCCGCGCGGAGCTGCCCGTCGACGCGCCCACCACAGACGCCGGGCCGAGGGTCCCGGCCAGGGCGGGGGAGGACAGGACGACCCTCCCCCGACCCGCCCTGCCTCGTGGGTCCGCGAGGGCCGCGAGGAGGCGCCGGTACGGCGCCGCGGGCACCCCGACGGGGGGCGCGCCTGATGCGCGCGCGGGACGCCGCCCACGACGCCCGGTGCGAGACGTGCGGGGCGCGGTTCGCGCAGGCCCAGTCGGCGCGCCGCCACGCCCGCGAGCAGCGGCATCGCGTCGTCATCGTCGAGACGGTCGACCACGCCCGGGAGGCACGCCACCCATGACCACCACCCCCGACCCCATCCGAGCCCTCGCGGAGGCTGCCACGCCGGGACCGTGGAAGGTCATCCTGCCGGGCGACGTGCGATGGGAGCACCGCCGCAAGTTCCGCTGCGTCGCGTTCAGCAGGCGCCGGGACGAGCCGTACGCCACGAGCCCGCTCCGACCCGACGACGCGGCCCTCATCGTCGCCATGCGCAACGGCATCGAGGCCATCCTGGACGAGCGCGATGCGCTCAGGGCGGCGCTGCCGGAGGACCCGTGGGTCTGGGAGGAGCCCGACGACCTGTTGAGGACGTGCTACGCCTGCCAGTCGACGGTGGACCCCCGGTGCGACGACAAGCACAAGGCCGACTGCCCCTGGCTCATCGCCCGCGCCGCGTCGCCGGGGCAGGGGCTGTGAGCGGCGTGGTGGTGCCCGAGCGGTTCGACTGGGACAAGGTGGCGCCGGGTCCGCTGTACGCCCTCTCGCAGGCCGTGGCGGACCACGCACCGGGCGACGGCTGGTGCTCCAACTCGGACGCGATGGAGATGCTGGAGCAGCTCTGGGACGCCGGATACCGGATCGTCAGGCATCCGTGGCTCGACAGGAACCCGCTGCCCCGCGAGCAGGCCCGATGACCGCCCACCGCGGCTGGGAGGCCGCATGGCTCTCCCTGACCGGCTCCATCTGGGCGTGCCGCATCTGCGACCTGTGCCCAGAGGACTGCGCCGAGGGCTGCCACCACGAGGCCGGGCTGTGAGCGAGGTCGAGCTGTTCCTGATCCGGCACTGGGACGGCACGCCCGAGGACCTCGCGGCATGCGTGTCGGTCCTCCAGGAGGAGGCGCGACGGCCGCTGGAGGAGGCGCTGGAGGAAATCGAGGCCCGGTTGGCGTCGTGGGTCACCTCGACCAGGGCCGAAGGACGCGATGCCGTTCGGTCGGCCCTGGTCATCGCCCGCGAGGCCCTCCGCGCACGCGGGGCGATGAGCGGGCGGCTCGCGGCGGTGCTGGCTGGGGCGCTGCACGACTCCCACGTGTCGAGCGCCTTCCTGCCGCAGCAGCAGCTGGCCGATGCCGAGCGCATCGTCGCCGCCATCCCCGAGCCCGAGCGCGAGGCGCGATGGAGGTCGGGCTGCTGCTGGCGGACATCGTGGAGGCCACCCCGAGGGTTGGAGTACACGGTCGAGCTCAAGCCTGTCGAGCCCGACTTCTCGACATCGGACGGCACCGGGGTGGGTGCGTCCATCGCCGCCCCGGAGTGGTGGGAGGCGGTGATGACGACCGCGACGAGCACCTGCGCATCGGCCATGGCTCGAGCATCCACGCCGCCCCGACCGCCCCCTCCCGGAACGGCTGGTGGCCCGTGAGCGGGCGGGGGAGTTGACGGCGGGCGGAAGCTGGGCATCGGCGCGGTCGCAGGCCGAGTCGGCGCTGGCCGGCTGCGCGTTCTGCGGACGGCCCCACAAGTGACCTCGACCCGGCCATGCACGCCCCGGTGCCCTACGTGCTTGGATGTCCCCGCATCCGAGATGCTGGAGCTGCTGGATCGAGGCCGCCGCCGCCCGCGAGGCGCTGCCCTCGGTGGATGGCTGACCGCGCGCTCGGCCGCGGGCGGGCTGCACACGCTCCGTGGGTGGAGTACGCCGAGGCCATCCTCGCCGCCCTCCGCGCCGCCCGCGCATCGACGGCCGGTGATGGGGAGCGACGATGCACCGACTGGAATGCGGGCTGGTGCCCGAACCACGGTACCTGCACATGCCCCGAGGACGGTCCTCGTCGCCGGAGGACGGATGCCCGCTCCACGACGACCGGAGCCAGCACCCCATGACCGACCCGACCCCCGCCACGCCCGACGAGGCGGTGGCGCGGCATCCGAGGCACGCTGCCAGTCGTGCGGCGGACGCAACGTGGTGCGGCACGCCCCGAACCCCCTCTGGAACGCGGCCGTGCGGCGGCAGGACGGCTCCGACGTTCGGCATCCCGTGTTCGCCCTGCTTCGTCAGCGTCTACGAGGACTCGACCGGCGATCGCGGCCAGGTCTGGTGCCTGCACCCGCACGACCACGAGCATCTTCCCGTCCGGCGCCGGACGGGCGGCGGCGCTCCATGACGTGCTCGCGACGGCCATCCACGGCAGCAAGAGCTTGTCGCACAAGATGCGCCATCCGCGCGGACCCGAGCCCCGGTGCTGGGACGAGGCGCTGGCGGTCCTCGCGTTCCTCCCCGATGGCGTCCGTCTCGCGGTCGTCCCCGAGGGCTCGTCCGTCGTGTCCGGTGGAGCGGGACCTTCGCGACGCGAGGAGGGCCCTCCTCGCGGGCCTCCGATGGCTCGGCAGGCCGTTGCTCGTCACCCCGCACAACCTCGCGGACGAGGACCAGTGGGCGCTGGTGTCCCACGAGCGGCTGGACGGGTCCGTGGAGCTGAGCGCCGTCAAGGTCGCCCACCCATCGCTCGGCATCGGGGCCGACGGGGCGGGCGATGGGCGGTAGCGTGCCAACCCCCTACTACGCCGACGACCTCGTCACGCTCTACCACGGGGACTGCCGGGAGCTGCTGCCGCTCGTCGAGGCCGACGTCGTGGTGACGGACCCGCCGTATGGCGTGGGCAAGGCCGACTGGGATGGCGAGTTCCTGCTGCCGACACTGCCGGACTCGGTGACCACGCTGGCCCTGATGCCCGGGGTGGTCAACCTCGTGCGCTGCCCGGAGGCCATCGGTCGGCTGGCGTTCCGATGGGCGCTCGCGGCTCGCATCTCAAACGGGATGACCCGTGGCGCCTTCGGGTTCGGCAACTGGATACCGGCGCTCTACTACACCGCCGACGGCGTCTCGCTCTACGGGCCGGCGCAGGACTGCCGCGAGTTCGTGGTGTCGGGGGCGATGCCCGACCACCCCAGCCCGAAGCCGCTGGGCGCTGTCAGGTGGTTCGTCGACCGATGCCCTGCGGGGTCGGTGCTCGACCCGTTCGCGGGGTCCGGGACCACCCTGCTTGCCGCCAAGGAGGCCGGCCGTCGCTCCATCGGCATCGAGATCGAGGAGCGGTACTGCGAGGTCGCGGCAAACCGCCTGCGGCAGGACGTGCTCGGCCTGGCGGTGCCCGCATGACCCCCACGGCCGCGCGTGGCGGGGCGGCGATCGCATGAGCTGGTCGTGGACGGAGCTGGTCAGGGCCAACGGGGGCGACGAGGAGAGCGCTCTCAAGGCGCTCCAGAGGATGCCTGGGGTGGGCCACTACCAGGACGAGGTCCACCGGCCGTCGGCCCGCGTGCTGCCGATGGATGCCCGCCCGGTCGTCCGCGAGGCTCGCCCGCAGAGGCCCCCACGTGGGCACCAGATGGACCGCGAGCGGTGCCCCGGTGGGCACCGGATGGTCCGGGACGGGGTGGAGAACGGGCGCCAGCGGTGGCGCTGCAAGCCCTGTCGATGGACCGCGAGGACGTCGCACGTGGCCGCCGCGGCGGCAGGAGGAGGATGAATGGCCAGCGAGGACCCGTACAGCCGGCTGTACTGGAGGCTGATCGACGAGTACCCGGATGTGTGGGCGAATGACCGGCTGCTGGCCTCGTACGCCCGTCTGCTGGTCATCGCGGATGCCCAGTGGCCGGCTTCAGCGGACCGTCCTGCTTCGGTCCCGGACGCGGCGTGGAAGGCTCTGGTGAGCGTGGGACTGGTCATCCCGGAGGCTCGCGGGCAGCGGTTCCGCATTCGGGGCATGGACAAGATGCGCAATGCGCGCAGCGACTCAGCCC
>JAXLXC010000004.1:0-173509 GCA_046328155.1 Chloroflexota bacterium
CCGAGCTGGCGGGCGTCCAGGCAGCGAAGCGGACCTCGGACCTCATCCCGCTGTGCCACCCCATCGCGCTCACGGACGTGGGCGTGGAGATCACACCGGACCGCGCCGCGGGCGGCCTCCGGATCCGCGCCACCACCGCCACGGTGGGTCAGACGGGGGTCGAGATGGAGGCCCTCACGGCGGCGTCGGTGGCCGCGCTCACCGTCTACGACATGGTCAAGGGCGTCGATCGGAGCGCCGAGATCGAGAGCGTGCGGCTGCTGGAGAAGAGCGGCGGACGCAGCGGCGAGTGGCATCGGCCAGCCGAGGACGCCGAGGACACGCGACCGCGTCCCCGCCCGGGCAGCCGTGGACCCCGGCGCACGGGCTGACGCGATGTCCGGGCTCGGGCACGGCGCCGCCGCCCAGGCCCCGACGGGCGAGACACGGGCGCTGGTGCTCACGGTGAGCGACGGCGTGGCCGCGGGCAGCCGGCAGGACGCGAGCGGCGTGTCCTTGGGCGAGCACCTGGCGCGACTGGGCTATGCCGTCCGGCGAGCCACCGTCCCCGACGAGCCGGAGCACATCCGCGCCGCGGTCGCCTCGGCCGTCCAGAGCGGCACCCGGCTGATCGTGACCACGGGAGGCACCGGGCTGGGTCCGCGGGACCGCACCCCGGAGGCGCTGCTGCCGTTCCTGGACCTCGTCATCCCCGGCTTTGGCGAGGCCATGCGGGCCGCCGGCCGCCGGTCCACGCCGCTCGCCGACCTGTCGCGCTCGTTCGCGGGGGCCAGTGGCTCCGCGCTCGTGGTCGCGGTGCCCGGCAGCCCGCGTGGCGCCATCGAGTCGCTGAGCGCCGTGGAGGCGCTGCTCGCGCACGCGCTCGACACGCTCGCCGGCCGGACCCAGACGCATCCCGAGCGGAACGACGCCGGAGCGGTCCGACTGGGATGAGCGGTCCGCTCGCTGGCATGGCGGGTGGTGTCCGAGGGGTCGTGAACCGCCACCCCGGCGCCTTCCGCGCCGCCCTCCACGCGCTGGTCGTGCTGTGCGTGGTCATCGATGCCTGGCTGCTGTACCTGATCCTCAAGGGCGGCGGGTTCACCCACGACTCCTACGCCTACTGGGCGGTCGACATCGCCGACCCGTACCAGGCCGGGGTGGGGGAGCAGGACGCCTTCCTGTACTCGCCCGCGGTGGCCCAGGTCTTTGCGCTCCTGGGGCATCTGCCGTGGGAGGTGTTCCTGGTCGCGTGGAGCGGCCTGCTCCTGGGATGCGTGCTGTGGATGGCCAAGGGCTCGTGGTACTGGGTGCTGCCCCTGCCGCCGATCCTGTTCGACATCATCGTGGGCAACGTCCACATCCTGTACGCGGCCGCGATCGTCCTGGGGTTCCGGTTTCCCTGGACGTGGTCCCTGATGCTGCTCACCAAGGTGACGCCGGGCATCGGGCTGCTGTGGTTCGCGGTGCGGCGCGAGTGGCGGGCGCTGGCTATCGCGCTCGGCGTCACCGCGGCCATCGTGGCGGTTTCCTACGTCATGGTCCCGGAGCTGTGGCGGCAGTGGCTCGACCTGCTGGTGTCGAGTGGCCAGGGCGAGACGCCGACGCTGGCCATCGTCCACGTGCCCCTGGGGGTCCGGCTCGTGGCCGCGGCGGTGCTCATCGCGTGGGGCGCGCTGACCGACCGACCGTGGGTGCTGCCCATCGCGCTGCTCGTGGCGCAGCCCGTCATCTGGCTCGCCGGGCTGTCCATCCTGGTGGGCATCCTGCCGCTGCGTGGCGCGGCGGGCAGGCGGCTGGCCGCGCAGGCGCGCCCGGCCGGCAGGCCGTGGTATCGGGTGTCGGACCGGCTCAGACCCGGCTGAGCGGCTTGTACCTGATGCGGTGCGGCTGGTCCGCGGCCGTGCCCAGCTCCTTGTGGCGGAACGCCTCGTAGTCGCTCACGTTGCCCTGGAAGAAGCGCACCTGGCTGTCGCCCTCGAAGGCCAGGACGTGGGTGGCGATCCGGTCCAGGAACCAGCGGTCGTGGCTGATGACCACGGCGCATCCCGGGAACGACTCGAGCCCCGCTTCCAGCGCCCGCAGGGTGTCCACGTCGAGGTCGTTGGTGGGTTCGTCCAGGAGCAGCACGTTGCCGCCCGAGCGAAGAAGCCGCGCCAGATGGACCCGGTTGCGCTCGCCGCCCGACAGCTGGCCCACGAGCTTCTGCTGGTCGGTGCCCCGGAAGTTGAAGCTCGACACGTAGGCCCGCGCCGGCACCTCGCGTGACCCCACCTTGATGAGCTCCGCGCCCTGGGTGATCTCCTGGAACACCGTCTTGGCCGGGTCCAGCTCGTCGCGACCCTGGTCCACGTACGACAGCACGACCGTGGAGCCGATGTCGATGGTCCCGGCATCCGGTGGCTCGAGACCCACGAGCATCCGGGCGAGGGTCGTCTTGCCGGCGCCGTTGGGGCCGATGATGCCCACGATGCCCGAGCGCGGCAGCGAGAAGGTGAGGTCCTCGATGAGCAGCCGGTCCCCGAAGCCCTTGCGCAGGTGCGCGACGTCGATGACCTGCTCGCCCAGGCGGGGCCCCGGTGGGATGGCGATCTCCAGCTCGCGCTGGACGAGCTGCTCGTCCTGCGCCTCGGACATCAGCTGCTCGTATGCCGAGAGACGGGCCTTGCCCTTGGCCTGGCGGGCACGCGGGGAGAGGCGCACCCACTCGAGCTCCCGGGCCAGGGTGCGGGCCTTGGCGTCCGCCTGCCGCTGCTCGCGCGCCATGCGCTCCAGCTTCTGCTCCAGCCAGCCGGAGTAGTTGCCGCTGAACGGGATGCCCCGGCCGCGGTCGAGCTCCAGGATCCACTGGGCCACGTTGTCCAGGAAGTAGCGGTCGTGGGTGATGGCCACGACCGTCCCGGAGTACTCCGCGAGGAAGCGCTCCAGCCACTCCACCGACTCGGCATCGAGGTGGTTGGTGGGCTCGTCGAGCAGCAGCAGGTCCGGGTGCTGGAGGAGCAGCCGGCACAGCGCGACCCGACGCTTCTCGCCGCCCGACAGCGTGGCGACGGCCGCGTCGTCGGGTGGGCAGCGGAGCGCGTCCATCGCGATCTCCACGTTGCGCTCCACATCCCACGCGCCGACGGCGTTGATGCGGTCCTCCAGCTCCGCCTGCTCGGCGCCGATGGCCTCGTAGTCGGCGTCCGGCTCGGACCAGCGGGCCATGACCGCGTTGTAGCGCTCCAGCAGCTCCTGGACCGCCTTGACGCCGTCCATCACGTTGCCCTTGACGTCCTTGGCGGGGTCGAGCGCGGGCTCCTGCTCCAGATAGCCCACGCTGTACCCGGGCGTCAGCCGCGCCTCGCCCGTGAAGCCGTCGTCGAGCCCGGCCATGATCCGCAGGAGGGACGACTTGCCTGCGCCGTTGGGGCCGATGACCCCGATCTTGGCGCCGGGATAGAAGCTGATCGAGATGTCCTCGAGGACCATCCGGTCCGGCGGGTAGTGACGGGCGAGCTTGTAGGTGGTGTAGATGAACTCGGCTGGCATGTCGGCAAGCGTAGCGGCAGGGCGGCCCCTCAGTCGGGGCTGAGCCAGACGCGCAGCGGACCGACCGGCTGGAAGCCCAGGCGCAGCATGGCGTCGAGGTCGTCGCCCCGCTCGTAGCCCACCAGGGGCAGGCCGGGGAACGTCCGACGGGCCGCAGCCACCGCGCCGGCGCGCAGCCCGTCGCGATCGCCGTCGTCGAGGACGAGGTTGGAGATGCCGGCCACCGGGCCGCTGCCATCGTCCGACCGGTTGGCGACCGCGGTCGCGACGATGCCGCCACCCCGCCAGCCGGCCAGGAAGCGGATGTCAGGGTCCGCCAGGAGTCCCTCGCCGAACACGGGCGGCACGCGCTGGGCGCCATCGGGGTTGGAGGCCGACCATGCCACCTCCCAACCCGCCAGCCCCGACGCGTTGGTGACAGCGGACCACGAGACCCCCGCTGCACCCACGGGCACCGGGACCCCCGCCGGCATGCCGATCCAGGTCGCCGCGAACAGGATCCGGAAGCCCAAGTCCTCGAGGTCGAGCACATGGAACCCGTCCTTCACGGACCACGGACGGGTGAGGGGTGACTCGAGCATCGCACGCAGGCGGCGTCGCTGCGCGTCGCCCTGGTCAGCGGCGATGGTCACCGCGTTCGAGTAGTAGGGCGGGGCAGGCGCCTCGGTCCGCCACAGCCCGTCGGCCCAGACGGTCGGGCCGCCACGCGCACGGACGACCGCGTCGCACCAGACGGCGTTGTTGTGGACGGCCGAGCCAAGCATCCGCGGAGGGTACGCCCTGCCTGCTTCGCTTGACGCTGCGTGGTCGCCCTGTCACCATGCCCGGCGATGACCAACGCCTTCCGCTCCGGCGAGCGCTGTCCGATGCGGGCCATGTGTATGGCCATGCCCTGGCGGCCCTGCCGTGCGGAGGTCGTCCCGATCGCGAGCTAGCGCTCCCCAGCGCCTCCCGGGACGAGCACACGGGGCCGCGGACTCCTGCAGGAGCCGCGGCCGTTCTGTTCCCTCCGGTCGACACGACGGGTGACCGCCGCAATCACGAGGCCTCCTCGGCCGCGACCTGCGCCCCACCGACTTCGCCCCGCGACCCATCAGGAAGGGATCATCATGGCAACCCTCGAGGACTCCACCCGAGCCACGTTCCGACCCGAGACGCTCGCCCTGCACGCCGGCCAGAAGGTCGACCCCACGACCAACTCGCGTGCGGTGCCCATCTACGCGACGACGTCCTACGTGTTCGATGACGCCGCCCACGCGCAACGCCTGTTCGGGCTCCAGGAGTTCGGCAACATCTACACCCGGATCATGAACCCGACCACCGACGTGTTCGAGCAGCGCGTCGCGGCCATCGAGGGCGGCGTGGCCGCGCTCGGCGTGAGCTCCGGCCAGGCGGCCGAGACGCTGGCCATCCTCAACATCGCGCGCGCCGGCGACGACATCGTGAGCAGCTCCAGCCTGTACGGCGGGACGTACAACCTGCTCCAGCACACGCTGCCCAAGGTCGGCATCACCACGACCTTCGTGGATGGCACGAGGCCTGCCGCGTTTGGCGAGGCCATCGGGGACCGCACCAAGGCCGTGTTCCTGGAGCTCATCGGCAACCCACGGCTGGACGTCCACGACCTCCGAGCGATCGCGGACGTGGCGCATGCCAAGGGCGTCCCCGTCATCGTGGACAACACGTTCGCGCCGCTGCTGGCGCAGCCGATCCAGCACGGCGCGGACATCGTCATCCACTCCGCGACCAAGTGGATCGGGGGCCACGGCACCGCCATCGGCGGGGTGGTCGTGGACGGCGGCTCGTTCGACTGGGCCGCGTCGCCCCGCTTCGCGCAGGACTTCGTGGAGCCCGACCCGTCGTATCACGGCATCAGCTACACGCAGGCATTCGGGAACCTCGCGTTCATCCTCAAGCTGCGGGTCCAGGGATTGCGGGACATCGGCGCCGCGCTCAGCCCGTTCAACGCGTTCCTGTTCCTCCAGGGCCTCGAGACGCTGCCGCTGCGCATCGCCCGGCACAGCGAGAACGCCCTCGCCGTGGCGAGATGGCTGGAGACCCGGGAGGATGTCACGTGGGTGAGCTACCCGGGGCTGGAGTCCCACCCCTCCCACGAGCTCGCCAAGCGATACCTCCATGGTGGCTTCGGAGGGGTCGTCACCTTCGGCGTCAAGGGCGGCGTGGACGCGGGGCGCAGGCTCATCGACAACGTCCAGGTGTTCAGCCTCCTGGCGAACGTGGGCGATGCCAAGTCCCTCATCATCCACCCGGCCTCCACCACCCACTCCCAGCTGGGGCCCGAGGAGCAGGTGCTGACGGGTGTCACGGAGGACCTGGTGCGTCTGTCGGTGGGCCTGGAGCACCCCGATGACCTCATCGCGGACCTGGAGCGCGGCCTGGACGCGGCGTCCGCCAGGAACGTGTACGCGGAGCAGCTGGCGGGCGCGCAGGCGACCGCAGGGTGAGCCTCGCCGGGGGTCCATGTCCAGGACGGCCGCGGTGACCCGGCCGGACGCACGCGGGGCGGCGACGCCCCACGTGCCGGCACGGGGCGCGATCGGGACCCTCGACCTGGGCCCGTTCGACCTGGAGTCGGGGGAGCGACTGCCGGAGCTCGCGGTCGCGTTCCGTCATGACGGGGTGGCTCCTGGGCTCGGCCCGCAGGTCCTGGTGGTCCATGCCCTGACCGGATCCGCGGATGCGGCGGGCGATTGGTGGGCGCCGCTCATCGGACCCGGGCTCGCGCTGGACACGGACCGGTTCGGGGTCCTGTGCGCCAACCTGCTGGGTGGCCGCTATGGCACGACCGGGCCGACGAGCGTCGATCCGCAACGGGGGCAGGCATGGGTGTCCGCCTTCCCGTGGGTGAGCACCCGCGACCAGGCACGGGTGCTGTGGCGACTGGCCGACGCCCTGGGCATCGAGCGGCTGCGCCTGGTGACTGGCGGGTCGCTGGGTGGCATGGTCGCCCTCGAGGTGGCGGCGTGCGAGCCGACGAGGGTCGATTGCGTGGTGCCCATGGCGGCGCCCGCGGCGACAGGGCCGATGGCCATCGCCTGGAACCGCATCCAGCTTCGTCTGGTGGAGCTGCTGGGCGACGAGGGCCTGTCGATCGCCCGGCAGCTGGCCATGACCACCTATCGCAGCGAGGCCGACTTCGACGCCCGCTTCGGGCGCCAGGTCCAGGAGGACGGTCGCTTCGCGGTCGTCAGCTACCTCGACCACCAGGGCACCAAGCTGGTGGAGCGGTTCGATGGCGACACGTACCGCATCCTGGCCGGCGCGATGGACCGCCACGACATCGGTCGCGACCGAGGCGGCCTGGCGGCGGCGCTGGGGCCGCTCGCCGCGGCCGGCGTGCGGCTCACCGGCGTGGGCATCCAGGACGACATCCTGTACGGCCCGCGCCAGGTGCACGAGCTGGTCGATGCCGCGTGCGGCGGGCGTGCGCGCCACCTATCGCGAGATCCGGTCGGACAAGGGCCACGACGCGTTCCTGGTGGAGTGGGACCAGCTGGCGGGGATCCTCGAGGAGACGCTCGCCGAGGGCGCCTGACGCACGACGGTCGTCGGCGCCCCCTGGCGGTCTCGGCGGGTCGTCAGAGGTCGTCGATGGGTGGTCGGCCATGGAGCCAGGCGAGCTCCGTGTCCTCCATGTACAGGCTCGGCCAGGTGGCGTTCGCGGCCGCCTCGTCGATGGCGTACCAGTCGAGGACGCGGCTGACCAGCCGCGCCACCGGCGCGTGCTCTGCGCCCGAAGCGCCTCGTCGACGAGCCCCAGCAGGTCGGGCGGTCGGTCGGTGGTGCGTTGGGTCTCCGCCAGCAGCCACTTGTGGAACGGGAACAGGCGCTCGTTCCGGGCGAGGACGATGCGGCACGCGAACAGCACGACCTTCTGGCGCGCCAGCGGCGCGAGGTAGTCGCTCGCCCGCCTCAGCCCCTCCGTGTGATACCAGCGCCAGCCCAGCAGCTGGGCCGTGAAGCGCGTGACGCGGTCGTCGCGGCCCTCGATGGGATAGCGCGCGATGCGCAGGAGCAGGTCGTCGAGCACATCCGTGCGCCCCAGCAGCACCCGCGAGTCCAGGAACGCGTAGCGCGCGGGCTCGGAGCCTCGGTCGGCGACCTGGCCCAGGAGCTCCAGGTCGAGGTACTTGGAATCGACATAGCCGCCCTCCCAGTCGCACAGGGAGGCATCGGCCCAGGTGAGCCGGCCCTCCATGCGCTGACGTGCCATCCGCTCGGGCGTCACGACCTGGAGCACGTCCACGTCCGACCCGGGTCGGGCGAAGCCGTGCGCGAGGGAGCCGCCCAGCAGCAGGGCGATGGTGTCCGGGTCGGACTCGAGGCGCGTCACCAGGCGCTCGATCGCGGCCTGGTGGTGGGGCAGGAGGTCGAGTCCGCCACGCGTGTCGGTTCCCACCCCACAAGGGTAGGACGCGGGGCCCTGGCCGGCACGCCTCGCGCGCGCCGCTGCCGACTGGCTGGCAGGGCCACATCTCGTGTAGTCTGTGCGGCACGACCACCACCGGTGGTGCCTGCCCACCCAGGGAGGTCCCAGGGACCGTGCGTTGCCCCAGCTGTGGCGAGCGCGATACCCGGGTCGTGGATTCCCGCGACCTGGACGATGCGGCCATCCGACGCCGACGCGAGTGCGCCATGTGCGGCTCCCGCTTCACCACCTACGAACGGATCGAGTCCGCGCGCCTGACCGTGCTCAAGCGCAACGGCCGGCGCGAGGAGTTCGACCGCGACAAGCTCGCCAACGGCCTGGCCAAGGCGCTCACCCGTCGCCCGGTGCCGGGGAGCGCGGCGGTGGAGGCCGCCGACTCCATCGAGGCGCAGCTGCGCGCCCAGGGCGTGACCGAGGTCCCCAGCTCGGCCATCGGGGAGCTGGCCATGGACCGGCTCCGCAACCTCGACCAGATCGGGTACGTCCGGTTCGCGAGCGTCTATCAGTCGTTCGACGACCTCGAGCAGCTCAAGCGCGAGGTGGACACGCTCATCGCCGAGCGCGCGGACGAGGCGCCCGGTCAGACCAGCATGGGCCTGGTGGCCGCCCCCAAGCGGGTCGGGGGCGTGGTCATCGGCGCGACGGTCGTCGGGCGAGCCTCGACCGCGCGGCGACCGGTGCGTCGCCCGTGAGCGTCCTGTCCGACCGGGACATCCGCGCCGCCGTCCAGGCGGGCCGCGCGCGCATCGACCCGTGGGACGCGGCGTGCCTCCAGCCCTCGTCGGTGGACCTGCACCTCGACCGCGAGTTCCGGGTGTTCCGCAACAACCGGTATCCCTACATCGACGTGCGGCAGCCGCAGCCGGACCTGACGGACCTCGTGACCACCGCCGACGACGAGCCGTTCATCCTCCACCCCGGCGAGTTCGTCCTGGGCCAGACCCTCGAATGGTGCGAGCTGCCCGACGACCTCGTGGCCCGGCTGGAGGGGAAGGCGCTGGCGCTCGATACGCCGGTACCGACCCCGAATGGCTGGCGAAGCATGGGCGACCTCCGTCCCGGTGACCACGTCTTCGATGAGTCGGGCATGCCGACGGAGGTCGTCGCAGCCACCCCACCCATGCTCGACCGACCGTGCCGCGAGCTGATCTTCTCCGACGGCCAGCGAATCGTGGCCGATGCAGCCCATCAATGGGTGACGGTCGACAAGGCTGGGCGTCGATACGGCAAGGCGCGGGCGGGCATCAGGACGACGGAGGAAATCGCTCGGACATTGCGGGCGAACGGTGACTACAACCATCAGATCCCGCTTGCGGCACCAGTCCAGTACCCGTACCGGCTCGACCTTCCGATCGAGCCGTACACGTTCGGTGCCTGGCTGGGGGACGGCACCACCACCAAGGCTGAGCTCACGTGTGTGGACTTCGAGATCCTCGAGCAGGTCGCAGGGGATGGGTACGCGGTGTACCCGGTGGTATACGCCCCCCACCTGTATCGGATTGGGGGGACCGGTCGGACGCGCGACACGATGACGGGCCGCTACGCGCGGAACGGGTCCTTGTCCAGCAGGCTCCGAGACCTTGGTCTGATGAGTGGCAAGTTCGTGCCCCGCCCCTATCTGGAGGCCGGCGAAGGGCAGCGCCTCGCCCTCCTCCAGGGACTCATGGACACCGATGGGTCCGTGGACGATGTCGCCGGTCGCTGCGAGTTCACCAGCATCAACGAGGGCCTCGCGGACGCTGTTGTGGAGCTCGCCGCGTCACTCGGGTTCCGGCCCGTGAAGAGCGTGGGCCGCGCGATGCTCAACGGCGTCGACCACGGGCCGAAGTACAGGGTCAAGTTCACGCCCGACCGTCCGGTCTTCCGGCTGTCGCGCAAGCTCGCTCGCCAGAAGGCGCCCGATGCCCGATACCATCGGTTCCGAACGATCGACGTGGTCCGCGAGGTCCCGTCCGTGCCGGTTCGTTGCATCCAGGTTGCCTCGCCAAGTGGCGTCTTCTTGGTCTCGCGCTCGTTCATCCCAACCCACAACAGCTCGCTTGGCCGACTGGGCCTGCTCATCCACTCGACCGCGGGCTATGTCGACCCGGGCTGGAAGGGCAACCTGACGCTGGAGCTGTCGAACGTGGCCAACCTGCCCATCGCGCTCTACTTCGGCATGAAGATCGGGCAGATCAGCTTCTACCAGATGAGCAGCCCCGTGGAGCGCCCGTACGGCAGCAAGGAGCTGGGCTCCAAGTACCAGGGTCAGTCCACGCCCACGGAGTCGGCCTCGTACCGCGACTTCGAGGGCGACCGGCACACGGCCAAGGGCGGCCCCCGCCAGCGAAACGGCTGACCACCAATGGGCATCACCGCGAACGTCGACTGGCGCGCCGAGCTGGGTGGTGGCGTGCGCGTCGCGCTCGTCCAAGCAGGCACCTTCCACAGCGACGCCGGGACGATCTTCGGGCCCGTGCCGCGCTTCATGTGGGAGCGCCTCGTGACGGACGAGCTGACGCCCGACAACAGCCTCATCCAGGCGCTCAACTGCCTGCTCGTCGAGACCCCCGCGGGCCGCGTGCTGGTCGAGACGGGCATCGGCGAGCGGCTGGACGAGGACCATCGGGCGCAACGGGGCGTGGAGGGTCTCGCCATCCTGCCCTCGCTGCGCGATGCGGGCTTCGACCCTGGCTCGGTGGACGCGGTCGCCCTCAGCCATCTCCACTTCGACCACGCGGGTGGTCTGCTCACGACCGATGGCAGGCCCGCCTTCCCGAACGCCCGGGTGGTGGCCCAGGAGGCCGAGTGGGTGGCCGCCCTGGGCGAGAACCCCGCCTCCAGTCGTCGTACACCCAGGAGGACCTGCGGCTGGTCGAGCCGTGGGGGAGGGGCGGCTCGCCCGATGGCGAGGCGGAGGTGCTGCCTGGCGTGTCGGTCATCCGGACCGGTGGCCATTCGGGCGGTCATCAGGCGGTCGTGGTGCGAGGGTCGTCGGGCACGTGGCGTTCATCGGCGACCTGTTCATGCGACCGTGGGGCGCCAACCCGCGCTGGGTCACCGCATTCGACGACTATCCCCTGACGAGCGTCGAGGTCAAGGCGCGGCTGTTCGCGCAGGCCGCCGACGAGGGCTGGACGACCGTGCTGTCCCACGAGCCGCGGCGGCCGGTGGGTCGGCTGACGGCCGACCGCGACCGCTTCCGCTGGGAGCCGCTGGTCTAGCCGGACGAGGCCGGCGAGGGCGCCGGCGACCCCGAGGCGGCGGGCGCCCCTGAGCTCGACGGCGTCGGCACGATCGTCGCGAGCAGCCCCTCCGCCGCGTCGCGCGACAGCGGGCCGTAGTGGACGGCGCGCACGATGCCCTCCGCGTCGATGAGGTAATGCGTGGGCAGGCCGTAGCCGCGCCACGCCTGGAAGACCGCCGAGGTGCCGTCGAAGGCCACGGTGTAGGGCACGCCGTAGGTCTCCACGTAGCGGCGCACCTCGTCCGGCGAGGCCTCCTGGACGCTCACCCCGATCATCTCCAGGCCGTCGGCCGCGTGCGTCTCGTAGAGGTCGCGCAACACCGGGGTCTCGTGCTGGCAGGGTGGGCACCAGCTGGCCCAGAAGTTGACCCAGACGGGGTGGCCCCGGAGGGCCGCGAGGCTGACCGGGTCGCCGTCGAGGTCGGTGAGCGTCACGGTCCGGCCGTCCTGCTCGCCCGACAGCTCGGGGGCCAGCTGGCCGATGGCGAGGCCCTCGGTGGCCTCCCCGATGACGTAGAACGACTCGCCTGGCTGGGGCGCCTGCGTGGGCAGGCTGGTGCCGACGGGTGCCGTGAGCAGCACCAGGAGGGCGGCGACGCCGACGAGCGTCGCGGCGAGCGTGAGCAGGTGACCCAGCGTGAACGGCCCGATGACCCGCCTGGAGAGACGCGAGCCGCCGGTGGTTCGGGGACCCGGTGCTGCGCTCGGTTCGGGCGCGGGTTCGCTCACACCTGTGGCCAGAACGCCACGAAGGCGTTGGAGAGGAGCGACAGCCAATCGAACAGGATGGCCACGCCCATCACCACCACCAGGCCGCCGCCGATGAGCTCGATCGTCCGACCGTGCCGGGCCAGGCTCCGCGTGATCGCGGGGGTGCGGTCGGCGGCGACCGCCAGGACCAGGAACGGCACGCCCAGGCCCAGGCAATAGGCGACCAGCAGCGCCGCGACCTGGGGACCGCTCGACACGGCCGCCATGGTCAGGATCGCGCCGAGGGTGGGGCCGATGCAGGGCGTCCAGCCGAGCGCGAACACGACCCCCAACGCCAGACCGCCGAGCACGCCGGTCCGCCTCGCCTGCCCCAGCGCCGGCTCGCTGGCGACGGGCCGCCAGGTGCGCATGAGCAGCGGGATCCGGATGACGCCCATGAGGTTGAGCCCGAGGACGATGAGCAGGATGCCCCCGATCTGTCGCAGCAGCGCCTGGTGGTCGCGGAGCAGCGAGGTCGCCGCGTTGAGCGACAGGCCGAGGGCCGTGAACACGATGCCGAAGCCGAGCACGAAGGCGACGGCGTTGAGCATCGCGGGCGTGACCGGGCCCGCGGACTGGTCGGGCGCTGGCGGCGTTCGCAGCCCGGCTGCCCCAGGGCAGGCGGCGCTGCCCGTGGGCATCCCCAGCACTGGGGCCTGCGTCACCAGCACGCCCAGCTGACCCAGATAGGCGGGCACCACCGGCAGCACGCAGGGCGACAGGAACGAGATGAGCCCCGCGAACAGCGCGGCGCCGAGGGTCAGGTCCACGCGTCCCTCACGCCTGTCGGGGTAGCGTGGCCGCGAGGAAGGCGCGGGGTCGACGGCCCGAGGTCACCAGCGGGAGCTCGCTGGCGCCCGCGACCAGCACCGGCACCAGCGCCCCGTATCGGGCCCGGAGGTCTGGGTTGCCATCGACATCGACCACCTGCACCGCGGGGACGGGCTCGCCGGCGGCGGCCCGGTCCTCCAGCGCGTCCTGGAGCATCGTGCGTGCCTCGGCGCACGGCTCGCACCCGGTGCGCGAGTAGAGCGCGACCGTGGGTCGGGTCCAGGGCGCCATCACACCCGATCGTAGGCCACCCGCGTGGACGGCGCCTGCTACCGTGCTGTGATGGGAGCGGGGAGCGTGCGGGACCTCTGGCTGGTGCGTCACGGGCAGACCGAATGGTCCAGCAGCGGACGACATACCTCGGTCACGGACGTCGACCTGACCGAGGTGGGGGAGGGCGAGGCACACGCGCTCCGCGAGCGGCTCGCTGGCGAGCGGTTCTCCCTGGTCCTCACCAGCCCACGGCTGCGGGCCCGTCGCACGGCGGCGCTCGCCGGGTTCCCCGATGCCGTCGTGGACGACGACCTTGCCGAGTGGGACTACGGCGAGCTCGAGGGCCTGACCACGGACCGGATCCAGGAGCGCATCCCTGACTGGACGATCTGGTCGCACGGCGGCCCGGGCGGCGAGAGCGTGGCAGCCATCGAGGCGCGATCGACCGGCCGATCGCCCGGCTCCGCGACGTCGACGAGGAGGTCCTGTGCGCTGGTCACGGCCACGCATTGCGGGTCCTCGCCGCGCGGTGGCTGGGCGAGCCGGTGTCGCTGGGCGGCGCCCTGGCGCTGGACACGGCGTCGGTCTCGGTCCTGGGCTGGGAGCGGGACGTCCGGCGGTCATCCACTGGAACGACTGAGCCGCGGTCGGGCGCACCTCGGCTACGATGGCGGCCCGCGCCCCCGTAGCTCAGTGGATAGAGCGGCACCGTCCTAAGGTGCGCGTCGGCGGTTCGAGTCCGTCCGGGGGCGCCAGGTCTGGCTCGACCTTCGAGCGTGTGTGAGACAGCGCACCCATCAGGGCATGCCAGCACCTCCCGCCGATGGGTCGCTCCGCCCAAGGACTGCTCGGGCGGAGCGGTTGACCCTCGATCCATACGCCGGGCTCGAGGCCCTGGTGTCACGCGGGGACGGCGCCAAGCCCTCCCACGACGAACCCCAGCCGCCCCGTCTGGTCCTGCACGAGATGGCCGAGATTGGCGATGTTCGCCGCCGTCCACGTCCTGGCCGCCGCCACGGCCGCATCGGCGGCCTCGGCAGACGTCCAGACGCTGATCGAGCAGTTGGTGCCGGCGCCGAGGTCGGCGAACGTGTAGGCGACGAAGCCAGGCGACGCGCGGAAGACGTCGGCAGCCTCCGGGGGCCTGGATGACGGCGCAGAGCTCCTCGAACGTGCCGGCGGTCTGCTGGTAGGTCGCGATCCGAATGTGCTCCATCAGGTGCTCCTTGCTGCGTTCCCCCGCGGGTCGCGGAGGTGTCAGGGGAGACCGTACGGGGGGCACCCCGGGCGCGGAATGACCCCGGAGGTGAGAGCTGACCTTGCCCCGAGGTAAGGTTGAACCGAGGAGGGTCGAGAGGTGGATGGTCCCGGGTCGGCGACGAGGGAGTTGCCCGTGCTCACCAGGCGGGAGCGCGACGTGCTCGCCGCCCTCTGTGCGCCCCTCGCGGTGGACCGGCCCGTCGCGATGCCGGCCTCGATCCGCGACATCGCGGCCGAGCTCGTGGTGACCGAGGCTGCCGTCAAGCAGCATCTCCTGAACCTGTATGACAAGTTCGAGGTCGTCGAGGGCGCGGAGAGCCGCCTGATCGCCCTGGCGCGGGAGGCGGTGGTGCGCGGATCTCGTCCCAGGCGTCGGGGACACGGGCGGTGGCTGGCGCGAGCGCCCTGGACGCGGGACGCGCCGCCGCGAGGGATCGCGCCTGGGAGGACGCCTTTGCGGCGCTGTCGGAGGCGGCGGGCTCGACGCATCTCGAGGTCGTGGACCTCGAGATGCTCGGCGACGCCGCGACATGGACGGGACGGTTCGACGCCTCGACGTCAGCCCGCGAGCAGGCGTACGCCGCGTACCTCTCACGAGGCGATCGACGGTCGGCGGCGCGCGTCGCCCTCGGGCTCGGGTGGAACGCCGCGGTCACCCTCCGGTTCGCCGTGGTCGGCGGCTGGCTGGCATCCGCCGGTCGATTGCTGGCAGCCGACGGCCAGGTCGACCGTGACGAAGCGCCTGTCTGGCCCGAGCATGGGCTGCTGCTGTCCCTCATGGCGCTGAACGAGCTCGGCACCGGCCAACTCGATCTCGGGCTCGAGCATGCGCGGGCGGCCTTCGACATCGGGCGGCGGACCGGCGACCCGGACATCCAGGCCCTCGGCCTCGTGTTCCAGGGCTTTGGTCTCGTGCACCAGGGTCGGCTCGATGAGGGCCGCGCGCTCCTCGACGAGGCGATGGCGAGTGCCACAGCGGGGCACCTCGGGACCCTTGCGCAGGGCATGGTCTACTGCCGGACGCTCAGCGCGTGCCTCGACACCTTCGACTACCGACGGGCGATCGAGTGGAGCGACGAGATCGAACGACGGGCGCCCACGCTCGGCAGCGTGGGGTTCCCGGGTGACGCCGGACGCATCGGGCCGCCGTGCTCGTCGTGCGCGGAGAGTGGGACAAGGGGTGCCCGGGAGGCGGAGGCAGCCGCCTCGGAGTCGCGCGTACGACCTCGGGCACCGCCCAAGCGCTCACCGCGCTTGGCGAGATCCGGCTGCGCCAAGGGGACCTTGCCGCGGCCCGCGAGGCGTTCGACCGCGCCGCCGAGTTCGGGCTGCCGCCTGGTCCGGGGGCTGCGCTGGTGCTCCTCGCGGCAGGCCGGACGGAGGCGGCGGTCGACGCCATCGGCGGCGCCCTCGGCAGCGCGGGAGGCGACCCGCTCACGCGAGCCCGGTACCTGCCAGCCGCCATCGACATCGCACTCGCCTCGGAGGACCGCGACGAGGCCCGACGATCCAGCCGTGAGCTCGCGGACATCTCCGCCAGCTTTTCCCGGTCCCGTCCTCACAGCCGCGGCGGACGAAGGCATCGGCGCGGTCGCGCTGGCCGATGACGACGCGGCCGGAGCGATCGGCGCTGCATCGACGCAACCCCTACGTCTCCTTCCAGCCGCTGCACCCGCCGAAGCCTCGCCGGGGTCGCACGCACATCGATGTCAGCGTGCCGGCGGACCAAGCGGAGGCGAGGGTCGCCGCGGCGCTGGCGGCGGGCGGCCGTCTCGTCGACGAGAGCCACGCGCCCAACTGGTGGACGCTCGCCTCGCCCGAGAACCACGGCGTCGACATCGCGGCGTGGCCGGACGTCGAGGACGGCGCCGCCTGACGCCCACCCTGCCATCCCTCGGCGTGGCGGGTCAGGCGGACGCCGGCACGTCCAGATGCCCCGCTGCGTCGAGCGGCGTCCGGACCGCGATCGCTGGCAGGTGGTCCTGGAAGAACACCAGGGCCCGCAGCTCGCGTCGGCTGCGTGTGCCGGTCTTGTCGAAGATCGCGGTGCAGTGGTCCTGGACCGTCCACGGGGAGATGAACAGCCGCTCCGCGATGGCCGCGGTGTCCAGGTCCTGGGCGACGAGGGTGGCGACCTCCCGCTCCCGGGCGCTCAGCCCGAACGCCTCCAGGCGCAGCAGCGCGACGTGGTCGTCGGACGTGGTCTGGATGACGACGGCGACGCGGTCGCGGGGTCCGGACGGCAGCGACCCGTGGAGGGTGACCCAGCCCGCGCCGGTGGGCACGTGGAGCGGCTCCGGCCGCCGACCCTCGCGGCCGGCGGCGCGCGTCTGGGTGGCCGCGAGCACGACCGGTGCCGGCACGCTCCGGGTCACCGGGTCGACGTGTCGCAGCAGGTCGAGCAGCTCGTCCGTGCCCGGGGTGGTGAACTCCACCTCATCGCGCGCATCCAGCACCAGCAGCCCGGGCGCGTGCGGCCCGGCACGACGTGCGGCGTCGAACCGGACGCTGTTGCGCAGCGCGTCGGCGATGGGGCGAGAGAGCTTGGCCATCAGCTCCGCATCCTCCGGCCGGAAGTCGCCGGTGTCCGCCGTGCGGTGGAAGATGACGCCGCCCCATGCGCGGCCACGCGTGACCAACGCCGTCCGTAGCTCGTGGGGCAGCCCGAAGGGTGCCAAGAAGTCGTTGTAGCGGGCGCTCCGCTCCGGCCGCCCGCGCGTGCTCTCGCTGAGGATTGCCGATGGTCGGCGGCGGGCCGCGAGCGCCGCGAAGGTGTTGACGTCGTCACGCTGGTACTCGCTGCCGATGACCGAGCGGGCCGCCACCATCTCGTTCTCGGGCGTGAGGAACCCGTTGGCCAGCAGCTCCACCGGATCGGCGGTGGTCATGAGCACGTTGTCCGGGTCGAGCCCATGCCAGCACGCGGCATCGATGGGCATGACCTCCCGGATCTGGTCGGCGATGCGCTGGTGCAGCTCGCCGTAGGGGAGTGCGAGGGCACCCAGGCGCTCCACCTCGCGCACCAGCCCGGGGACATCCACCTGCGTCATCGGCCCGATGGTGCGGCCCGGCGGCGCGGCTGTCCAGCCAGATGCACGGAAATCCCAGATTGGCGGGGATGGGCGGCCGGCGTGTGGCCATCGATGCTGCAGGCCGACCGGCGCATCCGCCCGGCACATCAAGGTCCCCGATGAGCCAGACCATCGCCCTCGCACTGCCACTGCTGCCCGATGCCACCGACGAGGACCGCGAAGCGCTGCTGAGCTGCTGGCGCGGCGAGCGGGCGGCGGCATACCGGGCCTCGCGGGCGCGCCACGGCATCAGCCGCGAGACGACCTGGATCCAGACGACCCCGGCGGCCGACCTGGCGATCGTGCTGCTCGAGGGCGATGACCTCGCAGCATCCCTCCATGGCATCGTGACGTCGGACGACCCGTTCGACGCGTGGTTCCGGGTCACGTGCGGCGGGTCCACGGCGTCGACCTCGCGGCAGGGGTGCAGCTCCCCGAGCTCGTGCTGGACCATCGGGCCTGACGATGCGGCGCCCGCTGCCCCGCAGGCCGCGGGCGCCGCGCCGCAGCCAGTTCGGGCGTCGGCGGCTGGCGAGGTCCACCACGTTGGTCGCGACCGCTGGCTCGGCGTCCGCCTCGGGGGTGGCGGCCTCGGGGTCGCTGCCGGCCTCGGCGGCCGCCGCCTCTGCCACATCGGCCATGCGCACGATCTGGTCGGCGATCGCCTTCGCGATGGGTGGCGGCACGACGACGTATGCGGACTGGCCCGCCTTGGGCCAGACCTCGATCTCCACGTTGCCCTCGACGTCGGTCAGCGTCACCAGGGCATGGGGCATGTCGAACGTGAACTTGCTCACGAGTGCGGTGCGCCTCCCTTCGTTGGGGGCATCCTACTCGTGGCGACCGGGACGGCGAGCGTGGGCCATGCGGCGGTCTCAGCGGTCGAGGAGCGCATCGACCTCGCGAACCTGGTCCGGGGTCAGCGGGCCGAAGGCCAGGGCGCCCGCGTTCTCCTCGACCTGACGCGCGTCCCTGAAGCCGGGGATGGGGATCGTCCGCTCGCTGCGTGCCCAGATCCACGCGAGCGCGCCCTGCGCGAGCGTGCGGCCGCCCGACCGCAGGATGTCGCGGATGGCGGCCAGGCTCGCGAGCATCTCGGGTCGCGGTCGTCCGTCCTCGAAGTAGCGGACCCACGCGTGGCCGCTGCCGCGGACGTCGTCGGCCGCCAGGCGCGACGCGGCGTCGAACCTGCCGCTGAGGAGGCCCATGGCCAGCGGCATGTTGCAGATCGTCGCGAGGTCGTGGGCGGCGCCGATGTCGAGCAGCCCCGGCTGGTCGGTGAGGACGTTGAGCGTGTGCTGCACGGTGGCCAACGGCCACCTGGACGCCGCCACGTCAAGCCCGTGCGAATCCTCCGTGCTCCAGCCGTACGCCCGGAGGTGGCCCTCCTGGCGCAGGTCCTCCAGGGCGCCGAAGACGTCGTCGATCCGTTCCTCCGGCAGGTCGCCCACGTGCAGCTGGAGGAGGTCCACGTGGTCGATGCCCAGCCGACGGAGCGAGGCCTCGAGCGCTCTGCGGACATAGGCGCCGGTGGTGTCGGTCCCGGTCAGCGCCCGTGCGGCCGGATCGAGCGTGTAGCCGAACTTGGTCGCGATGACGACGTCGTCGCGGACGTCCCGCAGCGCCCGGCCCAGGACCGTCTCGCTGTGACCGGTCCCATAGGCGTCCGCCGTGTCGAAGAAGGTGACGCCCATGTCCACGGCTCGTCGGATGGCGCGGACGGACTCGTCGTCATCGACCGGGCCGTAGTTGTCAGCCCTGCCGTCCAGGGTGAAGGCGCCACCGATCGCCCAGCAGCCCAGTCCGAGGGCGCTCACGTTGATGTCAGAACGGCCGAGTCGTCGAGGGTGCGTGGTGGTGTGTGTCATGCGCCCATCGTGGGCGACCCGGGCGGGCACGCAAGATCCGATCCGACCGCGCGCGAGGGGACCAGAATCGGGGCCGCCGCAGCCGCAGCCGGTATCCTGCGACGATGCTGCGCGTCGGATCGGTGGTCATCCGCGTGGACGACCTGGAGCGGCAGGTCGCGTTCTGGGCGGCCGCCCTCGACAGCGACGTCCGCCGCTCTGACGCGGGCGACTTCGCCATCCTCGCGCCCCGGCACGGCCGGGGTCCAAACGTCTCGCTGGACCGCGTCCGCTCCAGCGTCCAGGTGCCGCCCCGCATCCATCTGGACCTGTATGCCGACGACCAGGCTGCCGAGGTCGCCCGACTGGCAGCCCTGGGTGCCAGCGAGGTCCACTGGGACAAGCGACCGGCGGACGCCGACTACGTGATCATGGCCGACCCCGAGGGCAACCGGTTCTGCGTCGTGGACGTCAGCCGCTGACCCACGAAAGGTCGGGCCGCCCATGACCATCGGCGGGCGTGCGCGGCGCCCACCGTTGGGCATACTCCGGTAGCCGACGAACGGCCGACCACCCATGGGCACCCACGGAGGACATCGAGCGTTGGCTGTCGGCCGCGTCCCCTGGAACCTGCTCCTGGGCCTGGTGCTGGCCGCCACGGCCACGCTGACGTCCCCTGGCGTCGGCCGTGCGGACGACGACCCGGTCGCCGAGCGGGCGGCCATCACCTACCGGCTCGACCCGGCCAAGGGACGGATCGATGCCACGGCCAAGGTCCGGTTCACGAACCGCATCCCCTCCCAGCGCTCGGGGAACCGGATCCGGCGCTACTACCTCGACCGCTGGGGACCCATCGCGATCCCCGCGGACGCGACGCGCGTCAAGGTCCGGCCGCGGTCGGTCAAGGTCCAGCGCATGCCCACCGGCAGTGCCTACGACAACCTCGTGTTCTCGTTCCCCCGCATCTACAACGGCAGCAGCGTCTCCTTCACGCTGACCTTCACCATCCGAGGGGACGGGACCAGCCAGACGGGCACGGTGGTCACCGACGCCTACAGCCACTTCTGCTGGCCCGGGCAGCCGGTCGACACCGGCCCCATCTCGCTGCTGGTCCCGCGGCGCACCGAGGCGGTGACCCAGGGCAGCGCGGTCCGGGTGCGCCGCTCGGGCAGCCAGCTGCGGCTGACGGCGCGTGCCAGCGACCTCGCCGGGTTCTACGCGTGCACCGACGTGTACGACCCATCGCTCATGGTCCGCCGCGACCTGGTGAGCCCGCGCGGCCACGCCGTGACCGTCGAGGGCCTGCCCGGTCACGAGGCGTGGCTCGAGGCCACCAGCCAGAGCATCGCCGAGGCGCTGGCGGGGGTCGAGGCCATCGTCGGGGCGCCCTTGCCGGGCGACGACCCCGTCCGCGTGCGCGAGGTCCCGTCGGGTGCGCTCCAAGGCTACGCCGGCGACTTCGACCCTGCGTCGGGGGTGGTCCGCGTGGGCAGCGACGGCGCCTCCGTGGGTCTGCTGTCCCATGAGCTGTCACATGCCTGGTTCAACGCCGGGACGCTGGCCACGAACTGGCTCTGGGAGGGGCTCGCCGAGTGGTCGTCGCGCGAGACCGTCGGGTTCCCATGCGACCAGCCGGTCGAACCACCCTTCGAGGGTCGCCCGCACCTCGCCGATTGGCAGGTCCTCCAGAGCGCCAACGCCACGTTCGAGGAGCAGCAGACCGTGCAGTGGCAGTACGAGGCCGCATGCGCCATCCAAGGCCAGGTCGCAGCCGCGGTGGGGTCGGACCGGATGCGGCAGGTCATCGGCGTCCTGCTCTCCGGCGACTCGCCCTACGACCGACTGCCCGAGACGGCAGGGGAGCCGACCGCCGCACCATCGGTCCCCCCGGCCGCCAGCCCGTCACCGAGCCCGCTGCTGACCGCCACGGAGCCGCCGCGCCTCCCGCCCGGCGCCCCGCCGGCGACCCCCGCGCCCCGACAGACGCCCGTGGCCAGCGCCGAGTCGCCGGTCGCGCCCAGCCCGATGGCCAGCACGGGCGTGGTCCCGGCGACCGCGGTCTCGGCCACCGGGTCCAGCAAGCGACGGACCCGTCCCGTCGACTGGCGCCAGTGGCTCGACATCGTGGATGAGGTGGGTCTGGTGCCGGCACGCGTCGAGGACCTCACCTTCGCGGAGGACCTGCTGGTGCGGACCGGGGTCATCCGGCGCGCTGCCGTCGAGGGGCGCGCCGAGGCGCGTGCCGCGTTCCACGAGCTCCAGGCGCTCGCGCCATCGGGCGTGACGCCCGCCCTCGTCCGACGCGACCTGGACCGCTGGGAGTTCGAGGCCGCGGATCGGGACGGCCGGCTGGCGCGGCAGGTGGCGACGCGGATCGCGGCGCTAGCGCAGGGCACCGACCAGGCTGTCGCGTGGGCCGCCTATGAGGCCGCGACCAGCCGCGCGGCGCTCCAGGCGCTGCGCGACTCGCTCCCCTGAGCGACGCCCGGGATCCGGCCCGGCGACCGCGCCAGGGTCAGGGGACGGGGGACGCCCAGACGGGTGCCGCGACCACCTGGTCGCCGTGCGTGCGCACCTCGTTGACCAGGATGCCGTCGGCTTCGATGGACAGGACCTCGATGTAGCCTCGGCCGCAGGTCACGGTGTCTGGCAGGGTGGCCCGGCTCACCACCTGGCGCTCCAAGACGCCGTGATCCTGGCCGGGCCAGAGGCGGGTCCGCGGGGCCGTGAACTCGACGGCATCGCCCATGAGCTGCATCCGGATGAAGCGACGCTTGGCCATGTCCGTCCAGAACCGGACGGAACCCGGGGGGTCCGCGGCAGGCATGCCGGACGGGGGCCCGTCGGCATGGTCACGGCGGCGACGAAGTGACGGGAGTCGCATGACCGAAGAGTACCTGAGGGGGCCGGTACCGCTGACCACGCAGGACCCCACCGCACCGCACCAACGGTGCGTCCGCGCACCCCGAGTCAGCGGTCCGGGACGGGCTCCGTGGCTACCAGGACCGACTCGCAGCCGCCGCTGACCGAGATGTCATAGCGGTCCTCGGCGAGGGCATAGCCGGGGGGCTCGACGGTGGTGTTGCCCGCCAGCGGGCCGATGGGCCGACCGCTGTCGATGATCACGCGCGCGACGTCGCCCGAGGTCGCGACGCGGACCATGACGCCCGCGGGACGGAACACGATGACCTCGCGCGCGCCACCCGTGACGGCCACCGGCACGGTGCCCGTGGGCCGCGGCAGCCGCAGCCGGACGGTGCCGCCGCCGTGGCCGATGCGGAGCGCCGCCAGGCGGCCTCGCGAGAGGTCGGCGTCGAGGGCCGCGACGCCATCGGGTGCGCTGATGTCCCATGCGCGCGCCGCCGAGAGGGCGAATCGGGAGTTGGTCTCCTCGCCGGCGGCGAGCCGCCCGAGGAGCCGATGGATGGCATAGCGCACGCTGACGCGCTCGCCCTCGAGGGTGACCTCCGGGCTGCCGGGCTCATGGCTGGCGCGGAACAGGTCCGCCAGGGACGTGTCGGCCCGGATCTCGACACGCCCGGCGCCCCCGACCAGGCGCAGGGTGGCGATCCCGTCGGTGGGCGCGCTGGCCACGTTCGACGTCATGGAAGGAGTGGGCTCCTCTGCCATCCAGGCGTCCTCCGGCGTGCGTTGGCCGCCCGTGGGAGGGCATGCCCCCCACGGGCGGCGATGTGGGTGCGGGCAGGGCCTACTTGCTGTCGCCCCCGAACAGGCCACCGAGCTTGGACATGATTCCCCCGGCGGCGTCCTCGGCCTTGTCCTGAGCCGCGCCTGCGGCATCGCCGGCTGCGCCTGCGACGTCCTTCGCGGCGCCGGCGGCGTCGCCCGCGACGTCACCCAGACCGCCGACCAGGCCGCTGACCTGGTTGAGCATGTCGGCCGGCAGCTTGTCCTTGAGGAAGCCGGTGACGAGGCCGATCACCTGCTGGGCCTGCTTGGGGTCCAGCCCCACCTGCTTGATGAGCTGGTGTACGAGCTCTTCCATCGGAACTCCTCCTGGTGCTCCGACGCGTCCCTTGGCGCGTCCTCGGCGAGCGTAGCACGCGACACCGCGCCGAAGACCCTGCCGGACGGCCCCTCCGCGTGGCGCGTCGGGACGACCGCGGCGCCCTGCCATGCCGAGCCAGCACGTCGCCGGGGCTCGCACCCTAGACTGCGCGTGATGGACGACCAGAGCGGCCTGCCCGACGACCGCGATCGGGCCTGGGAGGCGACGCGAACCGACCCCCCCGCGCGGCGCGTGGCGTCACCCCCGGGACGGCTCGCGCGCATCGGCGTCCCGCTCGCCGTGGTCGCGCTCATGGTCGCCACGGCGGTGCTCGCGATCGCGTTCGTGGGGACGCGGCAGTCCCCCGCACCGGTCGAGGTGGCGGCCCGCCCCGAGGGCGTCGACCTCGTGGTCGATGGCGCCGCGCCGTACAGCTGGGATCCCGCGCAGGCCGGGGACGCCGGCTCCGCGTCCATCCTCGCGCAGGTGTGGGAGGGCCTCACCACCTGGGACCAGGACGGTCGCCTGCGGCCCGCGCTGGCCAGCGACTGGGCGGTCACCGACGGGGGGTCGACCCTGACGTTCCGCCTGCGCCCCGGGATCACCTTCAGCGACGGCTCGCCCGTCACCGCCCAGGACGTCGTGGCGAGCTGGCTGCGGGTCATCGACCCCACGTCGCCCGGTCCGCTGGCCGGGCTGCTGACCGACATCCGGGGCGTCCCGCAGTACCTGGCCGGGCAGGCTGACGCCTCGCAGGTGGGTATCACCGCGGAGGGCGACGACGTGGTGGTCATCGACTTCGTCCGCCCGGCGGCGTGGTTCCCGGCAGCCGCCGCGTCGCCGACGCTCGCCATCGTGCCCTCGGGTCTGGGCGACAGCGCGCTGGGCCCCATCCTGCCGCAGGGCCTGGTGGTCTCGGGCGGCTACGTGCCGGTGAGCCAGGACGGGGAGGGCATCCGACTCGAGGCCAACGAGCGCTACTGGGCGGGCACGCCTGCCATCGGCAGCATCCTCCATCGGACCGGGTCCCTCGACGGCCCGGTGGACTCCTTCCAGGCGGGGGACGTGGACCTGGTGCCCATCAGCGCCCTGGACGCCCAGTGGGCTGCCTATGACAGCGCCCTCGGCCCGCAGCTCCGGCGCACGGACGGGCTCAACGTCCAGTACCTGGGCTTCGACGCCACCACGCCCCCGTTCGACGACGCGCGCGTCCGCCAGGCGTTCGCGTGGGCCATCGACTGGCAGCGGCTGGTGGGGCTCGTGGACCCGTCGTCGGTGCCCGCGACCTCGATCGTCCCCGCCGGCATCGAGCTTCGCGGCGAGGGTGACTTCAGCCCGACCTACGACCCCGATGCGGCCCGCACGGCGCTCGCCGCGGCCGGCTACCCGGGTGGCGAGGGGTTCCCGGACGTGACGTTCGTGACGTCGGGCACGCCCTATGACGGCGCGATCGCCGCCGAGCTCGAGCGCGAGCTGGGCGTCCGGATCTCGAGCGAGGTGATGCCCTTCGGGGAGTTCTCGCAGCGACTGTCCCAGGACCCGCCGCAGATGTGGCAGCTCGGCTGGTCCGCGGACTATCCCCACCCGCACGACTTCCTGGGGTTGCTGCTGGAGACCGGCAGCGCCAACAACGTGGGTGGCTGGAGCGACGCCGACTTCGACGCCGCGCTCGACGCCGCCGCATCCACCGATGACCCGGCCGCGCAGATCGCCGCCTACGAGGAGGCGCAGCGGATCGTGGCCGACCAGGTGCCGGTCATCCCGCTCGAGTACACCGAGGACTGGGCGCTCAGCCGAGACGGCCTGCTGGGGGCGCGCGACGCAGGCATGGGGATCATCCGATACGCGGGGCTGGCATGGGATCGCTGAGACCGCATCGCACCCAGCGCCGGGCCGAGACGGTCATGCGCGTGGTCCTCGTGGTGGTGGTCATGGCGCTGGTCGCGAGCCTGCTCCTGACGGTCGGTGGCATGGGGTCCCGCGCCGCCTCGCCGGACGTCGCGAGCCCGGTCACCAGCCCCGCCACGAGCCCCGACTCGGGCGCGCCCGCGGTCAGCTTCGACCCGCCCAGCGCGACCGGCACGCTCACGACCCCGCTGACGTTCACGACCACCTTCCGGGCCGCACAGGCGCCGGACCGGGTGGAGCTGCTGACCCATGTCCGGGGCCAGACCACCGACGAGGTCCAGGGGGCGCTCGTGGAGCAGGGTGCGGACGGCGGCTGGACGGCATCGGTCGTCAACGCGGGCTTCACGCCCCCCAACACGGTCATCGAGTACCGCTTCCGGGCGGTCGTCGATGGGCAGCCCGTGGTGGGGCCGGGGGGCGAGCTCCGCGTGGCCGACGACCGCTTCGAGTGGCGCACCCTGACCGAGGCGCCCGTGACGCTGCACTGGTACACGGGCAGCGACGACTTCGCGCAGCGCGCGCTCCAGGTGGGCGTGGATGCCATCGACCAGGCGGCCGAGCTGCTGGGCGTGGAGGAGGTCGAGCCGGTCGACTTCTTCGTGTACGACACCTCGGAGGCGCTGTACGGCGCGATGGGCCCCGGCACCCGCGAGAACGTGGGCGGCCAGGCCAACCCCGTCATCCGCACCATGGTCGGCGTCATCCGGCCGGAGGACGTGGATTCCGACTGGGTCGACGTGCTGGTGACCCACGAGCTGACGCACATGGTGTTCTCGGACGCCACGGACAATCCCTACCGCCAGCCGCCCCGATGGCTCAACGAGGGCCTCGCGGTGTACCTCTCGGAGGGCTACACGGTGAGCGACCGCGCGCAAGTCGCGGACGCGGCCTCGCGGGGCGAGCTGACGCCGCTCAGCGCCATCGCAGGGCTGTTCCCCACGACCTACCAGCGCTTCAGCCAGGCGTATGCCCAGAGCGTCTCCGCGGTCGACTTCTTCATCGAGACGTATGGGCGGGACACGCTGGTGAGGCTCATCACGTCGTATCGGGACGGGGTCACCGACGACGAGGCCTTCGAGGCCGCCACGGGGGCCGACTTCCGCGCCTTCGATGACGCCTGGCTCGCGGCCCAGGGCGTCGAGCGTCCCGACCCCTTCGGCCCGCAGCCCGCCCCGCGCGGGCCCGAGCCGTCCTCGTGGCAGTCGAGCCCGGCGCCCTCGCCCAGCGTGGGTGCGCCCTGACGATGGCCGGGGACCGCGACGAGCAGGTCGTCGTCGGCGTCGTCGATGACGCGGGCACCGACCCGCACCAGGCACGGGGGGTCCTGACCAACCCTCGGTTCCTGGCGCTGTTCCTGTCCCAGATCCTGACCCAGGTCGGCGGCAACATGGTGCTGTACGGCCTGACCATCCACGTCAGCAACCTGACGGACTCGACAACGGCGGTGAGCCTGCTGCTGCTCACCTTCCTGGTGCCCGCCGTGGTGTTCGGCGCCATCGCGGGCGTGTTCGTGGACCGCTACGACCGGCGCAAGATCCTGGTCTGGACCAACGTCGCGCGCGGCCTGCTGTTCCTGCTGCTCATCTTCCTGGACCAGCAGGTGGTGGCGCTCTACCTCATCACCGCGATCGTCGCCACGCTGACCACGTTCTTCGCGCCGGCCGAGACCGCCATGATTCCGCTGGTGGTGCGCCGGCAGCAGCTGCTGACCGCCAACGGTCTGTTCGTGCTGGGGCTCCAGGCCTCGTTCGCCCTGGGCTTCGCGGTGCTGGGGCCGCTGATGGTGGTGCTCACGGGCGTCAACCCGCTCATCGCCATCGTGGCGGGCACCTACGTCCTCGCGGGCATCCTGTGCTGGACGCTGCCGCCTGCGCCGTCGGTCCTGGCTGGGCGCGCGGGCAGCGCCGTGCGGCAGGCCCGTGCGGCCGTGCGTGCCACGTTCGACCAGCTGCGCGAGGGTCTGGCCTACATCGGGGACCACCGCAACATCTTCTGGGCGCTGGCCTACCTGACCATCACCTCGTCCCTCATCGGCGTCCTGGGGGTGCTGGGGCCGAGCTTCGCCAAGGACGTCCTGGGCCTCGAGTCGGAGGACTTCTGGGTGCTCGTGCTGCCCCTGGGCGCGGGCCTCGTGGGCGGAATCATCTCGCTCAACCTGTTCGGCAAGTTCGTGGCGCGCAAGCGGCTCATCGAGATCGGCCTGGTGATCCTCGCGGCGTCCCTGCTCATCCTGGGCGGCGCGCAGGGCCTGAGCCTGCCGACCGACGGCCTGGTGACGCTCCTGAACGTGTGTGTCCTCGTCGCGTTCACGGCGGGCATCTCGTACGCGTACGTGGCGGTGCCCGCCCAGACGGCCCTCCAGGAGGAGCTGCCGGAGGATGTCCGCGGCCGCGTCTTCGGCGTCCTCAACACGCTCGTCAGCCTCGCCAGCTTCCTGCCCATCATCCTCGTGGGACCCATCGCGGACGTCACGGGCCCCACCCTCGTGATCATGGCGTGCGCCGCCATCGTGGGTGGCACCGCGCTGGCCTCGTGGTTCATCGCGCCGGCCATGGATGCGACCGGCCGGCCCCCGGAGACGCTCCAGCCCACCGACCCGGTCACCGTGGCCACGCAGTCCACCCGGCTCACGGCGCCCGTGCCCCTGACCGGGCGCGACTTCGGACTGGGACCCTCGCCCATCGACTACGGCCCCGTGGGCGGCCCGTCGAGCCCACTGCGGCGCCCCGATGCCCAGGAGGATGCGTGACGTCCGAGGGCGGTCGACCCAGGGTCGTCGTCGTGTTCACGGGCGGGACCATCAGCATGCTCGCGGACCCGGAGACGGGCGCCGCCCGGCCGGCGCTCGACGGCGCGGCGATCCTGGCCCGCACGCCGGGCCTGGGCGAGCTCGCGGAGGTCGAGCCTGTCGACTGGGGCCTGGTCTCGGCATCGCACCTGAGCTTCGACCAGATCCTGGACATCGCGCGGATCGTGCGGCAAGCCCTGGGTCGTCCCGACGTGGATGGCGCGGTCGTGGTCCAGGGGACCGACACCATGGAGGAGACGGCCATCGCGTGGGACGTCCTGGTCGACTCGCCCAAGCCGGTCGTGGTGGTGGGCGCGATGCGGCACGCGGCCGACCCGGGCTACGAGGGACCGGCCAACCTGCGGGACGCCGTCCGCGCCGCCGCCGCCCCCGGGCTATGGCACCAGGGCACGGTCGTCGTGATGGGTGGCGCGATCCTGTCGGCGGCCGACGTGGTCAAGACCGACACGGACCGGTACGACGCGTTCGAGGCACCCAACCTGGGCCCCCTGGGCGACATCCGCGGCGGCGAGGTGCGGGTGCATCGGCGGCGCGAGTCGCGCGCGACGCTGCCGGCGGTGCCGGCGCACGCGGCCGAGCCGGTGGACCTCCTGATGGCCACCGTGGCCGCGGACGACCGCCTCGCCCGGTGCTCCGTTGCGAGCGGGGCGCGCGGCATCGTGATGGCCGCCGCCGGCGCGGGCAACACGTCGCCGGCCCTCCTGGAGGCGGGCCGGGACGCGATCGCGGCCGGCATCCCCGTGGTGCTCGCGACTCGCGTCCTGGCTGGCCGCGCCCGGGCCGCGTATGGGTTCCCGGGCGGGGGCGCCCAGTGGCTGGACGTCGGGGCCATCCCGGCGGGCACGCTCAGCGGCTACAAGGCCCGCGTGGTGCTGGCGCTGGCGCTGGGTGCCGGTCTGGATGACGCGGCGCTGCGTCGGCTGTTCGCGACGCTGGGCGCGTGACGGGGCGACCCGAGCTCGTCGTCACGGGTCGCGTGGCGAGCCTCGCCGGCGACGCCGGGTTCGCATGGTCGGGCGGCCTCGCGGTCGCGGATGGGGCGGTCGTCGCCGTGGGCACGGCCTCGGAGCTGCTGGCGCTGGCGGGGCCGTCCACGCGCGTCTGGCGGCTGCCGCCGGAGCTGTGCGCCGTGCCGGGGATCACGGACGCGCACCTGCACCTGGGCATGGCCGCGCGCGCCGCCACGGCGCTCGACCTGGACGACGCCCTGGACCGCGCCACGATGCTGGCCCGCATCGCCCGCGCCCACGACCGGCTGATGGCCGCCGGCGACCTCGCGAGCCCCATCGAGGGGCACGGCTGGTCGATCGATCGGTACGGCGGCTGGCCCACGGCCGCCGACCTCGACGTGGTGGCGCCAGCCCGGACCATCGCCCTCTGGAGCCACGACCATCACGCTCGGTGGGTCAGCCAGGACCTGCTGGGTCAGGCGACCCGGGTGGCGGGCGCCGCGGACGCCCTCGTCCGGCGGGATGCCGACGGGCGACCGACCGGGATCCTCCACGAGGCAGCCGCGGCGCTCGTCGACCCGCTGCTCCCCGCGTGGGACGCGGACCGGCTCGTGGCCGCCCTCGCGACGTATGCCCGGTCGCTCGCGGAGCTCGGCGTCACGGGCATCCACGATCCGGGCGAGCTGGCCGACCTGACCACGCTGGACACCGGCCCAGCGCTCTACCGACGGCTCGCCGAGGCCGGCGCCCTGCCCCTGCGCGTGTGGGCGTCGGTGCGCGCCCCCCAGCTGCCGGCCGCGATCGACGCGGGCCTCCGCACCGGTCTGGGCGTGGGCCGCTATCGCACCGGCTGGCTCAAGCTGTTCGCGGACGGCGCGCTCGGGTCGCGCAGCGCCGCGCTCCTCGCGCCGTGGGAGTCGGACGACCCCGCGGGCCCGCCCGTGGGCGACCCCACGGGGCTGCTCACCGCATCGCCCGAGGAGCTCCTGGCGCTGGCCCGCACGGCGAGCGCCGCGGGCATCGCCGCGCAGGTGCACGGCATCGGCGACCGAGCAGTCCGGGTGGCCCTGGACGTGCTGTCGCAGCTGCCCGCCCCATCCGTGGGGCGCCATCGCGTGGAGCACGCGCAGCTGGTGGACCCCGCGGACGTGCCACGGTTCGCCGCGCTGGGCGTGGCCGCGTCCGTGCAGCCATGCCACCTGTGCACCGACGAGCCGGCGATGCGGGTGGCCTGGGGCGACCGGACCGCGAGCGCCGTCCCGCTCGCCGCGCTGGATGCCACGGGCGCCCTCATCCCGCTGGGCACCGACGCCCCCGTGGAGTCGGCGGACCCGTGGCGCAACCTCGCGGCCGCGGTCGCCCGGAGCGATGCCGGGTGGCCATCGGACCGGCCGGCGTTCCACCCCGAGCAGGCGCTCCCGGTGGCCCGGGCGCTGCGCGCCGCGTGCCTCGACCCGGCGCTGACCGCCGGGCGCGACGGCCTCGGTCGGCTCGTCCCGGGTGCCCCGGCGGATGTGGTCGTGATCCCCGTCGCGGGCCTCCTGGACCCCGGCCCGCGGGGTGCCACGCTGGCGGCGACGCGCCCGCTCGCCACGCTCATCGACGGGCAGGTCGCGCACCACGCGTCGGGGTTCGACCCCGACCGCTGAGCCCCCGCCCGGAGCCTCAGCCCTCGTCCACCGACCAGCGGAGGCTCCGCTCCACGGCGCGCCGCCAACCGGCCACCAGCCGCTCGCGGTCGCGTGCGGACATCGAGGGCTCGAACCGGCGGTCGAGCCGCCACGTGGCTGCGACCTCCTGGGGACCCGACCAGAACCCGGTGCCGATGCCTGCCAGGAAGGCGGCGCCCAGCGCGGTCGTCTCGGTGACCGCGGGCCGCTCCACGGGCACGCCCAGGAGGTCAGCCTGGAAGGCCAGGAGGTCGTCGTTGCGGGCGGCGCCGCCATCGACGCGCAGCACCGACAGGGGCCGGCCGGCGTCCGCGTCCATGCCGGCCAGCACGTCACGGACCTGGTAGGCGATGGAGTCGAGCGTGGCGCGTGCGATGTGCGGCAGCCCGGTGCCGCGGGTGATTCCGATGAGCAGCCCCCGTGCGGTCGGGTCCCACCACGGGGCGCCCAGCCCCGTGAACGCGGGCACGAGATAGACGCCCTCGCCGTGGCCGACGCCCGCGGCCAGCCGCTCGACGTCAGCTGCCGCATCGATCGCCCGGAGGCCGTCGCGCAGCCACTGGACGGCGGCGCCCGCGATGAACACCGACCCCTCGAGGGCGTACACGGCCGGCTCGTCATCGGCGAGCCGCCACAGCACGGTGGTCAGCGAGCCGCTCGACGGGGCGGCTGGCTCGATGCCCGCGTTGCGCAGCAGGAACGCACCCGTGCCGTAGGTGTTCTTGGCGTCGCCCTCCGCGAGGCACGCCTGGCCGAACGTGGCCGCCTGCTGGTCGCCCGCGATGCCCGCGATGGGGATGGCGCGCCCCAGCAGCCCGGGGTCGGACTCCGCGACCACGCCCGAGGAGCTGACCACCCGTGGCAGCACGCCCGCGGGCACGTCGAAGGTCTGGCACAGCCACGGGTCCCAGGCGAGCGTGCGCAGGTCGAGCAGCGAGGTGCGGGACGCGTTCGAGACGTCGGTCAGGTGCTCGCGTCCCCCGGTCAGGTTCCAGACGAGCCACGCGTCGATGGTGCCCGCCGCCAGCTCGCCGGCCGCGGCACGGTCGCGCAGGCCGGGGGTCCCATCGAGGATGTGGGCGATCTTGGTGGCCGAGAAGTAGGCATCCACGGGCAGCCCCGTCCGCTCCCGGATCCGCGCCTCGTGGCCGGCGGCCCGGATGGCCTCGCAGCGCGGTGCGGTGATCCGGCTCTGCCACACGATGGCGGGTGCCACCGGGCGGCCGGTGGCTCGCTCCCACACGACCGTGGTCTCACGCTGGACGGTGACCCCGATGGCGGCGATCCGGCCAGCCCCGCCCACGGCCGCGACGACGTCCCGCGCGCATGCCAGCTGGTCCTGCCAGATCCGTTCGGCGTCGTGCTCCACGTGCCCGGGGGAGGGGAGCCGCTGGGGCAGCTCCCGCTGGGCCGTCGCGACCGGCCGCCCATGGTGGTCGAAGGCGATGGCACGTGACGAGGTCGTGCCCTGGTCCAGCGCCAGGATGAGGCCGTCAGCCATCCGCCCCGGCGTCCCGGAGCCGCTCGGCCGCCTCCTCGGGCGTGATGTCACGCTGCGGCTCCGCGAGCAGCTCGTAGCCCACCATGAACTTGCGCTGGTTGGCGCCCAGCAGCGGTGGCAGGACGTGGCCATGGAGCTGCCAGTGGTCGATGGGCTCGGGCCCGAAGGGTGCCTGGTGCCAGCCCATCGAGAACGGGAACGGGCGCCCGAACAGCGCGTCATAGCGACCGATGACCGAGGTGAGCATGCGCCCGAGCTTGTCCCGGCGACGGTCATCGAGGTCGGCGAGGCGCTGCGCCGGGTGCCGCGGCAGGATGAGCGTCTCGAACGGCCATGCCGCCCAGAACGGCACGACCACCAGCCAGTCGTCGTCCTGCTCGACCACGCGCGGCCCGCCGGCCTCCTGGGCCGCGTATGCCACCAGCATCGGCTCGGCCGTCCGGGCGTGGTGGGCGCGCTGGCTGGCGTCCTCGCGCGCGGCGTCCGTGGGCAGTGCCGACCCGGC
Organism: Chloroflexota bacterium; assembly: GCA_046328155.1. Taxonomy (GTDB): domain Bacteria; phylum Chloroflexota; class Limnocylindria; order Limnocylindrales; family CSP1-4; genus JAFMJV01. The sequence continues at coordinate 32,511 of JAXLXC010000004.1, forward strand.
CCAGATCTGGCCGTGCGGGTGGGGGCTGGACGCGCCCATCTCGGTGCCCCGGTTCTCGAACACCTGGACCCAGCGGTACTGCCCGCCGAGCTCGGTGGTCTGGGCGGCCCACAGGTCCACGACGTCGCGCACGTCACCGGGCGCCATGCTGCCCAGGCCCAGGTCGTGGCGCGGGGAGAAGCACACGACGCGGCTGGTGCCGCGCTCGCCCTCCCATGCGAGCAACCCGTCCTCGTGACGGTCGGTGGGACTCGTCGGCTGGAGGGCCGCGAAGTCGTTGGTGAACACGAAGGTGCCGGGGTAGTCGGGGTTGCGAGCGCCGTTGGCGCGAACGTTGCCGGGGCACAGGTAGCAGCGGGGGTCGTAGGCGGGCGCCTCCGTCCGGACGCCGGCCTCGCGCGACCCGTGCCACGGGCGGCGGGTCCGTCCGACCGACACGAGCACCCATCGGTCGAGCAGGGGGTCGTACCGGCGATGCGGGTGGCTCGCGGTCGCCGCGTCCACCGCCTGGCGGGCGTGGTCGGTCACGCGTCCTGCCCCGACCCGGCGTCGTCCGGGACCAGCGCCAGCGCTCCCGGCCGGGGCTCGTCCGCGACGATCAGCTCGTGGACGGTCTCGCCCAGCGCGTCGCGCGCCTCGGCTGGCAGCCCGGCATCCGAGATGACGATGTCCGCCTGGGAGAGCGCGGCGATGGTGCTCACGCCGATGACGCCCCACTTGGTGTGGTCCGCCACGACCACCAGCCGGCGTCCCGCGTCGACCAGCGCCCGGTCGGTGTCGGCCTCCAGCAGGTTGGGCGTGGTGAACCCGGCCCGGGGGTCCATGCCGTGGACGCCCAGGATGACCAGGTCCACGTTGACGGTGCGCAGCGCGGCGACCGCGAACGGCCCCACGAGCGCATCCGACGGGGTCCGCACGCCGCCCGTGAGGATGACGGTCTGGTCGGGACGGCCGCCGTGGTACAGGACGTCAGCCACGGGCACGGAGTTCGTGACCACCGTCAGGTGCGGCACCTCCACCAGGCGGCGGGCCACGGCGTAGGTCGTCGTGCCCGCCGAGATGGCGATGGCCTGCCCGGGGCTCACGAGCCCCGCCGCGACCTCGGCGATCGTCTCCTTGGCGTCCTGCTGGAGCTCCGCCTTGGCGCGGAAGCCCGGCTCGAACAGGGCCGAGGGCGTGATGGTGGTGGCGCCCCCATGGACCTTCTCCAGGAGCCGCTGGTCGTGGAGCACCTCGAGGTCGCGGCGGATGGTCATGTCGGAGACGCCCAGGTCATGGACCCGGTCGGCCACCCGGACCGCGCCGTCGATGCGCAGCCGATCGAGGATGTATGCGTGCCGCTGCCGAGCCAGCAAGCCTCGGGTCCCCCTGTGCCCGCCGGACGCGGGGCGCATGCTGCGCACCGGCCGGACGGTCGGCCCAGTATACGCGGCGTCGCGCACAGCGCCACACACGAATCAACGTCAATCACACACGAGAGGTTGCGGTACGGTTGCCACCGCTTGACAGCGGGGTCGCGAAGTGCCACGCTCCAGCGCGTTCCTGTGGGTTCATGTTCGGGTACGGTGGGACGCCAGTGTCCGCCCGCCCGGCCCGCAGAGGAGGAGGCACACATGGCGTCTCGTGCATCCGCTCGTCGCTCCGCCCTGGTCGTGGGGATTGCGGCGACGGCACTCGGGCTCAACATGGTTGGCGTCAGCGCCCAGTCGCCGGCGCTCCCCGCGGCCGGCTCCGCCGGCACCGTGACGCTCGGCTCGTATCAGTCGGACGACGTGCCGAAGCAGGCCCTCCAGGCCGGCATCGACTACTGCGAGGAGCAGACCGGCCTCTCGGTGACCGTCAACACGGTCAACCACGGCGACTTCCAGAACGCGATCACCTCGTACCTCCAGGCCACGCCGGATGACGTGTTCACCTGGTTCGCGGGCTTCCGCCTCAAGTACTTCGCCGACCAGGGGCTCATCGCCCCCATCGACGACGTCTGGGCGACCGTCGGCAGCAACTACTCGGACGGCTTCGCCAAGGCCGTGACCGGCAACGACGGCAAGATCTACATGATCCCGTGGGGCAACTACCCATGGGTCGTGATGTATCGCAAGAGCCTGTTCGACTCCAAGGGCTACACCGTCCCGACCACGTGGGACGAGTTCGCCACCATCGCCGACCAGATGAAGGCCGACGGCCTCATCCCCATGGCGTTCGCCGACACGGACGGCTGGCCGGCCATGGGCACGTTCGACATCCTCAACATGCGGATCAACGGCTACCAGTTCCACGTCGACCTGATGGCCGGCAACGAGAAGTGGACCGACCCGCGCGTCACCGCCGTGTTCGAGGCATGGAAGAAGCTCCTGCCGTACTACCCGGACGGCTCGCTTGGCATGACCTGGCAGGAAGGTGCGCAGCAGCTCATGACCGACCCGCAGAAGGCCGGCATGTACTTCCTGGGCACGTTCGCGACCCAGCAGGCGACCGACCCCGCCGTCGCGGCCGACATCGACTTCTTCCCCTTCCCGACCATGGGCACGGACTACGACGCCGAACTGGGCATCGACGCGCCCATCGACGGCTTCGCGCTCAGCGCCAAGGCCCAGAACCCCGATGGCGGCAAGCTGCTGCTCGCATGCCTGTCCACGGGCGCCGCGCAGAACAAGATCCTCGCCGTCGACCCGTCCAACGTGGGCGCCGCGAACGACGTGGATACCAGCGGCTACACCGAGCTCCAGAAGAAGCAGGCCGAGCTCATCGGCCAGTCCCATGCCATCGCCCAGTTCCTCGATCGGGACACGGTGCCGGCATTCGCTGGCCCGAACGGCATGCAGGGGCTGCTCCAGACCTTCCTGAGCGACCCCGACCAGGACCTGGCTGCCTACCAGCAGACCATCCAGGACGCCTGGGACACGCTCTCGGTCCAGTAGCCATCCCGTCCGAGCAGGGATCGGATCGGTGACGTCCCGCGTCACTGACCCGACCACGGCCACCCCGTCGACCCAGGTCGGCGGGGTGGTTCGCATGTCCGAGGGCCGCTCGCCCGTGCAGCCGCAGCTGGGACCCGGTTTCGTGACCGCCATCCCGACCGGGGAGCCGGGACGGCGCGAGCGACGCGGGCGCTACAGCGTGCTCAGCCGACGCGACAAGCTGACGCTGGGGCTGATGCTGGGCATCCCCACGTTCCTCGTGTTCTTCTTCGTGCTCCTGCCCACGATCCTGTCCGTCGTGCTCTCGTTCACCAGCTGGAACGGCATCACGCCCATCGACAAGATCGAGTTCACGGGCATCAAGAACTACCAGACCCTGTTCACCAAGTACCCACCGTTCTGGCCCGCGCTGACCCACAACCTCATCTGGCTGGGCTGGTTCCTGCTCATCGCCACGCCCCTGGGCATGTTCATGGCGGTGCTCCTGGACAAGAGCATCCGGGGCTCACGGTTCTATCAGAGCGTGCTGTACCTGCCCGTGGTGCTGTCGCTGGCCATCATCGGCTTCATCTGGCGTCTCCAGTACTCGCCCACCCAGGGCCTCATCAACGGCATCCTGGGCACCAACCAGCAAGGCAACATCATCGACTGGCTGGGCGACAAGGACATCAACCTGTGGGCCGTGCTCATCGCCGCCAGCTGGCGCCAGGTGGGCTACGTGATGATCCTGTATCTCGCGGGGCTCAAGGCGTTCGACCCCAGCCTGCGCGAGGCGGCGCAGCTGGATGGCGCCAACGAGCGCCAGATGTTCTTCCGGGTGACCTTCCCGGTGCTCAAGCCCATCAACATGGTGATCCTGGTCATCACCATCATCGAATCGCTGCGTGCCTTCGACCTGGTGTACGTCATCAACAAGGGCCTCAACGGCCTCGAGCTGCTGTCGGTCCTGGTCACCAACAACATCATCGGCGAGGCGAGCCGGGTCGGCTTCGGGTCTGCCATCGCGGTGGTCCTGCTGGTCATCTCGCTGGGGCCGATCCTGTGGTACCTCACGCGCGCCATGCGCGAGGACCGGATGCAATGACCGTCGCAACCGCGCTGAGCGACGCGGCGACGCGCGGCGAGAACCCGCACCGGACGCCGACGCGGCGGGTCCTCCTGCATGCGTTCCTCATCTTCATGGCCATCGTGTGGCTGTTCCCGATCGCCTACGCCATCTACACGTCGTTCCGGCCCTATGCGGAGACCAACCGCCTGGGCTACGTGTCCATCGGCGGCACGTACAACCTGGACAACTACCTCAACGCCTGGAACCGTGCGGAGCTGCCGCACTACTTCCTGAACACCGTGATCATCGTGGTGCCGGCGGTGATCCTGGTGCTGCTCCTGGCGTCGATGGCGGCGTTCGTGATGTCGCGCTACAGCTGGCGCGCCAATGTCCTGATGCTGATGGTGTTCACGGCGCTCAACCTGCTGCCGCCCCAGATCATCATTACGCCCCTGTTCCAGATGTACCTCCAGCTGCCGATGTTCCGCGAGATCAGCGACACCGGCAACTTCTACAACCAGTACTTCGGCATCGCGCTCATCCACATCTCGTTCCAGCTGGGGTTCTGCACGTTCGTGCTGAGCAACTACATGAAGACCCTGCCGAGGGAGCTCAACGAGGCCGCGGTGGTGGACGGGGCGTCGGTCTGGACCACCTACCGGCGGGTCATCATGCCACTCACCAAGCCGGCGCTCGCGGCGCTCGCGACGCTCGAGGTGACCTTCATCTACAACGACTTCTTCTGGGCGCTCATCCTCATGAAGCCAGGGCCGCGGCTGCCCATCACCACGGCCATCAACAACCTGAGCGGCCAGTTCTTCACGGACAACAACCTGGTCGCCGCGGGCGCCGTGCTCATCGCGCTGCCCACGATCATCGTGTACGTCCTGCTCCAGAAGCAGTTCATCGGCGGCCTGTCGCTCGGCTCCACCAAGGGCTGAGCGCGGCGCGCGAGCGCCACCCGGGACATGACCTCAGGCCACGACCTCGCCCGCGCCCGCCACGGCGCGCACCGCCCAGACCCGCGGCTCGCGGCCGGTGAGGGCCGCGTACTCGTGCGCCACCCGGGCTCGGAGGCGCTCAACCGCCTCCGCGTGGACCAGGGACACGGTGCAGCCGCCGAACCCGGCGCCCGTCATGCGGGACGCGACCACGCCCGGCGTCGACGCGGCGAGCGCCACCAGTGCGTCCAGCTCCGGCACGCTGACCTCGTAGAGGTCGCGCAGCGACGCGTGGGACGCCGCGAACAGGCGACCCACCTCGTCGAGGTCGCCCACGCGCAGGGCGCGCTCGGTGGCCAGGACGCGCTCGTCCTCCTCCACGACGTGGCGGGCCCGGCGCAGCACCACCGGTTCCAGCTCGTCGGCGTACCGGTCGAGCATGGTGGGGGTCACGTCGCGGAGGGCGCTGACCCCGGGGTCGTGGCGTGCGAGGACCGCCACGGCCGCCTCGCACTGGGCGCGGCGCTCGTTGTACGCGGAGCTGGTGAGGCTCCGAGGCACGCCCGTGTGCGCCACCACCAGGACCAGACCCGCCGGGATGGGCACGGCCCGGTGCTCCAGCGAGCGGCAGTCCAGGAGCACGGCCGAGCCGGCCACGCCCGCCGCGGACGCGAACTGGTCCATCAGGCCGCAGCGCATGCCCACGTAGTCGTTCTCGGCCCGCTGCGCCACCCGTACCAGCGACAGGGGGTCCGCGGCAGGGGCATCCGTGCCCGACAGCGCCCAGGCGCTGGCCAGCTCCAGCGCGGCGCTCGACGAGAGGCCAGCACCCACGGGGACGGTGCTCTCCAGCACGCCCGTGAGGCCGTGCGTGGCGAGACCCGCCTCGCCCATCGCCCAGGCGGTGCCCGCCACGTAGTCCCGCCAGCCACCCGCCCGCGGGCCGGGTGCGCCCGCGTCGAAGGCGAGGGTGTCGCCGGTCTGGCCGCTCGCGAGCCGGACCTGCCGGTCGTCGGTCGGCAGGTACGCGATTCGCATCTCGAGGTCGATCGCGGCGGGCAGCACCAGTCCGTCGTTGTAGTCGGTGTGCTCGCCGATGAGGTTGACCCGCCCGGGCGCCCGCACCACGCGTGCCCGGGCGACGTCCTCGAGGGGGCCCACGTGGTCGGCCAGACGGGCCAGCAGCGCGTCGCGACCGAGGGCCGGGCTGGCTGCTGTGGCGGGTCGGGTTGGGTCCTGCTGGTCCATCCGTCGCATCGTAGCGGTGCTGGCGACGCTCCGCGGCCGGTTCGGCGGCCTTGGGCTAGAGTCCGCAGCGCGGGCTCGGCACCCAGTCACGGCCGACCCGGATGGAGGTCCCTGGTCATGCCGACCGGCCGCATGCGAGGGGTCATCGGGCTCCTGGCGGCGCTCGTGCTCTTGCTCGCCCCCGTGCCGAACGCCGCCGCCGAGGGCTCGTCGGGCGACCGCGCGGTGACGGTCCTCGCCCCCGCTGGCGACTGCCCGCGCACGCGCGCCATCGGCGCGATCCGTGCCGGGATGACCGGCATCGGCTGGACCACGGTGCGCGGCGACCAGCCCGAGCCGTTCCGGGTGCGGGTGCTGGGCATCCTGCGCGATGGCATCGGGCCGGGCCGGGACCTCGTCATCGTCAAGGTCAGCGACCTGCCGGGGCGACGCGTGGTGCGGGTCGGCGGTGGCATCTGGTCGGGCATGTCCGGCTCGCCCGTGTACATCCTCGGCAGGCTCGCCGGGGCCATCTCGTACGGCCTGTCGGAGGGGCCGTCGCCGGTGGGCGGCATGACCCCCGCGCGCTACATGGACCGTCTCACGGACGAGCCGGTGCGGACCGCCACGGCCGCTGGCGACCGGTCGGCGGGCCAGGGGCGGGCGGTGGTCCGCGTCGGCGGCACGCTGGGCGCCGCCGCGGCGGGCGAGGCCGGGCAGGCGGGCACGCGCTCGCTGGTGCTTCGACGGCTGGGCATCCCGGTCGCGGTGTCGGGCGCCGTCGGGACTCGTCGGTCCTTCGTGGCGCACCAGCTGCGGGGCGAGCTGGGTGCCGTGCGCCTGGTGTCGACAGGTGCCGCATCGTCGTCCGGCGGGTCGACCCTCGCGGCGGCCCCACGGGCGGGCCAGAACCTCGCCGGCGTCATCGCCCGCGGGGACGTGACCGTCGCGGCCGTCGGCACCGTCACCGCGGTGTGCCGGGGCAGGGTGACCGGCTTCGGCCATCCCATGACCGGGGAGGGGGAGGTCGCCTATGCCGCGGCTCGCGCGCGGACCGTGACCATCGTCGACGGCGAGGACCCCTACAAGCTCGCCAACGTGGGCCGGACCTTCGGGACGCTCGACGTGGACCGGCTGACGGGCATCCGGGCGCTGGCGCGCGTCGCACCACGCACGTTGCCCGTGACGGCTCGCGTGCGCTCGCTCGCGACCGGCCGGACGCGCACGGGGCACACCAGCGTGTCATCGGCGAGCTGGATGACCAGCGTCGCCGCCGACCACCTGCTGTACGACATCCAGGCCGTCGAGGAGCGCTACGGGTCGGGCACCGCCCAGCTGCGCTGGACCATCGAGGGCACGCGCCTGGACACCGGCACCGCATGGACGCTGCGCTGGTCCGACCGCGTGAGCGACCCCGCCGACGTGGCGTATGCGGCGGCACTCCGCCTCTACGCCCAGCTGGATGCGCTGGTGAGCGACCCCAACACGGCCGCGCGCATCCGGAGCGTGCGCATCGACGCGACCATCAGCCGAGGTTCCGTGACCGACCGCGTGCGCCGCGTCGAGGTGTCGCGCAACGGCGGCGCATGGGTCCGCAGCGGCACGGTCGCCGTGGCCCCTGGCGACGAGCTGCGCGTGCGGGTGAGCCTGCGTCCGCGCTCCGGCCGTACCTACAGCCGGACCGTCGACCTCGTGGTCCCCGCCGGCGCCACGGGCGATGGCCAGGTTCGGGTGCTGGGGGGCGCCAGCGCGCCCACCAATGGCTGCGACGCCATCGGCGGCGACTGCCCCGTCACCTTCGGCGGGCTCCTGGACGGGTTGCGGGCTGCGCCGCGTGGCGACGACCTGGTGGTGGGGCTCGACATGCAGGACGCCCACGGCGAGGCCCTGCGCGTGAGCAGCACGGTGCGCCTCGACCACGTTGCCACGGGCAGCCGCCACATCCGCGTCGCGGCTCCCTGAGTCGCCGCCTGCGCGAGCCGAGCACGGGGCAACGCGCGTCGCGCGGCGGCTGCGTGGTCCGTGGGAGCGACCGACTGCGGCCTGCGCAGCGACCTCCATGTCACCTGGACCGTTGCCAGCCATCCCGGGGGCGCGTCGCCCATCGCGTGGCTCGCGGCGGGCTGCTGAGGTAGGATGTCAGCCGCGGGCGGCTAGCTCAGCTGGTTAGAGCACTTGCTTGACATGCAAGAGGTCACTGGTTCGAGTCCAGTGTCGCCCACCATCCAACGCGTCGACCGGGACACACGCCCGCATCCCTGATCCCAGAGAGCCCAGGCCGTGGCTGGAAGCCGGGCGATCGCATGGAGCGTGGCGCACCACCCGCGAGCGGCCGGGGACGACCCGGACGGGACCGCCCGAGACAGCGGGGCAACGAGTGCGCGGGGGCCGGACCGGCCTCGCGAAGGCGGGTGGGACCGCGGGAGGCACGCCTCTCGTCCTGTCGATGTGATCGAGCGCATCCACGGACGGAGACCGAGCCACATGAGCGACCACCAGCACGACCAGGACGACGACCTGGGGTTCGAGGCGCCCGAGCGGGGCTCGGCCGACGAGCTCCTCGACGCGCATGCCCACGGGGACCACGACGACCCCCTCGACCCCATGCGCCACTCGGCCGCGCACATCATGGCCGAGGCCGTGGTCGACCTGTTCCCGGGCACCAAGCTGGGCATCGGACCCGCCATCAAGGACGGCTTCTACTACGACTTCGACATCCCGCGGCCGCTGACCGACGAGGACCTGCCGGCCATCGAGGCCCGGATGCGCGAGTCGATCGCCAAGGACCACCCGTTCGTGCGTCAGGAGTGGGACCCGGACGAGGGGCGTCGCTTCCTCGCGGGGCAGGGGCAGACCTACAAGGTGGAGATCCTGGACGACCTGCGCACCGCCGCGGAGCTGTCGGGCGCGCCCGCACCGGTCGTCAGCACGTACCAGCACGGGCCGTTCATCGACCTGTGCCGGGGCCCGCACGTGGCATCCACCGGCAAGCTGGGCCCCTTCAAGCTGCTCACGACCTCGGGCGCCTACTGGCGTGGCCGGGAGGACCGGCCCATGCTCCAGCGGATCTACGGCACGGTCTGGCGCACCCAGGAGGAGCTCGACCTCTACCTGTGGCGGCGCGCCGAGGCACGCAAGCGCGACCATCGGCGGCTGGGCGTCCAGCTCGACCTGTTCAGCTTCCACGATGTCTCGCCGGGGTCGGTGTTCTGGCATCCCAAGGGCCAGCGGCTCTGGCGCGCCCTCGAGGGTGCGATGCGCGGCCTCCAGGAGCGTCGCGGCTACCAGGAGGTGAGCACGCCCATCCTGGTGAGCGAGCGGCTGTGGCGCCAGTCGGGCCACTGGGACCACTACGCCGAGAACATGTTCGTGGTCGAGTCCGAGAGCCAGCTGTTCAGCCTCAAGCCCATGAACTGCCCCGAGTCGACGTTCATCTACCGGAGCCACCTGCGCTCGTATCGCGACCTGCCGCTGCGCTTCGCGGAGTACGGCCGGCTGCATCGCAACGAGCGCTCGGGGACCCTGTCGGGCCTCACGCGCGTCCGTCAGTTCGTCCAGGACGACGCGCACATCTACGTCCGTCCCGACCAGCTGACGGCGGAGCTGGAGGCGCTCCTGGGGGAGATCCGCGAGGCCTACTCGTGGTTCGGTCTGCTGCCGCGCTTCGCCTTCGCGACCAAGCCCGACAAGGCGCTGGGCGACCCGGCGCTGTGGGACCGCGCGGAGACCATCATCAAGGACGTCCTCGACCGGCACGGCGGCGACTACGCCATCAAGCCCAAGGACGGCACGTTCTACGCGCCCAAGATCGACATCTACATCGACGACGCGCTGGGGCGGGAGTGGCAGATGGCCACCATCCAGGTGGACCTCGTGATGCTGCCCGAGCGCTTCGACCTGGAGTACATCGACGAGACCGGCCAGCCCCAGCGCCCGATGGCCATCCACCGGGCCATCTATGGCTCGCTGGAGCGGTTCATCGGCATCCTCACGGAGCACTTCGGGGGCGCCTTCCCGCTGTGGTGCGCACCCGTGCAGGCCGTGGTGGTGCCCATCGCCGACCGCCACAACGACGCGTCACACGAGCTCGCGGGGGTGCTGCGCGCGAGGGGTCTGCGGGTGGAGGTGGACGACTCCTCCAACCGGATGCAGAACAAGATCCGGGTGGCCCAGGAGCAGAAGGTGCCCTGGATGCTGGTGCTGGGTGACCGGGAGGTGGAGGCCCGCACCGTCGCGCCACGCTCCCGGAGCGGCGAGCAGCAGCCTGCGACGGGTTGGGAGGAGCTGGCCGACCGGCTGGCCGCCCAGGCCGCGGAGCGACGCCCGGAGTAGGGCCTCCACGCCGGTCGACGGCTGCCGAACGTGCGTGCTATAGTCCCCCAGCCAGGGGCGGCCGCGGGTGCGGCTGCTGCTGCATGTCATCTGTCAACGGAGCGGTGAGGGAACCAGGCTGAGCAAAGACCTGCGCATCAACGAGATGATCCGTGTACCCAACGTCCGGGTCGTCGATGAGGATGGGACCCAGATGGGCGTGATGCCAACGCATCAGGCCTTGCAGGTGGCGCAGGAGCGGGGCTACGACCTGGTGGAAGTTGCCCCCACGGCCAGCCCCCCCGTCGTCAAGTTCCTCGACTACGGCCAGTTCAAGTACGAGCAGGCCCGCAAGGAGAAGGAAGCGCGACGGAACCAGCGTTCCGTCGAGTTCAAGGAGATCCGCCTCAAGCCGAAGATCGGCAAGGGCGACTTCGACACCAAGGTCCGGCGCGCCATCCAGTTCCTCGAGGATGGTGACCGGGTCAAGGTCACGGTCCAGTTCCGGGGCCGCGAGGTGAGTCACGCCTACATCGGGCGGGACCTGCTGACGAAGTTCGGGGATCTCATCAAGGAGCACGGCACCGTCGACCGGCAGCCGCTGCTCGAGGGTCGGTCGATGTCCATGACCGTGGCGTCGAACCACAAGCCAAAGGTCGTGCAGGCGCCGCCGGCACGCGAGGGGGCGGCGCCGGAGCCGGCACCCCAGCCAGCGGCAGGAGGCTGATCCACGTGCCCAAGATGAAGAGCCACAAGGGCGCCCAGAAGCGGTTCGGGGTCACCGGCAGTGGCAAGGTCTACCGCGTCAAGTCGTGGCGGGGCCACCACCTGGAGATCAAGTCCTCGCGGCGGACCCGTCGATACGCGGGCAAGGCCATCCTGGACCCCACCAGCGCGCGGACGCTCCAGCGTCTGCTGCCGTACCTCTAAGGAGCCCATCCAGACATGGCACGCGTCAAGCGCGGCGTCGCCTCGCACAAGCGCCACAAGCGGCTGCTCAAGGCCGCCGAGGGGCGTCGTGGCACCCGCTCCAAGCTCATCAAGCCGGCGCGCGAGGCGCAGCTCCATGCCATGGCCTACGCCTATCGCGGCCGCAAGGAGCGCAAGCGCCAGCTGCGCGCGCTGTGGATCGTCCGGCTCAACGCCGCGGCGCGCCTCAACGGCCTCAGCTACAGCCGCCTCGTCAGCGGCCTCAAGGCCGCCGGGGTGATCCTCGACCGCAAGGTCCTGGCCGACGTCGCGGTCCGCGATGCGGCCACGTTCGCGCGCATCGCGGAGCTCGCCAAGGCCAAGTAGCGGCCCGCGCCGCGCATCGTGGACCTCGACTCCTTCCAGGGGCGCCTCGCGTCCCTGCGTGACTCGGCGCTTGCCGACATCGCCGCCGCGGCCGACCCTGCGGCGCTCGCCGACGTCGAGACGCGCATCCTAGGCCGCAAAGGCGAGCTGCGCTCGCTCATGGGCGGCATCGGGGCGCTCCCCGCCGAGGACCGGCCGCGTGTGGGCGCACTCGCCAATCCCGTGCGCGAGGCCATCGAGGCCGCGCTGGCGGCACGTGGCACCACGCTGGGCTCCGTCGCGCTCGAGCAGCGGCTGGCAGCCGAGGCGGAGGACGTCACGCTGCCCGGTCGGAGCCTCTGGGCCGGCAGCCTGCACCCCATCCGGGAGACCGAGGCCGAGATCGCGCGGGTCCTGGGCCAGTTCGGCTTCGTCGTGGTGGAGAGCCCCGAGGTCGAGACCGACGCGCTCAACTTCGAGGCCCTCAACATCCCGCCCGACCACCCGGCACGCGACCTGTGGGACACCATCTATGTGGCGGACCCGCCCGACGCGCCACCGAGTCCCGACGCCCCGCGCTGGCTGCTGCGCACCCACACGTCGCCGGGCCAGATCCGCGCCATGCGCGCGTCCGAGCCACCCATCCGGATCCTGACACCGGGGCGCTGCTACCGCTACGAGGCGGTCGATGCCTCGCACGGCTTCGAGTTCTTCCAGATCGAGGGGCTGATGGTCGACGAGGGCACCAGCATGGGCACCCTCCGCGGCCTGCTCGATGCCTTTGCCCACGCGCTGTTCGGGGCCGGACGACCGACCCGCTTCCGGCCCGGCTACTACCCGTTCACGGAACCCTCGGTCGCGTTCGACATCCAGTGCGTGGTGTGCGACGGGAGCGGCTGCCCGGCCTGCGGTCGGAGCGGCTGGATGACCATCCTGGGCGCGGGCATGGTCCATCCGGTGGTGCTGGCCAACGGTGGCATCGACCCGGAGCGCTACCAGGGCTTCGCGTTCGGCATGGGCACGGACCGGATCACGATGCTCCGATACGCCATCCGGGACATCCGCGCGTTCCTGGCCAGCGACCTGCGGTTCCTCGAGCGGGCCCGGCCATGAGGGTCCCCTTGTCATGGCTCCGCGAGTACGTGGACGTCGACCTCTCGCCCGAGGCGCTCGCCGCCCGACTGACGCTGCTGGGCATGGAGGTCAAGGGCATCGAGCGGCTCGGTGGCGACTGGAGCCGCGTGGTCGTGGGCGAGCTCCTGGCCGTGGAGGACCACCCGAACTCCACGCGTCTCCACCTGACCACGGTCCGGGTGGGCGATTCGGAGCCCACGCTGTCCATCGTGTGCGGCGCGCAGAACATCGCGCCCGGCCAGCGCGTGCCGGTGGCGCTGCCGGGTTCGGTGCTGCCGGGCGGACGCAGCATCGAGGTCGCCCGGCTGGCGGGCGTCGAGAGCCAGGGCATGCTCTGCTCGGGCACCGAGCTGGGGCTGTCCGACGACGCCGAGGGGATCCTCATCCTGCCTCCGGACACGCCCATCGGGCTGCCCCTCGAGAACCTCGTCGGCGACACCGTGCTGGACGTGGACGTCAAGCCCAACCGGGGCGACGCGCTCTCGGTCATCGGCCTGGCGCGCGAGGTCGCGGCGGCCACCGGCGCCGCGCTCCGCTGGCCGGTCATCGAGGTCGCGGAATCGGGGGACGCGACGGCCGACCACGTGGCCGTGGATGTCGAGGACCCCCGATGCTCCCGCTTCGTGGCGCGCTGGCTGGACGGCGTGGCCGTGGGGCCGTCGCCGTTCGCGGTCCAGCGACGTCTCGTCGCGGCCGGCGTCCGGCCCATCAGCAACGTCGTCGATGCCAGCAACTATGTGATGCTCGAGATGGGCAAGCCCATCCACACGTTCGACGCGGATGGCATCCGGGGCGGTCGGATCGTGGTCCGGGCGGCCGGCCAGGGCGAGCGCCTCACCACGCTCGACCATGTCGAACGCGTGCTCGACCCCGAGGTGCTGCTCATCGCGGACCCCCAGGGGCCGCTGGGCCTGGCGGGCGTCATGGGCGGCGTCGACAGCGAGGTGGGGGAGGGCACCACCCGCGTCGTGGTGGAATCGGCCATCTTCGACGCCGTGAGCATCCGCCGGACGGCCTTCCGGTTCGCCCTCCGCTCCGAGGCCAGCCTGCGCTTCGAGAAGGGCCAGGAGCACCGGCTCGCGCGCGTGGGCGCGGATCGCGCCACGCAGCTCATCCTGGCATGGGCCGGTGGTCGTGCGGCGCAGGGCGTCGTGGACACCAACCCGGTGGACCCACCGCGGGTGCGGGTGCCGTTCCGACCGGCGCGCGTGTCCCGCGTGCTGGGGCTGGACGTCCCCGCGGCCGAGCAGGCTGAGTTGCTGGCGCGCGTGGAGGTCGCCGCCGAGCCCGCGGCGCTCACCGATCAGGTCCCCGTCACGGCCGCCGGTCGCACGGTGGACGCCGGCCCGGGCGCGCTGGTCGCCATCGTCCCGGCGCATCGGCGCGACCTGGTCATCGAGGCGGATGTCATCGAGGAGGTGGCGCGCGTGCGGGGGTACGAGACCCTGCCCGGCAGCCTGCCGTCGACCGTCATGCCGGCGTACCGACCCGACCCTCGGCGACTCACGGACCGGCTGCGTGCCTGGCTCGCGGGCCTGGGTCTCGACGAGGTGGTGACCCACGGCCTCATCGACCCCGCGGACCACGCTCGGCTGGGCATCCCGGCCGGCGACCCGGCGACCATCGTGGCGGCGAACCCCGTCACGCTCGACCACTCGGAGCTGCGCCGGTCGCTGCTGCCGGGACTGCTGCGCGTCCTCGCGGACAACCAGCGGCTCCGGCGCACCGACGTCGGGGTGTTCGAGACCGGGCCCACCCACCTGCGCGTGGACGGCACGCCCACCGAGACACCCATGCTCGCGTTCCTGCTCGCAGGGGCGACGCGACCGCCGACCTGGGCCTCCGCCACGCGCCCGGCCGACGTCGCGGACGCCAAGGGCCTCGTGGAGCTGCTGGCGGGTCGCCTGGGGGGTGCGCATGTGACGTGGCACCCCACGCAGCCTCGGCCGGGCGTGGAGCATCCGGGACGGATCGCGGCCGCGCTGGCCCACGGCGGCGCGGGCGATCCGTCGGCCGAGGCGTCGCTGGGTCGCGTCGGCGAGGTGCATCCGTCGCTGCTCGAGGCGTACGACATCCGAGCCGCCCATGTCGTGTTCGGGGAGGTGCCGCTCGCGTCGCTCGGCTCGCTGGTGCCGGAGCGCGTGACCACCGGCAACCTCGACCTGCCACCCGTGGTCGAGCGGGACATCGCGCTGGTGGTGGGGGGCGATGTGGCCGCGGGGCTGGTCGGCGAGCTCATCCGAGGCGCGGCCGGCCCGACGCTCGCGTCGCTGGCGCTGTTCGACCGATACCAGGGGCCGCCGCTCGCGGAGGGCGAGGTCAGCCTCGCGTGGCGCCTCCGGTTCCAGCCCGCCGGGGATGCCCCGGACGACGCCGCGCTGGATGACCGGATGGACCGGGTCACCTCGGTACTGTCGGAGCGTATCGGCGCACGCCTCCGGGGGTGATAGGGTTATGCGCGTGACGCATGTGACGCCCGCGGCCCGCCCATGACCACGTTCGACATCGTCCTGGTGCTGGTGGTCGCCGGGGCGTTCGTCATCGGATTCCTGTGGGGTGTCATCCGCAGCCTGCTGATGCTGGCCGCGTGGTTGGCGGTGTTCCTGCTGTCGGCGCTGCTGTCGGTCCCCGCGGGCGACTACCTCGCGGGGCAGTGGAGCGCGTACGACACGCACTGGAACCACATGGCGGCGTTCGCGATCCTGTACTTCGCGGGGATCGTGCTGGCGGCCATCCTCATCTGGGTCGGCATCAAGGGCGCCCAGGGGCTCAGCAAGTACCGCCTGCTCGACGACGTCGTGTCCGGCGCGATCATGGCCATCGTGGCCCTGCTGGGCATCGCCGGGCTCATCGTGATCCTGGCCACCGCGTATCGGGGCTCGCTGGGCTTCGCGGTGGTGGGGCCCGACTGGACCCGCGAGGTCTACCAGCAGCTGCTCGACTCGCGAATCGGCGATGGGCTGACGCGCACCATCATCCCGCTCCTGGGGACGCTGCTCGGGCCGCTGCTGCCCGACTACGTCCGCCAGGTTATGGTGTGACGTCCCGCCCACGTCGCGACGCCCCGTGACCAGCTCCCGGCAACCGCCGAGCGCCTGCCGCGGACGCGGCCCCGACCGCGGCCCCCCTGCCGACCTGCCGTCGTCGGACACGCCAATCCCGCGCGGGTGGTTCGCCCGGCCCGTGCTCGAGGTCGCCCGCGACCTCCTGGGCACGCACATCGTGAGCGAGCGCGGCCCGCTGCGCCGGGTCGGGCGAATCGTGGAGGTGGAGGCGTACGACGGCCCCCACGACCGCGCCAGCCATGCCCGCGTGGGTCCGACCGGGCGGACCGCCCCCATGTTCGGCGAGCCCGGGCATGCGTATGTGTACCTGGTGTATGGGATGCATCACTGCCTCAACGTGGTCGCGCACCCGGCCGGGCGCGCCAGCGCGGTGCTCATCCGGGCCGTGGAGCCCATCGCCGGCGAGTCGGGCGTGGCACCGGCGCGGGTGGCCGCGGGACCCGGCCTGGTGGGCCGATGGCTGGCCGTCGATCGGTCGTGCTCCGGTCTCGATCTCACCCTCGGGCATCGGCTCTGGTTGGCCCCCGGGGAGCGTGTCGCGGACGCCGACCTCCTGACGGGGCCACGCATCGGGGTCGCCTACGCGGGCCCTGACTGGGCCGGCCTGCCGTGGCGGCTGGGGGTCCGGGGCGCGGCCGCCCTGTCGCGACCCTTCCCCAGGGCCACCCTGCGGGCGGAGGGCGACTGATGGACGAGCGGTCCGCGCGTCTCCTGGAGTACCCCGCGATCCGCGCCCGGGTGGCGGCGTATGCCGCGTTCCCGCCCTCGCGTCGCCTCGCCGAGGCGATGGCACCCTCCGCCGACCCGGTCATCGTTCGACGGGCGCTGGATGAGACGGACGAGGCGCGGCTGTTCCTGTCGCGACGCCCGGACGTGGGCGTGGGCGGCGCGCGGGACATCGGGTCGTCCCTCGACCGGGCCTCGCGCGGCGGGCGTCTGGAGCCGCTCGACCTGGTGGCCATCGCGGACACCTTGGTCGCGGCGTCGCGCCTGGGCGACGCACTGCGCGACGTGGACCTGCCGCGTCTCCACGAGCTGTCGCGGCTCATCGTGCCGCTGCCCGGGCTCCGGGACCGGCTCCTCGCGAGCATCGACCCGGCGGGCGAGATCCTCGACGGCGCCTCCCCGGCGTTGGGCGGCCTGCGCCGAGCCGTGCGGGTGGCCTACGAGCGACTCCGGTCACGCCTCGACCAGCTGGTCCACGGGGAGCTGGGTGGCGCGCTCCAGGAGCCGCTCGTGACGCTCCGCAACGGGCGATATGTCATCCCCGTCCGTGCCGACGCCAAGTCGCGCGTGCGCGGCATCGTCCACGACCAGTCAGGGAGCGGCCAGACCCTGTTCGTGGAGCCGCTCGTGGCGGTCGAGCTGGGCAACGCCTGGCGCGAGGCGCAGCTCAAGGTCCAGGCGGAGGAGGAGCGGATCCTCGACGAGCTCTCGGGGCACGTCGCGGCTCAGGCGCCGGAGCTCCGTGACACGCTCGACGCCCTGGCCCGCTTCGACCTGTGGGCGGCCCGCGCGCGGCTTGCGGAGGAGATGGACGCGGTCCGTGCCGAGGCCTCGGCGGGCGGCATCGTCCTGCTGTCGGCGCGTCACCCGGGGCTGTCGGGTCGCGTGGTGCCCATCGACATCCGCCTCGGCGAGGACTACCGGGCGCTGGTCATCACCGGGCCCAACACGGGCGGCAAGACGGTCGCCCTCCGAACCACCGGGCTGCTGTGCCTGATGCACCAGTCGGGGCTGCACGTGCCGGCGGCGGCGGGCAGCCGGCTGCCGGTGCTGCGCGACGTGTTCGCGGACATCGGCGACGAGCAGTCCATCGCCCAGTCGCTGTCCACGTTCTCGGGCCATCTGCGGTCGATCGTGCGGATCGTCCAGGCCGCGGGTCCCGGCTGCCTCGTGCTGCTCGACGAGCTGGGCGCGGGCACCGACCCCACGGAGGGCTCCGCGCTCGCCCAGTCGCTCCTGGACCGCTTCATCCGGTCGGGGGCGCTCGTGGTGGCCACGACCCACTACGCCGAGCTCAAGGTCTACGCCCACGAGACGCCGGAGGCCCGCAACGCGTCGGTCGAGTTCGACCTCGAGACCCTCAGCCCGACGTACCGACTCACCATCGGCCTGCCTGGCACGAGCCAGGCGTTCGCCATCGCCGAGCGGCTGGGCCTTGACCCGGCCCTCGTGGAGGACGCCCGTGGGCGGCTGTCGAGGGCCCAGCTGGACTTCGAGGCGACGCTCGCTGCCATCAAGGCCTCCCAGGCGGAGATCGAGGAGGCCCGCGAGACGGCGCGCGTCGCAGAGGCACGCGCGGTCGAGTCGCGTCGGGTCGCGGACGAGGAGCGCCGACGAGCCCGCCACGAGCGCGAGGATGCGGCGGCCACGGCACGCGAGGAGGCAGAGCGTGCGGTGGAGGCCATCCACGCGGAGATCGCCGCGGCGCGCCAGCTGCTGGCGCGCCAGACGCTCACCGAGTCGCGGCTGGACGAGGCGATGGCACGACTCGAGGAGCGGCTCGCGGCGATCCCGGCGGCTGGTGGCAGCCCCGAGGAGGTCCCGGTGCCATCGGGGTCGTGGGCTGTCGGCCAGCGCGCGGCGACACGCTCGGGGTGGCAGGGCACCATCACGGCCATCGACGACCGGGGTCGGGCGACGCTCGCGGTGGGTGGCGCGCGCAGCGTGGTGCCGCTGGACCAGCTGGTGCCGCCGGAGGCCGTCACGGTCGGCGTCCCCGCCGGGGGCAGGCCCGCGCGGCCCACCACGGGCCGCCGCGGGGAGCTCGAGCCGGTGCGACCGGCCTCGCGGCCGATGCCCGCGCGTGGCGGTGGTGGGTCAGGCGAGCGACGCGTGGTCCCCGCCACCCTCGACATCCGGGGGGCGCGCGTGGACGAGGCGCTGGAGCTGCTCGACCAGACACTCGACCAGGCGGCCATGGCCGGTGCGGGGCGTCTGACCATCGTGCACGGGCATGGGTCCGGGGCGCTCCGGGACGCGGTGCGAGCCGCGCTCGCGGGTCACCCCCTGGTGCGGGAATGGCGCCCCGGCGAGCGGGGCGAGGGTGGGGACGGGGCGACGATCGTCACCCTGTGACCCTCATCGGGCTCAGCCGCCGCCCTCGTCGGTCGCCTCGGCACCGTCGTCGGCGGGCGGCGCGGTCGGCTCGTCGGTGGCCTCCGGCGGGGGCTCCTCGGTGGCCTCCGGCGGGGCTCCTCGGTGGGCCACGGCTCGTCGGTCGGCCTGTGGTCGTTGCGGGATCGTGGGCTCAGGGTAGCGATGCGCTGGGCGCGGGCGATGGCATCTCGTCGCAGCTCTGGGTGGGCGGGAACGGCGCACCCCAGCTGCGACCGTACGGCCGATAGCTGGAGTCGAGGAAGTACGACGTTGCCGTGTCCTCGGCCCGCCCGTGACTCCTGCCCCTCGTCAGGCGCGGCGGACCCAGGCACGGTTCGCGTCGTTCCAGGAGTCGTGGTCGGCCTCGGCCTCGGCGAGCGCCACAGGAAGCCACGGACCTGGTGGTCACCCTCGCGGCGTCCTTCCAGCGGGTACCACGCGCCGTCGGGCCCGCGGACCACGTCGATGCCCACGATCCAGGGTCTCGTCGGGCGTCGTGCCGCGCACGAACACCTCCTGGACCTGCTGGCGTGACCAGACCGAGGGCTGGTAGCCCGTGAACGCGTCCACGCTGCGCGTGACGATGCCGTCAGGCCGCTCGAAGTCGTTGACCCGCCAGTCGGCCGTCACCTCGTCCATCACGGCCTGCCACAGCGGGCCGGCCGCGTCCAGCGAGAACACGCTGTCGCCGCTCCCGCTCACGGGCGTCGCGTCGCTGTTGCCCATCCACACGCCGAGCGCGAGTGCGTACTCGCCATCCTTGCGACCGGCGGCGGTGGGCGGCGCGATGTAGCCGTACGCCGAGAGGTCCTTGGCATCGTTGTTGGTGCCCGTCTTGAGCGTCGCGGGCCGACGCTTGCCGTTGGCGGCAGTCAGCTCCATCTGCCCCCAGATGGGGTTCTCGGCGGGGTTGGTGTTGCCGGCCAGGATGTCAGTCACCACGTAGGCCGCCTGGGGCGAGATGACCTCGTCGCCGTCGGGCACCTCGTAGGGCGGCACCAGGTCCGTGCCGCTCGAGTCCGTGACCGACAGGATCGACTGGTGCGGCAGGTAGCGGCCCTCGTTGGCGAGGGTGGCGTACCCCGTGGTGAGGTCGAGCGGCCGGACCTCCAGCGAGCCCAGGGCCATGGACGGGCCCGCGTTCCGGAGCGGCACCGCGAACCGCAGGCCGAACTCCTGGGCGCGCTTGTACAGGTGCTCGATGCCGTTGATGAGGGCGACCTTGACGGCCGGGATGTTGAGCGAGAACTGGAGCGCGAGACGGGCGCGCAGCGGCCCCCGCTCCAGCTGGTCGAAGTTGGTGGGCACATAGCCGCCCCCGAAGTCGGTGGTGACGTCCATGATCATCGAGGAGGCGGTGAGCTTGCCGTCGTCGATGGCCACCGCGTAGTTGAAGGGCTTGAACGCCGAGCCCGGCTGTCGGAACCCGTCCGAGAGCACGTCGAACTTGGGCTGGAACTTCTTGCCCTGGCGCTTGCCGTAGTAGTCCGCCGAGCCCACGTAGGCGATGATCTCGCCGGTCTGGTAGTCGATGGCCGAGAGCGCCCCGTTGTAGATGGCGTTGTCCGCGAGCTGCGCCATCCATGGCTGATAGGTGACGCCGCGCGCGCGGGCATAGGCCCGCGGGTTGTCCTGGTGGGGCGCGATGGCCGCGACGTTGACCCACTTCTCGGCCACCTTCTGGACGTCCCAGTCGAGCGGTGGCGATCCGCAGGCCGCCCGCCTCGAACTGGGTGCAGGTCTGGGCGTCCTCGCCGCACAGCGCGGTGCGCACCTCGTCGAGCACCTGCCACACGAAGTGGGGCGCCCGCCAGTCGCGCGGCGTCTGGTCCACCAGGACTACCGGCTCCCGCATCGCCGCCTCGAAGTCGGCCGCGCTGTAGGTGTCGCCCGAGAGCGTCCGCCGCGCTGGGTCGTCGGCCAGCAGGCGCAGGATGTAGTTGCGCCGCACCACCACCGGCGAGTCGTCGGGCACGACGAGGCAGCCGGCGTCCGGGTCGGGGCAGCGGGGGTCGCCGGCGTCGACCGACTCCGCGTTGCGCACCAGGTCATACGAGCCGGGTGCCTGCGGGATGCCCGCCAGGATGGCCGCCTGGGCCAGCGTCAGCTTCGAGAGGTCGTTGATGCCGAAGTAGCTGCGCGCGGCGGTCTTCACGCCGTAGCTGTTGTTGCCATAGAAGTTCTGGTTGAGGTAGGCGGCGATGATGTCTTCCTTGGGGTACGCCTGCGTCAGCCGCACGGACTGGATGAGCTCCAGGATCTTGCGCTCGGCGAGACGCCCCGACAGCACGTCCTCGGGCAGCAGCCGCTGCCGCACCAGCTGCTGGGTGATGGTGGAGGCGCCGCGAGCTCGGCCACGGATGGAGTCGACCGCGGCCGACAGGATGCCCAGCGGGTCGAAGCCGGTGTTGGTCCAGAAGGTCCGGTCCTCCACCGCGGTCGTGGCGTCGATGAGGATGGCCGGGAGTTGGCTGAACCGGACCACCTGCCGCGACTCGCCCGTGGTGAAGCGCGCCAGGACCACGTGGTTGCGGTCGTAGATGATCGACTCCTGGGTGATCGGGATGTCGGTCAGCCGTGACGGCGGAAAGTCCGCGAGCTTGCCGTTCCAGGCCATGAACAGGCCGATGCCGCCCAGCAACGCCGCCACCGCGATGGTCGCCATGGCGCCGTAGATGAGGAACGGCAGACCCAGCGTGAGCACGCGCTTGCCGGCGCTCGCCTTCGGCCGCTGGCGCGACGCGCTCGGCGACGGTGGCGCCGCGCCGGGGTAGGCCGGCTGCATCTGGTAGCCGGGGTAGCCCTGGGGCGCGCCCGGATACCCAGGCTGCTGGGGGTATCCCGGTGGTGGGCCCTGGTAGCCCGGTGGCGGACCCTGGTAGCCGGGGGGTGGGCCCTGGTAGCCGGGCGGCGGCGCCCCGCGGCCGGCGGGTGGCTGGCCACCCGAAGGTCGACCGCTCAACGCGCGGGCCGTGGTCGTGACGGGGTCGCGCGCGCGGGATGGCGGGACTGCATCGCGCCCGGACTCTAGCATAGGGTCCATGATCGACTTCCTCGCCGAGCTCTCGTGGCGCGGCCTCGTGCAGGACCGCTCCGAGGGCCTCGAGCAGCGGCTCGCCCAGGGCCCCATCTCCGCCTACGTCGGCTTCGACGCCAGCGGCCCCTCGCTCCACGTGGGCCATCTGGTGCCGCTCATGGCCTTGGTGCATCTCCAGCGGCACGGCGGCCGGCCCGTGGCGGTCGTGGGCGGTGGCACGGGCATGATCGGCGACCCGTCCGGCAAGAGCGCCGAGCGGGTGCTCCTGACCGCCGAGCAGGTGGACGCGAACGCGGCCTCGATCCGGCGCCAGTTGGGTCGCTTCCTCGACTTCGACCCCGGCCCGGCCCAGGCGCGCATGGTCGACAACCGCGACTGGCTGGCCACCTGGGGGCTCCTCGACTACCTCCGCGACATCGGCAAGCACTTCACCATCGCGACGATGCTCGAGAAGGATTCGGTGCAGCTGCGCCTGGCCGGCGGGCTGTCGTTCACCGAGTTCAGCTACATGACCCTCCAGGCCGCCGACTTCCTCCAGCTCCACCGCACCGCGGGCGTCGAGATGCAGATGGGCGGCGCCGACCAGTGGGGCAACATCACGGCCGGCATCTCGCTCATCCGACGCGCGACCGGCGCGACGGCGCATGGCATCAGCCAGCCGCTGCTGCTGACCGCCGACGGCCGCAAGATGGGCAAGACCGAGTCGGGCTCGATCATGCTCGACCCGTCCATCACGTCGCCCTATGCCTTCTACCAGTACTGGCTCAACGCCGACGACGCGGATGTCCCGGCACTCCTGACGCGGCTGACGCTCAAGCCCCGCGAGGAGGTCGACGCCATCCTCGCGGCACAGGCCGCCGACCCCGGACGACGTCCCGGCCAGCGCGCCTTCGCCCATGACCTCACCGCGCGCGTCCATGGCATCCAAGAGGCCGACCGTCAGGTCCGCGTGTCCGCGGCGGCGTTCGCGAGCGAGCCCGTCAGCGACCCGGAGGTCCTCGACGTCCTGTTCGACGAGGTCGGTGGGCACGCGTGGGACGGCTCGGCCACGGACCCGGTGAGCCTGGCCGTCGACGCGGGGCTGTACTCATCGCGCGGCGAGGCGCGCCGCGCCATCGCCCAGGGGGGCCTGACCATCGACGGGACCCGCGTCACGGACCAGGCCCAGCCGCTGCCGGCCCCGGTCGCCGGTCGCTATCACCTGCTGCGGGCCGGGCGGAAGCGGCTGGTGGTGGTGCGCCGCGCGTCCTGACGATCCGCTGACAGCCCGGTGAGGCCCGCGCCGAGCGTGGGTCGTCGGTCATGTTATGAAGTCGATATCGAGCCATGACCGCGCGTTGGTTGAATCGCGAGCCGACGGGCGCTTAACTACCCATCAGACGAGACCGCGATCGCGAGAACCGGCCCCGCGTCCTCCTCCCTCCTCTCCGCGGAGTCGGAAGCCTCGCGATCGCAGGGCTCGTTCTTCGATTCCGGGGCCCGGACGGCCGTCCAGCGCGCCGAGCGTTCAGCCGCCGTGGCGCTCCCGGAGCACCCCCAGCACCCGTGACGGCGGCAGCCCGCGCTCGGCCGACAGCACCAGCAGGTGGTACAGCAGGTCGGCCATCTCGCCCGCCAGCGCCTCCTGGTCGCGGCCGGGAGCGTCGCTCGCCTCCGCGACTGCATCGTCCTTGGCGGCCATGAGCACCTCGACGGCCTCCTCGGCCACCTTGCGACCTGGCCCGTCGACGCCGCGCTCCAGCAGCCGTGCCGTGTAGGAGCCGGCGGGGCGCGTCGCGGCACGCTCCACGATGGTCGCCCAGAGCGTCTCGAGCCAGCCGAAGCCCTCGGGGGAGGGGGCGCCAGGTGCCAGGTCGAAGCAGGACCGGGCGCCGGTGTGGCACGCCGGTCCGACCGGCTCCACGGTCCACAGCAGCGCGTCACCGTCGCAGTCGACCGCCGCGGCCGCCACGCGCAGCACGTTGCCGCTCGTCTCGCCCTTCTTCCAGAGCCGCCCGCGCGACCGGGAGTGGAAGTGGAGCTCGCCCGTGGCGCGGGTCGCGGCGACCGCCTCCGCGTCCTGCCACGCGACCATCAGGACGCGCCCGTCGCGCGCGTCCTGCGCGATCGCGGCGACCAGCCCGTCGGCACCGAAGCGGATCGCCGCGGGGTCCAGGGGCCGTGCGGACACCGGCTCGCTCACGCGGCCACCCCCGCCCGGCGGACCGGCACGCCAGCCGCGGCCAGCGCCTCCTTGACCGAGCCGATGGAGTGGATCCCCCGATGGAAGATCGATGCCGCGAGGACCGCGTCCGCGTGCCCCTCCACGATGGCCGCGACCATGTCCGCGGGCTCCCCGGCGCCACCCGAGGCGACCACGGGCACGTCCACCGCCGCGACCGCGGCGCGCAGCAGCTCGAGGTCGAAGCCGCCCTGCGTGCCGTCGCGGTCGATGGAGGTCAGCAGCACCTCGCCTGCGCCCAGCTCGGCGGCGCGGGTGATCCAGTCGATGGCATCGAGGCCCGTGGGCGTCCGACCGCCCTGGACCACCACCTCCCAGCGGCCCGGCTGGCCGGGCACGGACCGGACATCCACCGAGATGACCACGCACTGACGGCCGAAGCGACGCGCGCACGCCGTCAGCAGCCCCGGGTCGTGGACCGCGGCGGTGTTGACGGCGACCTTGTCGGCGCCCGCCCGGAGCACCTCGCGCATCTCGTCCGCGGTGCGCACGCCCCCGCCCACGGTCACCGGCACGAACACGCGTCGTGCCGTGCGCTCGACGACATCCAGCAGCGTGCCACGCGCCTCCGGGGCGGCGGAGATGTCGAGGAACACGATCTCGTCGGCACCCTCGGCGGCGTGGCGCTCGGCGAGCGTGGGCGGGTCGCCCTCGTCGGTGAGGTCCACGAAGCGGACGCCCTTCACCACGCGGCCGTCCTTGACGTCGAGGCAGGGGATGACGCGGCGCAGCAGCATCGCGTCAGGCACCCACGGCGATGGGCGCGGGCGCGGGGGCGACGATGCCCGCCAGCGTCAGGGTGTTGCGCAGCAGCCGCAGGCCATCCGCCCCGGACCGCTCGGGATGTGGCTGGAAGGCCACGATCCGGTCGCGCGCGACCAGGCTGGGGAACCGGCTGCCGTGCTCGGTCTGGGCGAGGACGATGCTCGGATCGGCGGGTCGCGCCACGTAGGAGTGGACGAAGTAGGCGGGCGCCCCGTCCGCCACGCCCTCGAGCAACGGGTGCGGGCGGACGTGCTCCAGCTGGTTCCAGCCGATGTGCGGCAGGCGCGGCGCGTCGGCGATGGGCACCACGGGTCCGTCCAGCAGCCCCAGCATCCGGGCGCCATCCTCCTCGGACGTCTCGAACAGGAGCTGCAGGCCCAGGCAGATGCCCACCAGCCATGCGCCATCGGCCACGGCGGCGCGGATGGCAGCCGAGAGGCCCGCATGGTCCAGCCGCTCCATGGCGGGGCCGCTCGCGCCCACGCCCGGCAGCACCACCATCCGGGCCCCGCGGAGGTCGTGCGGCGCCTGCGCGACGACCGGCTCGGCGCCCAGCAGCGTCAGCGCGTTCCGGATGCTCACCAGGTTGCCGGCGCCGTAGTCGACCACCACCACCCGACCGCTCACGCGAGCGACCCCTTGGTGGACGCCACGCCGCTGCGTCGCGGGTCGATCGCGACGGCCGCCCGGAGCGAGCGGGCGAGGGCCTTGAACGTGGCCTCCGCGATGTGATGGTCGTTGCGACCCGTGGCGGTCGCGTGCAGGTTGGCGCCCAGGGTGCGCGCGAGCGACTCCAGGACGTGCGGGATGTTCTGCGTCTGGAGGATGCCCACCCGCTCGCCCACGAACGCCAGGTCCAGGACCGCGTAGGGCCGTCCGGAGAGGTCGATCGCGACGCTCGCGAGGGCGTCGTCCATGGGCACCCGGGCATCGCCGAACCGAGCGATGCCCACCCGGTCGCCGAGCGCGCCGCTGATGGCGTCGCCCAGCACCAGCGCCACGTCCTCCACGGTGTGGTGCTCGTCGATGTGCAGGTCGCCGGTGGCGCGCACGCGGAGGTCGATGAGCGAGTGGTGGCCCAGCGACGTGAGCAGGTGGTCGTAGAAGCCCACGCCCGTCAGGACGTCGGTCATCCCCGTGCCATCGAGGTCGACGCTGACCTCGATGGTCGTCTCGCTGGTGCGCCGCGTGCGCGTGGCCGTGCGCGCTGCCGTCGTGGTCATGCCGCGGACTCCTTCCATGCCCTGGCGAGCGCCACCAGCCGATCGTCCTGCTCGACGCCCCGCACGGTGACCCGGACGTGGCCCGCCAGCGGGTGCGAGGGCCCGAAGAAGCGGGGCACCACGCCGCCCCGCTGGAGCGCCTCGGTGAGCGACTCGGCCTGCTGGTACGTGCCGATGCGCAGCAGCAGGAAGTTGGTGACGCTGGGCAGCGGCTCGATGCCGATGGCCCGCAGCTGCGCCGCGAAGCGCTCGCGCTCGGCGATGGTCGCGCGCACGCGCTCGAGCGTGGCCTCGGGGCGTCGAAGGGCCGCGGCCGCCACGGCCGCGGAGACGGCGCCGATGCTGTTGGGTGGCCGGTATGCCTCGAGGCGGGCGATGGTGGGGCGCTGGGCGACGGCGTAGCCCACCCGGAAGCCGGCGAGCGCGAACGCCTTGGAGACGGTGCGCACCACGATGAGGCCGGGGTAGGTCGAGCGCAGCGGGATGAGGGTCTCGGGGGCGAACTCGAAGTAGGCCTCGTCCACCACGACCATGGGGCCGTCGGGGCCCAGGGCGGCCGCCGCGTCGAGGAGCGTCACGAGGTCCTCGCGGCGCTCCGGCAGGCCGGTCGGGTTGACCGGCGAGCAGAGCCACACGACGCTGGCGCCGGGCAGACGTGCCAGCACCTGCTCGAGGTCCATCCGGAAGCCCTGGTCGGGGGGCAGCCGCAGGACGGTGTCCGCCACGGCACCCCGCTGGCTGGTGTGGACCGCGTACATGGCGTACGTCGGGATGGGGATGATCGACCTGCCACCCGTGGGCAGGAACGCCTTGGCGATGGTGTCGAGGACCTCGTCGGCGCCGGCACCGACCAGGACCTCCGTGGCATCCACGCCCGTGTAGGCCGCCGCCGCGTCCGCGATGCCCTTGTAGTCGGCGTCCGGGTACTCGGACAGCGAGGTCTCGAACGGCCCGTCGAGGACGGACAGCGCGATCGGGTTGACCGTGGGCGGGGTGTTGAGGTCGAAGCGCAGCACGGTGGCGGGGTCGATGCCGTACTGGGCGGCGATGGCGGCGTTGGACGGCTCCCAGTCGTAGACCTGGGGTGCTGGCGGCGCGGACGGGTCGGCGGCGGTCATGGGCGGGCGTCCTCCGGGCTGGTGGGTCGGCTGGGGGTGCGAGGTTGGCTGGTCATTCGAAGCGGATGTCCACGGCGCGCCGGTGGGCTGCCAGACCCTCGGCATCGGCGACCACCCCGACGCTGTCGCGGATGGCGGCGAGGCCGTCCCGGCTCAATCGGTTGACCTGCATCCAGCGCCCGAACGCCTCGACGGCGAGGCCGCCGTACGCCCGGGCGAGGCCGCCCGTGGGCAGGGTGTGGTTGGAGCCGCTGGCATAGTCGCCCGCAGCCTCCGGGGAGAAGCCGCCCACGAACACGCACCCGGCATGGCGGAGCCTGGCGAGCGCGGCGTCCGGGTCCGCGACGGCGATGGACAGGTGCTCGGGCGCGTACTCGTCGGCGAACGCGAGGGCCTCCTCGATCGAGTGCGCCTCGACCAGCCAGCCACGCGACAGCGCGGTGCGGATCTCGTCCTGCCGTGCCAGCGCCGGCACCTGCCGATCGATCTGGTCCTGGACCGCGTCACCCACCGCCGGGTCGGTCACGACCAGCACGACGGGGGAGTCGGGGCCGTGCTCGGACTCGGAGATGAGGTCCGCCGCGACGTGGACCGGATCCGCCGACCCGTCGGCCACGACCATGACCTCGGTGGGGCCGGCGGGCATGTCGATGCCGACCCGGTCGAGCACCTGGAGCTTGGCCTCCGTGACCCACGCGGATCCGGGGCCCACGACCTTGTCCACGGCCCGGACGGACTCCGTGCCATGGGCGAGCGCGGCGATGGCCTGGGCGCCGCCCATCACGTACAGCTCGTCGACGTCCATCAGGCCGGCGGCGCCGAGCGTCACCGCCGCGACGCTGCCGCCACGGTCGGCTGGGGTGGCCACGACCACCTCCCGGACCCCCGCGAGCCGGGCGGGGATGACGCTCATGAGCAGCGACGAGGGGAGGGGCGCGCTGCCCCCGGGCACGTAGCAGCCCACCCGGTCCAGCCCGCGCCACACCCGCCCGATGCGGATGCCGGGCGCCACGTCCACCCACTGGCCGCCTGGTGGGACCTGGGTCGCGTGGAAGCGCCCGATGTTGGCGGCCATGGCCTCCAGGCCGCGGCGCAGCTCGCGTGGGAGGGCATCGCGCGCCGCGAGCAGCTCGCCGCGCGGGACGCGCAGCCGGGCAGGCTCGTCGCCGACCGGCGCGAGACCGCCACCGTACCGGGCGTTGAGGTCCCGGAGCGCTGCGTCGCCGCCGACGCGAACCTGCTCGACGATGGCGCGCACACGCTCGCGGAGCTCGGGCGTGGCGGTGGCGGCGCGTCGGACGATGGCGGCACGCTCGTCCGGCGCGAGCGCGCCGAGCTGGACGCGCCGGAGGGTCGGCGCCGTCGGCGGCGCCGTGGTGGGCGTGGTCATGGCAGGAGCTTCTCGACGGGCACCACGAGGATCCCGCTGGCGCCCGCACCACGCAGCCGCGACAGGATGGCGTGGACCTGGTCCGACGGCACCACCGCATGGACCGCCACCATGTCCTCGTGGGCCAGGGGGATCACCGACGGCGAGTCGAGGCCCGGCAGGATGGCCTCGATCGCCGCGAGGGCGCTCCGGGGCGCGTTCATCATCAGGTACTTGACCCGCCTGCCCGCGACGACCGCCTCGAGCATCGTGACGAGCTCGCTCGCGAGGTCGGCCCGACGCGGGTCGGGATTCCCGGGACCGACCAGGATCGCCTGGCTGGACAGCAGCACCGCGATGGACCGCAGGCCGTTCATGACCAGCGTGGAGCCGGTGGACACGAGGTCCACGATGCCGTCCGCCAGCCCGAGCCGCGGCGCCACCTCGACCGCGCCGCTGATGGTCGCCACCTCCACCTCGATGCCCCGCTCGGCAAAGGCGCGGCGGGTGCTGTTGGGGTGGCTCGTGGCGATGCGCCGCCCGCCCAGGTCGCCGAGGTCGGCGATGTGGCTGTCGTTGGGGACCGCGACCTCGAGCCGACAGCGGCCATAGCCCAGCTCCAGGTGGACGGGCAGGTCGACCTCGGCCTCCCGCACCAGGTTGACGCCGGTGATCCCCAGGTCCGCCACGCCATCGGCCACGAACTCGGCGATGTCGTCGGTGCGCACCGACAGGATGTCGAGCGGGAAGGTGGCGACCCGCGTCACCAGCGCCCGCGTGCCGTCCTCGAAGTCGAGGCCGGAGTCACGCAGCAGGGCGATGGTGGGCTCGAGCATGCGCCCCTTGTTGGGGATGGCGAGCCGCAGTCGACCTGGGTCGGTGATGGTGTCGAGCGCCGCGCCGAACGCGGTCACGGTTGCCTGGCTCATGGACGTCGGGGTGCCTCGGGGGGGACTGCGAGATGGACGGACGACGCGGCTAGCGCTCGGCGGCGGCCACGCCGGCGCCACGTGCGAGCGCCTCGCGATAGCCGCCGGTGCCGTGGTTGAGCCACTGGGCGATGCGCGTGATGGTCGCGGTGCTGGCGCCGGTGTCCCGCGAGATCTCCGCGTAGTGCCGACCCATGGACAGGAGCTGGACCACCTGCCAACGCTGCGCGATGTCATGCAGCTCGCGGATGGTGCACAGGTCGCGCAGGAAGCGACCCGCCGCGGCCGTGTCCGGCAGGGCGACGATCGCCGCGAGCAGGTCGTCGATGGCGGGGTCCCGCCAGTCGGTGGTCTCAGCGGTCATGCGTGGCTCCTCGGGCGGTGGTGGGCGCCCCGGTCGGCGTCGGCGTCTGCCGTGTCACCATGCTATCACACTACCATGCTACTACACTAGGCCGGTGGGGGCCGCGCGCCGCGCCGGCAGTCGTGTCGCGCCCGCCCGCCAGGGTCTCGCGCCCGCCGTGGTGCCGCGCCGGCAGTCGTGTGGCGCCCGCCCGCCAGGGTCTCGCGCCCGCCGTGGTGTCGCGCTGGCAGTCGTGTGGCGCCCGCCCGCCAGGGTCTCGCGCCCGCCATGGTGTCGCGCCCGCCCGCCATCGTCTGGCCCGCGTGCCAGAATCGACGGCCATGGAGCTGATCCCGGCCATCGACCTGTTGGGCGGCGTGGTCGTCCGTCTCGCCCAGGGCGCGTACGACCAGGTCACCGAGTACGAGCGACACGCGCCCGATGTCGGGCGGCGCTGGGAGGCGCAGGGGGCGCCCCGTCTGCACATCGTCGACTTGGAGGCCGCGCGGGACGGGCGGCGCAGCCAGTCGGACATCGTCCGGACGGTCATCCGGTCGGTGGGCATCCCATGCCAGGTGGCCGGCGGCGTCCGCGATGTGGCCACGGCCCGGGCGTTGGTGGAGGCGGGCGCCGACCGGGTGGTCATGGGCACGGCGCTGGTTCGGGACCCGGAGCTGGCGCCGGCGGTGCTGGCGGCCATCGGCCCCGAGCATCTGGTCGCCGCGGTCGATGTGCGAGAGGGTCATGCGATGGGCAGCGGTTGGACCGCCCAGGCCGAGCGGCGACCGGTCGGTGACCTCGTCGCGCGCCTGCGGGATGCCGGGGTCGAGCTATTCGCGGTCACGGCGATCGCGCGCGACGGCCTGATGCTCGGTCCGGACCTCGACCTGCTGGAGTCGGCGTCGCGCGACGCGGGCGGGCATGACCGCGTCATCGCATCCGCGGGCGTGTCGACCATCGAGGACGTCCGGGTGCTTGCCCGGCGCGGCTTCGCCGGCGCGATCCTGGGTCGTGCGCTCTACGAGGGACGCATCGACCTGCGCCAGGCGCTGGCTGCCGTCGACGGCTGACACGGCGCCTTCGGCGCCCCAGGCAGGGCCCACGGCGCCGCCCCCGCCGTCGCTCGGCGCCCCAGGCAGGGCCCACGGCGCCGCCCCCGCCGGCGCTCCCAGGATGTGGGCCGTACGACGGGGGAACGTCCGCGCCCCGGTCCGACACCGGCCCGTGGGGCATCGTCCCCGTCGCGCTGCCCGGGATCTGGGCAGCACGTCGAAGCACAGGCCGCGAAGGGTCGGTTCCGACGGTCGGGACGGGTCCGGCTGTCCGTCCGCCGTCGATGGGCCCAGATTCTGGGACGGCCGAGGACGAGGCGGCGGGCGGGCCGGAACCCTTGGCACGGCCGACGGCCCTCGCACGGCCGACGGCCCTCGCACGGCCGACGGCCCTGGCACGGCCGACGCCCCTGGCACGGCCGACGCCCCTGGCGCGGCCGAGGGCCCTGGCGCGGCCGACGGCCCTGGCACGGCCGAGGGCAGGGCGCCGTACCGGGCGCCGGCACTCCGCTGAGGAGCGCCCCTCAATGGCCCGCGGCAGCGACCTCCTTCTTGTGCGTCTCGATCACCTTCTGGGCGACGTGCGAGGGCACCTCCTCGTAGTGGTCGAGGGTCTGGCTGAAGGTGCCCCGCCCGCCCGTGATGGACCGCAGCTCGGTGGCGTAGGTGAACAGCTCCGACTGCGGCACCTGTGCCCGGATGACCTGGGCGCCCTCGTCGGCGTCCATGCCCAGCACCCGCCCACGTCGGGTGGACAGGTCGCGGTTGACGTCGCCCATGTAGGCCTCGGGGACCCGGACCGTGACCTCCATGATGGGCTCGAGGAGGACCGGCTGCGCCTCGTGGATGCCCTGCCGGGTGGCCATCGAGGCCGCCTGGCGGAACGAGATCTCATCCGAGTCGACGGTGTGGAACGAGCCGTCATAGAGCGTGGCCTTGAAGTCCACCACGGGATAGCCCGCGATGGGGCCCTTGTCCGCCACGTCCCGGACGCCCTTCTCGACGCCCGGGAAGAACTGGCGTGGCACCACGCCGCCCACGATCCGCTCCGCGAACGCCACGCCGCCACCCGGGTTGGGCTCGATCTCCAGCCACACATGGCCGAACTGGCCACGGCCGCCGGTCTGCTTCTTGTGGCGACCCTCCACCTTGGCGGAGCCTCGGATCGTCTCGCGATAGGGCACCCGCGGTGGATGGGCGACCACCTCGGTGCCGAACTTGCGCTTCAGTCGCTCCGTGGCCACGGCGATCTGGTTCTCGCCCTGGGCCCACAGCAGCTCTTCGCCGGTCTCGACCTGGCGCTCGACCCTGATGGTCGGGTCCTCCTCGATGAGCCGCGCGAGGCTGGTCGAGAGCTTGTCCACGTCGGTCTTGGACGCGGGCTCCACCGACACGGGCAGGGTGGGCGAGGGGAACACGATGGGCGGCAGCGTGAATGGGTGGTCGCGCGACGACAGCGCGTCGCCCGTGATCGTGTGGGACAGCTTGGCCACCGCGCCGATGTCGCCCGCATGCAGCTCGCTGACCGTCTCCTGCTCCTTGCCATGGAGGCGCAGCACCTGGCCGATGCGCTCCTCCTCGCCGCGTGCCGCGTTCCAGACGTGGTCGTGCGACTTGATGGTCCCGGACCAGACGCGGAACAGCGACAACCTGCCCACGAAGGGGTCCGCGGCCGTCTTGAACACCTGGACCAGGAGCGGGCCCTCGGGGTCAGGCGCCACCTGCGCCGCCTTGCCGGCGCCATCGATGGCATCGACCGGCCCCTCCTCGTCGGGGGAGGGGAGGTAGCGCACGATCGCGTCGAGCAGCTCCTCCATGCCGATGTCCTTGACCGAGGACGTCAGGAGGACCGGGGCGAGGATGCTGTCGCGGACGCCCTTGTGGAGGCACGCCTCCAGCTCCGCGTCGGTGACCGTCTCGCCCTCGAGGTACTTGTTGAGCACGTCGTCGTCCGCCTCGGCGGCGGCCTCCAGCAGCTGGTCGCGTCGCAGCGCCACCTCGGCCGCGAGGTCGTCAGGGACGGGGACCTCATGACGTGTGCCGTCCTCGTGGACCCAGGCACGGCCATGGACCACGTCCACGTACCCCCGGAACGACTCGCCCCGGCCGATGGCCACCTGGAGCGGCGCGATCTTGCTGCCGAACTCCTCGCGCAGCGCATCGACGGCCGCCATGGCGTCGGCGTTCTCCCGGTCGCAGCGGGTGACAACGAAGAGGGCCGCCCGTCCCAGCGCGCGGCCCTGTGCGATCGCGTTCTCCGTGCCCGCCCCGATGGGCGAGCCCGCGTCCGTGGTGATGAGCGCACCGTCCACGGCGCTGAAGGCGGAGATGAGCTCCCCCACGAAGTCGGCGTAGCCTGGGGTGTCGATCATCGTGATGCGGTGGTCCGCGTGGTTGAAGGTCGCCACCGCCAGCGAGAGGGAGAGCTTGCGCTTCTGCTCCTCAGGCTCCCAGTCGAGGCTCGCGGTGCCGTCATCCACGCGCCCGGCACGCGCGATGGCGCCCGTGGCGTGGAGCACGTGCTCCGCGAGGGAGGTCTTGCCAGAGCCGGCCTGGCCGGCAAGGACAAGGTTGCGCAGGCGCGAGCGTTCGTCGTGTGGCACGAGGCCCCTCCTCCGACGGTTGCCGTCCGGAGGTCCGGTCCCTCGGGAGGCCGGGCTCCGGGCCGAGGTCGATGCAGTCCGGCCATCATATAGAATCCGAGGCGATGTCCGGACACTCCAAGTGGTCACAGATCAAGCGCCAGAAGGGCGCCAACGACGCCAAGCGCGGTGCCGTGTTCACCAAGATCGCCCGCGAGATCGCCATCGCGGCGCGTGCGGGCGGCCCCGACCCTGACGCGAACTATCGGCTGCGGCTGGCGGTCGACAAGGCGCGCTCGGTGAACATGCCCGCGGACAACATCAAGCGCGCCATCGAGCGGGCCAGCGGGGGCGACAAGGCCGAGCAGTTCGAGGAGATCGTGTACGAGGGCTATGGCCCGGGCGGCGTGGCCATCCTGGTCGAGGCGGCCACCGACAACCGGAACCGCACCGCCGCGGACGTGCGCGCCATCTTCACCAAGGCCGGCGGCAGCCTCGCCGGCTCAGGCGCCGTGGCGTGGCAGTTCGAGCAGCTCGGGCTCATCAGCGTGCCCCGCGAGGGCATCGACCCCGACGAGGTGGCGTTGGCGGCCATCGACGCGGGCGCCAGCGACGTGGACACGGAGGCGGACCCCATCGAGGTGTCGACCGAGGCCACCGACCTGGAGACCGTGCGCAAGGGCCTCGAGGCGGCAGGCATCAAGGTCGAGTCGGCGGAGCTGACCATGCAGCCCAAGTCGACCGTGGAGGTCGAGGGCAACCAGGTGCGCCAGAACCTGCGGCTGGTGGACCTGCTGGAGGACCACGACGACGTCCAGCGCGTGACCGCCAACTTCGACATCCCGGACGACGTGCTCGCGGAGGCCATGGCCTGACGTGATCGTCCTGGGCATCGACCCGGGGACCGCGAGGACGGGCTATGGGCTCGTGCACCGGGATGGCGGCCGGCTGCAAGCGGTCGACTACGGCTGCCTGGAGACAGTCCCGGACCGCGAGCTCCCGGAGCGGCTGCTGATCATCCACCAGGCCGTCAGCGAGCTCATCGCCGAGCATCGTCCCGCGGTGGTCGGGGTGGAGCGGCTGTTCTTCAACAAGAACGTCCAGACCGCGTTCGCCGTGGGCCAGGCGCGTGGCGTCGTGCTGCTGGCGGCGGCGCAGGCCGGGCTGCAGGTGTACGAGTACGGCCCGCACGAGGTCAAGATGGCCGTGACCGGCTACGGCAAGGCGCCCAAGGACCAGGTCCAGCGGATGGTCCAGATGATCCTGGGGCTGACCGCGATCCCGCACCCGGACGACGCCGCCGACGCGCTGGCGGTCGCGGTGTGCCTCGCCAACGCCTGGCGGCCGGCGGCCTGAGCGCATGATCGCGTCGCTGGAGGGCGTCGTCAGCGCCATCGCCCCCGAGGGCATCGTGCTCAAGGTGGGCGGCGTGGGCTATCGCGTGTTCTGTGGTCCGTCGACCCTCGCGGCGCTGTCCGTGGGCCAGACGGCCGAGCTGCACACGCACCACCTCGTGCGCGAGGACCTGCAGGCCCTGTATGGCTTTCGGACGCCCGAGGAGCTGGGCTGCTTCGAGCTCCTGACGACGGTGTCGGGGGTGGGCCCGAAGGTGGGCCTGGCCATCGTCTCCTCGCGACCGGTGGCGGACCTCCAGCTGGCCATCCTCCAGGGCGACGAGGCGGTGCTCACCGCGGTGTCGGGCGTGGGCAAGCGGCTGGCGGGTCGGATCGTGCTGGAGCTGCGCGAGAAGGTCGCCGCAGGCGGCGCGATCGCGGCGGGAAGTGCCGCGCCGGGGACCCCGGGCTCGTCCGAGACCGAGGTCATGGGCGCGCTCCAGGCGCTGGGCTACACCACCGGCGAGGCGCGCGACGCGGCACGCCGGGCGGTCGCCTCCCTGCCCGCGACCGCGAGTCTCGAGGAGCGGGTCAAGGCGGCGCTGGGGGTGTTGCGCCAGGGGTAGCCGGGCCGAGGGTCGGGCGGCATGCCGGGGCAGCGGCACCCGTGGGGCGCATGATCGGACCGGCGAGTGTGCTGGCTGCCCTGCGGTCGAACATCTGTTCACATCGCACCATCGGACGTGCTATCCTCGCGGTCCATGGAGGAACCCCGCTTCGCGGCGCCCGGCACGCTGCTGGACGAGGACGTCACCGAGACGAGCCTCCGGCCCCACCACCTCACCGAGTACATCGGGCAGGCCACGGTCAAGGACAACCTGGCCATCCTGCTCGAGGCCGCCAAGCGGCGAGGGGAGGCGGCGGACCACGTGCTGCTGTATGGCCCGCCGGGCCTCGGCAAGACCACCCTGGCCAACATCGTGGCGCGCGAGCTGGGCGTGGACATCCGGCCCACCAGCGGACCCGCCATCGAGCGACCCGGCGACCTCGCGGCGCTGCTGACGGGGCTGGACGAGCGCTCGGTCCTGTTCATCGACGAGATCCACCGGCTGTCCCACGCCGTGGAGGAGATCCTCTACCCGGCCATGGAGGACCTGGCCATCGACGTCATGATCGGCCGCGGCCCCAGCGCCCGCAGCCTGCGTCTGACGCTCAAGCCGTTCACGGTCATCGGTGCCACCACGCGCGCCGGTCGAATCAGCGCGCCGCTGCGCGACCGCTTCGGGGCCGTCTACCGCCTCGAGTACTACAGCGAGGACGAGCTGGCGGAGATCGTGCGCCGCTCGGCGGGCATCCTGGGCGTCGCGATCGAGCCGGCCGCGGTCCTTGCCATCGCGCGCCGGGGGCGCGGGACGCCCCGCATCGTCAACCGGCTGCTGCGCCGCGTCCGGGATCACGCCGAGGTGCTGGGCGACGGGCGCATCACGCCCCAGCAGGCGGAGGCGGCGCTGGTGGCCATGGACATCGACGACGAGGGCCTCGACACCACCGACCGGCGGCTGCTCGCCGCGATCGTCCAGAAGTTCGGGTCGGGGCCCGTGGGCGCGGCGGCCATCGCCGCGGTCATCGGCGAGGAGGTCGACACCATCGAGGACGTCTACGAGCCATACCTGCTCCAGCTGGGCTTCCTCGACCGCACGCCGCAGGGGCGGATCGCCACCGAGCGCGCCCGGGACCACCTCGCCAAGCTGGGCTATGACATCCCGGCGCCCCGTCGCATCGAGCGCACGGACCCCGGCCTGTGGGACGGGGTGACCGCCGAGGGACGCACCACCAGCGAGCTCCCCGCGTGACCCAGGCGCCGATGACCCCCGAGGGCATGGCCATCGTGACCCATGGCCTCACCAAGCGATACGGCGCTCGGCTCGCGGTGGACGGTCTCGAGCTGGCGGTGCCCCAGCGCAAGGTGTACGGCTTCCTGGGGCCCAACGGCTCGGGCAAGACGACCACGCTCCGGATGCTGGTGGGGCTCATCCGACCCACCGCGGGCAGCATCGAGGTCCAGGGCGAGCCCTACTCGTGGCGCGACCGGCAACGGCTGGCGCGCACCGGTGCGCTCATCGAGACGCCCGCGTTCTATCCCTACCTGTCGGGGCGCGACAACCTGCGGGTGTTCGGGGCCACGGGGCCGGCGGCGTCGCGCTCGCGACCCGACGAGGTGCTGGACGCGGTCGGGCTGGCCGATCGGGCCAAGGACAAGGTGCGCACCTACTCCCTGGGCATGCGCCAGCGGCTGGGCATCGCGCTCGCGCTGCTCTCCGACCCGGACCTGCTGCTGCTCGACGAGCCCGCCAACGGCCTCGACCCGGCAGGCATCGTGGCCATGCGCGAGCTGCTGCGCTATCTCACGGGCCAAGGCAAGACGGTGCTGGTGTCCAGCCACATCCTGCCGGAGGTCCAGCAGCTGGCGGACGTCGTGGGGATCATCGACCGCGGACGGCTGGTGCGCCAGGGCAGGCTCGAGGAGCTGCTCACGAGCGGCGCCCAGGTGCGGGTCCGGGTGACCCCGGCGGAGGTGACCGGAGCACTCGCCGCGCTGGCGGCGACGGGCGCGCCGCTCGAGCCAGAGGTGGTGGCCGGTCATCCCACGGGCCAGGTGATCGTGCGCGTGCCCGTGGAGCGGGCGGCCGACGTCAACCGGCTGCTGGCGCAGGCGGGCATCTTCGCGAGCGGCATCGAGAGCACCTCCGACCTCGAGTCGGTGTTCCTGTCGCTGACCGCGGGGGCGGGCATGGACCCGTCCGAGGCGGTCGGGCCGCCGGCGGGCTGGGGCCAGCCGGGGGGCGCCGCATGATCCGGCTGGTCGGCGCCGAGCTGCTCAAGCTGCGCAGACGCTGGGCGAGCTATGTCGTCCTGGGCGTCCTCGTCGTGCTCATGGCGCTGGTGTACCTGCTCATCGGCATGCTGAGCGACCGGACCAGCGCCAGCGGCGCCGGCGTCAACCTCATCCTGCGCTTCCCCAACGCCTATGCGGTCATCAACCAGTTCGTGTTCGGCCTCGGCAGCCTGCTCGCGGTGGCCTATGCCGCTGCGATCGGGGGCGCCGACTGGACGTGGGGCGTCCTGCGCGTCGTGGTGGCGCGGGGCGAGGGTCGGACGCGCTACGTGCTCGCCAAGGCCGCCGGCATCGCCATCGCGCTCATCATCGGCGTGCTCGTCGCGTATGTCGCGGGCATCGTGCTCACGATGGTCGCGGCATCCATCGCCTCGATGTCGCCGGGCTCGCCGGTGGGGTCGGGGTCCACGGAGACCCTCTGGAAGTCGTTGGTCCTGGGCACGTTCGTGCTGCTCCAGCGGGCCGCCATCGGCTATGCGGTCGCGGTGCTCACGCGGAGCCAGGTGGCGGGCGTGGTGGTCGGGATCATCCTGTTCCTGGGCGAGTCCATCCTGGCCACCATCCTCACCGTGATGTCGCTGGGGCGCTCCTTCGCGGGGGCCGGGATCGCGACCCAGGACACCCAGTGGCATCAGTACCTGCCGTTCAGCATCGGCGACAGCGTGCTCTCCGCGGCCGCGTCGTCCCTGCCCAGTGACCTGTCGGAGGCGCTGCTGCGACCCGTGCCGCTCGAGCAGGCGGTCATCGTCACGGCCATCTATCTGGCGGTGGCGCTGGCCATCGCGTCCCTCGCCACGGAGCGGGCGGAGATCGCGTGAGCGTCGCCGCACCGACCCGCCCGGTCACCTTCCGGGTCACGACCCCACCGCCGGCCGACGGCGCCACGCGCGGCCGCACCGGGGTGCTGTCCACGCCCCACGGCGACGTGCTGACACCGGTGTTCCAGCCCGTGGGCACCAACGCCACGGTCAAGGCGCTGGACCCCGACGACCTCCACGAGATCGGGGCCGCCATCA
Organism: Chloroflexota bacterium; assembly: GCA_046328155.1. Lineage (GTDB taxonomy): Bacteria > Chloroflexota > Limnocylindria > Limnocylindrales > CSP1-4 > JAFMJV01. The sequence continues at coordinate 71,417 of JAXLXC010000004.1, forward strand.
TCCTCGCCAACACCTACCATCTCGCGCTGCGTCCCGGCCATCAGCGCATCGCGCGGCTGGGCGGGCTCCATCGGTTCATGCACTGGGATGGCGCACTCCTCACCGACTCGGGGGGATTCCAGGTGGTCAGCCTGGGCGCGATGCGGCGCATCGACGAGGACGGGGCCACGTTCCGGTCGCACATCGATGGCTCGCCCCAGCGCTTCACGCCGGAGCACGCCATCGCGGTCCAGGAGGCGCTGGGCTCCGACATCGCGGTGTGCTTCGACCAGCCCGTGCCACCGCACGCGTCGACGCGCGCCCAGGTGGCCGACGCCACGGCGCGCACCCATCGATGGGCGGAGCGCTGCCTGGCGGCACATGGGCGCCCGGATCAGGCCCTGTTCGGGATCATCCAGGGCGGCCTGGAGCCGGACCTGCGCGCCGAGTCCACCCGGACGCTGGCCGCGCTGCCGTTCGATGGGCTGTGCATCGGCGGCCTGGCCGGGGACGAGAGCCCCGGCGAGCGCCGGGCGGCGCTGGACGTGGTGGTGCCCTTGCTCGCGGACGACCCGCGGCCGCGCTACCTCATGGGTCTCGGGTCGCCGCTCGACATCCTCGACGCCGTGGACGCGGGTGTGGACATGTTCGACTCGGTGCTGCCCGCTCGGGTCGCGCGCAACGGCACCCTGTGGGTCCCGGAGGGTCGGCTCAACCTGCGCAACGCGCGCTTCCTGGACGACCCCGCGCCGATCCAGGAGGGCTGTCGCTGCCGGCTCTGTCGGGGCTTCTCGCGGGCCTATCTGGCGCATCTGTTCCGGGCGGACGAGCTGCTCGCCTACCGGCTCGCGACTTGTCACAACCTGACCTTCCTCCTAGACTTCATGGCCAGCATCCGGGCCAGCATCGCGGCCGGTGACTTCCCTCGGTTCGTGCGTGACGAGCGCGCGCGCCGCACGGCGGCCATCGGCGGAGACCGCGGCCCCATCAGTGACACCCGAGGTGGCACCGGTGGCGCCTAAGGTCGACGTAATGCAGGCGCAATGGACCGTGAAGTCGCGACGGCCAGACTGGTCGTCGCCATGTGGAGGCACGCACGACCATGGCAGGCAGAGTCCCCGCCCGCCGAGAGACCAAGAAGAAGCCGAAGGCCGCCAGCAAGCAGCCGAAGCTCGAATCGCTGCTCGATTCGCCGCCGCAGAGCGTGGAGCTGATCAAGCCCAAGCGAAAGCCGCGCACGGAGAAGGACGAGAGCGAGGAGTAGCCCGGACCCAGCACGGCGGACCGTCGGTGACAGCCCTGGAGGAGCACCAGCCATGAGCATCACCGGCACCGCCGTCAACGGGACGGATCGGAACGCCACGGACCGCGGCGCGGATCGGGCGGCGAGCGAGCGGGGCAGGGCGGTGGACGCCGCCATCCTGTCCATCGAGAAGCAGTTCGGCCGAGGCTCGATCATGCGGCTCGGCTCGTCCGAGCGACAGCAGGTCGACGCCATCCCCACGGGATCCATCGCACTCGACCTTGCCCTGGGCGTGGGCGGCATCCCGCGTGGTCGGATCGTGGAGATCTTCGGCCCGGAGTCGTCCGGCAAGACCACCCTCTGCCAGCACGTCCTCGCGGAGGCGCAGCGCCGCGGCGGGGTCGTGGCGTTCATCGACGTCGAGCATGCGCTCGACCCCCACTATGCCCGCGCCTGCGGCGTCAACGTGGACGACCTGCTGGTCAGCCAGCCGGACACCGGCGAGCAGGCGCTGGAGATCACCGAGACCCTCATCCGCTCGGGTGGCATCGACTGCGTCGTGGTGGACTCCGTGGCAGCCCTCGTGCCGCGCGCCGAGATCGAGGGCGAGATGGGTGACTCGTTTGTGGGCATCCAGGCACGCCTGATGAGCCAGGCGCTGCGCAAGCTCACAGGCGCCGTCAGCCGGTCCAACTGCGCACTCGTGTTCACCAACCAGCTGCGCGAGAAGATCGGGGTCATGTTCGGCAACCCCGAGACCACGCCCGGCGGCCGCGCCCTCAAGTTCTATGCCAGCGTGCGCCTCGACATCCGACGCATCGAGACCATCAAGTCGGGCACCGACTCCATCGGCAACCGCGTGCGGGTCAAGGTGGTCAAGAACAAGGTCGCGGCACCCTTCCGGGTGGCCGAGTTCGACGTGATGTACGGCGAGGGGATCTCCCGCGAGGGCGGCCTCCTGGACGTGGGCGTCGCCTCGTCGGCGGTGGCCAAGACCGGCGCCTGGTTCACGTACGGCGAGACGCGTCTGGGCCAGGGCCGCGAGCAGGCCAAGGAGTTCCTGCGCAACAACCAGGACGTGGCGCAGCAGCTCGAGGGCGAGATCCGCGCCAAGGTCGCGACGATCGCCGTCCCGGTCGAGGGCATCAGCGAGGCGGAGTGACCTTCCGCGCGCCCAGGCGGCCGATGCGCACGGCGATCGTGGCGTGAGCGGCGATCGTGGCGTTTGAGCGGGCGGCCCAAGCGGCGGCGCGGCGGGAGCGGCGCGCCGCCGTGACAGACCCGGACATCGTCATGGCGGCTGCCGCGGCGCTCCTGGCGGCACGGCCGCGGAGCGTCGCGGACATGCGGGCGCGGCCGATCGCGCTCGGCTATCAGGCGGGTCTGGTCGACACGACCGTCGCGCGGCTCCTGGAGCTGGACTACCTGGACGACCGTCGGTATGCCGCGGCCTGGGTCGCCTCCCGCGACCGCTCGCGTCCCCGGGGCAGTGCCGCGCTCCGTCGCGAGCTGTCCCGCAAGGGCATCGCCCCGGAGGTCGTCGCGGCCGCCTTGGCGGAGCGGGACGACGCCTACGAGCAACCGCCCCTGGGGAGTTCCCGGGTCAGGGACGTCCGCGGACCTCTCGGCGGCGCTGCGGCTCCTCGACCGACGCAGGTCGGCCCTGGCGCGGGAGCCGGACCCACGCAAGCGTCGCCAGAAGGCGTACGCGCTGCTCGCGCGCAACGGCTTCGACCCCGAGGTCTGCGCTCGCGCCATCGGTCGCCCACATCAGGACCAGGAGGGCGCGGACGGCTCCACATAGGCATGGCGCCACGCGCACCGAGGAACGCATCGAGGCCATCGTGACCGGGGACGTCGCCCTCGGCCGAGTGGTCCAGGCGCACTGCGTCCATCGCGCCCGCGCTCATCGCCGCGGCCGACGTGCACCGGGTGAGGTCAGGCCCGGCGGCGGGCTGCATCCGCGGTTTGCAGGCGGCACCGAACCGGACTAGGCTTGTCCGTCAAGGGGATACATCACACGCCCATCCCGCAACCAACCGCCGGGTCGCTCGGCGAGCGGACCGGGATGGCGTCGCACCCAGGCCCGGCCCGGAGCCCATGCCAGCCCGAACGTGGTCCCCGCGCACCCAGCGCGTGACCTGCGACCGGCGCGATGCAGACCTCCGGATCCGGCCCGGACGGAGGGACCATGAACGACCTCATCGCCGTGGCGGTGGTGCTGCTGTGCATCGCCGGCGGCATCGTCGCGGGCTTCGTGGCCCGCGGCGTCATCGCCAACCAGTCGGTCAAGGCGTCGCAGGACAAGGCCGGTCGCATCGTCGCCGAGGCGCGCGCCCAGCAGAAGGAGCTCATCCTCCAGGCGAAGGACGAGCAGGTCCGCCTCCAGCGCGAGCTGGACGAGGAGGGCCGAGCCAAGCGGCAGGACCTCGCCAACCTCGAGCGCCGGCTCCTCCAGCGGGACGAGCAGCTCGACCAGCGCACGGACATGCTCGAGGAGCGCAATCGCAAGCTGCTCACCCGCGAGCAGGAGCTGGACACGCAGCGAGAGGGCCTGGCACGTGCCCAGCAGGAGCAGGTGCAGGCCCTCGAACGCGTCAGCGGCATGTCCGTCGACGACGCCAAGGCCGCGCTGCTGGAGGCCGTCCGGGAGGACGCGGAGCATGATGCGGTGCGGCTCGCGAGGGCCATCGAGCGCTCCGCGCGCGAGAACGCGGAGGACCGGGCGCGCGACGTCGTGGTCACCGCGATCCAGCGGGTCATGGTCGACCACACGGCGGAGATGACGGTGTCCGCGGTGCCCATCCCGTCGGACGAGATGAAGGGCCGAATCATCGGTCGCGAGGGCCGCAACATCCGGGCCCTGGAGCAGGCGACCGGGATCGACCTGATCATCGACGACACGCCCGAATCGGTGCTCATCAGCGGCTTCGACCCCGTGCGCCGCGAGGTCGCCCGGCTCGCCCTCACCAAGCTGGTCCAGGATGGGCGGATCCACCCGGGTCGGATCGAGGAGGTGGTCGCTAAGGCGCGCGCCGAGGTCGAGCAGTCCATCAAGCAGGCCGGTGAGGCGGCCGCCTACGACACGGGCGTGCCGGGGCTGCCGCCGGAGATCATCCGCCTCCTGGGACGGCTGCGATACCGCACGAGCTATGGCCAGAACGTGCTCAAGCACGTCATGGAGACCGCACGCCTCGCCGCGGTCATCGCGGCCGAGGTAGGCGCGGACGTGGCCCAGGCCAAGCTGGGCGGACTGCTGCATGACATCGGCAAGGCGGTCGATCATGAGGTCGAGGGCCCACACGCGGCCATCGGCGCCCAGATCGCAGCCAGCCATCATCTCCAGCCCAACGTCATCAACGCCATCGCCGCCCACCACCAGGAGGTGGAGTACACCTGCGTCGAGGCGCCCATCGTCCAGATCGCCGACGCCATCAGCGCCTCGCGGCCGGGTGCGCGCGGCGAGACCATGGACACCTACGTCAAGCGGCTCGAGGACCTCCAGGCCATCGCGGACAGCTTCGAGGGCGTGGAGCGGTCGTTCGCCGTCCAGGCCGGTCGCGAGGTGCGCATCCTGGTCCGTCCCGAGGAGATCGACGACCTCGCCTCGATGCGCCTGGCCCGGGACATCGTCAAGAAGATCGAGGAGTCGCTGACGTACCCCGGCCAGATCAAGGTGACCGTCATCCGGGAGACGCGCGCCGTGGAGTACGCGAAGTAGCCGTGCGCGAGACCCGCGCCCGCGCCGAGCGGACGCTCGCGGCCGACCTGCTGCCACCGATGCCCGAGCGCCCGGCCAGGGGCACGCTCCGGGTGCTCATGATCGGGGACGTCATCGGCAAGCCGGGCAGGGTGGCGCTGGAGCGGACGCTCCCGGAGCTCCGGGACTCGCGCGGCGTGGACCTGGTCACCGCCAACGGGGAGAACCTCGCGGGCGGCATGGGGCTCACCGTGTCCACGGCAGGCGCCCTGTACGACGCGGGCGTGGACGTCATCACCAGCGGCAACCACATCTGGGACAAGAAGGAGATCATCCCGGAGCTCGACCGGGACGAGCGGATCCTGCGGCCCCTCAACTACGGCACCAGCGGCATCCCCGGCCGGGGCTGGGGCGTGTTCCACGCCCACGACGGCACCGAGGTGACCGTGGTGTGCGCCCAGGGGCGATCGGCGATGATCCCCATCGAGAACCCGTTCCACGAGCTTGACCGCCTGCTCGACGAGGCCGCCGACGAGCTGCCGCCCGTGCGGCTGGTGGACTTCCACTGCGAGCTGACCAGCGAGAAGAACGCGTTCGGGCTGCATCTGGACGGGCGCGTCAGCGTCGTCGTGGGCACGCACACCCATGTGCCCACGGCCGACGAGCGGATCCTGCCGCGCGGCACCGCGTATGTGAGCGACCTGGGCATGACCGGCCCGCTCGACAGCGTCATCGGCTTCGACCCCGAGACGGTGGTGCCGCGCTTCCTGACCGGGCTGCCCACGCGCTTCGAGGTGGGCACCGGTCCCGTGGTCCTCAACGCGCTCGTCATCGACGTGGACCCCACGAGCGGCGCCGCCACGGGCGTGGAGCGGATCCGGCGCATCATCGACGTCTGATGCGCCCCGCCACGGCCCGCCCATGACCACGCTCGCGCGGAACCGGGTGGACCTGCACTGCCACAGCCGGCGCTCGGATGGCGCGCTCGAGCCCCTCGCGTTGTGGGCGGAGATGCGTGGCTGGGGCCTGGCCGTCGCGTCGCTGACCGACCACGATACCCTCCAGGGGTATCGGGAGCTGCGCGCGGCGGGGCTCGGCGACGGCACCCAGGGGCCGCGTCTGGTGCCCGGCCTGGAGATCAACAGCGTCGGCGGCCTCGACCAGGGTCGCCCGGTCGAGGGCCTGGGGCGGGCCGCCGGGGAGCTCCACATCCTGGGCTATGGCATCGACCCCGATGACGCGGCACTCGACGCCGCGCTCGCCCGGCAGCGCGACGGGCGGCGGGTGCGCATCGACCTCACGCTCGATGCGCTCCGGGAGCTGGGCATGCCGGTGGACCACGAGTTCGCCTCGCTCGCGCTCGATGCCGAGGCGTCGCGGGGGCGTCCCCACGTCGCCGAGGCGCTCGTCCTCGCGGGCCACGCGACCGACGTGAGCGACGCATTCGCGCGCTGGCTGGCGTGGGGCCGGCCCGCGTTCGTGCCCCGGCAGGGGATGGGGCCGCGCGACGCCATCGATGCCATCGGGGCCGCGGGTGGCATCGCGGTGCTGGCCCACGCCTCGGAGGCGCCCGACCATCCCGAGGACGTGCGGACGCTCCGGGAGTGGGGCCTGGGCGGGCTCGAGGTCCACTATCGGCGCTTCGACTGGGTGACGGTCGAGCGCCTGCGCCACCTCGCGGAGCGGCTGGAGCTGCTGCCCACCGGCGGTTCCGACTTCCACGGCCAGGACCACGACTACCGCACGGTCCAGCGGATGACCATGGTCCCCGAGCCGGTGGGCGAGGGGATGCTGGCCGCGCTGCGGACACGCCGCGCGCGGCAGGGGCGGCATGACCACGCGCAGCCTGCGCCATCCTCGACATGGCGCCCGCGTCGGCACGGCCACGGCCGTCGGTCGCGCCCGCCGACGCGCGGGTCGCGGAGTTCCTGACGGACGACCGGGTCCTGCCCCGGTTTCGTCTGGACGCTGGGCTGCCAGATGAACCAGTCCGGCGCTCCGAGGAGATGGCCGGCGCGCTGCTGGCGGCCGGCTGCACCGACGACGCGGCCTCGGCCAACCTGGTCGTCATCAACGGCTGCGCCATCCGGGAGCAGGCGAGGGCAGAAGGTCATCGGCCGCATGGGGATTACCCTCGCGCGGATGAAGGCGGCGGACCCGGGGCTGCGGGTCGTGCTGACGGGCTGCTCGGTGCGCGCGGACGGCCTGGTGGACCTGCGGCGACGCTACCCGGCGGTCGACCTGTTCCTGCGGCCCGACCAGGAGCCCGAGCTGACGGCTCGGCTGGGACTCGAGGGGGCGACCGCCCCCGCAACCGTCGACCGCGCGACCCTCCAGCGGGTCGGTCCGCTGCTGGCCGCCACCGCCGACCTGCTGCCGGCCACGCAGGCCGCGGCCGTGGGTGCGGGCTCGGTCGCGCGCAGCCGGACGCATGGCTGGCTGCCCATCATCTATGGCTGCGACAAGGCGTGCACCTACTGCATCATGCCCTTCTCCCGCGGGCCGGAACGCAGCCGGCCCTTCGACGACGTGCTCGCCGAGGCGCGCGGCCTCGCGGCAGCGGTGTCGTCGACATCACGCTCCTGGGCCAGAACGTCAGCTCCTACGGCCACGACCTCCCGCGGAGCCGCGGTTTGCGGACATGCAGCCGCGCCGTCACCTGGGTCGTGACCTCGCGCTCGACGGCCGTCCGGACATGGCGGCCCTGCTGCAGGCCATCGATGCCATCCCCGGGACGGACGGGCGGCCTGCGATCACGTCTGCGCTTCGTGACCTGCGCATCCGTGGGACCTCTCGGACCGAGCTCATCGCGGCCATCGCCGAGTGCCCGTCGGTCTGCGAGCACCTGCCTGCCGGTCCAGGCCGGGGACGACGCGGTGCTCCGGCGCATGGGCCGGCAGTACACCACCGACGCCTATCTCGAGCTCGTGGCGCGTCTCCGGGGGCGGTGCCCGGCATCTGTCTCACGACCGACGTCATCGTCGGGTTCTGCGGCGAGACCGACGCGCAGTACGAGGAGCCGCTGGACCTCATCCGGACGGTCCGCTTCGACGGCGTGTTCGCGGCCGCGTTCTCGCCCCGGCCCGGCACCCCCGCCGCGCGTCTCGCCGACGACGTCCCCGCGGACGTCAAGCGACGTCGGCTGAACACCCTCCTCGACCTCCAGGAGGGAATCGGCCTGGAGCGCAACCAGGCATGGGTCGGCCGACGCACCGAGGTGCTCGTGGACGAGGTGCGGCCTCCGCGGTCTCATGACCATGGCGCCGCGCGTGCGGCCGCCCCTCGCGTCGCCGGACGCAACCGGGAAGGCAAGCTGGTGCACCTGGACGGCGGCCCGGACCTGGTGGGCCGTCTCGTGGAGGTCGTGGTCGACCACGCCGGCCCCTACGCCCTGACCGGCCGGCTGGCGGGGACCCCCTGACGAGCGAGCTGCCACCGCTCATCGTCGTCGGCGGGCCCACCGCGTCAGGCAAGACCGCGCTCTCGTTGGAGCTGGCCACGCTGCTGGATGGCGAGGTCATCAGCGCCGACTCGCGTCAGGTCTACCGGGGCATGGACGTGGGCACCGCCAAGGTCGGCGCGGCGGAGCGGGCACGCATCCGCCACCACGAGGCTCGACCTGGTGGAACCAGACCAGCCGTTCAGCGTCGCGGACTTCCAGGCGCATGCCCTCGGCGCGCTCGGGACATCGCGCGACGCGGGCGAGTGGCGATCCTCGCCGGCGGCACGGGCCTCTACCTCCGGGCGGTGGCGCGCGGCCTGCCGCTCGACCGGGGCGACCACGACCCGGCGGTCCGGATGGCGGTTGAGGCGGAGCTCGCTGAGCTGGGGCTGGACCACCTGGTGGCCGAGCTGTGGGCGCGGGCGCCCTCGATCGCCGCGACCATCGACCTCGCCAACCCGCGTCGTGTGGTCCGGGCGCTGGAGCGCGCCCGCCTCGTGGGCGACCGACCACCCTCGCCGCCCATGGGCTACCCCGGCCCCGCCCTGTGGCTGGGGCTCGAGGTGGACCGGGCCGCCCACTCGGCCGCCATCGAGTCGCGCGCGCGCGCCCAGTTCGCGGCGGGGCTGCTCGACGAGGCGGCGGCGCTCCGCGGGCGCTTCCCGGAGGACCTCCGCGCATTCGGGGCGATGGGCTATCGCGAGGCGTTCGATGTGCTGGCGGGTCGGGCGACCCTGGAGGAGGCGATCGCGCTCGACACGCAGCGCACCCGGGCCTACGCGCGTCGGCAGGGGACCTGGTTCCGATCCGAGCCGGACCTGCGCTGGCTGTCGCCAGCCGGCGGCCAGGCCGCGCGTGCCCTGACGATGGCCCGAGCGATGCTCGATGACGCAGGTCGGGGGCCCGCCGCCGACTGACGCTCCGGGCTGCCGCTCAGGGCTGCCGCTCAGGGCTGCCGCAGCTCGCGCTCCAGGTTGACGACCAGCTGGGCCACCTGCTTGCGCAGGGTGTCGCGGAGCAGCGGGACCCCGAAGGCCGCCAGCCGGCCCGTGACGGCAAGGTCCACCACGTAGCCGATCCGGGTGGCATCGCCCTCCTCGGCGAGGTCGAACGGGATCGACGCCCGGAAGGAGCCGGCGAGGCCCCGGGGGCGCCCCTCGATGTCCAGGCGCATGTGGTCCGGGCGTCGGACGTCGCTCACCTGCGCCACGGCGTCCGCGCGGATGGTCAGGAAGCCCACCTTGGATGCCAGCACGCCCGTCCAGCGGTCCGGGCCGTCGGCGACCAGCGACTCCGCCCCCGGCAGCACCCGCGCGAGGGTGGCAGGGTCGTCGAGCAGCGCCCAGATGGCGTCGCGTGGCGCCGCGACGACGATGGTCTCGCGGGTCAGCTCGCTCACTGGTGCACCTCCAGCAGGTCTCGGGCGATCGCCGCGCCGACTCGGTCGCCCTCAATGGCGCACGCCCGATGGTCGGCGTCGGCGTCGACGCAGCAGCCGACCGCCCACAGCCCCCGGGGACCGACGCGGCCGTCGGCGTCCGCCGGCGCCGGCGTGCCCGGTCGCCCATCGACCAGACCCAGGCCGCGCAGCAGGAATGGCTGGGGCCGCAGGCGGTCCGCGAGCACCAGCGTATCGGCGTCGACCCAGCCGTTCGGCGTGCGGATGCCGTCCAGGCGAGCCGTGCCACGCACCTCCAGCGGCTCGTCCGCGAGCCGTGCCACCACCGCCACGCCGGCGGCCTCGAGCGCATCGGCGGTGCGCGCCGCGAGGTCGCCCGCGCCCACCACGACGGCCCGGCGGCCCGGCACCCATCCCTCGGCCGTCGCGGCGGCCACCAGGTCGCTGGTGATGACGCCGGCCGGCCGTGGCCCGGCGATGGCGCGCTGCTCCCGTGGCGTCACATAGCCGCCCGTGGCGATGGCCACGGCACGCGCTCGCAGCACGCCCGCCCCCGAGGGACCGTCGACCTCGACCTCCCATCCATCCGCCCGTGGCACGAGGCCGGTGACCGTGCGGCCGGCGCCCCGGTCGACTCCGGCGACGCGAAGGCCGGCGTCGCGGGCAGCCCCCACCAGCGCGCTACCCGCATGGCCCAGCCCCACCACGACCAGGTCCAGCGGCCCGTCGGGGAGGGGAGGCGCCACGGGGTTCGATCCCGGCGGCCCGGCATGTGCCTCGGCGAGCAGCCACGAGCCCGCGGGCCCCTTCTCGATGTCCGTGACCGGCACGCCCAGCTCGGCGGCCAGGATGCCCGCCACGGCCACGCCGCACAGGTTGCCCTGGCAGTCCCCGAACGTCGCACCGCCGCGTCGCTTGAGCGAATCCAGCGTCCGTGGCCCCAGCGGCCGTCGACAGGCGCCCACCAGCTCGCCTTGGGACACCCCGCGACACAGGCACGCCACCGGACCGGGCATCTCGGCGAGGTCGAGGGGCGGTGGCGCGATGCGTCGGGGTCGGGAGGCCCAGCCTCGCGCCTGGAGGACGCCATCGGCCACGTGCTCGGCGACCGCCGGCGAGACCGAGATGCCCGTGGAGCGGATGCCGCATGCCAGCCACAGCCGGTCCCCCACGCGGCTGGGCCCCAGGATGTGGTCGCCCGTCGACGACACGGTCCGCAGGCCCACGAACGAGCGCACCGGCAGGGCCTCGGCCACCGCCGGCACCAGCGAGCCGCAGGACTCGACGATCCGGCGCGTCTCGTCCGGCCGCACGCCCCGGTCCGACTTGTCAGCGATGTCCACGGCGGTGGGCCCCAGCAGCAGCCCGCCGAACACGATGGGCGTGACGAGCATGCCCTTGCCCATCGGGCCGGGCACCGGCAGCACGATCCGGTCGACCCCGAAGGTCTCCTCGGACACCAGGAACTGACCCCGCCGAGGCGTGATCCGGAACGATCCGTCGCCTGCCAGGCGGGCGACCTCGTCGGCGCCCAGCCCTGCCGCATCGATGACCTGCGCGGCGTCGATCCACCGACCGTCGGCGAGCCCCACCCCAACGCCACGGGCGTCGACCTGCAGGCGCGAGACCGCGACCCGCGCAGCACCGTCGCGCCGCCCGCCATCGCGGCCTCGGCGTACGCGCGGGTGAGCCAGAACGGGTCGACCACCGACTCCCCGGGGATGACGAGCGCGCCCACGCAGTCGTCGGTGACCCAGGGCGCCACGTCGCGGACGTCGCGTGCGTCCAGCAGCTCGATGTCCACGCCCAGGGCGGCCGCGTTGGGTCGGACCGCGGCTCAGGCCGCGTAGCCTCGTCGTCGGAGCGCGCGAGCATCAGCGCGCCTACCTGGAGGAAGGGCACCTCGAGCAGCTCGACCAGCTCCGGCCACAGCTCGGCGGCCCGCCGCAGCATCCGCGCCTCCGCGGTGCCGGGCGTGGCGTCGAACCCCGTGTGGACGATGCCGCTGTTGGCCTTGGAGGCACCCTCGCCCACGTCCGGCTCGCGCTCGACGACGACCACGTCCTCGATGCCGCGTCGCGCCAGCTCGAAGGCGATGGCGCAGCCGATGACGCCACCACCGACCACCACCACATCCGCACGCAGGCTCACGGGTCCCGATCGTACACGAGTCGCGCGCACCCGCGGCCTGTGCCGACGTGGCATCGTGGGCGTCGCAGGGAGGTGACGGGGTGAAGGCAGGCATCGTGCTCAACGTGGGCGACCCGCTCGCGCAGGTGGGGCTGGCGGCGCGCGCCGAGGCGGCGGGCTGGGACGGCGTGTTCACGTGGGACGCGATCGCCATCGGCGACATGGACATGTATGACCCGTGGGCGCTGCTCGCGGCGATGTCGCTGGCGACCTCGCGGGCCACCCTGGGCGCCATCGTGTTCGCGCCCACCCGTCGGCGGCCGTGGAAGCTGGCGCGCGAGGCGATGACCATCGACCACCTGTCGCGCGGCCGGCTGGTGGTGCCGGTCGGCCTGGGCGCGCTCGACGACGTGGGGTTCGGCTCGGTGGGCGAGACGACCGACACCAAGGCCCGGGCCGCGATCCTCGACGAGACGCTCGCCATCCTCGACGGCCTGTGGTCCGGGGAGCCGTTCGAGCACCATGGCCCGCACTACGACGTGGGACCGATGCGCTTCGCCCCCCGACCCGTGCAGCGACCGCGCATCCCGGTGTGGGTCGCGGTCCGCTGGCCCAGCGACCGCTCGATGGCGCGGGCTGCGCGCTGGGACGGCGCGATCCTCCAGACCAGCGACGTCGACGAGGTCCGGGCCGCCGCGCGGCATCTCCGGGACGCCCGAGGCGCGGCGGGCCGGTCAGGGCCGTTCGAGGTCGTGGTGCAGGGCACGAGCGCCCCGGATGCCGAAGCCGCCACGGCCGCGGCGCGGCCCTACGCCGAGGCAGGCGCGACGTGGTGGGTGGAGGCCGACTGGGAGCATGCCACCGCGGCATCCCTGCTCGCGCGGGTCACCGCAGGACCACCACGGGTATCCTGAACACGTGCCCAAGGACGTCATCGACCTCGCCCCGCCCGTGGAACGGGCCTTCCTCATCGCCGTCGACACCGGCGACGACGCCGGCTGGACCGCGGAGGACTCCCTCGCCGAGCTGGCGAGCCTCGCGGACACCGCCGGGGCGGACGTCGTGGGCGCCGAGTGGCAGAACCGGCGTCACATCGACCCCAACTGGTACCTCGGCAAGGGCAAGGCGCAGGAGCTGGTGGCCGCCAAGGCGGAGACCGGCCTCACGCTGCTCATCGCGGACGACGAGCTCAAGCCGATGCAGCAGAAGGCGCTCGAGGAGCTGCTGGGGGTCAAGGTGCTCGACCGGAGCGGCCTCATTCTCGACATCTTCGCGCAGCACGCCCGGACCCACGAGGGGCGACTCCAGGTGGAGCTCGCCCAGCTGGAGTACCAGCTGCCCCGCCTGACCCGGCTGTGGACGCACCTGTCGCGGACCCAGGGCGGCATCGGCTCCCGGGGCCCGGGCGAGAGCCAGCTGGAGACCGACCGCCGGATCATCCGGGCCAAGGTCGCCAAGCTCAAGGAGCGCGTGGAGCAGGTGCGCCAGCAGCGCGAGACCGCATCCCGCGCCCGCGACCGGCGTCTGGTGCCCACGGTGGCCATCGTGGGCTACACCAACGCCGGCAAGAGCTCGATGCTCAACGCGCTGTCGGGGCAGGAGGCGGCGAAGGCCGAGGACCGGCTGTTCGCCACGCTCGACCCCACCAGCCGCGCGGTCAAGCTGGGCGACGGGCAGTCGGCCATCGTGACCGACACCGTGGGCTTCATCCACAAGCTGCCGCACCAGCTGGTGGACGCCTTCCGGGCCACGCTCGAGGAGGTCGTCCGCGCCGAGGTGCTGCTCGAGGTGGTCGATGCCTCGGACCGGCACGCACCCGAGCACCGGCGGACGGTGCAACAGGTGCTCGACGAGCTGGGCGCCGGGGACAAGCCGCGTCTGGTGGTGCTCAACAAGGCGGACCTGGTGATGGACGGCGGCCCCGATTCGGCGCCCACACCCATCGTGGAGGGTGCCGTCCTGGCCTCCGCGGCCACGGGCTACGGCCTCGACCTGGTGCGGCTCCGGCTCGCGACGCTGCTCGCGGAGCTGTGGGAGGAGGTCGACGTGACGCTGCCCTACGCGGAGGGGGAGCTGCTGGCCCGGGTCCGGGAGCGGGGCACCGTCGAGATCGACTACCGCGCCAGCGACGTGCGGATCACCGGGCGCGTGGTGCCCTCGTTGGCGGGCGAGCTCCGGGCGGCGGCTGCGCGCGCCGGCTTGCCGGTGGCCGGCTGAGGCTCCGACCGGCGGGCACGGGAACCGGCAGGCGCCACCGGCCGTCTCCGCGGCAAGGCGTCATGCTGGACGCTGACGTCACCCCTGCCCGACCCACACGGAGGACGACCATGTCACGAACCCCCCGCCGCGGGCTCCGACCCGCCATCGCCCTGACGAGCCTGGCGCTGCTGCTGTCCCTCGTGGCCGGCGTGCCGGCCGTGGCGCAGGACGACCCGACCATGACCCCCGACCCAGGCCTGACCATCGACCCGGGCATCCCCGGCGAGCCGGGCGGCGAGTTCGGGGAGCCCGGCGAGAGCCCGGAGGTGCCGTTCGGTGACGGCGCGACGCCCGTCACGCCGGAGGACGGCCTCGACGACATCATCGACACGCCCTGGGACCACATCTCGGTGGGGCCGGACGGTCGGACGCTGACCGTCTACTTCTGGAGCGGCGCCGACAGCTGCTACGGGCTCGCTGGCGTCACCGTGGACACGAGCGAGGGTGCCCCGGTCATCACCCTCCAGACCGGCACGCGGCCGGGCGTCGACGTGTGCATCGCCATCGCGCAGCTCTACAGCACCCAGGTGGTCCTCGACGAGCCCATCGTGGGCGGCGGCGTCCAGTGACGGCGCGAACCGATCCGGCCATGGCCAAGCGCCTGGGCGTCCCCGTCCGACGGTCCGCGGTGCTGCTGCGGGCCAGGCCCCCTCAGGCGAGCAGCTCGCGGGCGTAGGCATCCTCGGCGGCGCGCACCGTGGTCGCCCCGTCGATGAGCACCAGCTCGATGCCCGCCAACCGCGCGAAGTCGCGGACCACGTCGCTGGACAGACCCACCGACAAGGCCGTGTGATGCGGCCCGCCCGCGAGCAGCCATGCCGTGGCGGACGTGCGCAGGTCCGGGCGTGGCTCCCACACGGCCCGCGCGACGGGCAGCCTGGGCAGCGGCGCGTCGGGGTCCACCAGGTCGACCTCGTTGGCGACCAGCCGCAGCCGGTCACCCAGGTCCACCATGCCCACCACCACGCCGGGCCCAGGACGGGACGTGAACACGAGTCGCACCGGATCCGCCCTGCCACCGATGCCCAGGGGATGGATCTCGCAGGTGGGCCGGTCAGCGGCGATCGACGGGCACACCTCCAGCATGTGGGCACCCAGGATCCTGGGTCGTGCGCCGGCGAGGTGGTAGGTGTAGTCCTCCATGAACGACGTGCCACCGGGTAGCCCGGTCGCCATGACCTTGAGCAGTCGCACCAGCGTCGAGGTCTTCCAATCGCCCTCGCCGCCGAATCCGTACCCGTCCGCCATGAGCCGCTGGACCGCGAGCCCCGGGAGCTGGGGCAGTCCGCCGAGGTCCTCGAAGGTGTCCGGGCTGTGAAGGCGTGGTAGCCGCCCCGTTCGAGGAGGGTCCGGAGCCCCACCTCGATGGCCGCGGACTGCTGCGCAGGGAGGCGTCGCGGCTCCCCGGCCGCAGGAGTTCCGGGACGACGTCATAGCGTTCGAGGCAGTCCGCGATCACCGCGTCCACATCTTCCTGCGACGCGGCACGCATGGCTCTCACCAGCTCGTTGGACGCCCCACCCATCGACCGACACGCCAAGGCGGACCTGCAGCTCGGTCTTGTCGCCCTCGGTGACGCCCACCTGGCGCATGTTGTCGCCGAAGCGGCAGACCCGGAGCCGGCGCGCCTCGGCGACCTCGCCGGCGGCGCGCGCCCAGTCACCCAGCCGGGCCGCCACGGGGTCTCGCGGTTGACCACGGCCGTCCGCGACCTGCAGCCGGGTCAGCATGTAGCTGAACTCGCGGTCGCCATGCGCCGGACCGGTTGAGGTCTGGCGGAATTCATGTCGATGGTGGCCCACGGCAGCCTCGGCCTCGAGCTGCGTGTGGTGGTGGCGAGGCGGGCTGCGCAGCGACCGCAGCCCCGCGACCCACATCTTGGCGGGGGAGAAGGTGTGCATCCAGGCGACGACCCCGATGCAGGCCTGGTCGGCGTCCGCGGCCTCCAGCAGCCTGCGGATGCCATCGGGGTCGGCACCGCCTGGCCGAGCATCGCATCGAGGCGCCTCCGCCGCGTCGAGCCCATGGGCGATGGCGGCGGCATCGTCGGCGACCGGCGCAGCGCCTCTGCGCCGTAGAGATGCTGGCTGCCGGTGACGAACCAGACCGCGGCCTCCGCGAACGCCTTCGTCATCTCGCCCCTGGGACCTCCGAGCGTGTGCGGGTCTGGAGCGCGCGCAGGCGGCGCATCACCGAATCCTGCCGCGCCATCGCGTCGTGGAGCTCCCGATACAGGCCGTAGGCCTCGTCCCAGGCCGCGCGGTCCCCGGTCGCCGGGCGATGCGTCTGGTCCCAGGTGCGCCATATGCGCAGCCGCATCGGTGATGGTGTCGTAGCCGCCGGCCGCAGCACCCGCGGCGACCGCGCCGAACATGGCCGACCCCGAGGGCGCCCGCCTGGTTGGTGCCCGCGATGCGCACCTCGTGCCCGGTGATGTCCGCGGTGAGCTGCATCAGCAGCCGGTTCTGGTAGGGGAGACCGCCACCCGCCACGATCCGGTCGACGGCCACGCCCGCGCCCTCGAACGCCTCGACGATGACCCGGGTGCCAAAGACGGTCGCCTCCAACAACGCGCGGTAGACGTCGCCGGGGGTCGTGGCGAGGGTCGCCCCCAGCAGCAGCCCGGTGAGCTCGGCATCGACCAGGATGGACCGGTTGCCGTTCCACCAGTCGAGCGCCACGAGGCCGGTCTCGCCCGGTCGGCGCGTGGCCGCGGCCGCCTCCAGCTCCGCGTGGGTCCGCCCCAGGTCGGTGCCGCCGCCCACCTGGCGGGCCCACCAGCCGAACAGGTCGCCCACCGCGGCCTGCCCCGCCTCGTGGCCGAACAGCCCAGGGATGATCCCGTCCTCCACCACGCCGCACGCACCGGGTACCACCCGCTCGTCCGCGGACAGGACCAGGTGGCAGGTGCTCGTGCCCATGACCGCGACGAGCGTGCCGGGGGTCGTGACGCCGCAGGCGGGCACGGACACGTGGGCATCGACGTTGGCGATGGCGACCGGGGTGCCCGGCCGCAGCCCGGTCCAGGCCGCGGCCTCGGCGCTGATGACCCCGGCTCGCTCCCCGATGGCCCGGACGTCGCGCGACATCCGGGTGTCCACGAGGTCCGCGAAGCGCGGGTCCAGGGCGCCCAGGTAGTCGGCGCTCGGGAACCCATCGCGCCGCGACCACTGCGCCTTGTAGCCCGCGGTGCAGCTGTTCCGCGTCTCGATCCCGGTGAGCTGCCAGACCACCCAGTCGGTGGCCTCGATGAGCCGATCCGCCGCGGCGTACACCGCTGGGGCCTCGTCGAGGATCTGGAGCGACTTGGCCAGGAACCACTCCGACGAGGTCCGGCCACCGTAGCGCGGCAGCCATGGCTCGCCCCGCTCGGCGGCGAGCGCGTTGATCCGGTCCGCCTCGGGCTGCGCCGCATGGTGCTTCCACAGCTTGACCCACGCGTGCGGCTCGGACCGCAGCTCGGGCAGCCGGCACAGAGGCGTGCCGTCGGCGGTGGTGGGGAGCATGGTGCACGCCGTGAAGTCGATGCCGACGCCGACCACGTCGGCGGGGTCCACGCCGCTCGTCCGCAGCACCTCCCGGACCGTCGCGCCCAGCGAGGCCACGTAGTCGTCGGGGTCCTGGAGCGCCCAGTCGGCGGGGAGGGGGGCGCCGCCGTCGGGGAGCGCGTCCTCGATCACCCCATGCGCGAACGACGCCACGGCCGAGGCGAGCTCGCGCCCCGTGGCCACGTCCACCAGCACGGCCCGGGCGGACTCCGACCCGAAGTCCACGCCGACCGCCGTGCGAATCCCCGTCATCCCTCGACCTCCGTTCGCTGCCCGTAGTACGCGCGCGGGCCATGCTTGCGGTCGAAGTGTCGCGCAGTCAGCCGCTCCCCGATGGGCGGCGTCGCAGGGGCGATGGCAAGGGTCGTGGCAGCCATCAGGGCCAGCGTCTCCACGGCCTCCGCGTGCATCGCCGCCTGGGCGGCGTCGCGGCCCCACACGAAGGGGCCATGCGATCGCACCAGGACCCCGGGCGCCTCGGCCGGGTCGAGCCCATCCTCGCCGTACAGCTCGGTGATGGCCACCCCCGTGTTCCATTCGTAGGCGTCGTCCAGCTCGGCCTCGGTGAGCGCCCGGGTCACGGGCACCGCGCCCCGGAAGTGGTCCGCATGCGTGGTGCCCAGGCACGGGATGGCGCGCCCCGCCTGCGCCCAGGCGGTGGCGTGCACCGAGTGCGTGTGACCACGCCCTGATGCCCGGGAGACGCTGATAGAGCAGCCGGATGCGTCGGCTCGTCGCTCGACGGCCGCAGGTCGCCCGCCACGATGGCGCCGTCATTGATGGCGACCACGACGCACTGCTCGGCCGCAGGGTCGCGCAGGGCATCCTGGGCTGGGCTTGATGGCGAACACGCCCCGCGCCCGGTCGACGGCGCTCGCGTTGCCGAACGCGAGCAGCACGAGCCCCGCCCGCGCGATGGCGTGGCAGGCCGCGGTGGCGGCGTCGCGGATGTCCGCGTACGGGTCAGTCATATCATGCGGGCCAGCCGATGCCTTGACCGATGCATCGGTGGACCCAGACGCGCATCGGGCTCGGCTCGCGCTCGGCCCAGCCGGCGTATGGGCCGATCCCGACGCGCAGCCGCCCGTCCGGCGCGTCCGGTTCCCGGGCGTCCAGCGGCCGATAGGGCCACCCGTCGATCGCCCGCGGTCGATGGCACAGCGCGACCTCCACCGCCGGCACGCCCACCACGTGCTCGCCCTGGTCGCGAGGAGGCACCTGGGTGTCGAGCGCGACGTCAGCCAGCTCGACGCCCGTGGGCAGGTCGGCCCCCTCGAGGCAGTAGACCAGCGGCCCACGCTCCACCGCGACGCAGCCCCGGACCGCGTCGATGCGGGGGTCGGGCGCCGTGAGCCGCGGCGCGACGGGGAGCGCGAGCCGAACCCGGTCGCCCGCCCGCCAGCCTCGGGAGATGGACAGGCCGCCCGGCCGTCGCAGGACCTCGGCAGGGTGGTCGTTGACGCTCAGCGACGCGGAGCCCGCCCAGGCCGGGACCCGCAGGCCGAGGTCCCAGGTCCCCGTGGGTGCCTCGAGCACGTCGATCGTGACGTCGCCCCGGTAGGGATAGTCGGTCCCGATCCGCAGCCTCGCCGTGCCGTCGCCCAGCGGCACCGACAGGGTGCCGGCGGCGTACTGGTGGAGCCGGAGGCCCGTCGCGTCCGTGGAGGCGAGCAGCTGCTCGATGCTCGAGACGACGCGCATGATGTTGGGCGGGCAGCACGCGCAGGGGTACCACGGCCTGCGCACGGGCCGCCGCGCCTGGTCCCCGGCGTCCCGCCACTGGAGCGGGTTGACGTACAGGAACGCCTGCCCATCGGCGGACAGCCCCGGCAGCACCGCGTTGAGCAGGGTGCGCTCGATGGCGTCCGCGTACCGCTCGTCGCCGGTGGCCAGCAGCAGCCGCCAGCCGAGCATCACGGCGGCGATCGCGGCGCACGTCTCGGTGTAGGCACGGTCCGGCGGCAGCTCCCAGGCAGCCCCGAACGCCTCGTCGCGATGGTGGGCGCCCACGCCGCCCGTGAGGTACGTGCGGGTCGCCTGCATCTCCTCCCAGCGCCGGGTGACGGCATGGAGCAGGGCGGCGTCGTCCGTCTCGACCGCGATGTCGACCGCGCCGCACTCGAGGTACAGCTGGCGGACGGCATGGCCCGTGACCGCGGGCGCGTCGCGGACCGGGACCCGGTCCTGCCAGTAGTCGGATCCGAAGCGACCCTCGCCCAGCGACCCGTGGCCGCGACGCCCGAGCAGCTCGCGAGCGAGTGCCAGGTGGCGCTCCTGGCCGGTGCAGCGGGACAGCTCCACGAGGGCCATCTCGATCTCCGGGTGCCCGTCCACGCCCTCGACGCCGCCGTCCCCGAGGAACGCCCGCGCCACGCAGTCGGCGGCACGCACCGCGACCCTGAGCAGCCGGTCGTCGTCGAGCGCTCGGTGCCAGGCGACCGCTGCCTGGACCAGATGGCCGATGCAGTACAGCTCGTGGCCCCACTGGAGGTCCGACCATCGCTCCCGCCCGGAGAGCTGGACGAAGGAGTTGACGTAGCCATCGGCGGCCTGCGCCCGGACGACGAGGTCGATGGCCTCGTCCGCCATCGCCGCGATGGTCGCGGAGGGCGCCCGGCCCAGCTGCCACCCGACCGCCTCGAGCCACTTGTACACGTCGGAGTCCAGGAACGGGAACGTGATGCCGGCGTCATCGAGGCCCCCGACGTAGCGCCCCGAGCCGCGCGCCGCATGGCGCAGGTTGCCCAGCGCACCGGACGCCTCGAGCATCGCGTGCCCGTGAGGGATGGAGCGATCGCGCACCGTGGCCAGCCGATCCGCCCATAGGCCGCCATCGATCGCCACGGCCGCGGCATCGAGCGGCGAGCGGGTCGCCCTGCCCGGCGTTGGCATGACCTGCGCGTGCACGCCCATGCGCGCCAACCCTCCTCGATGCGATTCGCTGCCAATGGCCGGGCTGCGACCCGCGACCCCTGCCGAACGTCCCTTGACAGCATGGTATCGCGTTGTGCAATCCTATGCAGGCACTCGCTTGCATTGCTTTGGCGGCTGGCGGGTCGGCCCACTGGAAGCTGCTCGCGGCTGACGCGAGCACGATCGGAGGAGTACGGGTGATGGGTCATCCGAGAACGCGCACAGGTGCCTCGCTGGCGGCCGTCGGCGTCCTGGCGGCCGGGCTGCTGGCGACGGGCCTTCCCGCCGCGGCACAGTCGCCGGACCCGGCAAAGGACGGCGTGGGCATCGGCGTCGACGACGGCACCCACCTCACCATGTGGTCGCGAGCGGCCACCGAGGCGCGTGCCCAGGCCCTGGTCGATGCCTACAACGCGAGCCATCAGAACCAGATCGACCTGACCATCGTCCCCACGGACGACTACCAGACCAAGGTCGGCGCGGCGGCTGCCGCGGGCGGCCTGCCCGACCTGTTCTCGGCGGACGTGGTGTTCATGCCCAACTGGACCTCGCAGGGGCTGTTCACCGACCTGACCGACAAGATCACGGCGCTGCCCTACAAGGACCTCATCGCGCCGGCGCACATCGCGGCATCCACCTGGGACGGCAAGCAGTACGGCCTGCCGTTCGTCGTGGACCTGTCGGTGTGGATGTACAACAAGGAGCTGTTCCGCCAGGCAGGCCTCGATCCCGAGCAGGCGCCCACGACCCTCGCTGACTTCGTGGCCGACGCGCAGGCCGTGGCCAAGCTGGGCAATGGCGTGAGCGGCTCGTTCTTCGGCGGCAACTGCGGTGGCTGCAACGTGTTCACGTGGTGGCCCATCGCCTGGGCAGACGGCCAGGCCGTCATGAACCCCGACGGCACCGAGTCGTACCTCAACAGCGACGAGAACAAGGCGATCTATGCTGCGTTCCGGACCATGGTGGAGGACGGCACCATCCTGATGCCCGACTCCCAGAACGAGGCCGGCCCGACGTGGACCAGCTACTTCGGCAAGGGGACCGTGGGCATCCAGCCCATGCCTGCAAGCCTGACCGGCCTCGCCAACGACGCGCTCAAGGACGAGGACATCGGCGTGGCATCCATCAAGGGCGTCAACGGCGGCGAGTCCACCTTCGTGGGCGGCGATTCGATCGGCGTGTCCAAGGACAGCAAGGTCGTCGACCAGGCGTGGAACTTCCTGGCATGGCTGGAGAGCGAGGCGGCCCAGGTGGACGTGGTCGCCAAGGGCGGCAACGTCGTGTCCCGGGTCGACCTCGCGGACAATGAGTTCAGCTCGGCCGACCCGCGCCTGGTGCTGTTCAACAGCATCGGCGCCAAGGGCCAGACCCCGTTCGCGCTCAACTTCGGCCAGACCTTCAACGACCCCAACGGGCCGTGGCTGATCCTGCTCCGCGACGCCGTCTTCGGTGACGCCAGCAAGATCGACGCCGACAACGACGCCATCAACGCGTCGCTGCAGCCCTGACGGTCCCTGAACCCATGGGGCATGCTGACGCGGGTCCCCCCGACCGCCGGCATGCCCCACCCGCACCGAGATGACGACCGCCACGACACCCTCCGCCCTGGGCAGCACGCGTTGGCCGGGATGGTGGGTGTCCCGCCGACTGCTGGGCATCGCCTACGCGCTGCCCACGCTCGGGTTCGTGGTCGTCTTCTTCCTCACCCCGCTGGCACTCGTGGCCCAGATGTCGGCCAGCAGCTGGAAGCTGCTGGCGGGTGACCGGGGCATCAACCTGCCCGACAACTACGCCGCGATCTCGGGCAACTCCCTGTTCCTGCCCGCCGTGGTGTTCACCATCGAGTACACCGTCCTGGTGACGGTCCTGCTCATCGGCCTTGGCCTGGGGCTGGCGCTGCTGGTCCAGGAGACCGGACGATGGGTGGGCATGCTGCGCACGGTGTTCCTGCTCCCGGTGGCCGTGGGGCTCGCCTCCGCGGCACTCCTGTTCTGGGGCTTCTACTCGCCAGCCATCGGCCCGGTCAGCCCGATGCTGCAGTCGGTGGGGCTCATCTCGGACCCCATCGCGTTCCTGGGCACGTCGTTCAGCGCCTTGCTGTCGACCACCTTCCTCATCGTCTGGAAGTACGCCGGGTTCTACATGCTCATCCTGCTGGTCGGCCTCCAGGCCATCCCGTTCGAGGTCTACGAGGCGGCGTCCATCGACGGCGCCAGCCGACGCTCGATGCTGCGCCACATCACGCTGCCACTCCTGCGGCCGTCACTGGCGCTGGCGCTCATCCTGTGCGTCACGGGGTCGCTCCTCGCGTTCGACCAGTTCTACATCCTGACCCACGGCGGCCCGGACAACAGCACCATCACGGTCGTCTCGCTCATCTATCGCGAGGCCTTCCAGCGCCAGAACCTGGGCACGGCGGCCGCGCTCTCGATCCTGGTCCTGGCCACGCTGCTGCTGCTCAACGCCTTCCAGTTCCGGTTCCTGCGCGGCGAGCAGGCATGACCACGCACCCGATCGAGCCCGACCGAGCCGCCCGAGGGCCCTTCGGGCGCACGCCGTTCTACGTGCTGACCGGGGGGCTGGCGATCATCTTCCTGTTCCCGCTGGCATGGAGCGCCATCGCGTCCGTGAGCCCCCAGGCCGGCACCAACCAGACCTTCGGGTATGGCCTGGGCAACTACGAGACGCTGCTCCACTGGGGTGCGGGCCTGGGCCAGTTCGTGCTCAACAGCACGGTCGTGTCCGTGCTCACGGTGATGCTCACGCTGAGCGTGTCGCTGCTGGGCGGCTACGCCTTCGCGCGCTTCGACTTCCCGGGCAAGAACGCGCTGTTCCTGCTCACCCTGGCCATCCTGATGGTCCCGTATGCGACGCTGCTCATCCCGCTGTTCGTGCTGCTCAACCAGCTCGGGCTCCAGAACTCGCTGCTCGGGCTGGCCATGGTGCTGACGATGTTCCAGCTGCCGTTCGCGACGTTCATGATGCGCATCTCGTTCGAGACGGTGCCCCGCGAGCTGGAGGAGTCAGCGCTGGTCGATGGCTGCGGCACGTTTGGGGCGCTCCGACGGATCCTGCTGCCGGCGGTCGTGCCGGGGCTCATCACGGTGGGGCTGTTCGCGTTCCTGGCCGCGTGGAACGACTTCTTCGCGCCGCTCATCCTGCTCACCGGGAGCGCCCAGGCGACGCTGCCCCTCGCCGTCGCCACCCTGCGCCAGCAGACGATGGGCATCATCGACTACGGCGCGACCGAGGCCGGCGTGATGGTCATGGCCGTGCCGTGCGTCATCCTGTTCCTGCTGCTCCAGCGGTACTACGTGCGGGGCTTCATGTCCGGGGCGGTCAAGGGATGAGCCGGCGCGTCGAGCCCGTGGACATGGAGCCCGAGGCGCCGGGCAGCCCGGCGCGCCAGCAGGTCGCGACCATGCGCGACGTCGCCGTCGCCAGCGGGGTCTCGCAGAGCACGGTGTCGCGGGTGCTCACCGGCACCCGCACGGTCGTGCCCATCGCCGCCGAGACGCGGGAGCGCGTGCTGGAGACCGCGCGTCGGCTGGGCTACCGGCCCAACCCGCTGGCGCGGGGCCTCCGGGGCGCCCGCACGATGCTGCTGGGGGTCATCGTGCGCGACATCCTCGACCCCTTCTTCTCGGGTGCCATCGAGGCCGTCTCCATCGAGGCCGCGCGGCGGGGCTACAACGTGGTGCTGGGCCATGCCCATGGGCGGGCGCACGAGGCGATCGAGCTGTGGGGCGTCGTGGAGGCGCGCCACTGCGACGGGCTCATCCTGCTCGGCGACATGCGCGACCAGCCGCGCCTCATCGATGACCTGCGCACCGAGAGCATGCCCGTGGTCGCCCTGTGGCAGGGCGCGAGCGCGTCCGACATCCCCTCGGTCGACGTCGACAACCGTACCGGCGTCGAGGCGGTGCTGGCGCACCTCGCCGGGCTTGGCCATCGACGCATCGCGTTCGTGGCCGGGCGCCGCCTGGGCGACATCCGCGATCGCGAGGAGGCGTACCGGGCGTCCCAGGCCGCGAGAGGGGAGGAGGCCGTCGTGGAGCTGGTGCCCAACGACCTCGCGGGTGGCATCGCGGCGTCCGCGCGGCTCCTGGGCGCGCACCGTCCGCCCAGTGCCATCGTGGCCTCGACCGACGTCCTGGCCCTGGGCGTGCTCCACGGCGTGCATCAGCTCGGTCTCCGGGTGCCCGACGACCTGTCCGTCACCGGGTTCGACGACATCCCCTTCGCGGCCGCTGCGATCCCGGCCCTCACCACGGTCCGGATGCCCGTGCGGGAGATGGTGGCGCGCGCCGTCGCGTTGGTGCTCGACGGCGACGCGCCGCGGGGTGTGGACGCCCGCGCCCACCCGGTGCTCCAGCCAACCCTCGTGGTACGGTCGTCCACCGGTCCGGCGCCGGCCGACGCCGACCCAGCGGAGGGATGACCTGATGGGGCGGATCAGCCTCGGCGTCTGCCTGTGGAGCCAGTCGTCCGACTGGCCGGCCTTCCTCGAGGCCGCCCGACGCGCCGACGAGCTCGGCTTCGACCACATCTGGACCTGGGACCACCTGCTGCCCATCTTCGGGGATGTCGACCAGCCCATCTGGGAGGGCTATGTCGCCCTCGGTGCGCTGGGGGTCGCCACGACACGCGCCAAGCTCGGTCTGCTGGTGGGCGCCAACACCTTCCGCAACCCCGGCCTGGTGGCCCGCAGCATCCTCACGCTCGACCACGTGAGCGGGGGTCGGGCGATCATGGGCCTGGGCGGCGCCTGGTTCGACGACGAGCACGCGGCTGTCGGGCTCGACTTCGGCGGCGGCTTCGGCGAGCGCCTCGACTGGCTCGCGGAGGCGGTCCCGGCCATCCGCGACCTGCTCGACGGCCGGAGCGTGACCAGCCCCGCGGGCGGCCGCTACGCGTTCTCCGGCCTGCGTCTCCTGCCGCCCACGGTCCAGCCGCGGCTGCCCATCATGATCGGTGGCTCGGGGCCCCGGAAGACGCTGCCGATCGTGGCGCGGCACGCCGACCTGTGGAACGCGTTCGGCTCGCCCGAGGAGCTCCACGAGCGCGACCTGCTGCTCCGGTCGCTGTGCGCGGCGGTCGGCCGCGACCCGGATGCGATCGAGCGCACGGTGGGCTGCAAGGTGACCATTCGGCCCACCCTGGCGGAGGCCGAGCGCGTGCTCGACGGGCGGCTCGCCACCAACCACCTCACCCGTGCGGACGTCGCGGATGACGACACGTTCTGGACCGGCACCCCCGAGTCCATCGCCGGAGTCATGGCCGACTACGCGCGGGTCGGCTTCCGCACCTTCATCTGCGAGCTCCCCGCGCCGTACGACCTGGAGACGCTCGAGACGCTCGCGCGCGTGGTGAAGCCCATGGTCGAGGCTGCCGGGTAGGGACCGCACCATGCGCGTGTGCCATGGGCACGTCGAACCGACGGACGTCATCGGGCCCGTGTCGCGGCGTCTGTTCGGCTCGTTCGTGGAGCACATGGGCCGAGCGGTGTATGGCGGGCTGTACGAGCCCGGTCATCCCACCGCGGATGCGCACGGCTTCCGTGGCGACGTGCTGGCCCTGGTCCGGGAGCTGGGGGTCACGGTCGTGCGCTACCCGGGCGGCAACTTCGTGTCGGGCTACCGCTGGGAGGACGGCGTGGGGCCGGTGGGGGAGCGGCCGCGTCGGCTCGACCTCGCGTGGCATTCGACCGAGCCCAACGCGTTCGGCGTGGACGAGTTCATCGCGTGGGCCAGGCTCGCGGATGTGGAGCCGATGCTGGCGGTGAACCTGGGCACCCGTGGCATCGAGGCCGCGCTGGGGCTCCTGGAGTATGCCAACCACCCGAGCGGCACCACGCTCTCCGACCGGCGCGTCGCCAACGGCTCGGCCGAGCCCCATAGCATCCGACTGTGGTGCCTGGGCAACGAGATGGACGGCCCATGGCAGTTGGGGCATCTGACCGCCGCGGAGTACGGCCGGAAGGCCGCCGAGACGGCGCGCGCGATGCGGATGCTGGATGCCACGCTGGAGCTCGTGGCGTGCGGCAGCTCAGGGCCCGGCATGCCCACCATGGGCGAGTGGGAGCGCACGGTGCTGGAGCAGGTCTGGGACCAGGTGGACCTGCTGTCGCTGCACCTGTACCACGACCCCGAGGCGCTCGACCTGGCCTCGTGCCTGGCGGCGGGCATCGAGCTGGACCGCTTCATCGACCAGGTCGCGTCCATCACGGCCGAGGTCGGGGCGGCGGTGGGCGGCACACGCCGCATCGGCCTGTCCCTGGACGAGTGGAACGTGTGGTACATGGCCGACTTCCAGCGGCGCTCCGAGACGCGCGACCCGCAGCGATGGCCGGTCGCCCCACCGCTCGCCGAGGACCGCTACACCGCGGCGGACGCGGTGACCCTGGGTGCGCTGCTCATCTCGATTCTGCGTCATGCCGACCGGCTGGACGTCGCGTGCCTGGCCCAGCTCGTCAACGTCATCGCACCCATCGCAACCGAGACCGGCGGGCCCGCCTGGCGCCAGTCCACGTTCCATCCGTTCGCGCTGGCGGCGCGGCTGGCGCGGGGCGTCGCCCTGCGGCTGGACCTCGACGGCCCCACGATGGAGACGTCACGGCACGGCGACGTCCGGGTGATGGATGCCGTGGCCACCAGCGACCCGGTCGACGGATCCCTGGCGATCCTCGCCGTGGCACGTGACCCGGATGCCCCGGTGGCTCTCGACCTCGACCTGCGCGCGTACCCCGGCCACCGGGTCGTCGAGGCGCACGTGGTGCATCACCCCGACCCAGCCGCCCGGAACGCCGCGGACGCACCGGACGTGGTCGCGGCGCGTCCGCTGGAGGGGGTCACGCTGCGGGATGGCCGGCTGGTGGTGCCGCTGCCGCCGATCGCCTGGGCGGCGATCCTCCTGCGGCCGACGCGCGGCTGAGTCGTCAGCCGCGCGGCTGGGACCTCAGCCGCGCGACTCTCGCTCGAACCAGCGGTCCGCCGCGCGCAGACGCGCCTCCAGCTGCTCCGCGGTCGCGCCGTCGATGCTCCGGATGCCCACCGCCCGGTTGAGCTGGCCGTTGATGGCCGCGTGGGACAGCCCCGTGACGCGTGCGATGTCCCGCACGCCGTTGGCGTTGGCGAGCCGGAGGGCGTCCTTCTCCTGGCGCCGCGTGCGACCCGCCAGGGCGGGGGAGGCCCCCACGCCCTGCACCGGGGGAGGGGGTGCCAGGTCCACCTCGATGGTGGCGTCGGGTCCGTCCTCCCAGTCGTCGGGAAGGTGCTCCAGCCACGGCTGCCAGCCTGCCGAGCCCGCCATGGGCGTCGCGGACAGCGCCTCGAACATGGACAGCTGCTCCGCGCCCCGGTCGAAGGGGGCGGGCGGCAGCCGTTCCTGGTCCGGGTCGGCCTCGCCCCACCGGCCGTCCCGGCGCAGCGAGTGCCGCCGCAGCTCCGCGATGGTGGCGGCACGCAGCCGCAGGCGTGGGTCGTCGGGGATGTACAGCCACGCGCGCTGGTCGCGGACGCCCGGCACCCAGCGCACGAACCGGCCGACCGCCTGGCGGAAGAACAGGTCGGTCGTGGTCACCGTGGCGTACACGCCCACCCGCAGCCGCGGGATGTCGACGCCCTCGGAGACCATCCGGACGGCGACCAGCCAGCGGTCGTCGGAGTCGGCGAAGCGGGCGATCCGAGCCGATGACTCCGGGTCGTCCGAGGTGACCACGACAGGGCGCTGGCGGAACGTGCGTTCGAGGATCCCGGCCACGCCCCGCGCATGGTCCTGGTCGATGGCGATGACCAGCCCGCCCGCGTCGGGCTGGTGGCGCCGGACCTCCTCGAGCCGCGACACCGCCTCGCCCAGCACCGTGGGCATCCAGTCGCCATCGACCGACAGCGCCGTGCGCAGCCGTTGGTTGGCCAGCTGCGCGGTCAGCGGGTCGTCGAAGCTTGCCTCGTGCACCTCGCCGTCGGGTGCCTGCCACTCCATCTGCCCGCCGGTGCGCGGGAAGTAGACGGGACGCACCACGCGGCCGTCCCGGAGCGCGTCGCCATAGCCGTACTCGAAGTCGGGGACGGCCTCCAGCGCCTCGTAGCGCACGAACGGGATGGCGCGCGTGTCCGACCGGAAGGGCGTCCCCGACAGCGCCAGCCGACGCGCCGAGCCGCCGAACGCCACGCGGAGCGCCTCGCCCCACGCTCGGTCGTCGCCGGCGTGGTGGACCTCGTCGAGCACCACGTAGGCGTCGCGCGCCAGTGGCGCGATCGCGGTGGCGCTGGCGGCCACCTGCTGGTAGCTCGTGACGACGCCATGCATGCGCCGCCAGCAGCAGCAGGCCGACCTCGAGGGCGAAGCGAGGTCGAGATGGAACTGGCCATTTCGCGGCTGGGTCCCACTGGTTGCCGAGATGGCCGTCTCGGCGCGGTATTCGCCACCGCCAGGCGCTCGCTGCTTGCCGTCCAGGCGGCTCCAGCGCAGGCGCAGCCGTCCTTGCACCAGGCGTCGGCGGCCAGGAATCAGGCGCTCGGCGGCCGGCGGCACTCGAGGACGGCGTACTGCAGGCAGGCGGTCTCCAGGACGATCAGGCGATGGTGCGTCCAGGGTCATCGACTGGATGACCGACGAGCAGCGCAGGTGTTCAGGTGAGGCCGCAGCACCAGGCCTGCAGCTGCTTTGGCAAGTCCTGATGAGGCCAGCGCATGCTTGCTCTTGAAACCAGTCAGCCTTTAAGCAGGCAGGGTCGTAAGGGCAAACCAGCGGTGCGGTCGAGGCTCAGTCCTGCCAGCCGCACGGCATTCGTCTTGCTCAGTGGATGATGCCGGGTGTTGGCCCAGGTGCTGCGGCTGATGTGCGCTGGATGGTCGGCAGGCAGCCAGCCCAGCCACGTGGACCAACGCTGGTGTCTGCTACCACGTCCCAGTGGTCGTGCCGCGCAGCCTTGGGCGGCCAGGTCAGGCCCTCCTGCAGGCCGTGGTCGGTAATCCGTGGAGCAGCCGTAACACCTGGGGCCGCGGTCCAGTGTTGGCCACGATGATATGGCACTTGGCCGAGCAACAGCCTTGGCGATGACCCCTTCCTTGCTTCAGCGACGGTGTCGCCTGCCGTCTGATGTGGGCACCCGTCAACGTGGGGCAGGCTGCGCAGGTGTGGTGTGAGCCCGCCAGCCCGCTCCAGGGCGGCCGCTGGTGGCCGGGCCACTCGGTCACTGTGGGAGTCCATGATGGTAACAGCGATACCATTGGCAGGCCAGGTGCAGCTGCCAGCGTGCTCATGCCTGGCGCAGATGCTCAGGGACACGGATGACTGGGCCACGTCCAGGGCACGCAGGTGACAGCGTGGTGCAGGCAGCCGCCAGTTGTCTCCTCAGGCCATTCCCGGGACGACAGTACGCTCAGAAAATCCTCAGCAGTCAGACAGCCGTCACAGTCAGTCATCTGTACAGATGGAATCTTTCTGCCAGCACTGTGCTCCTTTGCGTTCAAACAGACAATCCCAATCAGGATCATCCACCATCCGGATTGGCTCTGAGTCAGGTATGGCACTGCACCGGGTCAATGCACTGCGTCAATCAGGCTCGGCTCTGTCAGGCAGACAAACATCCAGGGTCACTCTCAGCATCCTTTTTTCCTCTAGACAGGGCCTTCTTCCAGTTCAGGTCCAACCTTGACCCTCCCGCGCAGTCCAGACCCTTGTCCCCCGTCTAATCAGCAGCAGCAGTAGAGACTTGAAGGCAGCAGCAGCGATGACTCCTCCATTTCCAGCAGGGTCCTTGGCTTTCTCTGCCACGTCATCAGTGTCCATCTTAGTCTGCAAGCTCAGCCATGGCAGCCTGGAACTGAGGCTCAGGTCATGGCTGCATAGATACATTTGCTGGCCTTTGTGGCTGTGTGAATATAAGTTTAATCAATGCAGATACTTATGTGCAGGCCCCAGCACAGCTGCAGGTCCTCTGGGTGAGCATGGACTGCCTGGATAGCTGACGGACCTTGCACCAGCAGGCAGTCAGTCCGACAGGCAAGGAGCAGCATCAGGGCACCCCTGGCCGCACGTCACCGCCATGGCCTGTCGATGCCTGGCTGTGGAATTCTCACTAACCCAGAGACAGACAGAGAGAGAGAGAGAGAGAGAGAGAGAGAGAAAGAAAGAAAGAGAGAGAGAGAGAGAGAGACACACACGTGGCTGTGGCCGCGGAACCAGCCCTTGGCCAGGCGCGCGGCCTACGAGCCTCTGTGGACCTCCCCAGCACTTCCGGCTCAGGCATCGCTCCGCCGCCGCTTGGCACGGGCAGCACCGACCCGCGCCGCCTGCCTCAATCGATTACCTGGGACCGCCGTCTGCTGCCTCCGGCGGGCTCTCGGCCTCACGTGACTCCTCCTTTCCGTCCCGCCAGCAGCAGGTCATCTGAGCCCGGGGCCGCCGGCGACCCTCCGGCTGGCAGCAGTCCTGGACCACAGCTCCGCACGGCCAGGCCAGGATGATGGCGGCTCTTGCCTGGACAGGTCTGCCCACATCGATGGCCGACTCCAGGACCGTCCAGGCTCAGTGGCGGCCCTGGGCCACCTCTCAGCAGGTGCGCACGCGCCGATGGGAGCCGTCCGGTCGCTGCCACGAGCCCAGGATGGGGCTGGGGTCATCATGGCTCGTGGGCAGCCGTCTTGGGTCCTCCGGCTCAGCCGCCCCGTGGCAGGTCCTCAGGCTGCTTCCAGGCGCCTTGCAGATCTCCGTCACCAGCACCAGTCCGTGGCCTGGCCGCCCAGGTCAGGCTGGGCACCACTGCTGCAGGCCTCCCGGGTCAAGTCAGCCGTCAGTCCCAGGTGGCCGCCTGGCAGGCCATCAGCATGGCTGTCAGGCCTCGCATCACAGGGGTGCGTGCCAGCAGGGCAGTCTGTGATCAGGGGTGGTCAGGCATCGGACCTCCAGACAGGTGGCAGGCTCTTGCTAGGCTCAGCACTTCCCAGCGTCCGACCAGCTTTGGGGTCTGGATGTGATCATTGACACCAAAGCAGGTCAGACAGGCAGTAGGACGTGCCACCCTGGCAGGTATCCGGCACCTCCCAGGGCTTGCTGCCTCAGGCCTGCGTCATCTCCGTCAACGTGAAGCCAAGGAGCACCCTGTCTGCCCCGCACGGCCAGCAGCTGCATCAGTGGATCCAGGTCAGGCAGCCATGCAGGCATCCCTGGCGGTCTCAGTGCATCACACGGTGCCAAGCCCATGGTCATCAGACCACACGGCAGGCCTGGCACCCTCTGAGCAGCGATCTCCAGCTCGGCCGCTGGCCATCACCCCGGCCACCGTCCCCACGGCGACCCGGTGGTCATGTGGGCTGAAAATCACAGCGTGCGGCCAGCTGTCCCTGCCCATGGTCCAGGTCATGCCAGGGAAGTCCCAGCCTGAGACAGGCAGCGCCCGCACGAGCCATGCCGTTGCCAGGTCCAATAGTCATGACAGCGTTGGGCAGGCTGCTGCCCAGGCTGCAGGCCAGGCAGATTTTTCCTGCCAGCCACTCTGCTCCCATGACGTCAGGGCAGCACAGGTGCGCCCGGTCCTCGGTCACCCGCTCCGGGCGCCCGGAGCGGTTCTCGGCGTCGAGCACCTTGCCCCGGAGGTCCGCCCAGGCGAGGTCGAGGAAGCGAGACGCGTCCGTCGCGATGGCGAGGTCCGGGGCACGCAGCCCACGCCCACCCGCTCGGGGCTCGAGGTCCACCTGGATGAACCGGGTGGCGGGCAGCGGGATGCGATAGCCATAGGTCGCGACCTGGTCGAGGCGCGTCCCGATGGCGAGCAGCACGTCCGCCTCCTCGAGTCGCTGGCGCACCGTGGGCGCCGCCCAGCTGCCGGTCATGCCCAGATAGCCAGGATGGTCGTTGGGGACCACGTCCGGACGGCGCCACGATGCGACGATGGGGATGGCCAGCTCGTCGGCGAGCGCGAGCAGTCGCTTGCTGGCACGCGCGCGGGAGACGCCACCACCCGCCAGGATGACGCCCCGGCGCGAGGCCGCGAGCCAGCGGACGGCCTGGGCCACCGCGTCCCGGTCGGGCGCGGCGGGGCTGGCGGGCTGCGTCGTGGTCCCATCGGCGGGGACCTCGTTCCCCAGCAGGTCCTCGGGGAGCACCAGTGCGATGGGCCCGGGACGACCGCCGAGCAGCTGCCGGAAGCCCTCGCCGAGCACGCGCCCGACGTCACCCGGCCGCTCCAGCTCCACGGCCCAACGAGCCAGCGACCCGATTCCGCCCGCGAGGTCGGACTCCTGGAACGCCTCCCGGCCCCGGTGCTCGCGACGCACGCCCGACAGGAGGGCCACCACCGGCAGCGAGTCCTGCCGTGCGGCATGGATTCCGATGGCCGCGTTGGCGGCGCCTGGCGTGCGTGACGTGAACACCACCTGGGGTCGGCCGGTCAGCTGGGCCGCCGCGGCCGCCATGAAGGAGGCCGCGCCCTCGTGTCGCGTCGCGATGACCCGGATTCCGGCATCGGCGAGTTCCGCGGGGATGACGATCGACCCCTCGCCAGGCACGCCAAAGGCATAGCGCACGCCAGCCGCGGCAAGCCGCTGTGCGACGAGTCGGGCGACCGTGGTTCGAGTCGATGGGGTGCTGGGGGCGGCCGGTGGCGCCTCGGGGGCCGGGGCCTCGTCGGCGGTCGGTGGCGCCTGGGGGGCCGGGGCCTCGTCGGGGGCCGCTGCCTCGTCGGCCGGTGGCGTCTGGTCGGCGGGCGGTTCGCTGGTCAGGGCGACGTCACCGTGGTCCAGACCATCGACAGGATGATCATGACCGCCACCAGGCCCACCATCAGGCGCGCCCATCGGCTCTCCACCATGGTCCACCTCAGCGGTAGTTCGTGAACTGGAGGGCGACCGGGAAGGAGTCGCCGTCCTCGCGCAGCCGCGCGATGACCTTCTGGAGGTCGTCCTTGCTCTTGCTGGTCACTCGGACCGCGTCGCCCTGGATCTGGCCCTTGACCTTGGGGAACTCGTCACGCAGCAGCTTGGTGATCCGCTTGGCGACATCCTCCGGAAGGCCCTTGCGCAACCCGATCTGCTGGCGCAGCAGGCTGCCGCCCGCAGGCTGGACGTCGCCCCAATCGAACAGCTTGAGCGAGAGGCCGCGCCGCACGGCCTTCGATTCGATGAGGTCCCGCATGGCCTGGGCACGTAGCTCCGAGTCGACCTTGAGCACGACCTCGTCCTTGCCCAGCTCCAGCTCCGCGGTCGCCCCCTTGAAGTCATAGCGCGTCTGGACCTCGCGGCGCACCTGGTCGAGGGCGTTGACGAGCTCCTGTCGGTCGTACTCGGAGACCACGTCGAACGATGCGTCACCCGCCATGGTTCCCTCCTGGCTCCTGCCCGCCCTCGGCGGAGAACGAGCCATCCACACCGACCTCGCGGGTCAGCGTCCACTCGCGCATCCGCGCGATGAGGCCCTCCGGATCCAGCTCCAGGGTCAGGAAGCCCCGCTGTCGCAGACGCTGTGCGTCGGCGCGGCGGGTGTAGGCCCCATGCCACCGGGCGAGGACGGTCTGGCCGGCGACCCACACCTGCTCCGCGTCCAGCTCGGCGTTGGCGCGCGTCGCCACGTCGTCGTTCCACGCCGCGCGGATGGCGTTCGCGCCCACGAGCGGCTCCTCGAACGGGTCTCGCCGCCATTCGGCATCGTCGCGGAACAGTGACACCGCAAGGTCCACGTCGCGCCGCTCGGCCGCCTCCTTGAGGCGCGCCAGCAGGTCCTGCCCGTCGCCGGGCGTCAGGGAAGGCATGACCGGAATCCTACCAAGTCGGGCGTCCTTTCCCAGCGTCGCTCAGCGGACGGGTGGCAGCGTGCCCGGCAGGGCGCCGAGGGCCTCGACGAGCCGCTCCGCGATGACATACGAGCGACCGCCCCCCATGACGAGCACGACGTCGCCAGGCTCCACCTCGGCCGCGAGCAAGTCGGCGGTCGCCTCGACCGATCCGGCGGCGACCGCCGGCGCTGACCCGCGTGCCGAGACGGCTGTCGCGAGCGCGGCGGCGCTGGTGATCGTGGTGTCGGGGTCCCGACCCGCCCAGATGTCCGCGATGACGGCCCGGTCGGCCGTCGCCAGGACGTCCGCGAACGCCTCCAGCATCGCCGCCGTCCGGTGGTAGGTCAGCGGCTCGTACACGGCCCACAGCCTGCGCCCCGGATGACGCTCCCGGACCGCGGCCATGGTGACCGCGATGGCGGTCGGGTGGTGGCCATAGTCGTCCAGCACCAGCACCCCGCGCGGCTCGCCCTTGACCTCCAGGCGTCGCCCCACTCCCTGGAACGTGCCCAGATGACGCATGGCCTGGTCCAGCGGCACGCCCAGGACCACGGCCGCCCCTGCGACGCACAGCGCATTCGCGGCGTTGTGCGCCCCGGCGAGCGCGAGCCTCGTCGTCACGGGCCGGACGAGGCCCCAGCGGCCATCGGACGCCTCGATGCGGAGCATGCCCTCGCGGTCCGCGTGGCCCGCGAGGTCCACCTGCCCGTGCGCCCCGGCCGTGTCCGAGTCGAGGGCGACCCGGACCACGGTCCCGGGCCAGTCCCCCAGGCGTCCGAGGAGTCGCGCGACGCCGGGGTCCCCCGCGTTGGCGACCAGCGTGCGCGACCCCGCGCCCGGTGCCCGCAGCCAGGCCTCGAACGCGTCGAGCACCGCGGCCTCGTCGGCGAACACGTCGGGATGGTCCCACTCGGCGTTGAGCAGCACGGACACCGCCGGCCGGTAGGCGTCGAAGTTGCCGGCGTACTCGTCCGCCTCCACGACGAACGCGTCGCCCCTCCCCCATCGTGCGGTCCCCGGCGGGCCGCCCGTCAGCGCGGCGGGCAGCAGCGCCCCCACGAAGGCACCGGGGTCGGCGCCCGAGGACGTCAGGAGGTGCACCAGCCAGCCCGAGCTGGTGGACTTGCCGTGCGTCCCCGCCACGCCCACCAGCCGGCCACCCTGGCTGGCCGCGCAGTCGGCCACCACCTGCTGCCACGCCTCCGGCTGGATGCCCGCATCCACGGCCGCCCGGAGCTCGACGTGGTCCGGGTCGACCGAGGTGAGTGCCTTGGTCACCGCGAGGCGGTCGACCAGCCGCCGCGGGCCGTCCGCGACGTGCGACGCGGCGTGGGTGGTCGCGACCGGCACGCCGAGCGCCTCGAGGGCGGTGGTGTAGGGCGATGGCGCCCCTGGGTCGCACCCCGTGACGCTGGCCCCGGCCCGCGCCGCGAGCCACGCCGCAGCGGAGGCGCCGGCGCCCGCGGCGCCCATGACGTGGATGCGCTGCCCCGCCGGGATGGGACGTGCGGCCCTGGCGGCCGCCAGGCCGTGCGATGTCCGCGCTGCTCTGGTCATCGCCGGGCCATCACGGCGTCGTCGCGGCGGGGATACGGCCGAGGATGGCGCGCAGCGCCGCATCGGCGCTGGCCCACTTGTTGGCAGCCGGTCGCGTCCCAGCGATGTCGCGTCACGACCGTGCCAGCGTCATGGACGCCCACGAACACGAGCCCCACCGGCTGGTCGGGGTGGCGCCGTGGGACCGGCGATGCCCGTCACCGACACCCCCACGTTCGCCCACCCGCCCGCGGATGCCCGCCGCGAGTGCCTCGGCGACCTCGGCGGAGACCGCGCCGTGGCTCGCCAGGAGCTCCGCGGGGACCTTCCCGCCAACTGCCGCTTCAGCGCGTCGCTGTACACGATGGCACCACCCAGGTACCAGGCGCTCGAGCCGGGGATGCCGGTCAGCACGGCCGGCGGGCCGCCGGTGCAGGATTCGCGGTCGCTACGGTCAGCCCTCGCGATGCCAGCTCGGCCCCGACACGCCCGCGGCTGGACCAGCTCGCCCGCCGGTCAAGCGTGGCTGGCCCGATCACGGGACCCGGACCGGATCACTCGCCGCTGGTGACGCTCCATGTGCCGGTGCCGGTCGCAGGCCTCAACTGGGTCGGTGCGTCGCCCTGCACGCCCACCATGGATCGGCGCTCGCTGCGCGCCGGAAGACCACCGCCTGCCTGGCCTGGACCACCAGCCGCTCGCCAGATCGCAGCGTGGCGCCCGACTCGACCTCCACGCCATCGGCGGTCACCTGCACCCACGCCTTGCCACCCTGCTTGGCGGCGAGGATCGCCACGAACCCCTCGCCGATCAGGCGGATTCGGCGACGGATCCGCGTCCTGGCCAGCACGTCCGTGGGCACCGTCTCCACGGCGACCTCCCAGCGGCCGGGGGCCAGCGCCAGCTCGGAGTCGAAGGCGCCCTTGCGCACGCGGACCTCGGTGGTGCCGGGGTTGCCCGGACGCTTGCCGGACCAGGCCAGCGGACGCGGACCGTCACCGCCGCCGCATCGGTGGTGCCCTTCACCGATCACCATGGCGTCGCCGCTGCGGCTGCCTGCGCGTGGCGAGGTCACCTTGAGCGCGGCAGGCCCGACGCTTGGCGACGGCGCCACGCTGGCCAGGGCGTCCACCGAGGCCACGGGTGACGCCGACGCACCGCGACGATGTCCCTCGAGCGGGGTCGGTGCCGGGGTCGCGGGCGCCGAGGGTCGGCGCTCACGAGGACGTTGACGATCGTCCGGAGCGGGTCGGCGTCGCGCCCGGTCTCGGGGTCGCGGGTCTTGATGGTGAAGTCGTTCTGGCCCTTCTGGACGCGCAGGTCGAGCGCCCAGTGCCCCTGGGCATCGGACACCGTGCTCCCGGCTGGCTGCTCCACCGCGTTGAAGGCATCGATGGTCGCGCCGCCGGGCGCGGTGCCGCTGATGGTGACGCTCGTCTGGTCCGAGGCCACCGTGAGCACGGACTGGCCGTCCAGTGTGAGGCCCGGGACCTGCGAGAAGCGCACCAGCTGGAGCCCCACGTATCCGGCGAACACCAGCACCACGATGGCCAGGAACCCCGCGACCAGGACGCCGGGCGTGAGCGTGAACCCGGAGCGCGGGTCGGTCAGCGGCTGGGGCGGTGCCACGACCGCGACGCCCGAGGCGCGCGGCATGGGCTCCTGGCTCTCGTGCCAGCGGTCCAGCACCTCCTGCGGGTCCAGGCCGAGGTACACCGCGTAGTTGCGCAGGAACCCCTTGACGTAGACCGAGCCGGGCAGCTCCGCGAAGTCCCCCGCCTCCAGGGCGGCCAGATGGCGGGCGCGGATCTTGGT
Source organism: Chloroflexota bacterium (assembly GCA_046328155.1). Taxonomy (GTDB): domain Bacteria; phylum Chloroflexota; class Limnocylindria; order Limnocylindrales; family CSP1-4; genus JAFMJV01. Next base: position 109,155 of record JAXLXC010000004.1, read on the forward strand.
GTCCCGCTCGGCCCGGTACAGGTCGACGCCCTTCTTGTCGCGCGCGGCATGGAGCATGTCACCGACGCTGGGTGCGGCGTACGCGTCGACCGGGGCCCGGTCGCGCATGCCCCGACGGCCCACGCGGATCTGCTGGCGCGCGGTCATGAGTTTCGGTCGATCCCCTGTTCCCTGGACTGCGAACGGCATGGCGACCGGACGGTCACGGCGTGTCAAGGATACGACGTCCGGCCAGCCCTGACTCCCGGGACCTCCGGACCCCCGGAGGTGACCGGACCGTCCCCGACCGGGGCGGCCCGCTCACCCGACGACTGGTGGGCTCCCCCAACCCACCAGCCTGCCCGAGTCTGGTCTCGCGGGGCATGCTCCGACATCGGCACGATCACGTATCCCGCGCGCCGGTCACGCCCTCGGTCGAGGCGCTGGCGCGCTCCCCTCCCCCGACCCCGCGCTCGCCTGAGGGCTACAGGTCGTCCACGTCCTCGGGTCCGCGCAGCCAGTTCTCGGGACCGTAGACCTGTCGGGGCACCGCGGGGTTGCGCGGGTCCTGGGGCCCGACGACCCCGAATCGCTCCAGCTCGTCCATCAGCCGGCTGGCGCGGTTGAAGCCGACCTTGAGCTTGGTCTGCATCATCGAGGTGCTGGCCTTGCCGGTCTGGAGCACCAGCTCGGCCGCTCGCGGCGTCAGCTCGTCCTCGGCCATCTTGGCGAGCCACCCGAACTGGCCGCCGCCGCCGTCCTCGCCGTCATCGCCGGCGCCCGCGAGCACGTCCGGGTCATAGCTGGGCTGGGGTTCCTGGGCACGCCAGGCCTCGCACACCGCGCGGACCTCGGCGTCGGACAGGAACACGCCCTGGAGCCGCACCGGCCGCGGCAGGTCGGACGGCTGGTAGAGCATGTCGCCCCGGCCGATGAGGTCCTCCGCGCCGGGTGCGTCGAGCACCGTGCGGCTGTCCACGTTGGAGGCCATCGCGAACGCGATCCGGCTGGGCACGTTGGCCTTGATGAGACCGGTCACCACGTTGACGCTCGGTCGCTGGGTGGCGAGGACGAGGTGGATGCCGACGGCCCGCGCCTTCTGGGCCAGTTTGACGATGGGGTCCTCCACCTTCCGACCCTCGCGCATCATGAGGTCGGCGAGCTCGTCGATGACCAGGACGAGGTACGGCAGCCGCTCCTCCTCCTCCACCCGCGGGCTGGCGTTGTAGGCCCCGATGTTGCGCTCGCCACGCGCCGCGAGGATCTTGTAGCGGTCCTCCATCTGGCCCACCGCCCAGGCCAGCGCCGCGCGCGCCTGGTTGGGCTCCATGATCACGGGCGCCTTGAGATGGGGCAGGTCGGCGTACGCGGCCAGCTCGACCCGCTTGAGGTCGACCAGCACCAGCTCCACCTCGGTGGGCGTGGCGCGCATGAGGAGGCTGGTGATGAGCGCGTTGACGCACACGCTCTTGCCCGAGCCGGTCGCACCGGCGATGAGCAGGTGCGGCATCCGCGCGAGGTCCACGGCGTAGGCCTTGCCCGAGACGTCGCGACCCAGGGCGAAGGTGAGCTTGGACGTCGCGTGCTCCATGCGCGCGTCCTCGTACAGCCGACGGAACCCGACCACCTCGGGGGCGTGGTTGGGGATCTCGATGCCCACCACGTCCTTGCCCGGGATGGGCGCCTCGATGCGGATCGAACGGGCCGCGAGGGCCATCGCCAGGTCGTCCGAGAGGCCCTCGATGCGCGACAGCTTGACGCGCACGTCGGGCTTGACCTCGTACTGGGTCACCACGGGCCCGCTGTTGGTGGCGACGACCTGCGCCGGGATCTGGAAGCTGCGCAGCTTCTCCTCGATGATCCGCATGTTCCGCTCATGGTCGATGGTCGTCCCGTTCGCGGGAGGCGCGCCCACGTCCAGCAGGCCCACCGGCGGCAGGTCCCAGGTGCGCGGCGGACGGACGACCGGCCCCGCGTCGGCGGTGGCGGGCATCGGGCGGGCGCCGGTCGCGGTCGCGGTCGCGGTCGCGCCTGCGAGCGTGGCGGTCGCGCCCGGCGCCTGCGTGGGTGTGCCCAGCGCGGGCGTGGCGCCCGTCGGGCTCTGGTCGGGCCGGCGAGGCGAGGGCTTGGCGGCGTAGTCGCCAGGACCCGTGCCGGCCCACACGGTCTGGCTCAGGGGCGCGGGGCTGGGCACCGGCTGGGGGAGGACGGGGATCGCCTCGGTCCGCTCCGGTCGTGCGGGCGGTGCGTCGGCCCTGGCCTTCGCACGCGCTGGCGCCGCCGGCACCGGTGCGCCGGCGTCGCCCTCCATGACGGCTCGCGCGCGTGCGGCCTCGATGGCCGTGCCCGCCAGGCCGGCCACCGCGCGGCCACCGGTGGAGACCGGCTGGACCAGCGCCTTGAGGGTCATCTCGAACAGCAGCAGGATGCCTGCCACGAGCATCCCTGCGAGCACCAGGAACGCGCCGAAGGAGCCGACCAGCTTGGTCAGCTCCGAGGCGAGCAGGTAGCCCAGGCTGCCGCCGCCCGCGGAGAGCTCTTGGGCGTCCTGCCCGCGCCCGGACAGCAGGTGGATCAGCCCCTCGCCGGCCACGAACACCAGGATGCCGCCCCCGGCCAGCCCGACCCAGTTGGTACGCAGTCGCGAGCCTCGCTCGATCATGACCCCGGCCACGATGAGCAGCACGCCCAGGAGCCAGGCGCCCTGGCCGAACCACGGTCGGAGGGTCTCCTTCACGAAGCCTCCGAACGCCCCCTGGCCCTCGAGCAGCAGGGAGGCGAGCGTGATGCCCCCCAGCACGATGAGCACGATGCCCACGATGGAGCGGAGGGTGTCCGGCTCGATGAGGGGCCCGCGCGCGACCTTCGGGGCGGCAGGCGTGGGGCGACGGCGGCCCGTCGCCGTGCGACTCCGGCCCTTGCCGGTTCCACGGGAGCTGGCGCCCTTCGAGGTCGCCATCAGACCTCGACCACGACGGGCATGACCATCGGGCGGCGTCGGGTCATCTCGTAGAGGTACTGCGACAGGCCGTCCTTGAGCTTCTCCTTGAGCAGCGCGATCTCGTTGATCCGGTCGATCCGGTCGCCTGGTCCCACGAGGATCCGCGAGATCCGCTCGGTGGCGCCAGCCAGCAGGGCCGCGTCCGGTGTCGCGACGAAGCCCCGCGTCACGATCTCCGGCTGGCCCACGAGGCTGCCGTTCTGCCGGTCGACGGTGACCACCACCAGGAAGATGCCGTCGCTCGCCAGCGCCCGACGGTCACGCAGCACGACGTCGCCCACCTCCCCCACCGAGAGGCCGTCCACGAACACCATGCCGGCCTCCACCGACGCGCCGCGTCGGATGGTGCCGTCGGCGAAGAACTCGAGCGGCTGCCCGTTCTCGAGGATGAAGATGTTCTCGGGCGTGACGCCCACCTCCGCCGCGATCCGCCCATGGGCGACCTGCATCCGGAACTCGCCGTGGATCGGGATGAAGGCGCGTGGCCGGGTCAGGTTGAGCATCAGCTTGAGCTCCTCCTGGCTGGCATGGCCCGAGACATGCGCATGTCGGATGGCATGGTAGTAGACGTTGGCGCCCACCTTGAACAGGTTGTCGATGGTGCGCGCGACGTACTCCTCGTTGCCGGGGATGGGGCTCGCGCTCACGATGACCGTGTCGCCCGGCACGATCTCCACGAACCGGTGGTCGCGGTTGGCCATCCGCGCGAGGCCGGCCATGGGTTCGCCCTGGGCGCCCGTGGTGGCGATGCACAGCTCTCGGTCGGGGATGTCCCGCAGGCGATCCTTGGGCACCTGCTGCCCCGGTCGGGGCTTGAGGTAGCCCAGGTCGGTCGCGATGCGCGTGTTCTGCTCCATCGACCGGCCGATGACCGTGACCTTGCGACCGAACTCGCCCGCCGCGTCGAACACCTGCTGGATGCGGGCGATGTTCGAGGCGAACGTGGCCACGATGACCCGCCCCTCGAGGCCCTCCATGATTCCCCGGAAGGCCTCGCCAACGGTGCGCTCGGACGGCGTGTAGCCGGGACTCTCGGCGCGCGTCGAGTCGGACAACAGGCATAGCACGCCCTCCGCGCCCAGGCGGGCGAGCTCGTGGAAGTCGGTGCCCTTGCCATCGACCGGCGTCTGGTCGAACTTGAAGTCCCCGGTATGGACGACCGTGCCCAAGGGCGTCCCTAGGGCGATGCCCATCGCGTCGGGGATGGAGTGGCCGATGCGGAACCCGCGTGCCGTGAAGGCGCCCAGGGAGACCGTCTCGCCCGGGTCGAGCGCCAGCAGCGGGTTGTTGCGGAGCTTGTGCTCCTTGAACTTGTTGGAGAGCAGGCCACGGGCGAGGGTCGAGGCGTACACCGGGACGCCGGGGAACGAGGGCAGGATGTACGGCAGGCCGCCGACATGGTCCTCGTGGGCGTGGGTGATGAGGAAGGCCTTGACCTTGGCGCGACGCTCGCGCAGGTAGGTCACGTCCGGGATGACCAGGTCGATCCCGAACATCTCCTCGTCAGGGAACGCGAGGCCGCAGTCGATGACCACGATCTCGTCGTCGTACTCGAAGACGGTGAGGTTCTTGCCGATCTCGCCCACCCCACCCAGGGGCAGGATTCGCAGGGGCTCGGTGGACGTCGGTGCGGGTGTCGGTCCGCTCATCAGAAGAGTCGCATCTGGTCGGTCTCCGGGGGGTGGTCGTTGGCGATCCCGAGCACCTCGAACGGGGCTAGGTCGTCGAGGGTCTCGAGGGTATCGATGAGCTCTGCGGGCATGGGTGGCTCGAGGACGGGCTCGGGGGCCGCATGGGCGACCGGCGCGACCACGGGCGGCTCGGGCACGGGCTCGGGGGCCGCAGGGGCGACGTGCTCAGGCTCCGGGGCGCGCTCGGTCTCCGGCGCGGGCAGCGCCGCCCGCTCCTGGCGCGACGCGATGAGCGCCGCCGGCACGCGCGACATGTCGTCGCGCATCGTCTCCTTGAGCGCGCCCTGGCGCAGCGCCGCCGCCGGGTGGTACATCGCGAAGGCGCGAGCCGCCCTGGCGCCCGTCGCGGGGTCGACGGGCCGCACCGTGCCATGGACCTGGCTGATGCGGGTCCCCGGCATGAACGTGCCGAGGGAGAACCGGCCGAGCGTCACCACGAGGGCTGGGTCGAGCACCTCCAGCTGGCGTCGGAGATAGGGCGCGCAGGCGGCCATCTCGTCCGGCTCCGGGTCGCGGTTGCCGGGTGGCCGGCACTTGACCACGTTGGTGATGAACACGTCGGGTCGACGCCAGCCCACGGCACCGATCAGCTCGTCCAGGAACGTGCCTGCGGCGCCCACGAACGGCCGGCCCTGCTGGTCCTCGTTGAAGCCGGGTCCCTCGCCCACGAACACGACCTCGGTGTCCGCGCTCCCCTCCCCCGGCACGGCGCGATTGCGCTGCTGCGAGAGGCGGCAGCGCTGGCACACGCGGACCTCGTCCGCGATCGTCGCGAGCGCGGCCTCGCGTTCGGCGGGCGTCACGCCGACCGGACGTCCGGCCGCGTGCGCGTGACCCGGGGGGCGGCCCTGCCGGAGAGGGTCCTCGCCCCGCGGCCGGTGAGCGGCCTCACCCGGCGGCCGCTGCCCGCCGCGACGCCGCGGTCAGCCAGCCGCGCTCCACGAGGATCTCCGCGATCTGGACCGCGTTGGTCGCCGCACCCTTGCGGATGTTGTCCGACACCACCCAGAAGGCCAGTCCGCGACCATCGTCCCGCGACGTGTCGGTGCGCACCCGGCCGACGTAGATCTCATCCGAGCCGGCGGCATCGATGGCCAAGGGGTACCGGTTGGCGGTCGGGTCGTCGACCACGACCACGCCCGGCACCTGCGCGAACAGCTCGCGTGCTCGCGCAGGCGTGATGGGCTCGCGCGTCTCGACGTGGACCGCCTCGGAGTGGGCGGAGAACACCGGCACCCGCACGGCGGTGCACGACACCCGCAGGTCCGGCAGGTGGAGGATCTTGCGGCTCTCCACGAGGACCTTCCACTCCTCCTTGGTGTAGCCGTCCTCGCGGAACACGTCGATGTGAGGCAGCGCGTTGAACGCGATCTGGTGGGGATAGACGCTCGGCACCATCGGCTCGCCGGCCGCCCACGCGCGCGTCTGTTGGTCGAGCTCCCGGACGGCCTTGCCACCGGTGCCGCTCACCGACTGGTAGGTGTCCACGATGACCCGCTCCAGGCCCACGGCATCTCGCAGCGCCATGAGCGGCGGCACGAGCTGCATGGTCGAGCAGTTGGGGTTGGCGATGATGCCCTCGTGCGCCTCGGCGTCGCCCGGGTTCACCTGCGACACGACGAGCGGCACGCCCGGGTCCATGCGCCACTGCGACGAGTTGTCCACGACCACCGCGCCACGCGTCGCGGCCTCGGGCGCGAGCACCCGCGAGGTCTCCCCGCCTGCCGAGAAGATGGCGACGTCGACGCCCTCGAACGCCTCGGGCGTGGCCACCTCGACCGGCCACTCGCGCCCATCGAACACGACGGTGCGACCTTCCGCGCGCGACGCCAGCGGTCGGAGCGTGCCCACCGGGAAGCCGCGCTCCTCGAGCACGGCGATCATGGTCCCGCCCACGAGCCCGGTGGCACCCACGACCGCGACGGTCAGGGGCAGCGTGGGGGCGGCTGGGCTGGACGGGGCGATCGCTTCGGTGACCATGGCCTGTGACTGTGCTCCTGGTTGCGCTCCGGATGCGGACCCTGCCGATGATACGGCGTCCGGTCGCCATCGACCGCGATCGAGGCGGCTCAGGGGCGGCTCACTTGACGCTGCCGGCCGTCAGGCCGCTCACCAGCCAGCGCTCGATGACGATGAACAGCACGACCACCGGGACGATCGCGATGACCGAGGACGCGAACAGGTACTGCCACGCCACGCGGTACTGGCCGATGAACACGGTGACGCCCACGGTCAGCGGCTTGATGGCCGGGGACTGGGCCATGGTGAGCGCGACCACGAACTCGTTCCAGGCTGCGATGAAGGTGAAGATGGTCGCGGTCACGATGCCCGGCAGCGCGAGCGGCAGGGTGACCCGCCGCAGCACGCCCAGGCGCGACGCGCCATCCATGGCCGCGGCCTCCTCCAGCTCGACCGGGATGGTCGAGAAGTACGCGACCATGATCCAGGTCGAGAAGGCGAGGTTGAACGCGGCGTTGACGATGATGAGCGACACGTACGTGTCCACGCCCGCGGCGGGCAGCACGTTCCCGATGTTCACGAACTCGCGGTAGATGCCGATGAGCAGGGCGGTGGGCGCGAACATCTGGGTGACCAGCACCAGCAGCATGAACGCCAGCCGCCCCCGGTACCGGTAGCGCGCCGTGTAGTACGCGGCCGGCATCGAGACCAGCAGCACCAGCAGCGTCGCGAACCCCGCGATGATCAGGCTGCTGCGCAGGTAGCCCCACAGCGGCGCCTTGGCCCACACGTCGATGAAGTTGCCGAACTCGAGGTGCGACGGCAGGTACTGGGCCGGGATGGAGTAGAGCTCCTTGTCCGGCGTCAGGGACGTGATGACCATCTGGAGGTAGGGCGCCAGGAACAGCACCGCGACCAGCGCACCTGCGCCCGTCAGCACAGCCTTGCGGATGGGCGTGGTGGTCATGTCAGGCCCGTGGTCATGTCACGCCCGTCGCCAATCGACCACGCGGAGATACAGCAGGACGAACACGAGGATGACCACGAGGTTGATGACCGCCATGGCCGCCGACTGGCCGATGTCCTGGTAGCGGAAGGCGAGCTTGTACATGAACGTCGTGGTGGTGTCGGTCTGGGAGCCCGGCCCGCCACCGGTCATGGCCCAGATGATGGGGAACGAGTTGAACACGTTGATCATGTTGATGATCGCCGCCACGAGCAGCGCCGGGCGGAGCAGTGGCAGGGTGATGGCTCGGTAGGCCTGCCAGCCGGTCGCGCCGTCCACCCGCGCGGCCTCGTAGATGTCGGCGGGCATGGACTGCAGCCCCGCCAGGATCACGTAAGTCGTGAACGGCAGCGACACGAAGATGGCGACCACGATCAGCCAGACGAAGGCGACGGCCGGGGTCCCCAGCCAGTCGTTGACGGGGGTCGCCAGGAGCCCCAGGTCGAACAGGATCCGATCGATGATCCCGTAGAAGCCGTCGAGCATCCAGCGCCAGATGGTGGCGGTCATGACCACCGACGCTGCCCAGGGCACGATGAGCGCCCAGCGCACCAGCCGCCGACCCGGGAACGCGGCGTTGAGCAGCGCCGCCAGCGCCAGCGCGATGATGATGGTCACCCCGACGACCACCACCACCCACACGAGCGTCCGGGCCACGATGCCGAACAGCTCGGGGTTCGCGAGCAGCGTGCGGAAGTTGTCGAGGCCCGCGAAGCCGCGGCTGATCCCCGACATGCTGATGTCCTCGAAGGACGCGCGCACCATGTCGAGGGCCGGCCACAGCACGACCCCGAAGATGAGCAGCAGCGCCGGACCGATCCAGGGCAGTGCGCCCAGGCTCGGCATCCGGCGCGGGGCGCGACGTCGCCCAGCTGTCGTGGGGGAGACCTGCTGCGCCATCGGCGGTCGTGTCAGGTATCAGCGGCCAGCGATGCGGTGCGGGGGCCCGGGTCGAGCGACCGGGGCCCCCGCGTGACGCTCAGGGCGCCGTGGAGGGACCAGCCGTGGCCTCGGCCGTGGCCGCAGCCTGGATCTGGTCGAGGACCTGCTGCTTGTCCGTGCCGGCCAACGCCGTGCCGATGGTCTGCTGGACGGCGGTCTGGACCGCCGGCCACGACGCCTGGTCGCTGGGATAGAAGATCGCCGACGGGAGGGCCGCGATGAACGGCGCCAGGGCCTCATCGGAGGACATGGCCTCGCCAGCCGACTTGGTGGCCGGCAGGAACGTGCCCGCCGCCTTCAGGAAGCCAGCGTAGTTGTCCGCCTGGAAGAGGTAGTCCATGAACTTCTGGACGGCCTCCTGGTTGCCTTCCTTCTTGAAGCCGAAGAAGTAGTCCTGGACGCCCAGCGTGACGCTCTCCTTGCCGTCGTTGTGCGGGAAGGGAGCCACGCCGAAGTTCACGGTCGAGCCCTGCTCGGCCAGGATGCCCGGATAGAAGACCGCGCCGTTGACCATCGCCGCGACGCCCTGGGCGAACAGCGGCCAGGCGCCCGACGTCCGGTCGGTGGTGCCGGGGTTGGGCTGGGTGCAGCCCTTGTCCACCAGCTGCTGCAGGTAGTTCAGCGTCTCCACGTTCTCGGCGCTGTCGATGACCCACTGGCCATCCTTGAAGTAGCCGCCGCCGTTGCCCCCGGCCCAGATGAGGAACTCGGCCTGCGCCTCCTCCTTGCCCAGCGGGATGGCGATGGGGATGATGCCCGGCTGCGTGGCCTTGATCTTGTCGCACGCGTCGAGCAGCTCGCTCCACGTCGCCGGCGGCGCCGCGATGCCCGCCTTGTCCAGGATGTCCTTGTTGTAGAAGAACAGCCGGTCGCTGGCCAGGTCCGCCACCGCGTACTCCGTGCCGTCGTACATGGAGTTGTCGCGGAAGGTCTGGATGAAGTCGTTGAGGACATCCGGCGAGACGATCTGGTCGGCCGTGTACAGCAGGCCGTCCGCCGCGAAGTTGGCGAAGTAGTTGAGGTTCATGATGTCGGGCGGATCGCCCGACGAGACGCGCGTGTTGAGCACGTCGTAGATGTCGTTCCAGGACACGACCTGGACGTTCACCGTGATGTCCGGATTGGCCTCGTGGAAGCTGGCCGCCAGCGCATCGAAGTACGGCTGCATCTGGTCCGAGTAGCCGGACTGGATCATCTCGATGGTGGTGCCCTGCGCCGCGACTGGGGCGACCGTCCCGAGCGCGAGCAGACCGGTTGCCCCGAGCGCCACCAGGCGCGTCGTACGTGTGGTCGGCATGAGCGCGACCTCCTCTCTGTGGACCCGCCGTCCTGCCCCCCAGGCGGATCGTCGACCTCCACGATGACGCATCGGCGAGGCCTCTGCCAGCCCCGTATGCAGGCCGGCTGAACAGTTGACGACCCGCCCCGGGGACCGGGACGGGTCGTCGTTGGTGGCGTGGCATGGGCGGCTCGCGCCGCCCGGTCGGTCAGGCCGGGGCCTTGGCCTGGTGCCGCTGCATGGCAGCCTTGCGGGACAGGTTGACGCGACCCTGGCGGTCGATCTCGGTCACCACGACCATGATCTCGTCACCGACCTGGACGACATCCTCGACGGTGGGCACGTGGTAGTCGGCGAGCTCGCCGATGCGCACGAGGCCCTCCTTGCCGGGCAGGATCTCCACGAAGGCGCCGAAGCCCATGATCCGCGTGACCTTGCCCAGATACAGGGCGCCGATCTCCACCTCGCGGGTGATCGACTCGATCCACGCGATGGCCTTCTTGGAGGCCTCGCCATCGGCCGCGGCCACCTCGACGGTGCCGTCGTCCTCGACGTTGATCTCCGTGCCGGTCTCTTCCTGGATCTTGCGGATGGTCGCGCCACCCTTGCCGATGATGTCCCGGATCTTCTCGGGGTTGATGTGGATGGTGGTGATGCGCGGGGCGAACTCGCTCATCTCCTGGCGCTCGCGGCATCACCTCGAGCATCTTGTCCAGGATCGAGAGCCGCGCCACGCGCGAGCCTTCTCGAGGCCGGTCCGGATGATCGCCTCGTTGATGCCCTGGACCTTGATGTCCATCTGGAGCGCCGTGATGCCATCGCGGGTGCCAGTGACCTTGAAGTCCATGTCACCGAAGGCATCCTCCTTGCCCAGGATGTCGGTGAGCACCGCGAAGCGGTCGCCCTCGGTCACGAGGCCCATGGCAGCGCCCCGCCACGGGCGCCTTGATGGGCACGCCCGCGTCCATGAGCGCCAGGGTCGAGCCGCAGGTGGACGCCATCGACGTGGAGCCGTTGGAGGTCACGCACTCCGACACGAGCCGGATGACGTACGGGAACTCCTCGTGGCTGGGGAGCACTGGCACGAGGGCCCGCTCGGCGAGCGCACCGTGGCCGATCTCGCGGCGGCCGGGACCCCGCATCGGCTTGTTCTCGCCGGTGCTGTAGGGCGGCATGTTGTAGTGGTGGAGGTAGCGCTTCGACTCCTCGGGGCCGATGGTGTCGATCCGCTGGACGTCGCTGCTGGGCCCCAGGGTGGCCACGGTGAGCGCCTGGGTGTCACCACGCGTGAACAGGCCCTCGAAGCCTGGGGACGAGGCCCACCTCGACCGAGATGGGTCGGATGGTGTCCGTGTCCCGGCCGTCCATGCGGATGCCCTCGGAGAGCACCAGCTCGCGGACCACCTTCTTGTGGACGAGGCCCGTGAGGCCCTTCGACAGCCCCGAGTCGATCTTGGCGGCCTCGAGCGCGGCGTCGGCGGCGTCCTTGTCGCCCGAGACGCGCGACCGGATGGACGCCGCGATGGCCTCCTTGAGCGCCTTGACCCGGACCGGCACGTCGCCGATGAGACGGATGAGCAGCGCGGCGGTCGCCTCCGCATCCGGCAGCGCCCGGTGGGTGGGCTCGGGCAGCGAGAAGAAGCGGCACACGTCGGCGAGCTTGTAGACGCCCAGGTCCGGGTACGCCTCGCGCGCCAGGGTGAGCGTGTCGAGATATCGACCCTGCTCCACCTTGGTCGCGGCGATCGCGTTGACGAACGACAGGTCGAAGCCCACGTTGTGTCCGACCAGCAGCGCGTCGCCGGCGAACTTCAGGAGGTCCGCGACGGCCTTGTCAGCGGCCGGTGCGCCCTTGACGTCCTTGTCCGTGATGCCGTGGAGCTGGTTGCCCACGATGGGCTTGCCCGGGTCGACGAGGGTCGACCAGCGCTCGGTGACGGCACCCTTCTCCACCTTGACCGCGCCGATCTCGACGATGCGCCCGAGCTTGGGGTCGACGCTCGTGGTCTCGAGGTCGAACACCACGAACGGGCGGCCCGCGGCGGCGGCGTCCACGAAGTCGAGCACCGAGTCGGTGCTGGGCTCGAGGAACGGCGTGCGCTTGGCCTTGCCGACCTGCGCGCGCAGCTGCTCCTGGAGGTCGATGAGCGGCTGGAGCGAGCGGTGGCCGAACAGGATGGCCTCGGCCATCACGTCCTCGGTCAGCAGCTTGGCGCCGGCCTCGACCATCATGATCGCGTCGCGGGTGCCCGAGACGACCAGGTCGAGCTCGGACTCCTTGAGGTCCTCGAAGGTGGGGTTGACCACGAACTGGCCGCCGATGCGACCCACCCGGACCGCGCCCACGGGGCCCAGGAACGGGATCTCGCTGATGGTCAGCGCGGCGGACGCCGCGACCGTGCCCAGCACATCGGGGTCGTTCTCGCGGTCCGTGGAGAGCACGGTCAGGACGATCTGGACGTCGTCCTTGTAGCCCTCGGGGAACAGCGGCCGGATGGGTCGGTCCGTCAGGCGGGCCGCCAGGATGGCCGCCTCCGACGGGCGCGCCTCGCGCTTGATGAAGCCGCCCGGGATCTTGCCCGCGGCGTACATCCGCTCCTCGAAGTCCACCGTGAGCGGGAAGAAGTCCAGCCCGGGGCGGGGTTCGGAGCGGTTGGCCGTGCCCAGCACGACGGTGTCACCGTAGCGCACGGTGACGGAGCCCCCAGCCAGTCGGGCGAGCCTGCCCGTCTCGATGGTGAGGGTGCGACCGCCGAACTCGGCGGTCAGGGTGGTTACCGGCATGTGTCCTCCACGCGGAGGGATGACGGACCCTGTTCCACGGCTGCCCGTGAGCCACCCGTCACACGACGGGCCTCACCGGCCGTTCTGTCAGCGTGATCGCGCGACGGTCCGATACATCGCCGTCGCGAGGCGGTGCGCTAGCGGCGCAGCCCCAGCCGGCTGATGACGGCGCGATACCTGGCGTTGTCCTTGCGCATGAGATACGCGAGGAGTCGGCGACGCTGGCCAACGAGCTTGAGCAGGCCGCGCCGCGAGTGATGATCCTTCGGGAAGGCCCGCAGATGCTCCGTGAGACCGGTGATGCGCTCCGTCAGCAGAGCGATCTGGACCTCCGGGGAGCCGGTGTCACCCTCGTGGGTGGCATGCTCCGTGATGACGCCTTCCTTCGTTTCCCGCGTGAGCGGCACAGAGTCCTCCAACCATCCATTCCTGTTTGTTCCGCGGCAGTGTAGCACGGGCGTTCGGAAGGACGTCCGACGGGTGCCCCGGCGCTCCGCCCGGGTCGCGCCGGCTCGCCCCGCGCCCACGACCCTGACGATCGCCCACACGGTTGGTCACGTGCCGCCCCGGCGGCCGGCCCGACGGGTGCCCCACGCTCGGCCTTCCCTGTCATCCGCCCGGACATCGGTGCGATCGTCATGGAACGGCCCGGCAGGTGATCGACCAGTTGGTCGATCGTCATGCAAGCGGACGGACGCTGGCTCATCAGCGGCCGCGCGAACTCGGTGCCCTACGACTGGCCCGAGCGCTGCCTGGGCTGGCCCCCGGCCGTCGGCCCAAGGGGCGGCATCGTCCGGGTCGGTTCCCGGCTCGCCTCCGCGCTTCCCGACTCCCATGACATCGTCGCCAGCGGGCCACGCCGTCAAGGTGAATGCCTACGTCCATGACATGAGGAACCTGCCCGCCCTCAACACCATCTGCCCGGAGTACTTCGCCCGCATGTCCGAGGTCATGTCGGAGCACCCACTGATCCCTCAGCGAGCGCTCGCTGACGCGCACCCTCGGCGTCATATGCGAACGCACGTGCCGGGTTGTCCACGAGCATGGTGTGGATGTCCACCTCCGCCACGCCCCGAGCACGCAGGAGCGGCACGAAGTTGACGAGGACGTTGTCGTACCCGGGGCCTCCGTAGGTGCCGAGCTGGTCGAGCAGGCAGATGTCGTTGCTGAGCATCACCTGGTCCACGAGCCCCTCGGCCACGAAGGCGGCGACATTGTCCGCGCGGACCTCCAGCGGCGCATAGCCACCCACGAAGCCGAGGTTGTCCACGTTGAGATAGGCACCGGTTCGGGCGATGGGCAGCCACCAGTGGATCCCGACCCGGTCGCCGAGATGACTCACGATCACTCGGTGCGAATCCACGCCCTCCTCGCGCAGCAGGTCGAGCTGCTCGACGGCGAGCTCGCCAAAGTGGGTCGTATGAGTCAGGATCGGACACCCCGTTCGTCGATGTGCGCGTCCGGCGGCGCGGAAGACCCGCTCCTGGCGCGCTGTGATGTGGCCGCGCTCGGTGCCGATCTCACCAATGAACCCGGCCCGGACGTTGGTCCCCTCGGCCCCCTGCGTCAACTCGGTCACCAGACGTGACGCGAGCTGGTCCGGCATCTCCTGGTCGATGTAGGTCGGATAGCAGCGTTCGCGATACCAGCCGGCACCCATCACGATGTGCACGCCGCTCCGCTCGCTGACCCGCCGCAGGCCCTCCGGTTGACGCCCGATGCCGACGTTGGTGGGGTCGCAGATCGTGCCGCCCCCCGCAGCTTTGAACCGTTCCACCTCGTGCGTCGCCACGTCCTCGTCATCGAGGATCCAGGCATAGCTTCCGGTCGTGGCGCCCCACATGTCGAAGGCATCGACCAGCACGTGGTCATGGGACAGCGTGGGCCCCATCGCGGCCGGGTCGATGGGCCCCCGGACGGTAACCACCTGGAGGCCGCCGCTGGCCGAGGAATTCATTCGATGTCTCTCCTGTCGTGACGGGACTAGACGAACAGCCGCTCCTGGGTGAGACCGCTACGTCCGAACCGTCGCTCGAGTCGGGTCGCGATCCGCGAGAGCGGGAAGCAGAGCGTGAAGTAGACGAGCCCGATGGTGAGGTAGATCTCCAGCGGCTTGCGCTCGAAGTCAGCGATGAACTGGGCCGACCGAGTGAGCTCGTGGAGCCCGACGATGTACGCGATCGAGGTGTCCTTGATGAGCCCGATGTAGAAGCTCATGAGGGCGGGCAAGACGACGGGCATCGCCTGCGGCAGCTCGATGGCCCTCAGGGCATAGGTCCGTCCCAGCCCGAGGGCGAGAGCTGCCTCTCGCTGACCGCGAGGGACCGACGCAAGGGCGCCTCGGATGATCCGGAGATGAATGCCCCGGCATTGACCGACAGACCGACCGCGGCGGCTGCGAACGGCGACAGCTCGAACCGCAGCAGGCTCGACCCGAGATACCAGATGAGCAGCTGGACCAGCAGTGGCGTGCCCCGGATGAGGTCCACCACGACACCCAGCGCCAGGTCCACGACGCGGCCGCCGAGCGTGCGTGCGACGGCCACCAGCAGACCGATGCAGCCTCCGCCGAGGAGCGCCGCCAGCGACAGGGCGATCGTCAGGAGCGCCGCATCGAGCAGTACCCGCGGGTACGCGGCGAGGAAGTCGAAGTCCATCAGCGGTACGCTCGTTCCAGC
Organism: Chloroflexota bacterium; assembly: GCA_046328155.1. GTDB lineage: Bacteria > Chloroflexota > Limnocylindria > Limnocylindrales > CSP1-4 > JAFMJV01. The sequence continues at coordinate 124,474 of JAXLXC010000004.1, forward strand.
CGCCAGCCGATGGCTCGAGAGATCAGACCGATGGTCCAGGTGAGCACCGCATACCCGATGGTCAGGGCCAGCAGGACCTCCCAGGTCCGGAACGTGCGGGAGTTGATGAACATCGCTTGGTTGGTCAACTCGGGCACCCCCACGATCGTCCCCAGCGAGGTCGCGAGGACGATCTGGATGCACTGATTGGTGACCGCGGGGTAGATGGCACGCACGGACTGCGGTAGGAGGACGTCGCGGAACGTGGTCCGGGGCGCGAGCCCGACGGCGGCCGCGGCCTCCAGTTGACCGCGTCGCACGGACCGCAGACCACCGCGGATGATCTCGGCGAGATACGCGCCGTTGTTGATGCCGAGCGCCAGCACGAGGCACGGGATCGCGGCGACACGGACGCCGAGCTCCGGCAGGCCGTAGTACAGGACGAACAACTGGACGAGCGCAGGGGTGTTCCGGATGACCTCGATGTACGTCACCGCGAGCCAGCGCAGCGGGCGGACCGGGCCCATCCGCGCGAGCGCAGTCACGAGGCCCAGGGCGAGACCCAGCAGGATGGCGCCGACGGCCACCAGGACCGTCAGCGCCATCGCGGCACCGAGCAGCGGCAGGTTGTCCCAGATGACCTGGAGTCGCACCGGACGATCGCCGCCGCAGGACCGTGTCTGCTAGTAGTCGAACTTCAGAGGCAGCGGCTCGGCCTTGAACCACTCGGCGAGGCGCTCCATGCCGCAACCGCATGTGGAGACACCTGAGCTGTAGTAGTCATCAAGGAAGTAGTTCAGCCAGTTGATCCACACCTGGTCGCCGATGGGGGCCATCAGCGCGCTGGGCTCCTTGGTGAGCGGGTCGAGCAGCACCAGGTCGGGGTTCTCGGCAGCGGCGAGGGCGAGGAAGGTCCGGTCGTCGAACACGATGTCGGCCTGCCCGCTGACGACCGCCTGCAGCGCGGTGGAGGCGAGGTCCACACGCTGGAACTCGTTGTCCGGGAATCGCTCCGTGGCAACGAGGTCACCCGTCGCACCGGTCACGACGGCGACCCGCTTGCCGCTGACCTGGTCATAGCTCGTGATGCCGGACGATGCCAGGACGATCGCTGCGGTGCTGTCGACTGCCCAGATGTCGGTGAAGCCGACCACCTTGGCTCGCTCCAGGGTCACCGTGCCGAGCGAGACGTCGATCTTGTCCGCCTGGAGGAATGGGATGCGATCTGGGCCTGGGGTATCGACGAGCTCCAGGGTCACACCGAGCGCGGTCGCCATCTCGGCGGCCATGTCCGGGATGACGCCGACGACGGCCCCCGAGGCGTCCCGCGCCGCAACCGGCAGACCCGCGATGGGGACCCCGAATCGCAACGTGCCGCGGTTGATGATGTCATCGAGCTGGGATTGACCCGGTTCCTGGGCAGCCGCGCCACCCACGGCGCTCACCGCGACCACGCTGGCGGCGGCGAGCGCGAACATCGACCTGTGAAGACCTCTTCGGATGCTGGACACGTGATCCTCCCTACGCGGACCACCCGGGTCGCGCGTCTCGCGGTTCGATCGGACGAGGCCCGCCCATGCGGGCGGGGCGTTCAGGTCGGGGGGGTCGCTCGCTCTGTCGCCTCACCCCCTTCCTGAAGGCCGGGCAGGTCGACCGGCGCAAGCGGGTGCTCGAGCGCCCCGAGCGCGGGGACGCGCACCTCGTGGTGGGCGGTCCGGTCGAGCAGTCGGGCGAGGAATGCGCGGGCCCGTGGGGTGCTCGGGTTGGCGAGCACCTCGGCGGGTGGCCCCTGTTCCACGATCGCGCCGTGGTCCATGACCACCACGGTGTCCGCGACGTCCTCCGCGAACGCCATCTCGTGGGTGACCACGATCATGGTCATCCCCTCGAGAGCGAGCGAGCGCATGACCGCAAGCACCTCCCCCACGAGCTCCGGGTCCAGCGCTGATGTCGGCTCGTCGAACAGCATCACCCGCGGCCGCATCGCCAATGCCCGGGCGATGGCGACCCGTTGCTGCTGGCCACCGGAGAGACGTGCCGGATGCTCGTTCGCCTTCTCGGGCAACCCGACCCGTTCGAGGAGCTCCATCGCCTGGCGGCGGGCTTCCGCGCGGGGGATCCCGCGGACCTTGATGGGTGCGAGCGAGACGTTCTCGAGGACGGTCTTGTTGGGAAACAGGTTGAACTGCTGGAAGACCATGCCCACCTCGGCACGCAGCGCACGGACCGACGTCCCGCGTGCCCCGACGACCATGCCGTCCACGACGATGCGACCCGAATCGATCGACTCCAGTGCGTTGATGCACCGCAGCAGGGTGCTCTTGCCCGACCCGCTCGGGCCCACGATCACGAGGCAGCTCCCGCTGGCCACCGTGAGATCGATGTCGTCCAGGACCTGCAACGCTCCGAACGACTTGCGGACGCCCTCGATCCGCACGATGGGGTCCTGGACGGCAGGCGCGGGGAGCGCCGCGACACGAGCCTCCATCAGCGATCGCCGAGCACCGCGTGGATGGCCGCGACGACCTCATCCGCCTCGCCGGCCGCCAGCGCATCCGGAAGAGACCGACGAATCCCCTGGAACGCGCGCCCTTCGGCACAGCAGACGCGTGGGTCACGCTCCTGGATCCGCACGATGAGCTCGGCTGCCGTCATGCCGGCCTCCGCGGGGTCGACCGTGACCCGAACCCATGGGCCGGGCCTGCCGGGCGCCCGATCATCGACACAGGTCGCACGGATGCCTGGCAAGGCACCTCCGGCATCGGCGTGCTCGAGGCCGGCCGCCATGGCTTCCGCGTCCGCGGTGAGGCGTGCGCGCTCGGCTGCGAAGTCCCGGACGAGATATCGCCGGAGAGCTGCGACCAGCCCCGCGATCTCCTCCTTGCCCACCTTGAAGCCACGACCCAGGCCGCTGATGCGGGGACCCGGCACCTGACCATCGCTGATGAGGCCCCGAGCCCAGCACGAGTCGAGGTAGACGTCCATGTCCTGGTGCTGGAGCGCGACACTCGTGATGAAGGTCCCGGCGGCCAGCCAGGATGCCCGCTTGCCTGGGGGCCCTGGATGTGCTTGCCGCCACTGAACGCCACGATGTCCGCGCCCTGCGCGACCAACGACCGGAGGTTGTCGGCAGGGGGCAGCGCGACCGAGCCATCCACGATGACCGGGACGCCCCGCCGATGGGCGATCGCGCTCACCTCCGCGAGCGAGAGGTTGGCACCTGTGTCGTGGCCCAGGTAGAACACGCCACAGGTCTGGGCACCGATCGCCTGGTCCATCTCGTAGTCGAACGTCCAATCGTGGAACCCGACCTCGACGAGTCGAGCCCCCGCCACCACCCTGAGAGCATGGTCATAGTCGTTGCGATGGCGTCGCAGGAGGACGATCTCGGCAGGGATTCCCGTCGTGTCCGGCAGGCGGCTCATGACCCCAGGATCGAGCCGCGCGATGGCCGCGGACGCGGCCAGCGTGAGTCCGGCCGCGGCGCCTGCCGTGACGTACCCCGCCTCCGCGCCCGTCGCCTCGGCGATGATCGCACCCGCCGCTTGCTGGAGGTCTTCGATGCGCGCGAACATGCCCGCGGCCTCGGCCATTGCCTCCACGACCTCGGGGGCGAGCACGGAGCCCCCCACCTTGGTGCTGTAGCCACGCGCATTGATGACCCGGGGGCCTCGAAGCTGTGCGGCGATGCCCATCCGTCCCTCCTCGCTGCTGGAGTGCCCGTCCCGAGGGCCGACACCTGGCCTCAGATACCGAGCGTCTCGCCCCCGTCGACGTGAAGGTCGTGGAAGGACATGGGCGGCATCCGGCGAGAGCAACCGCGCGACCGCCGCAGCCACCTGTTCCGCACGAGCCACGCTGCCGTCCGGGATCCGTGGTCGGAACGCCTGCGGGCTTCCGGCCGCTAGGTCATCCACGGACCCATGGTCGGCGGCGAGGCTGCGCATCATCCAGACTCGGTGGGCCCTGGCGAGACGGTGTTGATGCGCACGCCGAGGGCACCGTCTCCATGGCCAGGACTCAGGTGCCTGGCGCAGCGCCGACCTTCGAAGCGCTGTAGGCCGCCTGGCGCATGCGGAGCATCCGAGACGCGATCGACGCCACGCCCACGATGGCACCCAGGCGACGCTCGACCATGCGGCGCGCGAAGGCTTGCGCCACGAAGAAGTTGCCAAGGAGATTCACGGCCAGGACCTGCTCGAACTCGGCCCATGACGTGTCAAGGGCGGGTGATGCACGGAACACGCCGGCAACGACGGCCAGGCACTGTGCGTCGGCTGCGGCATCGCTCAGCAGCGCGATGGACGCGGGGTCGGTGACGTCCACACGAACCGCCGTAGTCGGCGTGCCGGCTTGCGTTCAACTCATCGGCCAGCTCAGCCACGCGATCCTCCACGGAGACCATCGGCGACCACGAGGCGGCTCCGTCCATGGCTCGGTGGCCAGCCGTGGGCGACCCCTTCGCCAATCCCCTGCGCCGCACCCCCACCACCACGGTCGTACCGCTCATCGCGTCGCTCGTCCTCCTCCCGGTCCGACCGCGATGCGTCAGATGACGTGCGGTTTCGCCATGTCGAACAGCGTATCATCGAGGTGGCGAGACAGGCGCAGAAGCCCACCTGGTCGAAATCGCCCGACATGGGTCGCACAGGAAGTGTCTCGATGGAGCGAATCCGTCGAGGTGGACAGGCTCGGGCACGCTCGACCGTCGGCTCCAGGGCGATTCCACCGGGGCGTCTGGTGGTTCCAGCTCACACAACTCGGTCCACCAGGCGCAGGGGCGGGCAGGCATCGTCGGTGAGGCGGCCAGCTGGCACTCGACTCCGACACCGATACGGTGCGGTTCGCGAGCGCGCCAGGATGCCCGTGACGCCGGGATCGATCTCGGCGCTGGACGCTACGAGCGACCGGTCCGGGTGCGGGAGTCCATCGCGGTCTGCCGTGGGGAGCGGCCCAGCGATACGATCCCGGCCACGCTCGGTGCCCGGACCGTGAAGCGGGTGGGGAGGGCGATCCTGAGTGCGGCACCCGGCCGCATCGAGGTCGTAGCCCGAGATCGGCCCGCTTGGTCGACGCGAGCGGGTAGCACGCAGGAGCGATGACACAGGATGACGCTGGAACGGACATCTGCGCAGGGCGAGCCGCGTCGGAGTCCGGCGGTCAAGTCCGCCCGGCCGGGTGCTCGTGGTCCTTGACCTCATCACCGCCACCCGCAGCCCCATGACCTTCAGCGAGATCGTCGCCGCGCTCGGCCTGCCCAGCCTCCTCCGCGCACAACCTGCTCCAGACGATGGTCCATCGCGACTACCTGGAGGTCGAGCCCGGACCTCGACGCTATCGCCTCGGCCTGCGACTGTGGCAGGTCGCCCAGGCCTATCTCGGCAACGCGGACCTCGTGACCACGGCGCGGCCAATCATGGACACGCTCGTCGCGGAGACGGGCGAGACGGTCCAGCTGGCCCGGCTCGACGGCGTCGAGAACGTCTACCTCGCGATCGCGGAGTCGCCACATCCGATGAAGCTCGTGTCCGAGGTTGGGACCCGGCTATTCGCCCATGCGACCGGTTTGGGCAAGGTCCTGCTCGCGGCACTGCCGGCGGAGGAGTCGGAAGCTCGCCTGCGGGCAGTGGAGCTGCCGCGCTTCACCCGGCACACGGTCGTGGACGTGGATCGGCTCATCGAGATGCTCGCCGTCATCCGTTCCGGGGATACGCGCGTGATGACGAGGAAGTACGTGATCGGGTGTCGATGCATCGCGATACCCATCCGTGATGCCTCGGGGCGGGTGGTTGCCGCGATGTCCGTATCCGTGCCGACCCCTCGGTATGACGATGAGTCGCAGCCCACGTCACCCAGGCGCTGACGGCCGCCGTCGCACGCTTGTCTCGCCGCCTCGGATATCCCGCGACCGCCTGAGGGCCATCGCCCTGCGGCAGAGGACGCCCAGCCTCGGGACGGATGCTCACGGTGTCGGCGGCCGTGCCGCTGCTGGGGTCTGTGGTTCCGCTTGACCGACAGCAAGCTCCTCGACCATCGACAGGGTCGGTGGGTGGGCCTCGACGAACCTACCTACGCGCATTTGGAGCTTAGCCGCCGACGTGCCATCAGCGCCGAATTGGCGTGTATCGGCGACCCAGCAGCCGCTCGGCCGTGGCGAGGTCACCGGCCGTGAGCGCGGCGCGGATGCGGAACTGGACACGGGCGCGCCGTCGATGTCCAGCGTCTCGACCTCCACGAGCCGCCAGCCATCCCGACTCGCCAGTCGCTGCACGGTCGCCACGGTGCCCCGCCGGTCGCGCCCGAACGCGGACTCGTGGGACATCACGAGCCCGGGATAGGTCCCGGCCACGCGCCAGTCGATCGAACTCCTCGGCGGTCTGGGCACGGGAACGCCTCATCGAAACGCTGCACGACGACCACCTCGGCGCCGCCGCCTCGAGAAGGGCCAGGTTGCTCGAGCGATCGCTGGGGGCTCGGGTGCCTGCCGTGATGACAGCCTGGGGATGGGGGTCGAACGTGATGACGACCGCGGCGGCATGTACCTCGTCAGCGAGTGCCACGAGGTGCGCGAGGATCACGTGGCCTCGGTGGACCCCGTCGAACACACCGACGGTCGCCACGAAGACCGGATTCCCGGCGGCAGCTCATCGATATCGCCGAGGACGACGACGGACACCCTCAGCCCGCCCCTGCGGCCTCGGGCCCCGCGAGCACCTTCTCGGGATGCAGTCGACCCCCGTCGAGCCGAGCCATGGCCACGACCTGGCCGGCGGACCCCGTCACCCGGACGAGGCCGCCCGGCCCCGCCTCCGGCAGCTCGACGCCCCGCGCGCGGACCATGGCCCCGCAGCGGCGACTGGAGTCGATGGCTTCGAGGGTCACCTGAGGCCACGCGTCGAGCCCCGTGTCCACCGGCAGCAGCAGCTCGCCGACCTTCCCCTCGGAGAGCATCTCGCGCACGCGCTCGAGCGGCTGGGCCATCTCCCGGCGGAACGGGCCGCTGGCGGTGCGCACAAGCGCACCCAGGTACGCACCCGTGCCCAAGGCATCACCCGCATCGCGAGCCAATGCGCGGACGTAGGTGCCCGCCGAGCAGCGCAGGTCCACCGTCGCTGCCGGCCGATCGGGGTCGCGGTCGTCCCAGCCCACCACCGCGATCTCGTGGAACGTGACCATGCGCGGCTTGAGCTCGGGCGTCTCGCCATGGCGCGCGAGCTCGTACGCGTGCCGCCCGGCGACGCGCACCGCGGAGTAGTCCGGCGGTCGCTGCTCGATGGTCCCCACGAAGCCCGCGAGCGCGGCCTCCACGGCCTCGCGGCTGGGAGGGCCCGCCTCGGACGGCGTGAGCTCGCCGTCCAGGTCGTCGGTGGTGGAGCGGGCACCGAACACCATCACGGTGCGATATGCCTTGTCGTCGCGCAGGTGGTACTCGACCATCCGGGTGCCCTGCCCCAGGAACACGGGCAGCACGCCGGCCGCGAACGGGTCGAGGGTGCCCCCGTGACCCACGCGCCGTGCGCCCGACAGCCGGCGCACGATGGCCACCACGTCGTGGGACGTCGGCCCCACCGGCTTGTCCACGACCAGGATGCCGTCGATGGCGAGACGCGGCCGGCGCTCACGCGTGGGCGTGGCCCGCTGGGTCATGTCAGCGAGCCCCCAGACCATCGATGAGCGCATTGGCGCGGGCCAGCACGGCCTGGCGCGCCTGCCCGATGGGCAGCCCGACCGTCGCCCCGGCGGCACGTGGGTGCCCTCCCCCACCGAACGCGCTGGTGAGCTCGATCGCGTCCACGCCGCCATCACGCGTCCGGGTGCTGATTCGCGTCGAGTCGCCCTGGTCACGGAACAGGATCGCGACCTCCGCGGTCGCGGACTGGGCCAGCAGGTCGATGATCCCCTCCGACTGCTCCGCGGTGGCCCCTGCGAGGGCGAGGTCGCCGGGCAGGAGGCTGGCCCACACCAGACGACCATCGAGGTCGCTCTCGAGGCGCGACAGCACGACACCGAACAGCCGGAGCTGCTCGTTGGGCTTGGTCCGATACAGCAGGCGGGCGACGTCCGAGATGGACGCGCCGGCGGCCAGCAGGTCCGCCGACACGCGCAGGGTCCGGGGCGTCACGTTGGAGTGCTGGAAGGTCGCGGTGTCGCCCACGATCCCCGCCATCAGATCGCGGGCGATGGCGCCATCGAAGGCATCGAGGGGCACCCCGAGCCCGGCGACCAGGAGGGCCACCTGCTCGCAGGCGGCCGCGGCGGTGGGGTCGACGTAGTCCACGGCCCCGAAGCCCGCGTTGGAGCGATGGTGGTCGACCACCAGGATGGGCACCCGGCCGAACAGCTCGGCATGCTCCCGGGCCACCCGCCCCACGCGCGACAGCTCCCCCGAGTCGGTCACCACGATGAGGTCGTAGTCCATCGTTGGGTCGGGCTGCGAGGCGATGCGCCCGATGTGGGGCATGAAGTCGTACATCGCGGGCACCGGATCGGAGCTCATGGGGGTCGCACGACCGCCCAGCCACTCCACGGCCAGGGCGATGCCCAGGGCGGACCCGAATGCGTCCGCGTCGGGGCTCTCATGGCCGATGGCCAGCACGCGTCGTGCGCCGCGCAGCAACCGGATCGCCTCGGGCGGGATGGACCCCAGGTCCGCTGGGCTGATGGCGATGAGCGCCCCGGCTCGGTCAGTGGCCACGCTGGCCACCTCGTCGGCCTGCCTGGTGCTTCGGGCGCTTGGGTCGTGGCTCCGGCACGCCCCGGATGGGGGCCGGGGCAGGCAGTGCCAGGGGCGCGTCGGCGGCGACCTCGTCCACGGTCTCGCCCTGGTCCAGCTCGTCGAGGATCTGGAGCAGTCGCGTGCCACGCTCCGCGCTGTCGTCCTCCCGAGGACGTGCAGCTCGAAGTTCGCTTGAGCCGGAGCAGCCCAGCTGATGGCGCACGAACGGCATCGCCCGCCCCAGCGTGCGCACGGTCGCGCGCCGGGTCGCGGCATCGCCGATCGCCGACACCCACACCGTGGCGTGCGCGAGGTCGGGGCCACATCCACGCTGGTCACGGTGACGAACCCGATCGCGGGTCGGCGATGCCGCGCGCGATGATCGCCGAGCTCTCCTCGCGCAGCTCGTCGAGACGCGCCGTGCGTTCGCTCATCCGGGAGCCAGGTGCGTGCCCCGGACCTAGCTCGCCGCGCGCGAGACGGTCTGGGTGGTGAAGCTCTCGATGATGTCGCCCTCCTCGAGGTCCTTGAAGCCCGCGAGGCCGATGCCGCACTCGTAGCCGGTCTGGACCTCCCGGACGTCGTCCCGGAAGCGGCGCAGCGACTCGACGCGATCGGTGACGATGAGCTTGCCGCCCCGGTAGACGCGGGCGCCGCCGCGCACCATCCGGCCGTCCGTGACATAGCTGCCCGCGATGACCGTGCTCTTGCCGGAGCGGAAGATCTGGCGCACCTCGGCACGGCCCTCGACCACCTCCCGCTCCTCGGGCTCGAGCAGCCCCTTGAGGGCGGCGTCCATGTCCTCGGTGAGCCGGTAGATGATGTCGTAGAGCCGAACCTCGACCCCCTCGGCCTCAGCCGTGCGGCGCGCGGCCGGGTCGAGCTTGGTGTTGAACCCGACGACCACGGCGTCCGACGCCGAGGCGAGCAGGATGTCGTTGTCCGTGATGTCGCCCGCACCCTGGCGCAGCACGTTGATCTTGACCTCGTCGGACTGGAGCTGGTCGAGGGCATGCACGATGGCGCCCAGCGACCCCTGGACGTCCGCCTTGAGGATGACCCGCAGCTCCTTGGTCTGGCCCCGCCTGGATGCGCCCGATACAGGTCCTCCAGCGTAGCCCGGCCGTTGCCCTCCGGGGCGGCTGGTCTGCGCCCTTGCGCTCCTCCACGATGGCCCGGGCACGCTTCTCGTCCTCGACCACGCGCAGCACGTCACCGGCCGCGGGCACGTCACCCAGGCCCAGGACCACCACCGCGGACTGAGGGACCGGCCTTGGTCACGCGCTTGCCCGTGGTGTCCTCCATGGCCCGCACGCGACCGTAGGTCTCGCCCACCACGGCGATGTCACCGATGCGCAGGGTGCCGGTCTGGACGAGTACCGTGGCGACCGCGCCGCGGCCCTTGTCCAGCTCCGCCTCCACGACCGTGCCGATGGCGGAGCGCTTGGGGTTCGCCTTGGGGTCGACCATCGCGTCGGAGGTGATGAGGATGGTCTCCAGCAGGTCCTCGATGCCCTGGCCGGTCTTGGCGCTGACAGGCACCATGGGCACGTCGCCGCCGTACTCCTCGATGATCACGTTGTGCTCGGACAGCTCGGTCTTGACGCGATCGGGGTTGGCGTCCTGCTTGTCGACCTTGTTGAGCGCGATGACGATGGGCACGTGCGCGGCACGCGCGTGGTCGATCGCCTCGATGGTCTGGGGCATGACGCCGTCGTCCGCCGCGACCACGAGCACCGCGATGTCCGTCACCCGGGCACCCCGGGCGCGCATGGCCGTGAACGCCTCGTGGCCCGGCGTGTCCAGGAACACGATGCGCCGTTCGCCGTGGCGCGCCTCCGACGCGCCGATGTGCTGGGTGATGCCACCCCGCTCCCCCGCCGCGACGGTGCTCTTGCGGATGGCGTCGAGCAGGCTGGTCTTGCCATGGTCGACGTGGCCCATGACGGTCACGATGGGAGCACGGCTGACGAGCGAGGCCGGGTCCTCGGTCTCCTCCACGATGACGCCCTTGGCGTCCTCGCCCGCGGGCGCCTCGCCCGAGGCCTCGATGGTCGCCTCGGCGGCGGAAGGCTCCGCGACCTCGTAGCCCAGCTCGTTGGTCACGAGGGTGGCGGTGTCGCGGTCGATGACCTGGTTGATGCTCGCGAAGATGCCGCTCTTGATGAGCTCGCGGATGATGTCGGCCGCGTTGACCCCGATGAGCTCCGCCAGCTCCTTGACCATGATCGAGGACGGGATCTCGACCGCGCCACGCGCGGACGGGTCGATGACCTGGACGGCCCCGCCCTGGGCGCCGTCCGTGCGGCGCTGGGGTTTCCGAGGGCCTCGGGTGTTGCGGGTGCCACTGCGGCTACGAGCCATGTCGACCTCCGTCGAGCGACACGAGGTCGCCGTGCTCGAGCCGCTCGCGCAGCTCGGCGTTGATGGGGATGGAGAGCGCCCGTTCCAGGGCGGACCGCCGCACGGCCAGCCGCCAGCAGGCCGGGTCGGCACACGGGTAGCACCCCGGCCGTGCGCGCGGCCGGTGGTGTCGAGCATCATCTCGCCCGCGGACGTGCGCACGATGCGCACCAGCTCACGCTGCGTGCGCTCGGTCCGGCACGCCACGCAGGTGCGCTGGGGGGCTGGCCGCGCAGGCGCGGCGGCGGCGGTTACGACGCCACCTCCGTGGCCTCGTCCGCGGCGGGCGCCTTCGCCTTGGCCTTCGACTTCGGCTTGGCCTTCGCAGGGGCCTCGGCCGCCTCGGCGGCGGGCCCCTCCGCGGCTGCCTCGGCGGGCTCCGGGACGGGAGCATCGGCGGCTGCGGTCGGCGCGGCCTCGGCTGTGGGCTCCTCCGCGGCTGCGGCTGCCTCGGCGGCTCCCGGCGCCCCGGTCGGCTCGGCCGCGGCGGGCGCGCGCGCCGGTGCCTGGTCGCTCCGGATGTCGATGCGCCAGCCCGTGAGCTTGGCCGCGAGCCGGGCGTTCTGGCCCTCCCGGCCGATGGCCAGCGAGAGCATCCGCTCCGGGACCGTCACCGCGGCGATGCGGTTCTCCTCGTCGATCTCGACCCCCACCACCTGTGCGGGCGAGAGCGCGTTGGCCACGAACGTCCCCGGGTCCTCGGACCACGGGATGACGTCGATCTTCTCGCCGCCCAGCTCCGCGACCACGGACTGGACGCGTCCGCCACGCTGCCCGACGGTGGCCCCGACCGGGTCGAGGCCCTCCTGGCGGCTGGCCACGGCGACCTTGCTGCGGCTGCCGGCCTCGCGGGCGATGGCCTTGATCTCCACCGTCCCGGCATGGATCTCCGGGACCTCGAGCTCGAACAGCCGACGCAGGAAGTTCTTGTGGGTGCGGCTGACATAGATGAGCGGCCCGCGCGTGGTGCGGCGGACCTCCATCACGAACGCCTTGACGTGCTGGCCGATGCGGTAGTGCTCGGTCGCGGACTGGTCCGTGGTGGGCAGCACGGCCTCGGCCTTGCCCAGGTCGAGGATGACGCCGCGGGGCTCCACCCTGCTGACGGTGCCCGTGATGATCTCCGCGTCGCGGTGCGCGAACTCGTCGAACAGGTTCTCGCGCTCCGCCTCGCGCAGGCGCTGGCGCACGACCTGGCCGGCGATCTGCGCGCCGACGCGCCCGAACTGCTCCGGGTCCAGCTCCTGGTACTCGACCAGGTCACCGATGCCGGCATCGGCCTTGTGCTGGTGGGCCTCATCCAGGCTCCACTCGACGAGTGGATCCTCCACCTCCGACACGACCTCGCGCGCACGGAACACGCGCATCCGACCGGTGTCCCCGTCGATGCGCACATGGACGTCCTCGTACCCCGGAGCCACCCGGCGATACGCGGACTGGATCGCATCCTCGATGGTGTGCACGAGCTGCTCGCGCGGCACACCCTTCTCGGCGTTGAGCTGGAGGAGGGCGCCGATGAAATCGCGGTTCATGTGCCCCTCCGACATGTCAGAAGTCAAGGTTCGCGGGTCCCGCTCACGAAAGAACGTGGGGGTCACCCACGTTCACAGGCGGCCGGGACTCGTAGCCGACGGAGTATACCGCACCGACCGATCGGCCGGGTCTCCGCGGCAGCCGGCCCTGGCGGCTCAGTACGCCTTGGCGAACACCACGCGCCGCTCGGATGGCCGACCGTCCACGATGCAGCGCCCCGCCTCGTCGGGCGAGTCGAACGGGATGTTGCGGATGGTGGCGCCCGTGTCGGTCGCCACCTTAGCCTCGCATTCGGCGGCGCCGCACCAGTGGGCCCACACGAAGCCTCCCTGGTCCGCGACCACCGACGAGAAGTCGTCCCAGCCGTCCACGTGGTGCGTGTTGGCCGCGCGGAAGTCGAGTGCACGCTGGAACACCGCCACCTGGTACGCGGCCAGCCGACCCGGCAGGTCGCCGGCGATCGCCCCGAGCGGCACCGTCTCCTTGGCGCGGTCGAGACGCCGGACGATGACCCCCTGCCCTGCCGCGACATCCCGCGGCCCGACCTCCAGCCGCAGCGGCACGCCGCGCAGCTCCCAGTGGTTGTACTTGAAGCCGGGCGACTCCTCGCGCCAGTCGGTGGTCAGCGGAGCGGCCCGGACGCCGTGATCACGTCGGCCAGCCCCCGCTCCAGCGTCTCGATCGCTCCGGCGACCGCCACCCGGTCCTCCTCGGACCGGAAGATGGGCACGATGACCAGCTGCTTGGGCGCCACGTTGGGCGGCAGCACCAGCCCCGAGTCGTCGCCGTGGGCCATGATCGTGGCCCCGACCATGCGCGTGGAGAAGCCCCACGACGTGCCCCAGGGGTGCTTGCGCACGTTGTCGCGGTCGAGGAACCCGATGTCCGCCGCCTTGGCGAAGTTCTGGCCCAGCATGTGGCTGGTGCCCGCCTGGAGCGCCTTGGTGTCGCGCATCATGGCTTCGATGGAGTGCGTGTACACCGCGCCCGGGAACTTCTCGCCCTCGGACTTGCGACCCTGGATGACCGGGATGGCCAGCCAGTCCTCCGCCACCGCGCGATACGCCTCGAGGCCGATGGCCACCTCCTCCGCGGCCTCGGCCTCGCTGGCATGGAACGTGTGCGCCTCCTGCCACAGGAACTCGGCGGTGCGCAGGAACAGGCGAGTCCGCAGCTCCCAGCGGACGACGTTGTTCCACAGGTTCATGAGCAGCGGCAGGTCCCGGTACGACTGGATCCAGTCGCGCACCGAGTCCGCGATGATGGCCTCCGAGGTGGGCCGGATGGCCAGCCACTCGTCGAGGTCCTTGCCGCCCGCCCGGGTGACCCAGGCCACCTGCGGGTCGAACCCCTCGACGTGCTCGGCCTCCTTCTCCAGCAGCGACTTGGGCACGAACAGCGGGAAGTAGACGTTGTCGTGGCCGGTGCGCTTGATGTGCCGATCCAGCTCGTCGCGCATCGATTCCCAGATCGCGTAGCCGTACGGTCGGATGATCATGCAGCCACGCACCGGTGAGTAGTCCGCGAGCTGCGCCTTGAGGACCACGTCGTTGTACCAGCCGGGGAAGTCCTCCGACTGGCGGGTGATGCTGGTCACGAATCCGGTGGTGGACATGCGCGGTCAGGGTCTCCTCGGGTCAGTCTCGCTGGGCGGCCCATCGTACCCCAGCCGCACGCGGCATCGGCCGGGCCGTCAGGACCTGACGATCCGCAACCCGTCGAGCCAGCTGCTGATGGCGGCGTAGTCGGGCGACCGATGGTCGTCGTCGGACACGAACAGCTTGACCGTGTAGAGGTCGTCGCCGGCGTCCACGATGAGCCACTCCCGCGTCCAGTAGTACTCCGGGTGCGCCACCCCGTCCACGGTGGCGTCCGGGAGCACCATGTCCGCGTGCCGCGATTCGCCCGGCCCGTTGACGACGCAGCCCATGACCGCCACGCGCAGCTCCTCCACCCCGGATAGCGCGACCGCCACTCGGGCATCCGGTCGCGCAGATATCCCTGGACGCGCTCCGCCATGACCTGGAAGAAGGTGCTCGTGGTCCGGCCGCAGCCTGGGCATGCCGAGACCTGGGGCAGGAACGATCGCATCGACAGCGACTGGAGGACCTGCTGGGCGATCTGGACCTCCTCGGTCCGGTCGCCGCCCGGCCGGGGCGTGAGGGACACCCGGATGGTGTCCCCGATGCCCTGCCACAGCAGGATCGACAGACCGGCCGTGGACGCCACGGTGCCCTTCATGCCCATGCCCGCTTCGGTGAGCCCCAGGTGGAGCGGGTAGTCGCAGCGGGCCGCGAGCAGCCGGTAGACGTCCACGAGGTCGGCCACGCCGGACACCTTCGCCGACAGGATGATCCGGTCGTGCGCGAGCCCGGTGGCCTCCGCGAGCTCCGCGGACCGGAGGGCCGACTCCAGCATCGCCTCGATCATCACGTCGCGCGCGTCGCGCGGCGTGGCGGACCGGGCGTTGGCGTCCATGAGCTGGGTCAGCAGCGCCGGGTCGAGCGAGCCCCAGTTGACCCCGATGCGGACGGGCCTGCCGTTGTCCACGGCGACCCGGACGATGGTCGCGAAGTGCTCGTCATGACGCTTGGCACCCACGTTGCCGGGGTTGATCCGGTACTTGGCGAGCGCGCGCGCCATCTCGGGGAACTCGACCAGCAGCTGGTGGCCGTTGTAGTGGAAGTCGCCCACCAGCGGCACCCCGACGCCCAGGTCGTCGAGCTTGCGGCGGATGTCCGGGACGGCCGCGGCCGCGGCGTCGTTGTTGACCGTGACCCGCACCAGCTCCGAGCCGGCGTGCGCGAGCGCCGCGACCTGGAGCGCCGTGGCGTCGGCGTCCGCGGTGTCGGTGTTGGTCATCGACTGGACCACGACCGGATGGGCGGAGCCCACCGGCACGCCGCCCACGTCCACGGTCACGGTCGGGCGCCGGGTGGCGGCGCCGCTCGTGCTCATCCCCCGCCACCCAGCCGTCGGATGTCGAACATGGTGATCCAGACGAGGAACCCCATGAGCCCCAGCCAGCCGATGAGGTAGGCGCGCTGCTCGAACAGCGGGCTGATGCGCGTCCCGAACAGCCGCTTGAGGATGGCCATGGCCGCCCGCCCGCCGTCGAGCGGTGGCAGCGGCAGCGCGTTGACCACCGCGAGGTTGGCCGACAGCACGCCCACCAGCCACAGCAGGAACACCGGTGGCAGCTGGGTGCGATAGGCGCCCACGGTGTCGACCATGCCCACGGGACCCTGGACCGGCGGGTTGGCGAGGTTCCGAAGGAGATCCTGGAGGCCGCGCAGGATGAGGGTGGCCGCATCCACCGTGCGCTGGAACCCGATGCCCACGGCATCGGCGATGGGGTGCTGCACCGTGTCATCCGTGGTGAACGTCTGGATGCCGATGCCGAGCGCCCCGTTGGTCGCCTCCTCCGGCGACCGCAGGGTGACCGTCAGGTCCTGCACGTGGCCGTCCTGGTGACGGACCGTGAGCGTCACCGTCTCGCCGGCATGGGCGCGCAGGTAGGACAACGCCGGGTCGCTCGGGTTCGCCGGGTTGGCGAACACTGGGAAGTGCTGGCCGTCGATGGCGATGATGAGGTCGCCGGTCTCGTCGTAGATGGCCACCCCATCGTCAGTCGTGCCCACCTGGGTGCCCCCCACGAGCCCGATGGACGCCGCCGGCGAGCCGGGCTGGACGAAGCTGACCCGAACGCCCACGACCGGGTCGCCGGTGGCGGCGATGAACGTGAAGATGCCCCACGCGAGGAGGAAGTTCATGGCCACGCCGGCGAGCAGGATGAGCAGACGCGTGTGGAGCGGCTGGCGCACGAACGAGCGGGGATCCTCCGACTCGCCGTCCTCGCCCTCGAGTCGCACGAACCCACCGATGGGCAGCCAGTTGAGGCTGTAGACCGTCTCCTTCCCGCGATGCAGGATGGCCGCGCGTGGCGGGAAACCGATGCCGAACTCGTGGACGCGGACCCCCGCCAGACGGGCCACCACGAAGTGTCCCAGCTCGTGGAGCACGACCAGCGTCACGAGGATGACCAGCAGCGTGAGGATGTTGATCCCGGCGTCGAAGATCATGCGACGCGGCCCTCATGGTCCGACGCGGCCGCCCACGCGCGGACCTGCGCGTCGAGCTCGGTCAGCTCGTCCACGTCTGGCGCGGCGCCATGGCCGAAGCGATCGACCGCGCCTGACGTCAGGCCGTGGATCCCCGGCAGGCTCAGCGAACCCTCCAGGAAGCGGGCCACGGCGACCTCGTCGGCGCACATGAGCGCGGCGGTGGCGCGCGGCCCCAGGGTCGCGGCGTCACGTGCCAGGGCGAGCGCCGGGAAGCGCGCCGTGTCGGGCGCCTCGAAGGTCATGGTCGGGTGCTCCACGAGGTCGAGTCGCGGCGCAGGGCCAGGGCTGCGGCCGGGCCAGGTCAGCGCGTACTGGATGGGGATGCGCATGTCAGGGAGACCCAGCTGGGCCTTGAGGGAGCCGTCAACGAACTCGACGAGCGAGTGGACCAGGCTCTGGGGGTGGACGAGGACATCGATGGCGGCGATGGGGACATCGTACAGCCAGCGTGCCTCGATGACCTCCAGGCCCTTGTTCATGAGCGTCGCGGAGTCGATGGTGATCTTGGCCCCCATGTCCCAGGTCGGATGCGCCAGCGCATCGCGCGCCGTCGCGGCCGCCAGCCGCGCCGGGTCCCAGGTCCGGAACGGCCCACCCGACGCGGTCAGCACCAGACGCGCGACATCCGCCATCCGTTCCCCCGCCAGGCACTGCCACAGCGCCGAGTGCTCCGAGTCGATGGGCCGCACCCAGGCCAGCGCGCTGCCCAGCGGGTCGGTGGCATCGGCCGCGCGGCGGTCCGCGGCGAGCGACGCGGCGAGCGGCATCACCAGATGGCCGCCGGCGACCAGCGTCTCCTTGTTGGCGGTCGCCACGACCTTCCCGGCACGCAGCGCCGCGAGCACCGGCCGGAGGCTCACGATGCCGCCCGTGGCCACGATGACCATGTCCACGTCGTCGCGGGTCGCGAACCGCACGAGCGGGTCCGGGTCAGGGTCGAGGACGGTGCCGCTGGGCGCCTCGAGCCGGGCCAGGGCGTCGCGGTCCGCGAGCGTCGCGACGCGTGGGCGGACCGCAGCCAGCTGCGCACCGAAGGTGGCCGCATCGCGGCCCGCCGCCATCGCGGTCACCTGGAAGGCATCCGTACCCCCCGCTGCGAGCACGTCGAGCGTCTGGCGACCGATGGACCCGGTCGAGCCCAGCAGCGCGACGCGGACCGGCGCCATCAGATGGTGCGTCCGACCTGCCCGACGAGGACCAGGTACGCGAACATCGCCGGCGCCGCGAACAGGAACGAGTCCACGCGGTCGAGGATGCCACCGTGGCCGGGGATGAGGCTCCCCGAGTCCTTGGCGCCTGCCGCGCGCTTGAGCATCGACTCCGCGAGGTCGCCCGACTGGGCGGTGACCGCGATGACGAAGCCCAGCAGCATCCCGCCGACGGGGCCACCCCCTGCCGCCCAGGTCAGGATCCCCGCCACCACGATCGCCGAGGTCGTCCCGCCGATGACGCCGCTCATGGTCTTGTTGGGCGAGATGTGCGGGAAGAACCGGCCTCGCCTGAAGGTCCGACCCGACAGGTAGGCCATGCTGTCGAAGGTCCACACGGTGGCCACCAGCACCAGCAGCCAGGTGCGTCCGGCATCGAGGAAGCCGTGCAGGGCTGCCGTGGTGGGGATGGCCGGCGCGATGGCCAGGATCCCGGCGAGGAAGGCGAGGAGCGACACGTACAGGGCGCCGAAGCTGGTGCCCACCCACGACAGGAAGCCGTCGCGGACCTCGGCTCGTCGGAAGGCGACCATGCCGGCCCCCACGAGCACCGCCGCCACGAACGCGAGCGTCGCGCCCTCCGGGAGTGCGAGCAGCCCCAGGCCCACGACCGCGACCGGTGGCACGACCACGACGAGCGCCCGCTCCACCGGCACGCTCGCAGCCGTCAGCAGGCGCGCCGCCTCGATGCCACCTGCCGCGGCGAGCGCGGCGAGACCCAGGGTCAGCCACGGCTGGCCGAGCAGGAAGACGACGACCACGACGGGCACCAGCACCGCCGCGCTGACCAGCCGCTGCTGCACCCTGCGCCTCCTAGCGTCCGAAGCGACGCGAGCGCCGGGCGTACTCCTCGAGCGCCAGGTCGAGCTCCGACGGGTCGAAGTCGGGCCAGAACCGCTCGCAGAAGTAGAGCTCGGCGTACGCCGCCTGCCACAGCAGGAAGTTGCTGATGCGCTGGTCGCCACCGGGTCGGATGAGCAGATCCACGTCGGGCAGCGTGCTGGTGTAGAGACGCTCGGCGACGCTGTCCTCGGTCACGTCGTCGGGCGCGATGCCGTCGCGGATGCAGCCTCGGATGGCATCGACGATCTCGGAGCGTCCCGAGTAGTTGAACGCCACGTTGAGGGTCATCCGGGTGCCTCCTGCGGTGAGCCGGAGCGCCTCCTCGATCGAGGAGCGGGTCTGCGGATCGATCTCGTCGAGTCGGCCGAGCAGCCGCACCGCCACCCCCTGACGCACCAGGTCCGGCGTGTAGTCCCGGATGGCGGCGTCGAGCAGGGCGAAGATGGTCCGCACCTCGTCCTGGTCACGCGCCCAGTTCTCGCGGCTGAAGGCGTAGATGGACAGCACCTCGACGCCGCGCTGCTGGGCGCGCTCCACGATCGGGCGCACGGCCTCGACGCCCGCGGCATGGCCGTGCGCCTCGGGCACGCCGTGCTCGCGGGCCCACCGCCGGTTGCCGTCCATGATGATCGCGACATGACGCGGGACGTCCTCGTCCGGTGGTCGCGATGGGTCCGCCGCCGTCGGCGAGGTGCCTCCGCCCGGGGGGTCGGCCATGGCGGACGAGGTCATCAGACCTCCATGATCTCCTGTTCCTTGACCTTGGCCGCTTGGTCCACCTGGTCGATCCAGTGATGGGTCAGCTTCTCGATCCGCTCGACCTCCCGACGCGCCTCGTCGGCGCCGAGGTCGCCCGCCTTCTCCTGGCGCTTGACCTCGTCATGGGCGTCGCGGCGGTGGTTGCGGACCTCGACCCGCGCCTCCTCGGCGCGCCGGTGGACGACCTTGACCAGGTCCCGGCGGCGCTCCTCGGTGAGGGGCGGGATGTTGAGCCGCACGACGGTGCCGTCGGTGTTGGGCGTGAGCCCGATGTCGCTCCGCTGGATCGCCTTCTCGATGGCGCCCAGCACGCCCCGGTCCCAGGGCTGGATGACCACCTGGTGTGCCTCGGGGACGCTGATGCTCGCCAGCTGGTTGAGCGGCGTCAGGGTGCCGTAGTACTCGACCTGCAGGCGCTCCACCAGCGAGGTGGAGGCCCGTCCGGTGCGGACCGTCGCGAAGTCGCGCTCCATGGCCTCGATGGCGCGCGCCATGCGTGCCTCGAGGGGTGGTCGGGCGGCGTCGTTCATGGCTCGCCTCCTCCGTGGATGAGGGTCCCGATGGGCTCCCCCATCGCGGCCCGCCGGATGTTGTCCGGCTGGTTCATGTCGAACACGATGATGGGCAGGTCATTCTCCATGCACAGGCTGACCGCCGTCGAGTCGAGCACGTTGAGGCGCTCGGTGAGCACCTGGGTGTAGGTGATCTCCTCGTGCCGCTCCGCATCTGGCTCGAGCTTGGGGTCGGCCGTGTAGACCCCGTCCACCTTGGTGCCCTTGAGCAGCACCTGGGCCCCGATCTCGACGGCGCGGAGGGCAGCTGCGGTGTCGGTGGTGAAGTAGGGGTTGCCGGTGCCGGCCGCCAGGATGACCACGCGACCCTTCTCGAGGTGGCGCATGGCGCGTCGGCGGATGTAGGGCTCCGCGACCTCGTTCATGCCGATGGCGCTCATCACGCGGGTGGGCACGCCCTCCTTCTCGAGCGCGTCCTGGAGCGCGAGGCCGTTCATGACCGTGGCGAGCATGCCCATGTAGTCGCCGGTGGCGCGCTCCATGCCGCGGGCCGCCGCGGCGAGCCCCCGGAAGATGTTGCCGCCACCGACCACGATGGCGATCTCCACCCCCGCGGACTGGGCCTCCTGGACCTGCTGCGCGATGAAGTGGCACACGGCCGGGTCCACGCCGTACTGGCGGGTCCCCAGGAGCGCCTCCCCGGAGAGCTTGAGCACCACCCGGTGGTAGCGCGGGGGCTCGGTCACGCGACTGGTCCTCCTGGGGCCCCGGCGGGGGCGAGGGTCACAGCTCCTCGCCCAGCTGGTAGCGGGCGAAGCGACGCACCTTGATGTTCTCGCCGATCGTGGCGATGGCCTCCGTGACCAGCTGGCCCACGGTCTGGTCGCTGTCGCGGAACGGCTGCTCGTACAGCACGACCTGCTGATGCCACTTGCGCAGCTGGCCCTCGACGATCTTCTCGCGGATGGCCTCCGGCTTGGCCTGGACGGCCTCGTCGGCCATCAGCTCGGCCTTCTTGCGCTCCGTGACCTCGGCCGGGATCGACTCCACGGTCGGGTACTCCGCGGCGAGGCCGGCGACCTGCATCGCCAGGTCGCGCACCAGGTGCTGGAAGTCCTCGTTGCGGGCCACGAAGTCGGTCTCGCAGTTGACCTCGATGAGCACGCCCAGCCGGCCGCCCGCATGGATGTACGAATGGACGAGGCCCTCGCGGGCATCGCGGCCGGCCTTCTTGGCGGCAGCCGCCTGGCCACGCTCGCGCAGCAGCGCGATCGCCTTGTCCAGGTCGCCCTCGGACTCGTCGAGGGCGCGCTTGCAGTCCATGAACCCCGCGCTGGTGCGCTCGCGGAGCTCCTTGATGAGGGCGGGGGTGATGTCGGCCATCGGGCGTGGGTGTCCTTCGTGCTGGGTGTCGGATGGCCGAGGCGCCGGCGCCTCGGCAGGGTCGTGCCCCGGGGCGCCCCGGGCACGCGGGTCAGGACTCGGGCTCGTCCTCGGTGGTCACCTCGGGGCCGCCCGGCAGGAGCTCGTCCTCCTCGGGCTCCGGCGCGAAGCTGTAGGTGCCGCCCGCCGCGATGGCCGCGACCAGCTCCTCGCTCGCCTCCTCGGCCTCCTCGACCTCGGCCGGGAGCTCCGGCTCCACGGCGGCACGAGCCGCGCGCTGGCCGGCACCCTCGATGGACGCGTCGGCGACCAGCCGGCACAGCAGCCGGATGGCCCGGATCGCGTCGTCGTTGGCGGGGATGATGAAGTCGAGCTGGTCCGGGTCGACGTTCGTGTCGCCGGTGCCGATGACCGGGATCTCCAGCTTGCGCGCCTCGGTCACCGCGATCCGCTCGCGGTGGGGATCGATGACGAACAGTGCGCCCGGCAGCCTGCGCATCCGACGCATGCCACCCAACGTCCGCTGGAGGCGTGTCATCTCGTCCGTGAGGCGCGAGGCCTCCTTCTTGGAGAGTCGCTCGAATTCGCCGTTCGCCTGGCGTGCCTCGAGCTGGTCGAGCAGGCCGAGCCGCTTGCGGATGGTCACGAAGTTGGTGAGCATGCCGCCCAGCCAGCGCTGGTTGACGTACGGCATCTCGGCGCGGGCCGCCTCCTCGGCGATGGGCTCCTGCGCCTGCTTCTTGGTGCCCACGAACAGGATCGAGTCGCCGCCGGCGACGGTGTCCGTGACAAAGGTGAGGGCCTCATCGAGCCGCTTGACCGTCTGGGCCAGGTCGATGATGTGGATGCCGTTGCGCTCCGCGAAGATGTACGGCTTCATCTTCGGGTTCCAGCGGCGGGTCTGGTGCCCGAAGTGGACGCCGGCTTCCAACAGCTGGCGCATCGAGACGGACGGCATGGGGCGGGAACCTCCTGTTCGGTTGGACCTCCGCGGACCTCGGGCGCCACGGACCGGTTCGGCTGCTGCCGCCGGCACCCCCGTGGGGAGCGGTCTCGCGTGTGTGATGCGCGGGTGGTGCCCACGCTCGGTCGCCCGTGTTCGGGCCGACGGATGGTACCACGCTCGGTCGCTGCGACTCCGTGGCGCGAACGGCCCGGCGATGGACGCGATGGCCGTCCCGCGAGGCACCCGTCGCTCGACACGCTCGCCAGGGACGCAATTCGGGCGCGCTTGCCGACAGCGCAGGGGTGGGGCGTTGGCGGCCGGCTGGACGGCTGACGGGGACCTGACGCACCTCCATGATGCCCCGGCCGGGCCGGGCTCGTCGCCCAGTCCGGGTGGTGCGACACCGCGGGCGCCCGCCAGGTGCCGCCAGCTGCCCAGCTCGGAGCACAGCCTCAGGCATCGTCCACGCCACGCACGTGTCTCGACGACGGGTGCACCGCCTTGGACGCCGGCCGCGAAGTCCACGGCGATCACGTCGATGCGGACCGTCTGCGGCCGGCCCAGCCCATGGTCGGCCAGCCAATCGGAGCGCAGGAGGCCCCACACCGTCGACCGGACGCGAGCCAGCTTGCGGGCGTCGACCGATTCCTCGGGCGCGCCGAAGCGTCGGGTCCGCCCTCCCCGCACCTCGACGACGACCAAGGCGCCCGGCTCGGTGGGGTCGAGCGCCAGCAGGTCCAGCTCGCCGTGGCCGACCGTCACGTTGGTGCCCACGATCGCCCAGCCCAGCCGCTCCAGATGCGCACGCGCGACGGCCTCGGCCGCGATGCCCGTCCGACCCCGAACGGTCCGGGGCGTCGGCGCTGGGCTCATGCCGGCGACGATAGGGCCCGGCCCTTATCTGGCGCTTACGCGTCCGGTCAGGGGATTCCGACGCCCACCTCGATCGGGACAGCAATCGGCGCCCGTCCCGACCCGGCCTCGTCGGCCACCATGGCCTCGGCGACCTCGCCGTCGAGCCCGAACGCAAGCTGCTCCCCCTCGAGCATGGCGCGGATCCGCTGGTAGCCACGACGATGGAACGGCGTGATGCCCAGCCGCTCCAGCCCGGCCACATGGTCACGGGTGGCATACCCGGCGTTGCGCTCCCAGCCGTAGCCGGGATAGCGCGCCGCGAGCAGCGTCATCAGCCGGTCGCGCGTGACCTTCGCGACGATCGACGCGCACGCGATCGCATAGGAGCTGGCGTCGCCATCCACGATCGAGGTGTATGGGCCGACCTCGGCCTCGAACCCCACGATCTTGCGACCGTCCACCAGGACGTGGTCATAGGCCGGGATCCGGGCGAGGGCCCGCCGCATCGCGAGATGGGACGCGTGGTAGATGTTGAGCCGCTCGATCTCCTGGACCGATGCGGCACCCACGCCCCAGGCGAGGCTCCGACGCTTGATCTCGGCGACCACACGCTCCCGCTGACGCTCCGACAGGGTCTTGGAGTCGCGGACGCCCTCGATCTTGCGGGTGTTGGGACGCACCAGCACCGCGGCGGCGAGGACGGGTGCGCACAGGGCGCCCATGCCCACCTCGTCGACGCCCACCACCAGGCGCCGGCCCTCCTGCCAGAGGCGCCATTCGGCCTTCAGGTGCGGGACGCGGGCCACGCGCCCCATCGTAGACCCGCGGACGCCGGTCCGCGGCGTGGGGGCCTACTGGCCGCGACGCTCCCGGAGCGAGGCAGCCTTGCCCACGCGGTCGCGCAGGAAGTAGAGCTGGGCGCGGCGCGCCACGCCGTGACGCACGACCTCGATCTTGTCGATGCGCGGGGAGTTGACCTTGAAGGTGCGCTCCACGCCCACCCCGCTGCGCAGTGCGCGGACGGTGACGGACCGCGTGATCCCGCCGCCGCGCAGCCGCATCACGGTCCCCTCGAAGACCTGGATCCGCTCTCGGTTGCCCTCCACGACCTTGGCCGAGACACGCACCGTGTCCCCGGAAGCCAACTCCGGCAGGTCGGTCCGGATCTGGTCAGCGACGATCTCGTCGAGAACGCTCATGGTCTGGATGCTCACTCTGTGTCGGGTGGGGCGACTGCCGCGGGGCACGCGGGCGCCACGTCATCGTTCGGATGGGTCGGCCGCGGAGTATATCAGGAGTCGAGCAGGTCCGGACGCACCCGCCGCGTGCGGGCCACCGCCTGCTCGCGTCGCCAGCGGTCCACCTCGCCATGGTGACCCGACAGCAGCACGTCCGGCACCCGCATGTCACGGAACTCGGCCGGGCGCGTGTACTGGGGGTACTCGAGCAGGCCGTCCGCGAATGACTCGTCCTCCGGCGAGGCCTCGTCGATCACCCCGGGCAGCAGGCGCAGGACCGCATCGATGACCACCAGGGCGGGGATCTCACCCCCGGACAGCACGTAGTCGCCGATGGACAGCTCGAGGTCCACGAGCTGCCGCACCCGATCGTCGATTCCCTCGTAGCGAGGGCACACGAGGACGAGGTGCGGCGCCTGGGCCAGGTCACGAGCCGTCGCCTGGTCGAACGGGGTCCCGCCCGGGTCCAGCAGGATGCGCACGGCTGGCGTGCCTGCGGGCGCCAGGGCGTCCAGTGCCTCTGCGACCGGCTCGGGGCGCAGCAGCATCCCGGCACCTCCGCCGTACGGATAGTCGTCGACGCTCCGATGCCGGCCCAGACCCCAGGCGCGCAGGTCGTGGGCGGTCACCGCCGCCGCGCCGCTGGCCAGCGCGCGACCGGGGATGCTCTCGGCGAGCGGGCCCGGGAACAGGCCCGGGAACAGCGTGATGACGTCGATCCGGAGCATCAGCCGCCGGTGGGAGCCGGCACGGCGGGCACCGGGCCCCCAGCCGGTTGGGTGGGCGCCTGCTCCCCCGCCGGCTCCGTGGGCGGCCGGCCCCCGACCGGCTCGGCGTCGGGCAGCGGCTCCGCGACCGACGACGCTGCCATCCCCTCCCCCGCGCTCCGCCGCCTTGCGAGCACGGGTGGTGCGTCGCCCCCGGACCTTGGGTCGCGGCTCGGCGTCATCGAGCCCGAGCGCCTCGGTGTCGACCACCAGGCGCCCCTCCGCGGGCGCCAGCTCGCGGACCACGCCGGACACGGCCGGCACCATCAGCTCGCCGCGCGGCCCTCGGACCACGAACACCTCGCCGCCGCCGGCGCGGAACACGTCCACCACGCGCCCCAGCTCGACGCCCGCGACGTCCTGCGCCGCGATGCCGATCACCTGGTGCCAGTAGAACGAGCCCTCGGGGAGCGCCTCGCGGGGGGCGGGTGCCTCGAGATAGCGGTCCCGCAGGTCCTCGACGCTCTCCCGGTCGGGGCGCTCCCGGAACCGGACCAGCAGCCCCGGCCCGTCGGCGCCCGACTCGGCGATGGTCAGTCGGTCGGTCGTGCCCTCGAGGAGCAGGACGCTGCCAGGCTCGAAGCGGGCGGGGTCGTCGGTCAGGACCTCCACCCGGACGGCGCCACGCAGGCCGTGCAGGCCGCGGACGAGCCCCACCACGAGGCGCGGCTCGCTGACCGCTGGGCCCTGGGGGCGCCCGGTCATGCGCGAGGTGTCGTCGGTCAGACGATCTCCAGCGCGATGGGCGTGCCCTCGCGCGTGGCGACGACCTTGAGCAGGGTGCGCATCGCCTTGGCGACGCTGCCGTTGCGCCCGATCACCTTGCCCATGTCCTCCTCGGACACGTGCAGCTCGATGACCTGCGTCCCCTCGTCGTCGTGGACCTCGACACTGACCGCGTCGGGGTCATCCACCAGCGACTTCGCGACGAACGTGACGAGCTCCGCTGCGGACACGGCTGCCTACCGCGCTGGGAGGATGCCGACCTGACGGAACAGGCGGGCGACGGTGTCGGACGGCTGGGCCCCCTGGCTGAGCCAGCGCTTGGCCTTCTCGGCGTCCACGTTGATCTCGACGGGCTCCTGGCGCGGGTTGTAGTGGCCGAGCGTGTCGAGGGCACGGCCGTCGCGCGCGGAGCGGCTGTCAGCCACGACGAAGCGGTAGGTCGGCTGCTTCGTCGCGCCGACGCGGGTGAGGCGGATGCGGACCACGGGTGTTGTCAGAGCCTCCTGCGGGCGGTGGTGTGCGGGTGGCACCCGGACGGGCGCCGATCCGATCTGCGAATGGTGACGGGCGCCCGAGGACTGGGCGCCGGGCCCGGCCGATGCCGGTCGCGGACGCGAAGTCTACCTGACGTAGAGCAGTGCCTTGGTGGACAGCGTGTCCTGGTCGGCTGCGCTGCTGACGACGAGGTAGTCCAGGGTGTCCAGCCAGGGCTTGACGTTGGTCTGGTAGTCCTCGTCGGCACCGCCCATCGACTCGAACAGGGACTGCGCCCCGGCCAGGTCGACGAACACCAGGCCGGCGTTCGGCGAGCCGCCCTCGGCGAGCGCGATCTGGAACCGTGGGGTCGACGCCAGCGACGCTGAGGCATCCTGGGTCAGCGCATCCGCCACGAAGTCGCCGAGTCCCAGGTACAGCCGATCGTCGGCCACGGCCACGCTGATGGTCACGGGCGATCCGAAGGCCGTCGTGTCCGAGGGCAGGGCGATCGTGGTGACGGTGGTGCCGGCGACCTCCGACTCGGTCGCCGTCAGGCCGCTCCGGGCGCCGGCGAGCCGCACGAGGGCGAGCAGGCTGGTGGCGCGGGTCTGCGCGGTCGCGGGGTCGGACAGGGTCGCGGCGAGGCCCACCTGGGGCTGGCCGCCCGTGGCGCCGATGCCCAGGGCCGCATCCTCGACCGGGTCCAGGAACTCCTCGAGCGGCGAGCCGAGCAGCTGCTCGATCTGCGCGAGCTGCTGGGCGTCCTCCTCGGGCACCTGCGCCATCACCGCCTCCAGCACCGCATGCGCGGTGCGCCCGAGGTCACGGGTCTCGAGGTAGACCAGGGTGTCGGCCGGGAAGTGGGCGGCGAGGTCCGTGGCGCGCATGCTGGGCACCGGCAGCGATGCCGGGGTCTGCATGTCGAACGCGAGCGTCAGGTGGTCGCTCGACGCCTGCGCGTAGCCCGACACCCAGGCCGGCAGCTGGTCGAGCATGTCCAGCGCCGCCTCGGCGCCCGGCTGCCCCGTGAGCTGCGCCTCGAGGAACGGGCGCAGGGTGCTCAGCGCGAAGTAGACGGCGCCCAGCCGGTTGGCGGGGATGCGCTGGGCGGCCGCCGCATAGCCGGCGTCCTGCGCGAGGCCGGGGGCCGTGCCCGCCAGCACGTCGAGGGCCGCCTTGACATCGGCCGCATGGGGTGCGACGAGCAGGTAGTCGTCCGTGACGGCGTAGCTCGCGTCGTCATCGACCGTGGTGACCGTGGCGCCGGCGTACGACTCGGTCGAGATGTCGTCCTGCGTCAGGAGGGTGGACAGCTGCGCCTCGAGGGCGGTCCGGTCCTTGACGCCGAGCCCGATGACCATCGCCGGGTCGTCCTGGTTCACGGAGTCGTCGTCGTCGTTGTCGTCGTTGTCGTCGTTGTCGTCGACGACGGTGGTGGATGCGGGGATCTCGAGGAGCGCGAGGCCGAACTGACGGTTGGACCACGGGTCGACGTTGCCCGTCCAGGTCGCCGCGCCCGAGGACGCCTGGCTCACCACCTGGTCGAGCAGCTCGTTGACCTTGGCGTCGAGCGCCGCCGGGTCTGCGAAGCCCGGCAGATGGCCCAGCAGCTGCCCCAGCTGCTCCTCCTGGTCGCCGGGCAGGTCGAGACGGAGCTCCGCCCACGCGACCGACGATGCGGGCGCGAACGCAGGCCCGCCGGTGCTGCCGTTCTGGGCGAACACCGCGAC
This sequence comes from Chloroflexota bacterium, assembly GCA_046328155.1. Lineage (GTDB taxonomy): Bacteria > Chloroflexota > Limnocylindria > Limnocylindrales > CSP1-4 > JAFMJV01. The sequence continues at coordinate 152,673 of JAXLXC010000004.1, forward strand.
GCCCGTGGTGCCCACGAGCATGGCGACGGTGACGAGGAGGGCGACGACCCAGCGGATCGGGCGGGGCCGCGCGGACGGGATCGATGACATGGCCAAGGGTCCTCGGAGGCTGCGTTGGTGCCTGGATTCTCTCACGGACTCCGAACCTGCCGGAATCTGCGGATGGTCCCGGGTCCGGACGACCCGGCGGTCAGGGGAACCGACGCCCGAATGGCAGTGCGCCCTTGCGACCGCCGCCCGACATGCCCATCTGCTTGAACACCCGCTGCATCTCGCCGAACTGCTTGATGAGCTTGTTGACCTCGGGCAGGCTGGTGCCCGAGCCGCGCGCGATTCGCCGGCGTCGCGAGGCGTTGAGGATGTTGGGGTCGCGCCGCTCGGCGGAGGTCATCGACCGGATGATGGCCTCGGTCCGCTTGAGCTCTCCTCGCTCCTCGGCCTCCTGGACCTGCTTGCGGGCGTCCTTCATGCCACCCAGGCCCGGGATCATCTCCATGAGCGAGCCGAGCGGGCCCATCTTCTTGAGCTGCTGCATCGACTCCAGCCACATGTCGAGCGTGAAGCTGTTCTTGCGCAGGCTCTCGGCCATCTGCTCGGCCTGCTTGGCATCGATCGACTCCTGCGCCCGCTCGACCAGGCTGAGCACGTCGCCCATGCCCAGGATCCGGCTGGCCAGTCGGTCGGGATGGAACACCTCGAGGGCGTCGGTCTTCTCGCCGGTGCCCATGAACTTGACCGGCACGCCGGTGACGGCGCTGATGGACAGCGCCGCGCCACCGCGGGCGTCGCCGTCGATCTTGGTGAGCACCAGGCCGGTCAGGGGCACGGCGTCGCGGAACGCCTCGGCCACGGGGACCGCCTCCTGGCCGACCATGGCATCCACCACCAGCAGCGTCTCGGTGGGCTGGACCGCCCGGCACACGGCCGCGATCTCGTCCATGAGCGCCTGGTCCACGGTCAGCCGGCCCGCCGTGTCGATGATGACCACGTCGCGGCCGGTGCGGCGAGCCTCGGCGACGCCACCCCGGGCGATGTCCACGACGGGCGTCCCCTGTGGCGCGCTATGGACGGGGATGTCGAGGCTGGTGCCCAGGGTGCGCAGCTGGTCGATCGCCGCCGGGCGATACGGGTCGGCGGCGACGAGCATGGGCTGGCGCCCCTGGCGGACGATGTACCGGGCCAGCTTGGCCGAGCTGGTGGTCTTGCCCGAGCCCTGGAGGCCGGCCATCACCACCACGGCAGGCTGGCCGGCAAGCCGGAACGTCCGGTCGCCTGCGCCCAGGATGTCGGTCAGCTCGTCGTTGACGATCTTGATGACGGCCTGGCCGGGGTTGATCCCCTCGAGCACGTCCTGGCCGATGGCGCGCGCCTTGATCCGGCCGACGAGGTCCTTGACGACCTTGTAGTTGACGTCCGCCTCGAGCAGCGCGAGGCGGACCTCGCGCATCGCGGCATCGACGTCCGCCTCGGTGATGCGGCCACGGCCGCTGAGCTTGGAGAGGGCATCGCGCAGGCGATCGCTGAGGGCATCGAACATGGGAGCAGCAGTCTAGACGAGGCGGTCAGTCATCGAGCGGACGGCCCCGGCGGAGCAGGTAGTCGTGCCACAGCATCCGCGCGGCGGTCGAGCGGTGTGGTCGCCAACGCTCCGCCAGCAGGGCGACCTCGGCTCCCGAGGTGCCAGGCGACAGACCCAGCGCCGCACGCGCCGCATTTGATGAGCGCGGGGTCGCCCGCCCGGCCCGCACGTCAGGACAGCGAGGCCCATCAGCAGATAAGATGTCGGCCGTCCACCCGGCCGATGCCTCAGGCGCCACCAGCCGCGAGACGACCTGGTCGTCCGGGGCGTCGGCCAGTGCCTCGAGGTCCGGCCGACCGGCCAGGACCGCATCCGCCAGGTCGACGAGGTAGCGAGCCTTCTGGCGCGTGGGCCGACGGCGCGCAGGGCGTCCTCGCCGGCGGCGGCGACGGCCGCCGGCGATGCGCTGCCGGCGGCCGCTCCGGCCGACGAGTGCCGATCAGGCGGATGCCAGCGAGACCTGCTGGGCCAGCACGATGTGGGCCAGGCTTCAGGCCCGGCCCGCGGTGCCGAGCAGGCGGGGGCCATGCGCCGCCAGCAGGCGCCGAGGTCGGGGTCCCGACGCGACAGCGCCCGAGCCGCCGCGGCGACCTCGGCGTCGATGTGGCTCAGCCGAACATGGCCTGGGCGAAGGCGTTCGGGTCGAAGTCGAGCAGGTCCTCGACCCGCTCCCCGACGCCCACGAACAGCACCGGCACGCCCACCACGTGCTCGATGGCGAAGGCGACCCCGCCCTTGGCGGTCGAGTCCACCTTCGTCAGGACCACGCCCGTGAGACCCGCGGACTCGTGGAACGCCTTGGCCTGCTGGAGGCCGTTCTGGCCGGTCGTGGCGTCCAGCACGAACACCACCTCGGGGGTCGCTCCCGGCAGCCGCTTGGCGATGGTGCGCCGGATCTTGCCGGCCTCCTCCATCAGGATTCGACTTAGGTGTGCAGCCGCCCGCGGTGTCCACGATGACCACGTCAATGCCGCGGGCAGCCGCCGCGTCCATGGCGTCCCACACCACGGCCGAGGGGTCTGGCGTTGGCGGCATGGGCGATCAGCGGCACGTCGATACGCGCGGCCCACGTCTGGGCTGCTCCGATGGCCGCGGCCCGGAACGCGTGTCGCCGGCCGCGAGCAGGACGCGCGCGCCCCTCGCCTTGAAGCGGTAGGCGAGCTTGGCGATGGTGGTCGTCTTGCCGGTGCCGTTGACCCCGACCAGGATGCGGCGAGGATGTCCAGTACCGGCTTCCGCGGCCAGGGTGGGGTCCCGTGGCGCGAACAGGCCGATGAGCTCGGCCTGGAGGGCCAGCTCGGGCGGCAGGTCGCGCCGCCTGCGGCGCGCTCACCACCTCGACCGAGGAGTCGGCGCCCAGGTCGGCCGCGATGAGGGCCTCCTCCACGCGCTCCCAGGCCTCGTCCCCGGCCCCCGCCGAGCACGGCCCAGTTCGACCCACCAGCCCCGAGCGGCTGCGCTCGGGCCCCGTCCACAGCTCCTGGGCGTCGGACCCCTGGTTCATCGTGCCTCGCTCGATCGTGCCCGCAGCTCATCGGATAGCGCCCGCGAACAGGCCGCGCTCCTCGCTCCCGGCAGGCGGCAGGTCGGCCAGCCGCAGGAGACCCACATGGCTCACCGCATCGTCGCCGGCGGTCGCGCCGTGCAGCGCGTCGGCCGTCTCGATGGTGCTGCCGCGATTGTAGGTGATGACCACGAACTGGGTGTGCTCGGACAGGCTGCGCAGCGCCGCGGCGAGCGGCCACGCATTGGCCTCGTCGAGCGCGGCGTCCACCTCGTCGAGGACGCAGAAGGGCGGCACGGGGGCGGACCTCCGGCATCGCCAGCGGCAGCGCCACGGCCGTGAGGGGCCGCTCGCCACCCGACAGCATGGCCAGCGGCTGTGGCGCTTCTTGCCGAGCGGGCGAGCCGGCAATCTCCCCCATCCGTGCCCAGGTCCTCGGGCGACGTCCAGCGGCAACGGGGCCTCCCCTCCCCCGAACGGCTGCTCGAAGCGGCGCGCGAGGAACGCGCCCTCGAGCGCCTGGTCTCCCGGAACTGGTCGGCGATGAGCGCCTCGGGCCGGGCGATGAGGGCGCGCGTCATCCCCGGATCGCCTGTTCCAGGTCCGCGTGCCGACATCCAGGCGTCGAGCCGCTCGCGCGCACGTCGGCCAGCTCCTCGGCCGCGAACAGGTTGCCGGCGCCCAGCTCGTGGTACCGGCGCCGCACGGCACCCAGCCGAGCGGCCGATAGCGCCGGCTCGTCCCCGGCGGCGGCTCCGCCCATCGGTGGAGCGTCGCGTCGAGCGCCTCCTCCAGGTCCGGTCGCGAGCGTGTCGAGGTCGACCTCGGCATCGGCGCCCATGAGTGCCCGGAGGCCGTCGGCGCCGATGCCAGCCAGCTCGACCAGCAACCCCTCCCGGCCCGAGTCGAGCTGGAGCTGGGCAGCCATGGCCGCCACCTCAGCGTTCCGGGTGCGCGACTCGGTGTCGCGGACCAGCTCCCAGGCACCGACGGCCGCGGCCTCGGCGGCCTGGCGTCGCGCACGCTCGTCACCCTGGCCGCCTCGGTGGCCGCGAGGCGCGACGGCCGCGCGCCCCTGGGCGTCAGTGCACCTCCGCCAGCCGCTCGCGCGTCCGGGCGACCGCCTGGGCCGCCGACGCCCTGCACGGCCACCAGACGCTGCGCCTCGGCGTCGAGCTCCGCGATCCGCGTCTCGTCGAGACCCAGCCGCACCTCCGCATCGTCGAGGTCGAGCGCCTCGTCGCGACGACGGCGCGCGCCATCCGCCGCCGTCGCGTGTCGCTCGCGCTCCTCGCGCAGCCCGGCCACGCGCGCCGCCAGCGCCTCGAGCTGCGCGCGCACCTGGTCGTCGGCGGGCGCGTCGGCTGGGGCGACCTGCCATGCGAGCGCCTCCGATTCCCGGGTCCGCAGCTCAGCCCGCGGCCGCCTCCGCCTCCTGACGCAGCCGGTCAGCTGGCCATCGCGCCCCATGCCTGCTCGCGTGCGGCGGCATCGGCGGCACGCGCGGTGGCACGGGCGCGATGCGTCCGCCACGCGTCGCTCGCCTGACGGCCTCGAGTGCCGACCGCGCACGCTCCAGCTCGCTGCGGGCGGCGTCGCGGGCCGCGGCCGCCTCGGCCGCGGCCTCCTCAGCGCCCGTGGCCTCGCCTCGGCCTCGTCGATGGTCCGTGCAGCCTCTGCCGCCAGGGCCACCTCGGGCGTCCTGCGTGGTGCCCAGACGCACCACGCGTCAGTGACCACGCCGCCGTCAGAGGTGGCGACGCGCCAGCCGACGGCAGACAGGAGGCGAGGTCGAGGGGGCAGTCGCGAGGTCGGGCACCCAGGCGCTCCGATGCAGCGGCCAGGTCACGAGCCCCGATGGGTCGCGCAGGACGGCGTCGACGAGGGGCGAGGCCGCCTGCGGCCGCGATGCAGGCCGCGACGTCGGCGGGTCGGCTGCCCGCCGCTGGTCCCGCCCACGCGCCTCGACTACATAGGTGCCCGCGCCTGCGCCGGCGAGCTCGACGAGCGCGTCCGGAAGGCACGCTGGTGGCGGTGAGCACGTCGCCCAGCACCGCGGCGATGGCGACCCGCAGCCTCGGCTCGACCTCGAGCCCCTCCGTCGGGCGTCTTCACCCCGGCGGCGCAGCATCTCGCCGCGGCCGGCCGCCTCGCCGGCGCGGAGGCGACGCTCCAGGAGCGCCCAGATGCGCCCGCGCGGCCTCGGCCTGGGCACGGGCGAGCCCCCGCTCGCTGGCCCGCGACATGACCCGTTCCTCGGTCATGGCGAGCCGCTCCCGGGCATCGACCGAGCGCGTCTCCGCCTCGGCCTCCGCCTCCGCCAGCCTCGCGGCCTCGGACGCCGCCGCCGCAGGCCGTCGCGGCCGCCTCGGTCCGCACGGTCGCCGATCGCCGCTGCCTGCGCCGCCTGCGCGTCCGGGGCGCGCGTGGTGGCGTCGGCCCGCGAGCGCGCGCGGGCCAGGGCGGCTTCGCCCGCAGCGCGTACCTCGCGCGCCCGTTCCGTGCGCTCCGCGGCCGCCGTCCCTCTCGTCCCGGACCTCGGCGAGCTGTCGCTCCGGATCACGCAGCGCGTGGTGGCCGCCTCGAGGGCAGCCTCCGCGGCCGCGTCGGGCTCAGGCACGGCCACGGCGAGCTCCAGCCAGGCCATGATCATGCCCGCCCCCACGACCTCCGCTCCGAGCAGGCGCGGGCGGATCCCGCTCGACCGCCGAGACCTCCGCGGCGGCCTGCGACTCCGCAGGCCGCAGCTCCGCGGCCTCCGCGACGCGCGCCGCCTCAGCCGCTCGCTCCGCCCGCTCGACCTGCTGCCGGGTGGCGAGCTCCGCCGCCTCCGCGGGAGGCTGCCTCCGCCGCACGCAATGCTCGATGGCGGCATCCGCGCCGACGCGTGCGCTCCAGCGCCGCGTCCCATCCACCCAGCTCCCGGGCGGCACCGCCGAGCGGACCCGCGCGACGGCCACGAGGCGTCGGCAAGCTCCGCACCCGCCGACCGCCGCTCGCGCTGCTGCTCGGCCTGCGCGGCCAGCCGCCGGGCCTGGGGGCGCAGCTCGTCCACGGGTCGCGCACGCTCGAGGTTCGCCTCCGCCTGAGCCCAGCTCGGACTCCGCGGCCCGTCGTCGCCGCTCGTGCTTGCGGATTCCGGCCGCCTCCTCGAACAGCGGCCGGCGCTCCTCGGCGCGGAGCGCCAGCGCCTGGTCGACCATGCCCTGGCCGATGAACAAGGAACGCGTTGTCGGCCAGGTTGGCCTCGTCAAGCAGGTCGACCAGGTCGGCCGCACCCGCTGGCGGTTGAGCAAGAACTCCGTTCTCGCCGCTCCGGAACAGGCGACGACCGAGCTCGACCTCCACCTTCCTCACCGAACCCCAACAACCCATCCTCGTTGTCCAGCACCAGGGTGACGTCTGACATCCCCTGGGCGCGCCGGCTGGACGACCCGGCGTAGATGAGGTCCTCGGCACGTCGCGTGCGCAGCGTCCGGCCCTGCTCGCCGAGGACCCAGCGGAGCGCGTCCGCGAGGTTGCTCTTGCCGCTGCCGTTGGGGCCCACGATGGCGCTGATGCCCGCTCCGAACTCGACGACGGTGCGCTCCGCGAACGACTTGAACCCGACCAGGCGCAGCGATCGCAGGCGAGCGGTGCTCACCGGCCTGCCGACCCGCTCGGGGCGACCGGGGGCGGCTCGGCGCCGTCGGGCCGCGCGGCCCCCTCGGCGTCGGCGGCGTCGGCGGCCTCGGCGGCCTCGTCGGTGGTGGTGGCGGCGGCGAGCTGCTCGAGGGCCATGGCGGCGGCCTGCGTCTCGGCGTCCCGACGGCTCCGTCCGCGGCCGGTGCCCAGCACCGCCCCGTCCAGCACCACGTCGACCTCGTATCGCCGATCGTGGGCGGGCCCATCCACGGCCAGGACGCGGTACGAGGGCGGGCGGCCGACCCGTCGATACGCCAGCTCCTGGAGTCGGCTCTTGGGCGGCTTGAGGGCCACCGGCGCCAGCGGCTGGTCGAGCTCCGGGCCGCACAGCCGGAGCACGAGCTGACGTGCGGCCTCGAGGCCGCCGTCCAGATGGACCGCGGCCACGACGGCCTCGAACGTGGACGCGAGCACCGAGCCGCGGGCCCGCTCCCCGGAGCGCTCGGCGCCCTGGCCCAGCTGGAGGTACTCGCCCAGGTCGATGCGGGCGGCGATGCGCGCCAGGTCACGCGCCGAGACGATGGCCGCGCGACGCGCGGTCAGCACGCCCTCGGCGTCGTCGGGATGTCGGTCCCAGAGCGCCTCGGAGATGACCAGGGACAGCACGGCATCACCCAGGAACTCCAGCCGCTCGTTCGCGATGAGGGGCGGGTCCGGGTGCTCGTTGACATAGCTGCTGTGCGTCAGCGCCTGCTCCAGCAGGCGCGGATCCTGGAACGCGTGCCCGAGACGGGCCTCCAGCCCTGCGGCGGCTGCCACCAGGGCCTGGTCCGGGTTACTGGTTGGAGTGCTCGTCGATGTAGTCGACGGCGTCCTGGACGGTGCGGATGGATTCGGCATCCTCGTCCGAGATCTCGGTCCCGAACTCCTCCTCGAGGCTCATGATGAGCTCGACGAGGTCCAGGGAGTCGGCGTTGAGGTCGTCCACGAAGGATGCCTCCGGCTTGACGTCCGCCTCATCGACGCCGAGCTGCTCCACGACGATCTTCTTGAGACGGTCGTAGGTCGAAGACGTCACGTTGGTGGTTCCTCCTGGTCATCGGTCGACTTGTGATGGCCGCCGCCTGCGACCGTGCCTGGCCGGGACGTGCGGGCGGTCTCGCGAGCGACCCGGCCAAGGACGCCGTTGAGCAGCTTCCGTGCCGATTCGCCGCTGTAGGACCGAGCGAGCTCGACCCATTCCGAGATCGTGACCGCCGTCGGGGTCGCGGGGCAGTGTAGCAGTTCGCCCATCGCCGATCGCAACAGGGAGCGGTCGATGCGGGCCAGCGACACGACCGGCCACTGGGGCGCGACACGCTCGATCGCGGCGTCGATCCCCACCCGGTCACGCACCACGGCGTCCACCAGGAGCCGGGCGTGGGCGGCGGCCACCGGGTCGGCCGCGGACTCCTCGATGCGGCGCTCCAGCACCTCGCGCGCGGTCCGCTGGCCGAAGTCGGCCTCGAACAGCGCCTCCAGGCACAGCCGCCTGCCATCGCGCTCGCTGCGGTGGCGGTCGTCCGTGCCCAGCGTCGCGGCATCCTCCGGCCATGCGCCTGCCGGGCCGCTCATGGCGCGCCGCTCACCACGGCAGGCGCCTCGGGCGCATCCGCCGTGTCGCCGTCGACCGGCGCAGCGGGCACCGTGACCAGCCGCTCGGCGGCGGCATGCCGGGTCATGCCCGACCGCGCCAGCGCCTCCTGGATGTGCTCCGGGATGCCGGCCCGCGCGGACTGCGCGCCCACGTCGACCGCGAAGCCGATCATCCGCCGCGTCGCGCTGCCGTGCGTGATGAGCACCGTGCCGTTGACGCCCAGCAGCGGCGCAGCCCCCAGCCGCTCGTAGTCGAACTTGCCTCGGATGCGCTTGATCCCCGGCCGCATGAACAGGTACCCGATGGGTCCCCAGGGGGGTCGGCGGAACTCCTGCTCCAGGAGCCCCAGCAGCGCGTTCGCCACGCCCTCGAAGAACTTCATGACCACGTTGCCCACGGACGCGTCGCAGACCACCACGTCCGCCTTGTGCAGCGGCAGGTCGCGCCCCTCGACGTTGCCCAGGAAGCGCAGCCCGGACCCGGTGAGCATCGAGGTGGCGTCCTTGACCCGCTGCTCGCCCTTGCCCGCCTCCTCGCCGATGGACAGGAGGGCCACCGTGGGCGTGGGGACGCCCAGGACCCGCTCCGCGTACAGGGCCCCCATGTGGGCGTACTGGGCGAGGTTGAGACCGGTCGAGTCGGTCGTGGCGCCGATGTCCAGGAGCATGAACGGTCCGCGGTCGGTGACCATCTGGATGGCGAGCGCGGGGCGGTCGACTCCCGGCAGGCGCTTGAGATGGAGGATCGCGGATGCCACGCCCGCACCGGTGTGCCCCGCGGTCACCACCGCGTCGGCTCGTCCCTCGCGGATGAGGCGCATGCACACGTTGATCGTGGCGTCCTTCTTGCGCCGCACGGCCAGTGCGGCGTCCTCGTGCATGTCCACCACCTGGCTGGCGTGGACGATGGTCACGTTCGCCGGCAGCGGCCCATCGACGTGCTCCCGGATGCGCTCCGTGTCCCCGACCAGGATGACCTCCATGTCGGGGTCGGTCGCGGCGCGCTCGACGGCGCCCCGCACCACCTCGCGCGGTCCATGGTCGCCACCCATGGCGTCGACCGCGATGCGCGGCCGCGCGACCGCGCCCTGTCGGCGTTCGAGGGCTGCTTGGTCCATCCCGCCCTCAGGCGACCATGCGGGCTGGCTGCGCCGCTGGCCCGGTGACCCCGGCCCGCCGTCCCGTCACCGGGTCGGCCGCGGGCCGGGGCCGGGTCACGAGCCGGCCTCGGTGGTGGAGCGCTGCTTGATCCGGACGGCCTCGCGACCCTTGTACCAGCCGCACGTGGGACAGGCGTGGTGAGCCTGCTTGGGCTGGTGGCAGTGCGGGCACTCCTCCAGCTGCGGCGTGGTCAGTGCGTGGTGCGAGCGGCGCTCGCCCTGGCGCGCGTGCGAGACGCGTCGCTTCTGGACACCCATGTTCGAACTCTCCTTGTGGGACGGGCGGGCGCCCATCGATGCCGATGGGCAGGATGATGACGGGGTCAGCCGGCCTCGTCGAGGCGGTCTCGGATGGCGACGAGCGCCGCGAGCCGGGGGTCGAGGTCATCCGCGTCGTGGCTATGCGACGGGTCGGCGTTGAGGTCGGCGCCGCAGGCCAGGCACAGCCCGCGGCAGTCGGGTCGGCACAGGACCACGATGGGCTCCGCGAGCGAGATGGCCTCGCGCACGGTCTCCGACAGGTCCAGCTCGTGATGGTCGTCGAGGCGCAGTGCCTCCGGCTCGGACTGCAGGTCGACGGGCGCCCCCGAGTCGATGTCGACCGACGGCAGCGCCTCCTCCTCGAAGTCCACCTCGACCGGCGAGGCGACCTCGACCAGGCAGCGGCTGCAGGTCTCGGGCAGCGCCGTGGTCAGGTGGCCGCGCGCGAGGATGCCGCGACCGGTGTTCGCCAGGCGGACCGTGCCACGCACGGGTGCCGCGGTATCGAGGTCCTCGGCGATGGGCATGCGCTCGATGCCGACGGGGTACTCACGGCTGGTGCCGGGCGCGGCGCGCAGCAGGTCGGCGACGTTCCAGCTAAGCATGGACGCGCGACCCCGTCTGGGGGATCTCGAGCTCGGGTGGCCCGGGCGGCTCCAGCGCGGGCGTCGGCGCGGGCGCATCGGGATGCCGCTCGTCGAGCATCGTGATGCCGCGCCGGATGGACTGGAGGGCGCGCACGCACTCGCCCTCGAGACGGATGAGCACGGTGGCCGCGTACTGGTCGGCACCACGTCGGATCTCGTCGGCGTCGGCGTGCCCCTGGGCCACGATCTGCTGGCTCCGGATCTCCGCGGCGCGGGTGAGCTCGCGCTCCTCGATGAGGAACGCCGCCTGCTCCTGTGCGCGTGCGAGGATCCGCTCGGCCTCCTCCTGGGCGCGCTCGACCAGCCGGGTCGTCTCCTCGTTGATCCGCTTGGCCTGGCGGACCTCCTCGGGCACGGCGACGCGCAGCTGGTCGACGAGGTCGAGGGCAGCCACCTGGTCCACGACCACCGAGTTGGTCATGGGCATGCGTCGGCCGTTCGCGATGAGGGCCTCGAGGCGTTCGATGAGGAAGATGATGTCGATGGGAGTCGGCTCGCTGGGCGGGTGGCGGGCGGGTCAGCACGGGATTGTAGCCCACCAGCAGCCGCGGCCGGGTCGGGCACCCGCCGGCGGGCGCGGGGATCAGCCGGGTCGCAGCCGTCGCAGCACGGCCGCGGGGACCATCGCGCTGACGTCGCCACCCAGCGACGCGATCTCCCGGACCATCGTGGAGCTGACGGCACCGTGCTCCGGCGTCGTCATCAGGAACACGGTGTCGACCTCGGGGGCCATGCCCCGGTTGAGCTGCGCCATCTGGAGCTCGCTCTCGAAGTCGCTCAGCGCGCGCAGCCCGCGCACCACCCAGCCCGCGCCCACGCGCCGCGCGAGGTCGACCGTCAGCCCCTCGAACGCCTCGACCGCGACGCTCCGTCCCACGTCGCCCAGCTCCTCGTCGAGCGCCTCGCGGACCACGGCGAGCCGGTCGCCTGCCGGCATGCTGGGCGCCTTGCGGGTGTTGACCAGGACCGCCACGGTCAGCCGGTCGAACAGCGGCACGGCGCGCGCCACCACGTCGAGATGCCCCAGCGTGATGGGGTCGAAGGTGCCGGGGTAGATGGCATGCCGCATCGACCCAGTGTGCCTCAGCCGTCGAGGGCCCGGTACCACGTCAGCGCCGTCTCGCCAAAGCGCTTCGTGCGCTCGCGCGCCAGCCGACCCACGACCTGCGGGCCCTCCCACCGCCAGTGGTGCTTGCACACCACCACGCCCCCTGGCTCGAGGATCCCATCGGTGCCGACCCCCTCGCCCAGCAGGCCCAGCACCCGGGCGAGCGCCTGGTCGTCCGCATAGGGCGGGTCGGCGATGACGCAGCGATGCGGCCCACCCGCGGCTGCCCCCGAGAGCCAGCCGAGGGCCTCGGCCCGCACCACCCGACCGCCCTCGAGCGCCGCGCGCCGCAGGTTCTCCGTGATGACCCGCACGGCCCCCGCGTCACGCTCCACGAAGGTCGCCGACGGCGCCCCCCGGCTGAGCGCCTCGATGCCGGCCGCGCCGCTGCCCGCGTAGAGGTCGAGGAACGCCCCGCCGAGCGGCTCGGCCGTGTCGGCCTCCAGCGCGCCGAACAGCGACTCCTTGACGCGGTCGCCGAACGGCCGCGTCCCCTCGCCCGGCGCCCGCAGCCGCACGCCCCGCGCCACACCCCCGATGACCCGGCCGGCGTCAGCCATCGAGCTCCTCCGCGCGCAGCACGTCACCGGCGCCGATGCGCGCCAGCCAGCCCTCCCGCAGCTCCCGGTCGAACCCGCCGCGGACATCGACCAGCGCGCCCTCCGGCCCGACCAGCGCCTCGGCACGCTCGCGCGCCTCGCGGGTCATCGCCCGGTGGCGTCGGTCGCCCAGGTCGGCGACGCGCAGCGGCGGCAGGCCGCTCTGGCGCAGCCCCAGCAGCTCGCCCTCCCTGCGCAGCTCGATGTCCAGCTCCGCGAGCGCGAACCCATCGGTGGTCTCCTTGACCGCGCGCAGCCGGGTCATGGCGACCGAGTCGGCCGGCGCGTCGCTCACCAGCACGCACCACGACTGGTCGCGTCCCCGGCCCACACGGCCGCGGAGCTGGTGGAGCTGGGCGAGCCCGAAGCGGTCGGCGCCCTCGATGACCATGAGCGTCGCCTCGGGCACGTCCACGCCGACCTCCACCACGGTCGTGCCCACGAGCACGTCCAGGTCGCCGTCCCGGAACCCCGCCATGACCTCGTCGCGCTTGGCGGGCTTGAGCCGGCCGTGGACCATGCCCACCCGGAGCGGCGCCAGGAGCTGGGTCAGGCGCGTCGCCTCCGACTCCGCGGACAGGTCGACCACCGGCGCGACGTCGTCGGCATCGGCGTCCCCGGGCCCGGAATCATCGTCGGCGCCCTCCTCGTCGGTCCCCTCGGGCTCGATGAGCGGCACCACCACGAACGTCCGATGCCCCAGGTCGGCCTCCTCGCGCACCTTGTCCCACGTCCCCTCGAGGGCCCCCGGTCGCTTGATGCCCGTCTGGACCGGCAGCCGCCCCACGGGCGCCGCGCGCAGGTCGGTCACGTCGAGATCCGCGTGGAGCACCTGGCCCAGCACCTGCGGGATGGGCGTCGCGGTCATCAGCAGCACATGGACCGCGCTGCCCTTGCGCGACAGCGCCTCACGGTCGGCGACGCCGAACCGATGCTGCTCGTCCACCACCGCGAGACGCAGGTCCGCGAACCCGATCCGCTCCCCGATGAGCGACTGGGTGCCCACGAACGCGAGACCCCGGCTCCGACCCAGGAGGCCCGCGGGCATGGGCGCCGCCGCGAGCTCCAGGGCGGCCCGGCGCTCCGCCGCCGGGACGCTCGCGGTCAGCAGGATCACCTCGTGGCCCAGCGGCTCCAGCAGGCGCGCGAGGGTCGCCGCATGCTGCCGCGCGAGCAGGTCGGTGGGTGCCAGGAGGGCCGACTGACCACCCGCGTCGGCGACGAACGCCATCGCCAGCGCCGCGACCGCGGTCTTGCCGGAGCCCACGTCGCCCTGCACCAGACGCATCATCGGCCGCCCGGACGCGAGGTCGGCCCGGATGGCATCGACCGCCATCAGCTGGTCCGGCGTGAGCCTGGTCGGTGGCGCGGGCGCGTCCGAGGGCGTGGCCCGGGCCGCCACCTGGGCCCCGATGACCGACTCCACGCTGCCGATGGCCTCGTGCGCGCGTCCGTCGGTCACCCTCACCACGGAGCCCTGGTCGCGCTCGCGGGCGCGTCGTCGCGAGACCATGCCCACCTGGAGCGCCAGCAGCTCGTCGAAGGCGAGGCGGTCGAGGGCGCGCTCGAGCGTCGGCCGATCGGGTGGGAAGTGGATCGCCGCGATGGCGTCCCCGATTCGCATGCGGCCCCCGAGGGTGGCCGGGTCCAGGTAGTCGGGATACTCCCCCAGGGCATCGAGCGCCTGGCGGATGGCCCGGCGGATGGTCCGCGCCCGCAGCCCCTCCGTGAGGCGGTACACGGGCAGCAGGCCGCCACCCGGGAGCACGCCCGCCTGGTCCTCGCGCTCGAACTCCGGCCCGGCGAGGTTGATCCGACCCGACGGGTCGAGACCCGTCTTGCCCGCGATGCGCAGCCACGTGCCGGGCAGCCCGATTCGCCGTTCCACGTACTGGCGACCGAACCAGATCGCCTCGATGGTGTCGCCAGCCTCGTCCGCCAGCCGGGCGACGGTCCGGACCAGACCGCGGCGACGCGTGGGCACCACCTGCACCGAGACCAGCTGGAGCCGTGCCGTCACCTGCTGGCCGGGCGTGGTGTGGCGCAGCTCGAGCACCGAGCGCGGCTCGCCGGCGTCGATCCAGCGGCGGGGCACGCTGAACGCCAGGTCGCGGACCGTGCGGATGCCCAACCGCTCGCCCCGACGCCCGAGGGTCGCCGCCCCCGGCAGCCCGCTCGCGCCGACGGGCGTCTCCCAGGTCAGCGGGCGTGGCTGCGGCCGGCCCCTCGCCGGCGCTGGCGTTCGTGTCCTCGTGCGGGCGACCATGTCTGCTATAGTCTGCGGCCGACGCGCCGCGCGCTCGCGCCTGGGCGCCCCGCCCCTGAGACAACACCAAGGATCATCCCTGCATGGCCCTCTCCTGCGACCTGTGCGGCAAGACCGCGATCGGTGGGTTCAACCCGCAGTCCTCGGGCATGAACCGTGTCCGCGCGCATCGCCGCTACAAGCCCAACCTCCAGCCCTTGACCATCCAGCGTGGCGCGGCCAGCGTCCGCGCGCGGGTCTGCACCCGCTGCCGCCGGACCCTCGCCAAGGGCTGAGCCGGTCATCCTGACCGTGCCGCCACGGCCGCGCCCCGACGCCGGGTCGGCTCACGCGGCGGGATAGCCCAGGCGCTCCAGCAGCGGCCTCCCGATGGCCTGCACCCGACGTCGCTCGTCGACGGTGAGGTCCTGACGCCAGCGGCCCACCGACGCCGTGCTGATCCGGCTGTTGGCGTGCGCGCGCTTGCCCCCCTTGGGCACCTTCTCCACGAGCAGCTCCGGGAGCCACTGCTCGCCCAGCGCCTCGACCAGCTCGCGCATCACCCGCTCCGGGTCGGCGACCAGGTCCTCGTAGCGCACCTCGAGGTACCGGGGGTCGTCGCGCTGGGCGACGCCTGCCTCCGTGTCGCGCACCCAGCGCCGCATGTACGCGTCGACCGACTGGGGACGCAGCTCCTTGACCTCCACCCCATCGACCCAGCGCCGGTCGGGATGCTGGCGCATGGAACACACCACGTCCCGCCCGTCACGGACCACGTGGACCACGCGCGCCTCCGGGAACCGTTCCAGCGCCCACCCGAAGCAGAGCACGTTGAGGGGCGTCTTCTCGGCCCAGCGGGGGCGGTCGCGCTGTCGTCGGTAGCGCTCCGCGAACGCGTCCACGAACGCCCCCTGGGACGGGCTGTCGGCCATCAGGGCCCGCAGGTCGGCCGCCGGCCAGCGGTAGGCCGACGCCACCTGGTCGATACGCATGCCCCCGGGCAGCAGGATGCTCGTCTCCGGGCCGCAGCACAGGCTGGGGTGGCGGTCGAGGATCCGCCGCACGAGCGTGGTGCCGCTGCGCGGCGTGCCGCCGATGAACACGTGACGCTCGTCCGACGTGTACGGGCGGGCGCGCCAGCCACGCTGCCGGACGCGGGTCACCCGGTTCCGGACGTGCTCCGAGAGGCTCACACCGCGGAGTCCAGCCAGATGGTGAACGGCCCGTCGTTGACGAGGTCCACCGCCATGTGCGCGCCGAACACGCCACGCGCGACCGGGATGCCCAGCGCCGCGACGGCGTCCGCATACGCATCGTAGAGGTGGCTGCCCAGCTCGGGTGGCGCGGCGTCCAGGAAGGAGGGCCGGCGGCCCTTGCGGGTGTTCGCGTAGAGCGTGAACTGGCTCACCGCCAGGACCGAGCCGCCCACGTCGACCAGGGAGCGGTTGGTCCGACCCTCGTCGTCCTCGAAGATGCGCAGCTCGACGGTCGTGCGCGCGAGGCTCGCGGCGACCGCCGGCGTGTCGTCGTGGCCCACGCCCACCAGCACCAGCAGGCCCTGGCCGATCTCGCCCACCACGACACCATCGATGTGCACGCTGGCGTGGGTGACGCGCTGGAGCAGCAGCCGCATCTCAGCGAGGGTCGGCGGGCGACCCGGCCGCCATCCGGGCCGCGGACGGCGCGCCCGCGCCGAGCCCATCCGAGCCGGGGTGGTCCGCGTTGGGGCCCGCGCGCCGCCCGGCCGTCACGCCGTCACGCACGAGTCGGACCTCGTCGGTGGCGTCCCTGCCGCGCTGGAACAGCGCCGAGCCGACGACGCACACCTCGGCCCCCCAGGCGCCGACCACCGATGCCGTGTCCCGGTTGACGCCGCCGTCCACGTGGACCGTGCCACGCGTGCCGCACTCCACGAACAGCCCGGCGGCCTCCGCGAGCTTGGGCGCGGCATCCGCGAGGAAGCGCTGGCCGCCGAAGCCCGGCTCCACGGTCATGATCATGATCACGTCGAGGAGCGACAGGAACGGGCGCACCGCCTGGACCGGCGTGGCTGGGCTGACCGCGAGACCGGCCGCCGCGCCGCCCTCCCGGATCGTCGCCAGGGTGTCGGCGATACGGTCATCGGCCCGGTGGGCCTCCACGTGGAACGTGACGGTCTCCGGTCGCGCGTCGAGGAACCGGGGCACATAGGCGCCCGGGTCCGAGATCATGAGGTGGACGTCCAGGGGCAGCGTCGTGAGGCGTCGGATGCCCGCCACCACGATCGGTCCGAAGGTGATGTTGGGCACGAAGTGGCCATCCATCACGTCGAGATGGAGTCGGTCCACGCCCGCCTTCTCGAGCTTGCGCACCACCCGGTCGAGATGGCCGAAGTCGGCGGTCAGGATGCTCGCCGCGATCTGTGGTCGCCACTCCCCCATCAGCGCGGCCCGGCCATCGGCGTCGCATGCCCGGTCAGGGTCGGGGGCGACATCGGCGTCTGGTTCGGCGTCATCCGGGGCCAGTCGCCGCGAGCTCGAGCGCGGCGGCGCTCCTGTCGACGAGCAGCTTGCGGCGCCGCGCCACGGCCGTCGGGGTGGGCTGGCCGGCCAGCTCCGCGGCGAGCTGCCCGCACGCGGCGCCGATGTCGACGCCTCGGTTGTGCCGCACGGTCGTGGACAGGCCGACCGCCCGCAGCACGCTCGCGAAGGCCTCGATGCGCACGGGCGAGCTGGGCTGCCAGGGCGTGTGCGCCACGGGGTTCATGGGGATGAGGTTGACGTGCGCCAAGCGCCCTCGGAGCAGCTCCGCGGCGGCGTGGGCGTCCTCGGGCGTGTCGTTGATGCCGTCGATCATGACCATCTCGTAGGTCACCCGCCGGCCGGTGGCCTCGCCATAGGCGGTGGCCGCCGCGACGACCCCGCTCGCCGGCCAGCGACGCTCGAGGGGGACCAGCAGGGCGCGCAAGGCGGGTCGCGCGGCATGCAGCGACACGGCCAGGGTGTACTGGGTGTCGAGCGCGAGCAGCCGCTCGATGCCCGGGACCACGCCGCTGGTGCTGATGGTGATGTGGCGCGCCCCCAGCCCGAAGCGCCGAGGGTCGCTGAGCGCCTGGGCCGCGTCCAGCACCGCGTCGGCGTTGAGCAGCGGCTCGCCCATGCCCATGAACACGACGTTGGTCACGCGCTCGTCGGTGGCCAGCAGCTCCCGCCGCCAGAAGCGGGCCTGGTCCACGATCTCGGCGACGTCGAGGTCGCGCCAGAAGCCCAGCTCGCCCGTGGCGCAGAACGGGCAGCCCACCGCGCAGCCCGCCTGCGACGAGATGCACAGCGTGGCGCGGGCGCGCCGGTCGGCGCGTGCCGGGTAGCGCATGAGCACCGACTCCACCAGGCGGTCGTCATCCAGCCGGTGGAGCGCCTTGCCGGTCAGGCCGCCGTCCGCGGGCCGCACCTGCGTCTCCACGATGGTGTCGGCACGGAACGCCTCGGCGAGCCGGGTGCGCAGGGACGCCGGGAGCTGGCAGATGGCGTCGAAGTCGCGCGCCTGTCCGGACCACAGGGCGCTGGCGACCTGCGCGGCGCGATACGTGGGCACGCCGTGCCCCGCCAGCCACGTCGCGAGCGAGTCGGCCGGCAGGCCGGCATACCCGGGACGGGGGTCGCCGACGCGGGGTCGCGGTGCTGGGGGGTCGCGGAACGGCACGGGACGTTCGACGCGCGCTTGGGCAACGGGCTCGCGCATGGGGGCCGAATCCTACCCGGCCGAGCGCTTGCACGCCGAGGAGGGACGCTGGGCATGCCGCCGTCGGCCCCCGACCTCGACGGACCGCCACACCACCGCCACGCCGTCGGCCCCCGACCTCGACGGACCGCCACACCACCGCCACGCCGTCGGCCCCGACCTCGACGGACCGCCACACCACCGCCACGCCGTCGGCCCCGACCTCGACGGACCGCCACACCACCGCCACGCCGGGGCTCATGCGGATGGGCGGGCGCCATACGACCGCCCAGGGCAGGGAATGGCGGTTCGGCACCGTCTCGCGAGCGTGGGGCGACCCACGCGCGACGGGCCGCACCAGGGGCCGCGGCGCACAGGGACCGCCCTGCCACGTGTCTGGAGGTCGGGCCGTGCGACGCGGCGGCGCGGGGGTCGGGCTCTCCCCCGGCGCTCAGGCCACGGCGGTGGCCTCGAGCCAGCCCGGACGACCGCGGACCAGCTCGCCGCCCGTCATGCGGCCCTTGCCGGCGGGCTGCACGACGTCGAGCCGCAGCAGGCCATCGCCAGTCACGAGCGCGAGCTCGCTCGCCTTGCCACCGCCGACGGCGACCAGTGCGCCAGGCTCGATGCCCCCCAGGGCTCGCTCGCCCGTAACGCCGACCGCATGCACGATCAGTCGCCCGCTCGGCAGCTCGAGATACGTGCCCGGCCACGGCCGCATGGCGCGGACCTGGCGTTCCAGGTCGGCCGCAGAGCGCGTCGGGTCCATCCGTCCGTCGCCGCGACGGAACGGTCGGGTCAGCGTCGCGCCGTCGTCGGCCTGTGGCACGGCGCCCAGGTCGCCCGCCAGCCAGCCGGCCAGGCTGTCGCGCAGGAGCTGGGCCGCGTCCCGCGACAGCCGCCCCTCGAGCGTCGGCGTGTCCTCGTCGCCGGAGAGGGGCACCTCGACCTGCGCCACGATCGGCCCGGTGTCGAGACCCGCGTCCATGCGCATGAGGGTCACCCCGGTGACTGGATCGCCGGCCAGGATGGCCGCCGGGATGGGCACGGCTCCGCGATGTCGCGGCAGCAGCGAGGGATGGAGGTTGAGCGCGCCCGCAGGCGGGATGTCGAGCAGCTCCTGGGGCACGATCCGCCCGTAGTCGGAGAGCACCAGCAGCTCGGGATCAAGCGCCTCGATGGCCACGCGACACACCGGGTCGCGGAGGCGCTCGGGGGTCAGCACGTACAGCCCCAGCCGCTTCGCGCGCCGCTCCACGGGCGTGGGCGTGATGACCGCGTCGCGCCCGACCGGTCGTGGAGGGGTCGTGATGACCCCCACGAGCTCGACCTCGGGCGCGTCCGCCAACGCCTCGAGGATGGGCACGGCGAACTCGCCGCTGCCCAGGAAGACGGTCCGGACGGGCACGATCGGGGCGGTCGGGGCCGCCTATCCCTCGTCGAGCGCGGTGACACGCTCCAGCGTGTCGGTCGCCGTGGAGCGGTCGCGTTCCCGGCGTCGGCGCAGGCGCCGGCCCTCGGGGGTGTCCTCGTCCTCGTCCGCCTCGTCGAGGCTCTCGGTGGGGATGACCCCGCCCGGCGGCACCTTGTCCAGGTACAGCTCGCCCTGGAGATGGTCGTACTCGTGCTGGATGGCGCGGGCGAGCAGGCCATGGCCCGAGATGGTGATGCGCTTGCCGTCCCGGTCCTGGCCGACCATGACCGCATGCTCGGCGCGTGGGCGCAGGGCCACGAAGCCGGGCACCGAGAGGCAGCCCTCGTAGTCCTCCTGCTCGCCCGACAGATGGACGATCTCGGGGTTGGCGACCTCGTACAGCTGGTCGTCCACCTCGATGACGCACAGCTGGAGCGCCTCGCCCACCTGCTGCGCCGCGATCCCCACACCAGGGGCGTCGCGCATGGTCTCGGTCATGTCGTCGAGCAGCTCGTGGAGCGCGGGGCCGAACGAATCGATCCGCTTGCCCACGACGCGCAGGCGCGCGTCACCAAGGGTCACGATGGGTCGGAGGGTCATGGCCCGAAGGATACCCAAATGCCGGGGCGCAGCTCCCAGGCCTCAGGCGGGGAGCAGCTCGATGGACGCCCGATGGCGGGGTCGGATGAGCCCGAAGTGACGTCGGTCGAGGGTCACGAGCTTCGGCTCATCGAGCCGCTCGACGATGGCCATCACGGCCGCGTCGACGAATCCGATGTCGGCGTCGGCGTGGCGATCGACGAGCTGTCCGACCCGTCGGTAGTCAGTGGCGCTCAGGTCCTCGACCACGTACGCGCCATCAGTGATGTCGGCGAGGAGGGCCACGAGCACGCCCTGCTGGAGCCGCTGGCCAATCCAGTGGTCGACCTCAACGAGGACAGGAGCCGGGATGACCAGCGGCTCGCTCGCCGCCTCGATCAACGCCCGGCAAGCCGCATGGTCGGCGTCCGACCGATCCAGCGACGCGTACAGCGGGCCGGTATCGAGGATCAGCGCCACGAGCGCGGCTCGGGCCGGACGTCCCCCGCACGCCGCGCGGTGTCACGGTAGCCGGACGACCCGATGCCCAGGCTCCGGGGCGTGGGTCGCGTGCGCGCGACCTTCTCGTCGATGGCCTCTCGGATGAGGGTCGCCATGGACACCCCCCGCTCGGCGGCCAACCGCCGCAGGCGATCCCGCGTCTCGTCCGGCAGCATCAGGGTGGTGCGTTCCATGGTGGCATGATATCAGCGTCACCATAACTGACAACCACACGCACAGCGACGCCTATAACAGGCTCTCGGGGTCGACGTCCACGCTCCA
>JAXLXC010000040.1:0-33986 GCA_046328155.1 Chloroflexota bacterium
CGTGCGCCCGATCGGGCTGGTCATCCGCAGGGCGCATCGGCCAACCGGGCCGTCATCCGGCCTGACACCGGACGGATCCGGGTCGACCGCCAAGCCCTGCGGTGCCCACCTCCCAGAATCTGACTCGGTGGATGACCGGGCATAGCTACGTCAGCACATGGAGCAGCGTGCCGTCCTCGGAGTGGACCTTCACGGTCGCCTTGCTCTGCATCCATGGCTCGTTGCGAAGGGAGTCCGGCTCGAATCCCTCGGCCGGATAGAGGCGGTGCCAGCATCGTCTGACCCCATCCCATCGGAACCCGCGATCCTTGAGAAGGTCGCGAACCTCGTAGGCGTCGAACACACATACATCGACGCGCTGGCCATCGAGCGACGGGGGCGGGGGAACATTGCTCCAGTCGACTGTCTCCAGGGCGAGGTGCGCCCCGACCTCAGCGAGAAATGGGCTCGGTCGCGCAGAATCGGTGACCACCATGAGCGACTCACGTGCCCGTGTGATCGCCACATACAAGAGTCGGCGCTCCTCGTCGACGACACCATCGAGGTGATCACCGAACACCCGGAGGAACAGCCAGGCTGGATGAACAAGAGGATAGGAGCCGGCGATTGCGTCGAGGAGGATCACCGACGAGCGTTCGCGTCCCTTATATCGGTGGACCGTTGATGCCGTGACTCGGTCCCGGTCCTCGTCTGGCAGGAATCCTCGGATGCGCTCGACGAACCCTTGGAGTGCGCGAGCCGTTGGATCGCCTCCATGCTCGCGATGGACATACCATGGCACAGAGTTGGTCCGGGACAGCAGGACGACCTCATGTCCTTGGCTCAACGAGCGGTGGGTCAAGCGAAGGACGGCGGGCGTGATGTGATCACCTTGATGACGGGACTGCTCGACGACACTTGGGATGAAGCGGCCGAGATCACACTGGCTGACGTGGCCAGCCTGAGCGCGATCAGTGCGTGCCGGATTCCCTCGCCCGAACATCAATGCGTTGCCCGCATCGACAATGGAGGTCGTCGATCGGTAGTTCGTATGCAGGACATGTGTCGTCGTGTTCCGAAAGTGCTTGGGAAACTCCACGAAGTACTGTAGATTGCTCCCTGCGAAGCCGTTGATTGCCTGCCAGTCATCACCGACACAGAAGAAGTCAACCGTCTGATTGATGGCGCGGACTGACGCTGCGATACCAAAAAACGCATCCGTGAAGTCCTGAAACTCGTCGATCATCACGAATCGCATCCGTGCGAGGTCGCCATGTTCCGAGCCTCTGTTGCGGACAAATCTGGACTGCCCCGCGCGAACCTGAGCGACTGCCCGCCAGAGGAGCCCATCGAAGTCCTCCATCCCAGAGAGGGCGAGGCGGCGAAGATATCCCTCATACACCGACTGCGCCACTGCTAGAAACTTCCGCTCCACGTCCATGTCAGTCGGATGGGACATCACGAGTGCTGCCAGGCCATCGGAGCGAAGATTGCGCTTGCGACACCTCGCAACGAAGGTCCGCATGGCCGCCGTGAAGCGGTCCAATGCGCGACGTCGGACCTCCTGCCAGATGTCCTCCTCTGTGCGGCGTCGCGGATGGAGGCCCAACTCTTCAAGGTCCCGAAGGAGCGTTCCGATGAATTCGTCCACGCCCGCCTTCGTGATGTCGCGAGGGATGTACTCCAGCATGCGCCATCCCTGCCTGCTTGACCAAAACCGATGTTTGGCTGCGGTCTGCTGGTCATAGTCAGGCTCGCCGCTGAGACCGAGATATTCAATCACGACGCCATGAGCTGGACCCAGCTCTACCGTGAAGTCAGGGCGGTAGTTGGTGCCATTCCAGTCGTGATTCTGCTCGTATTTGTAGGTTACGCCGTGCTCGAACAATGCGTTCGCGATGATCTTCTCACCGAATGACTTGACAAAGTCCCCTCGTAGCGTCTCGCGGGGCAACGCGCGACGATAGGCCAGGAACTCGTCCATCGCGAGTTCGATGTGGCCATCCGCCACACGTTCCCAGTCTTCCCGAAACTGACTCAGCATGAGCGTCCGAATCTCGTCGCGGTGTTGCGGCGATCGGATATGCTCGTCAATGACCTCTTGAATCTCTCTGCTCAGGAGCGTCTGCTCGCCGCTCTGATCGTCGTAGATCAGGTCCTCGTCTGGGTGGACGATGGCGTATGCGAGCGCGTGGAACGTCATGACATGTGGGATGCGCTCACCGAGTATGTCGTGTAATCGGAGCTGTATCTCCTCGACTGCCTTGCGATTGAATGCCAGCAGGAGCATTTCGTCGGGTCCGACGCCGCAATGCTTCTGGAGGAAGGCAGCCCTCGCTACGAGCGTTCTGGTCTTGCCGCTGCCAGCCCTCGCGACGACGAGGATGTCTCCTCGAGTCGCGGCGACCGCAGTGGCTTGATCAAGATCCAACGGCTCGCGGAGTTCTCGGTCGGCCCACTGCTGGACGAACCGCGATTTGACTTCGCTGAAGTCATTGATTGAGAGCGAGTCGGCATCGGGCATCAGAGTCTGGTCAGCCGCGAGGAAATCCGCCTCAAGGGCCGCCGTCCAACTCGCGAGCTTCCGTGCTTGATAAGCTCGGAGTTGCTCCTCGGCCGCGACGCGCTCGGCCGCGGCGCGTTGCTCCGATGCCGCCACTAAGCGACGCTGCAGTGGGACGTCGCCAACCAAGCTTGCGAGTCGGGCCCATTCCCCTGGCGCCAACAACGCACGAAGGCGCTCGACGATGGATCGCTCCTTGGCGCCGAGCCATGAGAGGTCGCTTGAGCGCACGATTCTTGGGATGTGGTGATCGAGGTACACGGCGCGATTGGAGTGCCAGTCACGCCAACATCCAATCAGCTCATCGAGGAGACCCAAGGCGGCACGTTCCACGGGACACAGCCTACCCGACGCACCGTGCGGTCCTGCCTCCAGCCAGTGCGGCGCCTCACGGTGGCTGGTCCGGGTCCCCGCACCGGCTTGCGGGGTCGTGGCCCGATGCATCGGCGCGGCACCGTGGGTGCATTGGGGATTAGGCTTCGTCACATGGACGAAGCAGGGGCCGTCAGGCCCGTAGTGGACGCGACGTTCGGGGACGACTGGTGGCAGCGGGGCGTCGTACCAGGTGTACCCACGGAGCCTCCAGGACGGTTGACGCGGGGATGGCGCGCGACCTGCTCGGCATCACGCGGCGTCTGGGGCACCTCCGCGACCTTGGTGGACGCCGTGTGGCTGTCACCCATCTATCCCTCGCCGGGGCTGGACGTGGGCTACGACGTGTCCGACCACGCGGCGGTGGACCCGCAGTACGGGACCATGGCCGACTTCGACGCGCTCGTCGCCACGGCGCATGGCCTGGGCCTGCGGGTGATGCTCGACCTGGTCATGAACCACACCAGCGACCAGCATCGCTGGTTCGTGGACTCGCGACGGTCGAGGACCGGCGAGCATGCCGACTGGTACATCTGGCGCGACCCGTCGGGCACGGACCGACGCGGCCACCCCACGGCCCCCCAACAACTGGCAGTCGTTCTTCGGCGGCTCGGCGTGGACCTGGGAGCCGGCCCGCGAGCAGTTCTACATGCACACGTTCCTGGTCCAGCAGCCCGAGCTCAACTGGCGCTCGCCCGAGGTGCGCGATGCCCAGATGGCGATGATCCGGGGCTGGCTCGACCGGGGCGTGGACGGCTTCCGACTGGACGTGTTCAACGCGTTCTTCAAGGCGGTCGACCTGCCCGACAACTCCACGCATCCGGGACCCGCGACGGTGGCAGGGACGAGGCGCCTACTTCCGGCAGGAGCACCTGTACGACAAGGAGCAGCCCGAGCTGCTCGACTGGCTCCGCGAGTTCCGGGCGGTCGTGGACGAGCAGCCCGGGCGGATGACCGTGGGCGAGCAGTTTAGCGGCACGGGGGTCCCGGGAGCCCTGCCGTACGTCGAGCCGAGGCATCTGGTGTTCGACTTCCGGACCATCGAGACCCCATGGTCGGCGTCGGCGTGGGCCGAGTCCCAGTCGGTCCAGGACGCCGGCTACGTGGGCGACCTGTGGCCGACGCTGGTGCTCTCGAACCACACGACCGCTCGCGCCAGGTGACCCGGCTGCGCGACGCCAAGGGGCTGCATCGACCTGGACCAGGACGCCCTGGCCAAGGCGGCCGCGGTCCTGCTGCTGGCATCGCGTGGCACGCCGTTCCTGTACTACGGCGAGGAGATCGGCCTGGGTGACAGCGTCTCCGCGGCGTGACATCGTCGACCCCGTGGCCCGTCGTCAGCTCCCTCCAGCGCCTGTGGGCGCCCTGGTGGAACCGCGACCAGTGCCGTGGGCCGATGCCCTGGACCGGGGCAACTGGCCGTGGCTTCACCACGGGCCGCTGGCTGGCTCGCGCCTCGACTCGGGGACGCGGAACGTGGCGGCGCAGACCGGGGACCCGCGCTCCGTGCTGGCCACCTATCGCGAGCCTCCCGGCGCTGCGGCGCGCGTCGGCGGCGCTCCAGGGGCTCCTCGGCGCAGGTGCAAGGCGGCCCCGACGTCTATGCGTGGCGTCGTGACCACGATGGCGAGACCATCCTGTGTGCCGTGAACTTCGCTGCCCACGACGCCTCGCTCGACGTCCCATCGGCCGGCCAGGGCCGTGCATGGCAGCTCCGCTTTGGCAGCGCCGACCCAGTGAGGACGGACCTGGTCCCGGCGGGCCAGATGGTGCTACGTCCCCTCGAGGCGATCGTCATCGAGGCCGCCGACACCTGACGTAGGTCGGCCAAGGGCGATGTATATCTGGTTGGGTGATGTATGCTGGCTCGACGATGCGACGCACGCAGATCTACCTCGATGAGCCGCTCGATGACCTGCTGAACGCGTGGGCGGCGCGGGAGCACAGGTCGAAGGCGTCCCTCATCCGGGAGGCGGTCGCGGGGTATTACGGGGCTGACGAGTCATCGGAGCCGGATCCGGACGATCCCATGGAGGCGTTCATCCATGGGGCCGTGCCGGGCGCCGTCGACGACATCGATGGGATCGTGTATGGCTCCCCGCACGGCCGGGGGCCGGACTGGGTGGAGCCCGATCCGGTGAGGCCGTGAGGTTCGCGGACACATCGTTCTGGTTCGCGATGCGTGCCAGCGATGACGTCCACCATTCGGCTGCGGTGGCCGCGTGGCGCGCCAAGGGCTCGCCGGTCGTCACCACCAACCACGTCATCGGCGAGACGTGGACGCTGATGCGCACACGGCTCGGGGCTGCCCATGCGGTCGCGTTCCTGGACGCGGTCACGACATCCCCGCGTGTCACGATCCACCACGTCGACGACCCGACGGAGGCCAAGGCGTGGGAGTGGCTTCGGCGGCATCGCGAGCGGCCCTACTCGTTCGTCGACGCGACGAGCTTCGCGCTCATGCGGCGCCTCCGCATCCGGGAGGCCCTCACCTATGACTCGGACTTCGCTGTCGCCGGGTTCGTCATCGGTTGACGACGGGACCGGCGGCCGGCACCCTTCCGCGATCATGAGCAGCGACGACCGGGCATCCGCGGACGCGGCGACCGCGACCATCGCCGAGCCGCTCGCGCCGGCGCCGGTCGTGCTGGACCCGACACGGCCCACGCCGGGGCTCGCCCGTCCGGCGCCGCTGCGCCGGGAGGGGCCGGCCAAGCTCACGGGCCAGGCCATCTATGTCGATGACCTGGTGGTGCCGGGTGCCTGGTATGGCGCGACCATCCGGTCGACCGAGGCCCACGCCCGGTTCCTGGGGCTCGAGCTCGACCCCGCCTTCGACTGGTCGAGGGTGGCGCTCGTCACGGCGGCCGACATCCCGGGCGAGAACATCATCGCCGCCATCAAGCCCGACCAGCCGGTGCTGGTCACCGACGAGATCCGCCATCACGCGGAGCCCGTCGCGCTCGTGGCGGCGGCGGATCGGGCGACCGTGCGTGCCGCGAAGCGAGCCATCCGGCTCCGCACCGAACCGCTGCCCGCGGTGTTCGACCCGCTGGCGTCGGACCACGAGTTCGCACGCTACGAGGTGGCTCGAGGCGACGTGGACACAGCCATGACCACGGCCGACCTGGTCATCGAGGGGACCTACCGGGTGGGCCATCAGGAGCAGCTGTACATCGAGAACCAGGGGATGATCGCGGTGCCCCGCGACGACGGCGGGGTCACGGTGCATGGCTCGCTCCAGTGCCCGTACTACGTCCATCCGGCGCTCAAGCGCGCGCTCGCGCTGTCGGACAGCCAGGCCGTCGTGGTCCAGACCGAGACGGGCGGCGGCTTCGGGGGCAAGGAGGAGTACCCCTCGATCGTGGCGGTCCACGCCGCCCTCCTGGCGCGGGCCTGCGGCCATGCCGTGCGCATGATCTACGACCGTCCACGAGGACATCGCGGCGACCACCAAGCGCCACCCGGCGATCGTCCGGTACCGCACGGGCGTGCGCCGCGACGGCACGCTCGTCGCGCAGGACGTCGACGTGGTCATGGACGGTGGCGCCTACTGCACGCTCACGCCCGTCGTGCTGTCGCGTGGCGTGCTCCACGCGGGTGGGCCGTACGCCTGCCCGGACGTTCGATCCGGGGTCGGGCCATGGCCACCAACACGCCACCCAACGGTGCGTTCCGCGGCTTCGGGGCGCCCCAGACGGAGTTCGCTGCGGAGATGCAGGCGAACCGGCGTCGCGGATGCCCTGGGGATGTCGCCGCTCGAGCTGCGTCGTCGGTGGGTGTACGAGCTTGGAGGCGTGACGCCCACGGGCCAGGTGCTGCGCGAGAGCGTCGCGGGCCGCGAGGTCCTCGAGCGCGCTGCGGAGGCATCCGAGTTCGAGCGCGTCCGAGAACGGACGCGGACCGCGCGGGAGATGCGCGGGAGCGCGCGGGCGGGGTCGGCGCATGGCATCGGCCTGGCGCTCGCGTGGCACGGTGCCGGCTTCACGGGCAGCGGCGAGGTCCACCTGGCGAGCCTGGTGCACCTCGACCTCGGCGTGGACGGCCGTCCCGTCATCCGCATCGGCTCGACGGAGATGGGCCAGGGGACCAAGACCATCTTCCCGCAGCTGGTGGCCGCCGAGCTGGGCATCGGCGAGGAGGACGTCGACCTGGCGCCCGTCGACACCTCGCTGGTCCCGGACAGCGGCCCGACCGTCGCGTCGCGGACCGCGATGGTCGTCGGCGGCCTCGCCATCCAGGCGGCCCGGCGTCTCCGGGAGCTCGTGGAGACGGCGACCGGTCTGCCGTTCGGCGCGTCGGCTGCCGCGTACGCCCGGGCGCATGGGCCGGTGCGCATCGAGCAGCGCTTCGAGCCCTACCCTGGCATCCACTTCGACGATTCGACGTACACGGGCGACGCCTATCCCGCGTTCGGCTGGGCCTCCGCGGTCGCGGAGGTGGACGTGGACCTCGACACGGGCGAGGTGGCGGTGCGATCGGTGGTCGCCGCGGACGACGTGGGCCGGGTCATCCACCCGGTGCTCGCGGCGGGCCAGGTCGAGGGGGGCACCCTCCAGGCGGTGGGCTACGCCACCATCGAGGAGATGCAGCTGGTCGACGGACGGTATCGCAACGACCGGCTCGCGACCTATCTCATCCCCACGGCCCTCGACGCGCCGCGCATCGAGGCCATCCTCGTGGAGTCGCCCTACAGCGGGGTGCCCCACGGCGCCAAGGGCGTGGGCGAGCTGCCCATGGACGTCGGGGCGCCGGCGGTCGTGGCGGCCATCCACGACGCCACCGGCGTCTGGGTCCACGAGCTGCCCGCCACGCCCGAGCGGATCCTGGCCGCGATGGCCGCGCGGGAGGGCGCGGCGTGACCAGCCACGTCGACGCCATCGCCGATGCCACGCCGAGCGTCGGCAAGCTGGGCTTCGACCGCGTCGTGCTGTTCTCCGACGCGGTGTTCGCCATCGCGATGACGCTCCTGGTCGTGGACCTGCGGATCCCCGAGCTCGCGTCGGAGTCCGAGGCCGACATCGTGGCCGCCCTGTGGTCGGTGCGATGGGACGTCTTCGCGTACGTCCTGAGCGTCCTCGTCATCGGCTCGTTCTGGCTGGCCCACTGGCGTCGCTACCAGCACATCGTGCGCGTCGATGGTCGCCATGCCGCCATCAACGTGCTGTTCCTGGGCGCGGTCGCGTTCATCCCGTTCCCGACGTCGGTGCTGGGCACGGCCGGCGACCAGCGTGTGCCGGTGGCGTTCTACGCGGTGTGCGTGTCACTGGCCGGGTTGCTGGCCCTGCTCGCCACGGTCGATGCCTGGCGGCGCGACCTGTGCGCGCCGTCCGTCACTCGCGACGACGTGCGTCGCTGGCTCATGGCCGGGTCGGTCGTCCCCATCGTGATGCTGGCCAGCCTGCCGCTCCTGCCGTTCATCGGTGCCGGGCTCGCGGAGGCCACGTGGGTCGCCGCCGCGCTCCTGGGCGGCCTGTTCCCCCGGAGGCGCACGTGACCATCCGGTGCACGGTCAACGGCGCCGCCGTGGAGCTGGATGTGCCGGGCATGCGCCGGCTGCTCGATGCGCTCCGCGAGGACCTCCGGCTGACCGGGACCAAGGAGGGCTGTGGCGAGGGGGAGTGCGGCGCCTGCTCCGTGCTGCTCGACGGCCGGGTGGTCGACGCGTGCCTCGTGCCCATGTGCCAGGTGGACGGCAGACGTCCGCACGGTGGAGGGCCTGGCCGGGGCCCGGATTGGCTGTCGCCGCTCCAGCGGGCGTTCCTGGAGCATGGCGGCGCACAGTGCGGCATCTGCACCCCGGCATGCTCATGGCCGCGCAGGCCCACCTGGAGGCGGGCGGCAGCGCGGAAGACGCTGCCATCCGGGAGTCCATCGCGGGCAACCTGTGCCGCTGCACGGGCCACCTTGACCGTGTCGGCGATCGCGGCCGTCGCGGACGAGCGTTGCGCGACCCAGCCCGTGGGTGGGCGGTCGGAGCCCCCGTGGCCAGCCCGCGATCCTTGCCCATGCGTACGACCTGCTGGCGCAGGGCGGCTGGACCCCATCGCCGGTGGCACCGACCTGATGGCATCACCGGCGAGACGGCGAGCCACCCGGGCGGCTCCTCGACATCTGGCGTCTGGACGAGCTGCGTGGCGTCGAGCTGCGCGATGGCGCGCTGGTCATCGGCGCGCTGACGACTTACACGGAGCTGCGGCGCTCGAAGGCGGTCATCGACCACCTGCCGGTGCTCGCGGAGGCCGCCGCGACCATCGGCGCTGCGCAGATCCAGAACCGGGGGCACCATCAGCGGCAACATCGTCAACGCGTCGCCCGCCGGGGACACGCTCCCGGTGCTGCTCGCGACCGACGCGCGCATCGTCGCGGCATCGGCGCGCGGCGAGCGCCTGGTCGCCGTGGCCGAGTTCTGGACCGGCTACTGAGCCACGGTCCGGGCGGACGACGAGCTGGTGCTGCGCGTGGAGGTGCTGCTGCCGGCCGGACGGCAGGTCCGGTTCCGCAAGGTCGGCACCCGGCGTGCCCAGGCCATCTCCAAGGTCGTGATGGCCCTTGCCTGGACACCGGGGGTGGATGGCACCTGGCGTGACGTCAGGGTCGCGTCTGGCCTCGATCGCGGCGCTGCGTGTCGCAGCCGTGGAGGCCGCGCTCGAGGGGGCGGTCATCGACGCCGGCGTCGCGGACCATGCCCGAACCCTCGTCCAGGCCTCGATCGAGCCCATCGACGACGTGCGCTCCACGGCCGCCTATCGACGCGAGGTGAGCGGTCGGATCCTCGCGCGAGCGCTCCAGGCGGCCGCCGGCTGACCATCAAGGGTCGTGGGGCGCGTCCAGCGCGACCAGCGCCGCACCCACGATCCCGGCGCGATCCCCCAATCGCGCCGGCACCAGGGGACACGGTGGTCGAAGGGCGTCCCGGAACCTGTCGAAGGCGTTGACGACGCCACCCCCCAGCACGATCAGGTTCGGCCGGAGGAGCAGGTCCACCTGCGCCAGGTACCGTGAGACCTCCGTGGCCCATGTGGTCCAGTCGAGGCCGCGTCGCTCCCGGGCGACCGCGCACAACGAGCGCTCCACGGGCCTGCCCCGGTAGGGCAGCTGCCCCAGCCCGGAGTTGGGGACGAGCAGGCCGTCCACGAGGATGCCGCTGCCGATGCCGGTGCCGAACGTCAGCACCACCACCACCCCCGGCACGCCCGCCGCGGCGCCGAACGCCGCCTCGCCGACGGCTGCCGCGTCGGCATCGTTGCAGATGCGCACCGGGTGGCCGACCACGTCCTCGATGAGGTCCCGTGCTGGCGCGTCGACCCAGCTTTGGTGGAGGTTGACGCCGCTCGTGTGGCGTCCGTCCCGCACGTCCCCCGAGAGCGCGACCCCCAGGGGCAACTCCGCGCCGGCATCCGCGAGCAGCTGGGCGGCGACGGACCCGATGACCCGGACCGTGTCCCCGATGCGAGCCGGTGACGGGGTCGCGGCGCGGACCACGCGCGAGGTCGACTCGCCGACGAGGACCGCGCCCTTGACGCCGGTGCCCCCGACATCGATCCCGATCGAGCGACCGAGTGGCTGCCTCCCTGCTGCCACGAGCCACCTCCTTGCGAAGATCATTGACGATTGAGTGTCTGGTCATAATAATTCTCGGCATGGTCCTCGACACCATCCGGAGCACCCCGCCGCAGAGCGGCAGGATCCGGGCGCGCCTGGTCGCTGACATCGGGTCGCTCGCACCCGCGCAGCGCCGGCTGGCCCAGTACCTGCTGGAGCACTTCGCGAGCGCCTCGGACCTGCGGATCACCGACCTCGCCGAGGAGGCGGGGGTGTCGATCGGCACGGTGTCCCAGCTGTGTCGCCGCCTCGGTCTGCGTGGCTACCAGGACCTGCGGCTGGGGCTGGCCCGGGAGGCGGTGAGCCGCGGACCCGACGACCGCGAGGCATCGACGCTCGTGGCGACCGAGCGCGAGGACCCACTGGAGCGGTCGACCAGCGGGGTCTTCGCCGCGGCCGTCGAGGCGCTCGTGGAGACCCGGCGCCACCTCGACCCGGCTGCCGTCCGCCTCGCGGTGGGGCACCTGGTCGCGGCCCGACGCGTCGAGTGGGTCGGCGTCGGCTCCGCCGGGCTGGTCGCGGCGGAAGGGCGCTCAGCTGCGCAAGCTGGGCGTCGATGCCATCACCCACCTGGACGTGCACCAGCAGGCGATGTCCGTCTCCAACCTGGACGCACGCGACGTCGTGGTCGCGGTCTCCCACAGCGGGCGCACCAAGGACGTCCTGGAGAGCGTCCATCTCGCCCGCCACGTCGGCGCGACGGCGATCGCCATCACCGGCGTCGCCGCGTCGCCGCTGGCGCACGCCGCACACGTGGTGCTGCCCACCGTCTCCTATGACACCGGGTTCCAGGTGGAGCCGATGGCATCCACCATCGCCCAGCTGGCCATCGTCCAACTGCTGTTCCTGGCCTATCTGGAGCACGTGGGTGACGCCGCGCAGGCGGCGCTGGCCCGGACACAGTCCGCGCTCGAGACGCGGCACATCAAGGGGCGTCTGCCGTGACACCGTTCGAATCCGACATCGAGGCACAGCCGGAGGCGCTGGCGCGCGTCCTGGGCCACTACCAGGGCGAGGGGGCCGCGGAGCTCGCGGCGGCCGCCGAGCTGGCAGCCGGCGCGTCGAGCGTCGTGCTGGTGGGCATGGGCAGCTCCCGGTCCGCGTCGCTGCCGGTCGCGACGACCATCGGTCGACGCCTCCCGGCGCTGGTCGCGGAGGCCGGCGAGCTGCTGCACTACGGTCTAGCCTCGATCGGCGCGGACCAGATGGTGGTGCTCACCAGCCAGTCCGGTCGGAGCGTCGAGACGGTGGCGGTCGCGGAGGAGCTGGCGAGGCGTGGCCACCCACGAATCCTCGCGGTCACCAACGACCTCGCGAGCCCGCTGGCGACGCACGCGCGCCTGACCCTGCCCATCCTCGCGGGTGACGAGGCCACGGTGGCGACCAAGACATGGACCACCACCTTCGCCGTCCTGGCCCGACTCGCCGACGCGATCGTGGCCGGGGGCATGCCCCACGACGCCGACGGCGACGCCTCGCCCGACATCCTCGCGGCACTGGCATCGGTCGCCGCCGACGGGGGCGTGGCGGACGCCGCGGCGAGCGCGATGCTGGCGTGTGCCGCCCTCGCGGTCGTCGGACGTGGGCCGGCCTATGCGGCCGCGGACTACGGGGCGCTCATCCTCAAGGAGACGGCGGCGCTGCCTGCCGAGGCGTTCGCGGGCGGGTCCTTCCGCCACGGTCCGCTGGAGATCGCCGGCCCGGACGTGGGGGTGGTGGTCCTGGCGCCGTCCGGCCCCACGCACGACCTGTGCGTACGGCTGGCGGCCGACACGGCGTCGCTGGGCAGCCCCACCTGGCTCATCACGGACGGCGGTGCCCCGGCACCAACGACAGCGGATCGGACGCAGGTCACGACGCTCCCTGCGGTCGACGAGGCGTGGTCGCCTGTGACCATGAGCGTCCCAATCCAGCGGCTCGCGGCAGCCCTGGCGCGCGAACGCGGACGGGTCCCCGGCACCCTGCTGCGCTCGCAGAAGGTGACCGACCGGGAATGAGCCATGGCCTCGGCGCGAGCCGGGGGCATGGGCACACAGGGCAGGCACAGGAGGGACCACATGACCAGAGCACGCGGATGGCGCGGCCTCGTGGCGGGAGGCCTCGCGTTGTCGTTGGTCGCGGGCGGGACGGGCGGCGTCCTGGCCCAGGGCGACACGATCGAGCTGAACATGATCTCCATGGCGCAGGCGGGCATGACGCCCGACGAGATGAACGCCGTGATCGCGGAGTTCACGGCGCTGCACCCCAACATCACCGTGACGCCCGAGTACGTCGCGTATGACGCGCTCCACGACAAGATCGCGACCGGCATGGCCGCCGGCCAGTCGCCGTTCGACATCATGCTCGTGGACGACATCTGGTTCCCCGAGTTCGCCGAGGCGGGCTGGCTCAAGGACGTCAGCGACCAGATCCCGGCGGACATGAAGGCCGACTCCAGCCCGGCGGCATGGGACATCGTCAGCTACGACGGCAAGCAGTGGGGTCTCCCCTGGCTGCTGGACCAGCTGTACCTCTACTACAACGCCGACATGCTCCAGCAGGCCGGCTTCGATGCTCCGCCCACCACGTGGGAGGAGATGATGACCATGGCCCAGGCGATGCATGACCAGGGCATCGTGGACTCGCCCATCGTCATGGCGTGGGCCCAGATCGAGGCGGCCATCACCGAGTTCGTGGCCTTCCTGTACGGCAACAACGGCCAGTTCTTCGACGACGCCGGCAACCCGGTGTTCAACAGCCCCGAGGCCGTGGCCGTCCTCCAGTGGATGGTCGACGGGCTCAAGTCGGGCCTCGTCAACCCCGCCTCGACGACCTACGGCGAGGAGGACATCCGCAACACCATGTCGGCGGGCAAGGCCGCCTTCGGCATCAACTGGACCTACATGCTCGACCTGGCCAACAACCCCGACGAGTCCACCGTCGCGGGCCAGATCCAGATGGCCCTGATGCCCGTGTTCCAGGCGGGCAAGGACGCCGGCATCGTCAGCTCCACCAACAATGGCTCCATGGGCTTCGCGGTGAGCGCCGGCTCCGAGCATGCCGATGCCGCGTTCCAGTTCATCGAGTACCTCACCAGCAAGGACGTCCAGAAGCGATACGCGGCACACGTCACGCCGCTCTGGACATCCCTCGCGTCCGACCCCGAGCTGCTCGCGGCGCAGCCGGTCCTGCTGGACATGTTCGCCAAGCAGTGGCCCTACGCGCACGTGCGCCCCAAGGTGCCCTACTACCTGGAGATGTCGCAGGCGCTCCAGGTGGCCATCCAGGAGGCCCTGACCGGCGCCAAGACGCCGCAGCAGGCGCTCGACGAGGCCGTCGCCACGGCGACGGAACTCGCAGCCGAGCAGTAGTCACGGCGTCCGGTCGACCCCACCAGGTCCGCCGCGCGCCCTCGTGCCATGACCCAGGCCACGACCCAGCCGCCCGACACCGAGCGACCGGGTCGTGGCCGCCGCATTGGACCGGACACCCTCGTGGGGTGGGCGATGGTGGCGCCCACCCTCATCGTCCTGGTCATCGTGTTCGCCTATCCCCTGGTGAGCACGGCCATCACCAGCCTGTCCCGGGTGAAGCTCCAGACGCCGGGCAAGTCGCGCTTCGTGGGCGCGGACAACTATCTGGACATCCTGGCCAGCGATGGGTTCTGGCAGGCCGTCGGACGGACCGTCTACTTCACGGTCGTGTCGGTGGGCGTCGAGATCGTCCTGGGCATCTTCGTGGCGGCGTTCATCGGGCGTCGATACGCGGGGTGGCGGCTGCTGCGCTGGACCATCATCATCCCGTGGGCCGTCCCCACCATCGCCGTCGCCACGATGTTCCGCTGGATCTACAACGCGGACTACGGCGCGCTCAACGGGCTGCTGTTCCAGCTCGGCGTGATCGACCGGTACGTGCCATGGCTCAATGACCCCCTGGGGGCCATGAACTGGGTCATCGTGGCGGACGTCTGGCACTCCACGCCGTTCGTGGTGTTCATCGTGCTCGCGGCCATGGCGGCCATCCCAACCGAGCTGTACGAGGCGGCCCGAACCGACGGCGCGAGCCGTTGGCAGAGCTTCTGGCGGATCACCCTGCCCTCCCTGCGAGGTGCCCTCCTGGTCATCCTGGTGGTGCGGACCGTGGAGGCCTTCCGGGTGTTCGACATCATCTACGTGCTCACCGGCGGCGGCCCCGCCAACGGGACCCAGGTCATCAGCTATCTGGCGTACCAGGAGACGTTCCGGTTCTTCGACCTGGGCCGGGGCGCGGCGCTGAGCTTCCTCATCTCGCTGTTCGTGCTGCTGGCTGCGCTGGTGTACCTGCGGGTGCTCGCCGACCGCCAGGGGGAGACCGCCTGATGCGGCCATCACGTCTGGAGCGAGCGCTCGCGCTCGTGGGCAGCGTGGTCATCCTGCTCGCCATCTTCCTGCCCATCGGCTGGATGGTCATCAGCTCCGTGTCACCCCGCGAGGAGCTCCTGGCGACGCCGCCGCACTGGATCCCCGAGCATCTCGACCTCCAGCACTACGTGGACATCCTGCTCCCCAGCTCGGGGACCGATGACGTCGCCCTGACCTTCCGGGCGGCCATCTGGAACAGCATCCAGGTCGGCGTCGTGGTGACGGCCCTGGGGCTGCTGTTCGCCATCCCCGCGGGCTATGCCCTGGCGCGCATCCCCATGCGCGGCGCTCGCCCGATCGTGACGCTCATCCTCGCGACGCGGATGCTGCCGGCCATCTCCACGGTGATCCCGCTGTACCTGGTCGCGGCGACCCTCGGGCTCCTCGACACCAAGGCCGTCCTCGTGGTGCTGTATCTCTCGTTCGTGCTGCCGTTCGCGGTCTGGATCCTGAGCGGCTTCTTCGCGTCGGTCCCCCGCGAGGTGGAGGAGGCGGCGATGCTGGACGGCGCCGGGCGGGTGCGCACCCTGCGCTCGGTGGTCCTGCCAGTCGCCCTGCCAGGCGTGGCGGCCACGGCCATCTTCAGCTTCCTGCTGTCGTGGGACGAGTTCTTCTTCCCGCTCATCTTCACCAGCACCCGCGATGCCAAGATGGTGCCGGTGGCCATCTCCGAGTTCACGGGCCGGCATGCCGTCGACTTCGGGGCGATGGCCACGGGCGGTGTCCTCGCCGCCATCCCGGTCATCGTGGTGGCCCTGCTGTTCAATCGGCTGATCGTGTCCGGCCTGACGGCCGGCGCGGTCAAGTGAGCTGGCGCAGCACCCGTCCCACGTAACGACCGTGGCCGCGGGCGCCCAGCCACTCGCCCTCGCGCACGATGACCCGCCCCCGGCTCAGGACCTGGCGCACGCGGCCCGCGACCCCCATGCCCTCGTAGGGCGTGAAGTCGCTCGTGTGATGGAGGTCCGCCTGATGGATGGCCCGCCGAGCGCTCGGGTCGAACAGCACCAGGTCCGCGTCGCGGCCGACCTCGACCGCCCCCTTGCCCGGCAGCCCGAACAGCCGCGCGGGCGTGGTGGCCAGGAGGTCCACCAGCCGCTCGACCGTGACCCGCCCGTCAGCGACGCCCACCCCATACGCCACCGCGAGCAGCGTCTCGACGCCTGGCGCCCCGTTGGACACCTCGGTGAACGGCTGGCCCACGTCGCGCTTCTCGACCGCCAGCCGGTCCGGCACGTGGTCCGTGGCGATCAGGTCCAGCTCGCCGGCGCGCAGGGCATCCCACAGCCGGTCCCGGTCGGCCGACGTGCGCAGGGGAGGTGAGATCACCGCGCGCATCGCATCGGCGCGTGGCTGCGCGTAGCGTGACTCGTCCAGCGACAGGTAGTGGGGGCACGTCTCGCCCATCACGACGTGGCCCGCGCGTCGGGCATCCGCGATCTCCTCGACCGCCGCGGCGCTCGAGACATGGACCAGGTACACCGGGGCCCGCGCGGCGACGGCCAGCTCGATCGCCCGGCGCGTGCCGCGGGCTTCGCAGGCCGGCGGACGCGACCGCGCATGGCCCAGCGGGCCGTCCTGGCCAGCCTCCAGCTGCGTCGCGATGCCCGCGTCGAGCATCGCGCGGTCCTCTCCGTGCACCTCCACCAGGACGCGCGCCGCGACGGACGCGCGGAGCAGCGCAGCCAGGCGCGCCTCGTCCACCCCGAAGTCGTAGACCAGGAAGCACTTGGCGGATGCCACGCCCAGGTCGGCGAGCGCCGGCAGGTCCGCCACGGGGTCGGCCTGCTGGGCGGTCAGCACGGCGGACAGGCCCACGTCGATCGCCGCATCCCCTGCCGTCCGCCCCAGCCACTCGTGCGCCGCTGCCACGGCCGAGCCGGCCACGGCCTCGCTGATGCCGGTGCCCGGGTTGTCGAACGCGAGCAGCGTCGTGGTGCCCCCGAACGCCGCCGCCCGGGTGTCGTGGTAGAAGCGGTCGGGCTCCTCGTCGGACGCGATCCGGGTGTGCGTGTGGGTGTCGATCGCGCCGGGCAGCACCAGCAGCCCGGTGGCGTCGATGGACGCCGCGCCTGCCGCGGCGGGGATGCCTGGCTCCACGGCAGCGATCAGCCCGTCCCGGACCGCGACGTCCGCCCCGACCGAGCCGTCGGCCCGCACCACGGTCCCCCCGCGCAGCACCAGGTCGAAGCGCGGCGCGGGGTCGATCACGTCGCTACCCGAGCTCCTCGATGACGATCGGCTGGGCTCCTTCCCAGAGGCAGCGTCGGCCCAGCTCGGGAAGCAGCCCGAGACCGGTCGTGAGCGATGCGAAGTGGTTGCCGGCCAGCTGGCCCACCTTGCTCGAGAAGTCGACCGAGCCATAGGCCAGCAGGATCTCGCACTCGGACATGCCACCCGGGTACACGATGAGCTGCCCGGGCGCGGGATGGCTGGTGGCGTTCTCCCAGGCCAGGTCGAGGCGCTCGTCGCCGAAGGGGATCCAGCAGCCCTCGCCGCTCCAGCGCACGTGGATCAGCCGACGCCGCAGCGGCAGCAGTGCGCGGATCGCCTCGATGGTGCGGGGCGCCTGGGGCTCCCACCGACCGGTAAAGTGCAGGTCACCCACGGTGACGGCGATCTCTCCCATAGGCCGGGCAGGATAGCGCGGCCCGAGCGGTGGACGAGGAGGTCACATGACGCAGGCGCGGCCCACCATCTCCACCCATGTGCTCGACACGGGCGACGGCCGGCCCGCGGCCGGCGTGCCCGTGCGGCTCGCAGGCCTCCTGGACGACGGCGCCCAGCGCCCCGTGGGCGAGGGCGTCACGGACGCCGACGGGCGCATCCGCTCGCTGCTCGACGACCTCGTGACGGGCGTCTACCGGCTGACCTTCGAGCTCCACGCCTGGCGCCCGGGGTTCCTGCGCGAGGTGACCATCGAGTTCGAGGTGGACGACGCCTCGCGCTCGTGGCACGTGCCGCTCCTCGTGGCGCCCTACGGCGCGACCACCTATCGGGGCAGCTGACCATGCCGCTGCCATCGATGCGCCAGCTGGACGTGGCGCCCCGGGACACGTTCCTCCAGACGGTGAGCCCGTTGTTCGAGGAGGCCCCCCGCTTCCTCGAGCGTCTCGCCGACTCGCGCCCGTTCGGCAGCTGGGACGAGTTGTTCCGCGAGGCCGATGCCATCGCGCTGGCCGCCCCGATCGACGTGCAGCTGGAGCTGCTCGACGCCCACCCGCGCATCGGGGCCCCGCCGGCCGAGGTGTCCGCGCTGTCGTATCGCGAGCAGGGCTACGATCGGGAGCAGGCCGAGGCCATCGAGGCGCTCGGGCCGCTCAATGACGCCTACGAGGCGCGCTTCGGGTTCCGGTACGTGATCTTCGTGGCGGGCCGGCCGCGCTCCGCGATCGTGCCGCTCCTGCAGGGGGCGCTGGACGAGGAGCCGGACGCCGAGCGGGTGCGGGGCGTCGCCGACGTCGTCGCGATCGCACGGGCGCGCGCCCAGGGCTTGGGCATGGAGGAGGACGCACCATGAGGCTGGAGACGCACTACGGCAAGGCCGACGTCTCGACCTACCGGACCTATGGCACGCCCCTGGTGGGGGTCCGGCGGATCCCCGAGTCGTCGTTCGATGGGCGGCCCAACACCATCCTCGCGGCGTCGATCGACGTCCAGGTCATGGGCGATGCGTTCACCGACGCCTACACCGCAGGCGACAACTCGAACGTGGTCGCCACGGACACCATGAAGAACTTCATCCATCGCGAGTCGCTCGCCTTCGCGGGCTCCACGCTCGAGGGGTGGCTCCTGTTCCTGGGCACCCGGTTCCTCGACACCTATCCCCAGATGGAGCGGCTGCGGGTGAGTGGCGAGGAGCTGCGCTTCGACGCCCAGGCGGTGCCTGACGGTGCGGGCGGCTTCCCTCCGTCGGCCGTGCTGTTCCATCGTCGACATGACGACCGGTCGGTGTCGATGCTGGAGGTCGGGCGGGGCGAGGACGGCCAGGTGGTGCTGGGCGACCTGCGGTCGGGCCGCGTGGGGCTCGAGCTCATCAAGGTCACCGGCTCGGCGTTCGCCGCGTTCGCGCGGGACGACTACACGACCCTGCCCGAGCGCAGGGATCGGATGCTGTTCACGTTCGTCGACATCTCGTGGCGGTACGCGGACCCATCGGTCGCCGTCGCCCCCGACCCGGCGCGGTACGTCGACGGCCAGCAGGTCGCGGACCTCGCGGCGGTCGTGTTCCACGAGTTCGTGAGCCTGTCCATCCAGCATCTGGTCCACGAGATCGGCACGCGCATGCTGGAGCGGTACCCGGAGCTGTCGGAGGTCTCGTTCGAGGCCCAGAACCGCACGTTCGACCCCTCCGGGGAGTCGGTCGACGACCCACGCGTCAAGGTCCACACCGACCCGCGCCCGCCGTATGGCCGCATCGGCCTCACGATGCGTCGGGAGTAGCGCGACATGCCCCATGGGCGACGGGCCCTGGTGACGGGTGGCGCGTCCGGGTTCGGCCTCGCCATCGCGCGGCGGCTCGTCTCGGATGGTGCCCAAGTCAGGCTCCTCGACGTCGCGGAGCCGGCGCTCGCGGACGCCGTGCGCGAGCTGGGCGACCGGGCAGGCGGCCACGCCTGCGACGTGCGACGACCGGATGCGGTGCGCATGGCCGTGGCCGGCGCCGTGGCGGCCATGGGCGGCCTCGACACGCTCGTGGTGAGCGCGGGCGTCATCGCGGTGCATGCGCTGGCCGAGGTCACCGAGGCCGACTGGGACCGGACCCTCGACATCAACCTCAAGGGCGCCTTCCTGGCCATCCAGGCGGCCGCGCCGCATCTCGTGGCGAGCGGGCGCGGACGCATCGTGGCCATCTCCTCGGATGCCGGGCGTCGGGGCTTCCCCGGCATCGCCGCGTACTGCGCCTCCAAGTTCGGGCTCATCGGGCTGGTGGAGTCCGTGGCCGTGGAGCTGGCGCCCCATGGGGTGACGGCGAACGTGCTGTGCCCCGTCGGGGCGCCCAGCACCGGCATGGGCCAGCAGGTGCTCGCCTGGAAGATGCGCGCGACCGGCCGGACCGCCGACCAGATCGTGGCCGCCGCCGCGGCGACCAACCCGGTGGGGCGCAACGCGACCGAGGCGGACGTGGTCGCCGCCGCGGCCTTCCTCATCAGCGACGAGGCGTCGTTCCTGACCGGGGTGTCGCTCGACGTGGACGGCGGGGCGCATCTGGGCTTCCTGCCGGGGGCCTGACCGGCCGCCCGCTGGCCTCCGCGGGGGCGGGGCCCACGGACGCCCTCGCCTCGAACGTCGTGGGCAGCACCACCATCCGCGGCTCGAGGCCGGGCTGGGCGATCCGCTCCAGCAGCAGCTGGGCGGCCGTGGCGCCGATGGCGGCCCCGTCGCGGGTGATGGCGGCGAGGGGTGGGCGGAACACCGGCCCCAGGTCGCCCGGGTCGCTCGTCACCAGCGACAGGTCGCGACCCAGCGTCAGACCCAGCTCGTCGATGGCCGCGATGACGCCGGGCAGCGACCCATCGCCGCCGGTCGCGACGGCCGTTGGCGGGGAGGCGACCCGGAGGGCCGCCAGCGTCGCGCTTCGTGCGGCATCCACGGTCAGCTCGGTCTCCACGTGCCGCAGCTCCAGGCCCTCGTGGCTCCCGGCCGCGACGTCGCGGAGGCCCAGCGCACGCTGGGTGCGCGAAGCGGTAGCGCAGCGGGCCGGCGACCACCGCGATGCGCCGATGGCCCTGACCCACCAGATGACGCAGCGCCCATGCCATGCCTGCCCGGCGATCGCTGTGGACATACGAGGCGGGCACGCTCGCTGGCAGGTCGCCCTCGACGACGCACAGCGGGATGGTCGTGGCGCGAAGCGCGGCGACGGTGTCCGCATCGTCCTCCTCCACGGGGCACATCATCAGCGCGTCCACCCGGCGGGCATGGAGCGCCCGCAGGTTGGCGGGGTCGAGCGCCGGGTTGCGCTCGGAGTTCATCACCAGCAGCGAGTAGCCGTGCGCGCGAAGGATCGACTCGGCCCCCGTCGCGATATCGGCGATGAGGTGGTTGGACAGGTCGTCCGCGATGAACCCCACCTGGCGCGTCGCGCCCCGCCGGAGGCTCTGGGCCAGGATGTCCGGCTGGTAGTCGAGGTCGGCGGCGGCGCGCAGGACCCGCTCGCGGAGGTCGGCGCGCACGTCGGTGCTGCCCGACAGGACGCGCGAGACCGTGGCGTTGGCCACGCCCGCCCGGGCGGCGACGTCGCGGATGCCGACCCGGCGACCCGGTCGGGCTGGCCCCTGGTCAGCGGACATGACCCGAAGTATCCCAGCGGCGCGGATCCTTGACAGCCCGATCGCGGTCGCCTACCGTTCACGGACCGGTCCGTCAGAAAACGTTTTCTGATTGCGACCACGGGTTCGATGGGTGTGTTCGAGGAGGTGCACGCATGGAGACCAAGCGGCGTGGCATGGCGGCCGGCCGGGTGCGCATCGGGGCGGCCTGCCTGACGGCCATGGCCCTGCTCATCCCCGCGAGCGGCGAGGCGCAGTCGCCGGGCGCCTTCACCCCCAGCCGGCAGGGCGGCATCCCGGGTGCGCTCCTGCCCGACGAGCTGCACCTGTGGCAGTGGGACCCCGCCACCAGCAGCTACGTCGTGGTCGATGGTGACGCGTCGCAGCCGTACGTCCCCAACCTGGACCGGTCGGCGCCCGAGGGGACCAGCATCGCGTTCGCGGAAGGCCTCGCCGCCATCCCGTTCTCGGCGGTCATCAACGAGGGCATCCACCGGTACGCCGAGCAGATCGGCTTCGAGGTGCCCTACTGCGACACCGCGTTCGACGCCGCCAAGGCGGTCTCCTGCGCCGAGCAGCT
Organism: Chloroflexota bacterium; assembly: GCA_046328155.1. Taxonomy (GTDB): domain Bacteria; phylum Chloroflexota; class Limnocylindria; order Limnocylindrales; family CSP1-4; genus JAFMJV01. The sequence goes on from JAXLXC010000040.1 coordinate 21,751, forward strand.
GGCCCAGCAGCAGCCCGACTTCGTCATCAACTCCAACTGGCAGGCCGGCGCGGGGCCCGCGATGATGGACATCTTCGACGCGGCCGGCATCCCCACCACCAGCATCGACGTGGTCCATCCCAACGCGATCTTCATGGGCGCCGACAACTACACGTCGGGGTTCATCGCGGGGCAGCACGCCGGCCAGCGCGTGTCGGACCTGGGGCATTGCGGCGACGTGTGGCTGTACGTGGGCGAGAACCTGGGCGAGGGGGAGGCGGCCAACCAGCGGCTCGTCGGCTTCAAGGACGGCGTCCAGACGGTGTGCGGGGCCATCCCCGAGGACCGGATGGGCTCCGAGATCTTCGACCAGCAGTCCGCGGAGCAGGCGCTGACCAAGACCACCGACTGGCTGACGGCCCATCCCCAGGCCGCGTTCGTCGCGGCGACGTCCATCGACGACGCCCGGGCCGACGGCATCGCCAAGGCCCTCGCGCAGAGCGGTCGCGACGGCGTCGCGGTCGGCCTCGGCTGCGACACCATCGGCATCGAGGCGACGAAGGCGGCGCCACCCGAGGAGAGCCGCTTCCTGGGCTGCGTCGCGTACTTCCCGGAGCGGTACCCGGACTACGTCGTGTCCATCGCGCTCGACGTGCTCGAGGGCAAGGCCGTGCCCCAGGAGGTGCACATCGCGCACGAGTTCCTCGACCGGGCGACCATCGGCACGGTCTATCCCTGACCCCGCGCAGGACCCCCGTCACCGTGGCACCGCTGCTCCAGCTGGAGGGCGTCTCGCGCACCTTCGGCAACGTCGTCGCGCTGCGCGACGTGGACATGCGAATCGGTGCCGCGGAGGCGGTGGGCCTCATCGGCGACAACGGGGCGGGCAAGTCGACCCTGGTCAGGATCCTGTCGGGGGCCCACCCGCCCACCGCCGGCACCATCCGGCTGGACGGCCAGCTGGTGTCGTTCGGCAGCCCGCTCGACGCCCGGCGCGCGGGCATCGAGATGATCTACCAGGACCTCGCCCTGTGCGACGACCTGGACGTCACCGCGAACGTGTTCCTGGGACGCGAGCCCAAGCGCCGGCTCGTGGGTCCCGTCCGGGTGCTCGATCGCGAGCGGATGCGTGACGAGACGGCGCGCATGATGGCGGACCTGGGCCTGGCCATCGGCCCCGACCGGCTCGTGGGCGCCCTCTCGGGTGGCGAGCGGCAGATGGTGGCCGTGGCGCGCGCGCTCCAGTTCCAGCCCCGGCTGCTGCTCATGGACGAGCCCACCGCGGCGCTCTCGGCGGAGAAGATCCGGGTGCTCCTGGGCCTCGTCGAGGGCCTCAAGCAGCGGGGCGTCTCGATCCTGCTCATCAGCCACCGCTTCACCGACATCCTCCACGTGTGCGACCGGATCGTGGTCGTGCGCCAGGGGTCGGTGGTGGGCGAGCTCCAGCCGCATGCCCAACCCCCGGAGCACACCATGGCACTCATGGCGGAGCTCATGACGGGCGACCGGATCGAGGCCGCGTGAGCGCGCTCGAGCCCGGCGTCCACGCCGCCCGGCCGCCCGCGCTCGAGCGGGTCCGGGGGCTCCTCCGCCGCGAGACCCTGGGTGTCGACCCGGGGCTCCTGGCGACCCTCGTCATCCTGTTCGTGGGGCTGACCATCCTGTCGCCCTACTTCCTGACCCCCACCAACCTGCTCAACATCGGCAAGGCGGTCGCCATCGTGGGCGTGGTCGCGGTGGGCGAGACCATCGTCATCATCTCGGGCGGGTTCGACCTCTCGGTCGGCTCGGTCATGGCGGCCTCCGGGATGCTCTCGGCGTGGCTCCTGGGCATGGGTGTGCCCCTGCCGCTGGCGTTCGGTGGGTCCATCGCCCTGGGCATCGGCATCGGCCTCGTCAACGGCGCGGTCATCAGCTACGGCCGAATCAACCCGCTCATCACCACCCTCGCGACGCTCGCCATCGTGCGTGGCATCGGCTATGTCCTGTCGGGTGGTCGCGAGGTGGTCATCACCGACGAGGGATGGCTGACGCTGGGCACGGGGACGCTGCTGGGCGTCCCGTACCTGGTGCTGCTCCTGGTCTCGGCCTTCGCGGTGTTCGGGTGGGCCATGCCCCGCACCTCCTTCGGGCGCTACGCCTACGCCATCGGGTCGAACGCACGCGCCTCGCGTCTGGCGGGGGTCGCGGTGGGTCGCTGGCGTCTCGCCTTCTACGTGACATGCGGTGGCCTGGCCGCGGTCGCCGGGCTGATGTACGTGGCACGCACCGGGAACGCGCAGCCGAGCGCCGCGCTGGGATACGAGCTGGACGTCATCACCGCGGTCATCCTGGGTGGCACGAGCCTCGCCGGTGGCCGTGGCACGTTGGCCGGGACGCTCGTCGCCCTGCTCGTCATCGGCATCATCAACAACGGCCTCACGCTGGTGGGCGTGCCGTCCTACTGGCAGCAGGTGGTCAAGGGCGCGATCCTGCTCGCGGCGGTGCTGTACGACGAGCTGCGCCGCCATGGGCGGGACGAGGCGTGACCGCCATGCGCATGGCACGTTGGGGCAGCCGCATGAGCATCCAGCGCGTGCAGGCGTTCCCGGTCCGCTACCCGGAGCCCAACAACGACGGCAAGGTCCGCTCCATCTGCCTCGTGCGGGTCGAGGCCGACGACGGGGCGGTGGGCTGGGGCGAGGCCATCACGGGCGCCCAGGAGGTCTCGCTCGCGACCGCGTTCCTCGTGGAGCGCCGCCTGGCGCCCATCGTCGTGGGTCGGCGCGTCGCCGATGCCAACGACGTCCGAGCCGCGTGGCAGGCGATGCGCGACGCCACCTACTGGGATGGCAACGGCGGCATCGTCACGTTCGGCATCAGCGCCATCGACATGGCGCTGTGGGACCTGGCTGGCCGCATCGCGGGGGTCCCGGTCCATGCCCTGCTGAGCGACCGGACGCCGACCTCGCTGCCGGCGTGCGCCTCCACGATCCTCGCCACGGGTGACCTCGATCGGGTCGCCCAGGAGTTCGCGGGGTTCGTGGCCCAGGGCTTCCCCATGGTCAAGGGCGGCTGGGGCCACGACCTGTCCATCGCGTTCGGGCGCGACGAGACGCGGGACCTCGCGGTGGGTCGCGCCGTGCGCGCCGCCGTCGGGCCGGACACCCCCGTGATCCTGGATGTGGTGGCGCTGGCGGGCTGGGATGCCGACCACGCCATCCGGATGTGCCGGGCGCTCGAGGACCAGGTGGGCCTGTACTGGTTCGAGGATGCCCTGCCCGAGCAGGACGTGGCGGGCTACCGGGCGCTACGGGCGGCCGCGACCACGCGCATCTGCACCGGCGAGAAGGGCTGGCACGAGGCGCACTTCCGGACGCTCATCGACGCGGGCGCGATCGACGTGGTGATGCTCGACCCGGCCAAGGCCGAGGGCATCACGGGCAGCTGGCGGGTCATCGCCGCCGCCGCCGCCGCGGGGATGTCATGGAACGCGCACGCCTGGAGCTCCGCCCTGGACACGGCCGCGTCGCTCCATCTCGCGGCGGCCACCGACAACACGCTGCTCATGGAGCTCAAGCCGCTGCCGTCGCCCATGCAGGACGAGCTGGTCACGAACCCGATCCACCAGGTGGGGGGGCGAGTCCACGTGCCCACGGGCGCCGGGCTGGGCGTCGAGGTCGACGCGGCGGTCGTGCGCGCCTACGGCTTCACGGAGGACGACCTGGGTCGCTAGAACACGATGCGGCCCACCGCGTAGCTGACGAGGACCGTGCCCAGCCCGACGGCGAGCGAGCGCACCAGCACGCGCGACAGACGCGCCCCGCCGGTCCGCGCGGTGACCAGCGACGTGACCGTCAGCGAGATGGCCACCGTGACCAGGATCGCCCAGGCCTCGATGGCGACCGGGGCCAGCCACGTGATGAGCAGTGGCACGAACGCCCCGACGCCGTACGCGGCCGCCCCACCGACGCCCGCCAGGACCGTCTCGCCCAGGGAGGTGACCTCGCGGATGCCGTGCTCGCTGTCGAGCTGGGCGGCGAGCGCGTCGCGTGCCGTCAGCTGCTCCGCGACCGTCCTCGCGACGTCGGGCGCGAGCCCCCTGGCCTCGTAGTGCGACGCGAGGTCGGCCAGCTCCGCCTCGGGTCGCGCCACGATCTCGCGCCGCTCCTCCTCGACGAGCTCCAGCTGCGCCTCGCGCTCCACGGACGCCTCGACCCACTCCGCGCCGCCCACGCCGAGCATCCCGGCGATGGTCGCGCTGACGGCGGCGACGAGCAGCGTCCGGTCGGTCGCGCCGGCGCCCGCGAACCCCTCCAGGATGCCGGCGGTCGCCACGATCCCGTCGTTGGCGATGACGCACCAATGCCGCAGGCTGAGCGGATCCCGCACGCGATCCAGGACCCGCCCCAACGCGCCCCGCGGAGCCGCCGTCCCCATGGTCGGGGACTGTAGCAAGCCCGCGGCGTTCCTGACGACCCGACGGTGGCTCGGCCCGGGTACGCTTCGCGGCCAGCACCACCGGGGGAGACATGGCAGGCTCGATCCAGATCGGGGCGGCGGTCGCGCCGGATGACGCGCACGTGCTCGCGCCGGGGGCGCTCGCCTTCGTCGCGGCGCTCGAGGCGGAGTTCGGCGACCGACGACGCGAGCTGCTCGCGAGACGCAGGGAGCGGCGCGCTGGGCTGGCCGCAGGCGGCGCGCTCGAGCTCCTGGGCCAGACGGCGGCGGTCTCGGCAGGCTCATGGCGCGTCGCCGACGCACCCGCCGACCTGCGGGACCGGCGTGTCGAGATCACGGGACCCGCCGAGCGCAAGATGCTCGTCAACGCGCTCAACAGCGGTGCGCGGGTGTTCATGGCGGACCTGGAGGACGCGCTCTCGCCGACCTGGGCCAACGTGGTCGGCGGCCAGGCAGACCTGCTGCGGGCGGTGCGTCGCGAGCTCGACTTCACGAGCCCCGATGGCAAGGCGTACGCCCTGCATGCGCAGACGGCGACCCTGGTGGTCCGTCCACGAGGCTGGCACCTCGTGGAGCGCCATGCCACCGTGGACGGCGTGCCGGTGTCGGCGAGCCTGTTCGACTTCGGGCTGCACCTGTTCCATGCGGGCCGCGCTGCGTTGGAGCGGGGGAGCGGCCCGGCGCTCGGGCCCTACTACTACCTGCCCAAGCTGGAGAGCCATCTCGAGGCCCGGCTGTGGGACGACGTGTTCCGGTTCGGGCAGGAGCGGCTGGGCATCCCGCAGGGGACCATCCGGGCGACCGTCCTCATCGAGACCATCTGGGCCGCCCACGAGATGGACGCCATCCTGGGCGAGCTGCGCGAGCATGCCGCCGGTCTCAACGCGGGCCGCTGGGACTACATCTTCAGCATCATCAAGGCCTTCCGGGAGCGTCCCAACATGGTGCTCCCCGACCGGGCCCAGGTCACCATGGCCGTGCCGTTCATGCGCGCGTACGCGGAGCTGCTGGTGCAGACGTGCCATCGACGCGGCGCCCATGCCATCGGCGGCATGAGCGCGTTCATCCCGAACCGCCGCCAGCCGGAGGTCACCGAGCGTGCCCTCGCGAGGGTCCGCGAGGACAAGGAGCGCGAGGCGGGCGACGGCTTCGATGGCACCTGGGTGGCCCATCCGGACCTGGTGCCCGTGGCCACCGAGGTGTTCGACCGGGCGCTCGGCGCGCGGACGGACCAACGGCATCGGCTGCGCGAGGATGTGTCGGTGAGCGCCGCGCAGCTCGTCGATGTCGCCGTGCCCGGGGGCCGCATCACCGAGGCGGGCCTTCGCGCCGACATCAGCGTGGGGCTCCAGTACCTCGACAACTGGCTGCGGGGCAACGGCGCCGCCGCCATCAACGACCTGATGGAGGACGTGGCGACCGCGGAGATCTCCCGCTCGCAGCTGTGGCAGTGGCGACGCCACGGCGTGACGCTGGAGGACGGCCGGGTCGTGGACGGCGAGCTCATCCGGACCGCCCTGGCCGAGGAGCTGGGCGCGCTTGGCGGTCCCTCCGCCGGCCGGCTCGGGGAGGCGGCCAGGCTGCTCGAGGGCCTGGTCCTGGATGACGCGTTCGAGGACTTCCTGACCCTCGCCGCGTATCCCATCCTGGACCCCGACTGACCGCGCGTCACTCGACCAGCGCCCGCGCGGCACAGGCCACCAGCGCGGCATGGGCCATCGGACCCTCCACACGAGGCTCGGCCGGGGGCTATGCTCGGGCCGGGGGCCAAGGCCGCAGGTTCCATGAGGAGGCTCGAACTGGGATGCCGCTTCCCTCGCTCGTCTCGGACGACTTCGATCCCGCGCCGTCGGTCGCGCGCTACAACGCCGCGCGCCTCTCGGTCGCGACCTCGGTGCCAGCGGGTGCGACGGTCGTGGGCGTGCTGGTCCCCGCCGATGGCCCGCTGCCGGCCAGCCTGGGTCTCGGCCGCGACGCGCTGGCCAGGGCGGGCTTCCGGGCACGCCCCAAGCAGGCGCTGGTGCTGCCCCGGGCCGATGGCCCCACGCTGGTCGCGGTGGGCATCGGGGACCCCGCGAAGCTGACCGCGGCGGTCCTCAGGGACGCCGCGGCCACGTTCGCCCGCGCCGCACAGGCGTTCGAGGAGGTCGTCCTTGACCTGACCGGCTCCGAGGCGGTCCCGGCCGCGGAGGCCGGCCTCGCGGCGGTCGAGGGCATCACCCTCGGGCGCTACCGCTACGACCAGCTCAAGTACCAGCCGGTGTCCCCGCCGCTCCGCGCCGGGACGCTCGTCACGAGCCCCGACCGCGTCGCGGCGACGGAGGCGGGTGGTCGGCGCGGCCTCGTGACCGCCGAGGCGGCCGCCCTCGCACGTGACCTGGAGAACGCCCCGCCCGCCCACATGACGGCCACTCGGCTGGGCGACGTCGCGGTGCGCCTGGGCCAGGCGACCGGGCTCGACGTGGAGGTCTACGACCGCGCGACCATCATCGAGATGGGGCTGGGCGGCGTCCTGGGTGTCAACGCGGGCAGCGGCGAGGAGCCGCGGGTGGTCAAGCTGACCTACCAGCCCGACGCCTCGCTCGGCACGCCGAGCGGACATCTCGCGCTCGTGGGCAAGGGCATCATGTACGACGCGGGCGGCCTCAGCCTCAAGCCATCGGACGCGATGCACGCCGCCATGAAGCTCGACATGTCGGGCGCCGCGTGCATCCTCGCGGCGATGGCCGCGCTCCGCGACCTGGGCTGCCGGAGCCGTGTGACGGGGTTCCTGATGTGCACCGACAATATGCCGTCGGGCACCGCGCTCCGGCTGGGCGACGTGCTGACCATCCGGGGCGGCACCACCGTGGAGGTGGTCAACGCCGACGCCGAGGGGCGGCTCGTGATGTCCGACGGGATCGTGCTGTCCACGGAGCTCTCGCCTGACGCCATCGTGACCATCGCGACGCTCACGGGTGCGGCCATGCGGACGTTCGGCACCGAGCGGGCCGCCCTGCTGGGCACCAACGACAGCCTGCTCGACCAGGTCGAGTCGGCCGCCGCGGCGACCGACGAGAAGGTGTGGCAGCTGCCAATGGAGCGGGCCTACCGGCCGCTGCTCGACTCAGCCATCGCGGACATCAAGAACCTGGGCGGCGAGAACGCGGGCACCATCACCGCCGCGCTGTTCCTCGACGAGTTCACCGCCGGGCTGCCGTTCGCGCACCTCGACATCTGCGGTCCGATGATGGTCACGGCTGACGACGCGTGGCGCTCCGTGGGCGCCACCGGCTTCGGCGCCCGACTGCTCGCCCAGCTGGCGTGCGACTTCACGAGGCCGGTCGCATGACCGCCGCGACCGCCGCCCCCAAGCAGGGCGGCAGCCTCCTCGACAAGGTGGAGGCGCTTGGGAACAAGGTGCCCCACCCGGTGCTGATGTTCCTGTACCTGATCATCGGCGTGATCGTGCTCTCGACCATCCTGGCGTTCTTCAACGTCCAGGTGACCGAGACGATCACGGTCCAGGACACCCCCACGACCGAGATCAGCTACTACGAGGACACGACCGTCCCGATCGTGGAGTCCCAGCCGCCCTATGGCGAGGACTGGCACCTCCAGGAGACCACCATCGCCGTCCATCCGCTGCTGTCGGTGGACGGGATCCGGTTCATGTTCACCTCGTTCGTGCCCAACTTCACGGGGTTCTCCGTGGTGGGCATCGCGTTCGTCGCGCTCCTGGGCGCTGGCGTCGCGGAGCGCGCCGGCCTCATGAGCTCGCTCATCCGACTGCTGGTCGCGGCATCCCCCAGGCGCGCGCTCGCGTTCGTGCTCATCTTCGTGGGCGTCCTGGCGAGCATCGCGACGGACGCCGGCTATCTGATCCTGGTGCCGCTGGGGGCGGCGGCCTTCGCGAGCGTGGGACGGCATCCCCTCGCCGGGCTCGCGGCGTGCTTCGCCGGCGTGGGCGCGATCTTCGGGGTCAACCTCATCCCGGGCCCTGTCGACGCGCAGGTCGTTGCCATCACCAACGAGGCGCTCAGCCTGACCAACCAGGCGCCTCAGACCATCGTGTCCAACTGGTTCTTCAGCGTCATCTCGTCGATCGTGCTGGCGGTCGTTGCCGCGATCGTGACCGAGCGCATCGTGGAGAAGCGGCTGGGGCCGTGGACCGGGGTCTCGGCGACGGCCGAGGCCGAGGCGCCGGACCTCGATCCCGCGCACGACCGGGCTGGCCTCAAGCGCGCGCTCTGGTTCGTGCTCGGGTTCTGGGCCATCGTGCTGCTGGTGACCCTGCCGCCGGGAGCGCCGCTGCGCGACCCCCAGACCGGCGACATCATCGGCAACACGCCGTTCATGGACAGCCTGATGTTCATCATCACGATGACGTTCCTGGTGGCCGGCATCGGCTACGGCTTCGGCGCGGGCACGTTCCAGAAGGCGAACGACGTCATCGACGCGGCCGTCAAGACCTTCGCGGGTCTTGCCGGGCTGATCCTGATGCTGCTGATGATCGCCCAGTTCATCGCGTTCTTCAACTACAGCCAGATGCCGGCCGTGCTCGCCACGATGCTCTCGCAGGCGCTGGAGGGGAGCCCCATCGGCACGCTCCCGCTGCTCATCGGGTTCATCCTGGTGATCATGGTCCTGGACATCATCATGCCCGGGCTGGTCCCCAAGTGGGCCATCTTCGCGCCCATCTTCATCCCGCTCATGGACAGCCAGGGGGTGCCGGCGCAGACGGTGCTCGCGGCGTATCGCATCGGTGACTCGCCCATGAACGTGGTGACCCCGCTGATGGTCTACCTGCCGTTCATGGTCACCATCGCCCAGCGCTACCAGAAGGATGCGGGCATCGGCACGATCATCGCGCTCATGTCGCCGTACGTCATCAGCATCACCGTGGTCTGGGTGATCCTGTTCGTGATCATGTTCCTGTTGGGCATCCCGGTCGGGCCTGGATACCCGATCCAGCTGTGATCGCGGGCGGGCCGGCGACGGCCACGTCCGTCTGACCGGGCGGTCGCGTCATGGATGACATCGCCATCACCTTCGCGGTCATCGCCGCGGTGGTGGTCCTGTTCGTGTGGAACAGGCTGCCCGTCGAGCTCATCGCGATCGGCGCCGGGCTGACCCTGTGGGCGACGGGCGTCCTCCGGCTGGACCAGGTGATCGCGGGGTTCGGCGACCCCACGGTCATCTTCATCGCCTCGCTGTTCGTGGTCAGCGAGGCACTGGACGCGACCGGCGTGACCAGCTGGATGGGCCAGCGACTGATCGCCTTCGCGGGCGACGGCCGCGCCCGCCTGCTCATCCTGATGATGCTCATCGTGGCGCTGCTGACGGCACTCATCAGCGTCAACGGTGCCGTCGCGGCGCTGCTGCCGGTGGTCGTGGTCATGGCCATCCGCCTCCGACGGCCGCCCTCGCAGCTGCTGATGCCGCTGGTGTTCTTCGCGCATGCCGGGTCGCTCCTCGCGCTGACCGGCACGCCCGTCCATGTGCTCATCGTGGAGGCCTCCCGGGAGGCTGGCGGCGGGGGCTTCGGCTACTTCGACTTCGCGCTGGTGGGCATCCCGGTGCTCGCCGCGGTGACGGCCATCGTGGTGCTGTTCGGCGAGCGGCTGCTGCCCGACCGGACCCCCGAGACGCTGCCGGCGGACCTGTCCAGCCATGCCCGCACCCTGGTCGAGGAGTACGCCCTGCGGAGTGGCCTGTTCCGGCTCCGGGTGCGGCCGGGCTCGCCGCTCGTGGGCACGCGCGAGGATGCGGTCGACCTCGCCGCGTACCCGGGCCTGGCGATCGTGGGCGTGGAGGCCTTCACGGCGCGCCAGGAGCGCGGCGCGAAGGTGCTGGGGCAGGGCGACATCCTGATCGTCCAGGGTGCGTCCGACACGGTGGCCTCGATGGTCAACGACCTCGACCTCGCGCTCCGCTCGGACGACAGCTCCGACGACCTGGCGAAGGCCCTCGTCGACCGTCGCTCGGGGCTCGCGGAGGTGGTCATCCCGCCCCGCTCGCCGCTCATCGGCACCCAGGTGTTCGTGGGCGCCGTGAACGGGACCGGCGACCTGATGCTGCTCGCGGTCCGCCGTGCGGACATCGACCTGCCGCCGGGGCGGCTCCAGCTGCAGGCCGGTGACACGCTCCTGGTGCAGGGCACCTGGGACGCCCTGGACACGCGTCTGGCGCGCCCCGACGTCCTGGCGGTGGACACCCCCGAGGCGATCCGGCGCCAGGCCGTGCCCATGGGCCCGCGCTCGCGCGAGGCCATCGGGGTGCTCGTGGGCATGGTCGTCCTGCTGGCCACGGGCATCGTGCCGTCGGTCATCGCGGGCCTCCTCGCGGCAGGCGCCATGGTCCTCCTGCGCGTGCTGCCGATGCGCGGCGCCTACCGGGGCATCAACTGGACCACGGTGGTCCTGGTGGGGGGCATGATCCCCCTGTCCACCGCGATGGTCCAGTCGGGGGCCGCGGACAAGATCGCCCAGCTGCTCGTGGACACCGTGGGCGGCCTGGGCCCCTACGCCCTGCTCGCTGGGCTGTTCGCGGTCACGGCGCTCTTCGGCCAGCTCATCAGCAACATGGCCACCGCGCTCATCATGATCCCCATCGCCATCTCGGCCGCGACGAGCCTGGGCATCTCGGTCCAGCCGGTGCTCATGTCGCTCACCGTGGCGGCGGCCGCGGCCCTGCTCACCCCCGTCGCGACCCCCGTCAACCTGATGGTCATGGCACCGGGCGGCTATCGCTTCGGGGACTACTGGAAGCTGGGGCTGCCGCTGCTGCTGGTGTTCTTCGTGGGCTCCGTGTTCCTGGTGCCCGTGTTCTGGCCGTTCTGAGCGGACCGCGGGCGTGACCGGGAGCGACGGCCGCGAGCAGCGGGTGCTGTGGGTCTCCATCGCGGTCTCCGCGGCGCTGGGCGCCCTGGGCGTCGTGTGGGGCGTGGTGGCCGGCTCGCAGATGATCCTGCTCGACGGGGCCTACGGCCTCATCGGCATCGTCACGTCCGTGCTGCTCCTCCGCGCGTCCGCGCTCGCGGCGCAGCGCCCCTCCCGAACGTACCCGTTCGGTCGCCAGGCGAGCACGCCCCTGGCCATCGGCATCCAGGGCCTGGTCATCCTCGCGACCTTGGGGTACGCCGCGCTGGAGGCCGCCGCCGCGCTCCTCGATGGCGGCAGCCAGGTCAGCGCCGGTGCGGGGCTCGCCTATGCCGCGATCGTCACGTCGGCGTGTCTGGCCACCTGGGTGTGGCTCCGCCGCCAGGCGGCGGGCTCCGAGCTGCTGCGCGCGGAGTCGATGGGCTGGCGCATCGCGGCGTTCCGGGGCGTGGGCATGCTCGTGGGGTTCTCCGTGCTCCTGGTCGTCAGCGGCTCGGCACTCGACCGGCTGGCGCCCTCCGTGGACCCGGTGATGGTGCTCGTGACGTGCGTGGTGTTCCTGCCCGAGCCCCTCAGGATGGTCCGCTCGACCTTCCTGGAACTGCTGGAGCGCGCCCCGACCGACGATGTCGCGACGCCCGTGCGCGCGGCACTCGACCGCGTGGCCGCCGGGTTCGAGCTGCGGGACGTGGTGGTCCGGATGTCCAAGCTCGGCCCGAAGCTGTACCTCGAGGTGGAGGCGCTCGCCGCGCCCGAGGTGACGCTGGGACAGGTGGACGAGCTCCGTCGAGCGATCGTCCAGGGCCTCGACCACCTGCCCTATGCGGTGTGGCTCAACCTCGACCTGTACCCCGACCCGTCGCCCGAGGGCCCCGCGGACGTCCGCACCTGAGCGCGGGCGCGCCCACGACGCGCACGGCCCACGAAGCGCCCCGCCGCGGGCGCGCTCAGGAAGCG
>JAXLXC010000041.1:0-33305 GCA_046328155.1 Chloroflexota bacterium
CAGGCCTACATCCAGGCGCTGCCGGACGCGGTCCCGTTCCCCATGATCTCGGGCGGCCAGGAGCTCTCCGAGATGATCCAGAAGAAGCTCGAGGGCATCATGTTCGGCGAGCTGACCGCGGCCGATGCCGCGGCCCAGGCGCAGACGGAGGCCGAGACCATCCTGTCGGCGGCCAACCCGGAGTAACCCTCCGAGTGGTCACGACCTCGCGTTGACGTGAGCCGCGGCAGTCGAACCGCGGGTCTGGCGCCGCTGGTGTTCATCGCACCAGCGGCGCTGCTCATCGTGGCCACCATCCTCACCCCCATCGTCATGACGGGCTGGATCAGCCTCCACTCGTGGAGCCTGCTCACGCCCATCACCGACATGGAGTGGGTGGGTCTCGACAACTACGCGCAGATCCTGCGCGACCCCACGTTCCTGCGTGCGCTCAACAACACGCTCCTGTTCGCGGCGGCCATCGTGGCCATCGGGATCCCGCTGGCCATCGGGCTCGCCGTGCTCGTCCATCAGGGTCGCGTCCGGGGTCGTGGCGTCGTGCTGACGCTGCTGTTCACGACCTACGTCATCCCCACGGTCGCCGTCGCGCTCATCTGGGGCTATCTGCTGTCGCCCCGAGGCGGACCGGTCAACGAGATCCTCAAGCTGGTGGGCATCCCGGCGCAGCCATGGCTGGGCCACCCCCGGACGGCGCTCTGGTCGCTGGTGCTGCTGACCATCTGGCAGTACCTGGGCTACTTCACGACCCTGCTCGTCGCCGGGCTCACCCAGATCCCGGGCGACCTGTACGAGGCATCCGACCTGGATGGCGCCGGCGCCGGCCGCAAGCTCTGGAGCATCACCCTGCCACTGCTCCGGCGACCGCTCACGTTCGCGACCGCCATCTGCCTCATCAACGGCCTGGGCGTGTTCGACGCGGTCGCGGTCCTGACGCGCGGCGGACCCTCCGACGCCACCAACGTGGTCACGTTCCACGCCGTGCGGACCGCGTTCGACTATGGCCAGGCGGGCCGTGCGGCGGCCATGACCATGGTGCTGCTCGTGGCGGTGGTCATCGCGGTGGGCGGGCTGCTGCTGTACAGCCGCGACATGGACGACGTGCCGTGAGGGCGGCCGTGCAGGGGTCCTCGCTCCACGCACGCCTGCGGTGGCTGGGCACCGTGCTGGCGCTGCTGCTCGCCGCCGGGTTCGCCGGGCTGCCGCTCTACTGGCTGGTCACGGGCGCCCTCAAGCAGTCCACCGAGATCAACAAGCTGCCGCCGGTGTGGTTCCCGGGGCAGCCCACGCTGGATGCCTTTGGCGAGGCGGCCCGGCTGCTGCCCCTGGGCAGCGCGTTCCTCAACTCGTTCCTCATCGCGGGCGTGTCGACCACCGCCGTGGTGGCCACCAGCGTGGCCGCCGGCTGGGCCTTCGCGGTGTATCGGTTCCGGGGCCGGGACCAGCTGTTCCTGCTGCTCGTGGCGACCATGTTCGTGCCCCCCATCGCGACGCTCGTGCCGCTCTACTGGGTGGTCCAGACGGCCGGCCTCCAGGACACCCTCGCGGGCGTGCTGCTGCCCCAGCTCGCCAACGCGTTCGGGATCTTCCTGGTGCGCCAGTTCGCGCGTGGCGTGCCGACCGAGCTGCTGGATGCCGCCCGCGTGGACGGCGCGCCCGAGTGGCGGATCCTGTGGACCATCGGGGTGCCCCTGCTGCGGCCGGCCATCGCCACGCTCGCCATGTTCGCGTTCGTGTACTACTGGAACAGCTACCTGTGGCCGCTGGTCATCCTGACCTCGGAAGGCAACAAGACCATGGTGCTCGTGGTGACCCAGCTGGTCTCGTACACCACCGCGGTCAAGTACGCCAACGTGGTGTTCGCGGGCACGCTGCTCGCCATCCTGCCCAACATCGTGCTGTTCCTGCTGGTGCGGCGTGCCTACGCCGACACCGGCTTCTCGTCCGCGGTGAAGGGCTGATGGGCGGCCCCACGAGCACCGACGACGGGGTGGTCATCGCCATCGACCTGGGTGGCACCAAGGCGGCCATCGCCACCGTGGACGCGGCCGGCCGGGTGCTGGGCCGCTCCGTGGCGCCGGCGCCGCCGGGCGACCCCGAGGCCGCCATCGACGGGTTCCGTGCCCGGGCGCAGGCGCTGCCCGGCGCCGCGCGGGCCGCGGCGGTGGGGCTGGCGCTGCCGGCCATCGTGTCCCCGGCCGGCCGAATCGACTGGGCCGCGCCCAGCGTCCGGGCGTGGCAGGACCTCGAGGCGGTCGCGGCCCTGGCCGACGCGTTCGGGCTGCCGGCGTGGGTCGACTTCGACGGCTATGCCGCGACCGCGGCCGAGGCGGTGTTCGGCGCCGCCCGGGGCGCCCGCGTGGCGTGCGTGTGCATCGTGGGCACCGGGTTCGGTGCCGGCACCTGGCACGAGGGTCGGGTGCTGCGCGGCGCGGTGGGCGTCGCGGGCGCCGTGGGCGTCTCCGCTGGCCCCTCCCCGACGGCTCGCTGTCGGAGCCGGCGGAGTCGGTCGCATCGGGTCCGGGGATCGTCGCCGAGGCCCGTCGCCGCGCGCCCGACGCCGCGTGGCCCGATGCGCGCGCGGTGGTCGCGGCCGCGGGGCGGGGGATGCCGTGGCGCGCGCCGCCATCGGCCACGCGGCGCTCGTGGCGGGGGTGGTCGCGGGGTCGCTCATCGACGCCGTCGGCCCCGAGGTCGTCGTGTGGAGCGGGGGCGTGGGCTCCCGCGCCCCGTTCGCCGCTGCGGCATCGCGTGCCGCGCGGCAGTCATGCCAACCGTTCGCCATCGGGCGGACCAGGTTCGTCAGGTCACGACTCGGCGTGGAGTCGAGTCTCATGGGTGCGGCCGCGGGTGCGCTCGCGGTCGCCCGAGGGAGGGAACGTCCTTGAGCGCCACCGGATATCTGCGGGAGGCGGCCGCGCTGGTCGACCGCATCGCCGCGACCCAGACCCAGACCATCGAGCGCGCCGCCGGGCTGATGGCCGACGGCGTCGCCAAGGGCGGCCTGGTCAACCTCTTCGGCAGCGGCCACTCGATCCTGCCCGCGATGGACGCGTTCCCGCGATACGGCGCGTTCCCGGCATTCCGACCGCTCACCGACGTGCGCCTGTCCTGGCACAACGTGCTGGGCACGGGTGGCGTGCGGGAGCTGCTGTGGCTGGAGCGCGAGGAGGGCTACATCGCCAACTTCCTGGGCAACTACCCGTTCGCCGAGGGCGATTCGCTGGTGCTGTACAGCCATGGCGGCCTCAACGCGGCAGCCATCGAGGCGGCGCTCTACGCCAAGGAGCGGGGGGTCCTGACGGTCGCGGTCACCTCGGTCGCCAACCTCGAGGCCAACCAGGCGCGCCACTCGTCCGGTCTGCGGCTGGCCGAGGCCTGCGACATCGTCATCGACAACTGCTGCGTGCCCGGTGACGCGGTCATCGAGGTCGAGGGCTGGGGGCCGCCCGTCGCGGCGACCTCGACGGTGGCGGTCATCGTGATCTCCATGGCGCTGACCGCGGCGCTCGCGGCGGCGCTCCAGCAGCGGGGCGTGGTGCTGCCCACGTTCGTGTCCCCCAACGACACGCGCTTCCCGGCCGACCACAACGACACCGTGTTCGCGGAGTACCGACGGCGCACCACGCGGTAGCGGGCGTCCCGCGGTAGCCGGGCGGGCGTCCCGCCTGGGCATCCCAGGTCGGGCGTCCCGCGGTAGCCGGGCGGGTGTCCCGCCTGGGCATCATTCGCCCGGCCGGGCGCCCCGTCCCCGCGTCGGCTGCGAACCGCCACACCACCGCCGTGCCGGCGGCCATGCGGAAGCCAAGCGCCATTCGCCCGCCGAGGGCGTCGCATGGCGGAACCGACGCTCGCTCCCGAGCGTGGCCGTGCGGATGCTCGGCACCTCGCGCCTGTCGAGAGGCGCAGAGGCACCGACCCGCCGGGCGCATGGCGGTTGGCCGGGGGCGCGCAGCACGCGGGGTGGTGGTGCACGCGGGGGCGCGGGGGGCGCGGCGTGGCGGAGTGGCGGCGCCAGTACGGCGCCGGGGTGTCCGAGGTCGGGGCGGCGCATTGGCGCGCCGTGCGCGCGGTGCCGGGGCGGCGTGCATGGCGCGGCGCCGCGCCAGGGCCCGGGCAGGTGCGGTGCCCCGGCCCGCCCTCCCGGGGTCGCCCCGTCAGGGCAGCGCTGCGAGCACCTCGCCGGCGAGCGGCTCCGTGCCCCACACGAACCAGGCGACACCCGAGCGGAGGTACACCCAGAGCGCGGTGTCGCCCTCGGCGTAGGGCCCCGAGCTCGTGCGCGCGACCGACTTGCCGCCCAGGTCCACGTCGACGGTCTGCGAGTCCGACCGGAGCTGGTTGCCCAGCAGCGGGGTCAGTGCCGTGGCGAGGTCAGCGGCCCGTGCGCCGTCCATGCGCGCCGCGGTCAGCTCGGCGACCCCGTCGTCGCTGGCCACCGGGGCCATGGCGAGGCCAAGGGCGGCGAGCCCGAGCTCGCTGCCCTCCCCCACGGACAGGAACTCGCCATACGCCTGGCTGACGGAGCCGTTCGAGGGCCGGAGGAGGCGGTCGAGGTCCGCGCCGCTCAGGAACACCGGCGTGAGCGCGGTGTCACCCACGGTCGCGGGGAACCGCTCGACGAGCGTGTCGTCCACGCCGAACGCCGGCGCGTCGCCGGGCGCTGGCGTCACGATCGGCCCTCCGCCCGGGACCTGCGTCAGGTCGAGACCCTCGAAGCGGGCCTCGCTCCGCGCGGTGAGCGTGCCGTCGGCGCGCAACGCCTCGAGGGCCGCACCCACTGCCGCCTCGAGCGAGGTTGGGTCGGCGCCGGAGCGATCGAACGCGATGCCGATCGGGGCGTAGTACTGCGGATCGCCCAGCACCGCGAGGGCATCGCCGCGCGCGATGGCGCGAGCGGCATCATCCGCGCCCACCAGTCCTGCCGCGACATCCTCCGAGCCGTCCTGGAGCCAGGCCAGGCAGGCCGAGTCGGTGGTCGAGCGCACCCAGTCCATCGCATCGGGGGGAGTCGCAGCCGGCAGCGGCAGGTCGGTGAGCGGCAGCGTCCCCGACAGCCACTCGTCGGTGAGCGACCCCCGCGCCGCGCAGATCCGCGCCCCGGCCAGCTCGTCGACCGAGGTCAGCGAGGAGCCCGCGGGCACCACGACCACGGTCGGGTCGAACGCGTAGGGCGCGCTGAAGTCGAGCACCGAGCGGCGGGCGTCGGTGATGGCCAGATGCTGCATCGCGATGTCGAAGCGACCATCCCAGGTGCCGGTCACGACCTGCTCGAGGGGGTAGGTCGTGAACGCGATGTCCACGCCCAGGCTGTCAGCCAGCCGGTTGGCAATGTCGACGTCGAACCCATGGGCGGTCCCGTCGTCGGAGACCCTGGTCCAGGGCGCGTCGGAGGGGTCGATGTTGACCACGATCCGCCCGGCTGCCTGGATGCGCTCGAGGAGATCGCCCGTGGGCGTCTCGGTCGGGGCGGGCGTGGGCGCCTCGGTGGGCGCCACGGTCGGGCGGGGCGTCGGCGTGGGGGTCGGACGCGGCGTGGGTCGCGGCGTCGGCGTCGGTGTCGGGCGAGGCCCGCGCGAGACGCGATAGTCCACCGCGGTGCCCTCGCGGACGCGCTCGCCGGCTGCGGGGTCGGTGCTGATGACGTCGCCGGCGGCGATGCTCGAGTGGTAGGCGCGGGTGCGCTCGCCGGCGCGCAGGCCAACGCTGCCGAGCTCGGTCAGGGCATCCGCCTCCGACAAGCCGCGCAGGTCGGGGACCGTGACGCGCGGCACGGCGGTGGGCGTGGGCGACGGGCGGGTGGTCGGTCGGGGCGTGGGCGTCGGGGTGGGCTCGGGGCCGCGGGACACGACGTAGTCCACGTGGGTGCCGCGGCTCACCTGCACACCCGCGGCGGGGTCGGTGCGGATGACGTCGCCGGCATCGATGCTGGCGCTGTAGGCGCGCGTGCGGTCCCCGGCACGCAGCCCGACGCTGCCGAGCTCGGTGAGCGCATCCGCCTCCGACATGCCACGCAGCACGGGCACGGTCACGACGCTGGGCGTCGCGGTGGGTCGCGGGGTGGGCTCGGGGCTCGCGGCGGGGCCGCGCGACACGACGTAGTCGATGGTCGACCCTGGCTGGACCACCACGCCGGCGCGGGGGTTGGTGCTGATGACGTCGCCGCGTGCCACGCTCGCGGACGTGCGGCTGCTGCGGGTCCCCGGCTGCAGGCCGGCGTCGAGCAGCGTGTTCAGGGCGTCATCCTCGTCGTCCCCCACGACGTCGGGGACGGTCACGAGGGCGGGTGCCTGGGCCACGGTGATGGTCACCCGGCCGAGGATCTCGACCGGCCGGCCGGCGGCGGGGTCCTGGTCGATGACGGTGCCCGGCGGCGCCTCGTCGGTCTGCTGGAACAGGGTGCGCAGCCGGAGGTCCTGCTCGTCGGCGAGGGCCTGGGCCTCGGCGCGCGTGAGCCCCACGAGGTCGGGCGTGCGGACGGTCTCCGGGGTGGGGCTGGGTCGGGGCGTGGGCGTGGCGCCGGGCTCGGGTGGCGCCTCGTCGTAGGCACGCACCAGGGCGTCCGCGATGGTGTCGATGGCGTCGGCGAACCGACCCTCGATGGTCGGCTGCTGGGCGTCGGCCACCACGCCGTCCACCTCGTCGGGGGTGACGTAGAAGCCCAGGTCAGTGCCGACCTTGACGGCGACCTGCGAGTCGCTGGTCGTCAGGACCGCCAGGGCGTCACCGGGCCACAGGTGGTCCTCGTTGACTGCCCACAGGCGGTCCGCGTAGTCGGTCGCCCCGATGTCACCGGTGGAGTCGAGGATGACCAGCCACAGCGGCCCCTCGGTGGCATCCGCGAAGCGGCCGATGGCCGCCGACACCTGGTCGGTCTGACCCGCCACCACACCCTGCGGGTCGGTGACGGCACCCGTGACCCGAGGCACGTCCCACGTGGCGACCGGCGCGCTCGCCACGAGCTGCGGCCCGCGATACACGCGCAGCTCGTGCTGACCGATGGGCGGTGCCGGGAGGAGCCCGCTCACCGTGTCCCAGGCAGGGTCGACGGCCCACGCGCCGCTGCCGGCCAACGCCTCGACGCCGTCGCCGACGGCGCTCACCAGATGTGCCGTGAGTGCCGTGGCGCCCGCTGCCGCGGGGAGGGCCAGCCGGAACGCGACGACCTCCCCGGGCGCGAAGCCGTTGCGGTTGCCGCTCACCAGGAGCCCGTCGAGGGTGCCACCCAGGACGAGCGTCGCATCGCCGTCCGGACCCCGGCCATCGTCAGCCGCCTGCGCGGCGCCGAACAGCACCCCGCCCACCGAGGCGGTCGGCGCGGGCGACGCCGACGGCTCCTGGGCGGCCGCGGGCGCGATGGGCGCCGCGAGGACCAGCAGCAGCAGCGTCACCAGCCAGGTGACGGGGCGTGTCAGGGCGGGTCGGCCGGACGTGGCGGTCATGGTGCCTCCGCGAGGGGCCCGGGCAGGGTGCGAGGCCCGTGCCACATCACATCACCCCAGGGTGAAGCGACGGTGTCGGATCGGTATGGAGTCGACCGGGATCAGGCCGCCCGCGCCCGAGACCGGTTCCCCGCGTCACCAGGGCACGACCTGGCGCAGCGCGAACGCCACGTTGGCCGGGCGCTCCGCGAGGCGGCGCATGTACCACGGGTACCACGCCTCGCCGTAGGAGATGAGGTCGCGCACCCGATGGCCCTCGCGCGCCAGGCGCCGCTGCTGGTCGACGCGGATGCCATACAGCATCTCCACCTCGAACGCCCGCGCGTCGAGGCGGAGCGCGCGTGCCTGCGCCTCGACCAGCTCGATGACCTCGATGTCATGGGTGCCCAGGCCGATGCCGACCTGGCCGCCGGCGGCGTTGGCCTGGAGCATGGTCGTGGCGAGCGCGACATAGCTCGCGTCGATCTCGCGGCGCGACTGGTACGCCACCACCTCGGGCTCCCGGTAGGCGCCCTTGACCAGCCGCACGAACGGCCGCAGGGGTAGCAGCCGCTGGAGGTCGCTGGCGGTCCGACGCAGATAGGCCTGGAGGCAGATGCCGCTCCCCGGATGGGCCACCACCAGCCGCTCGTAGAGGGCCAGCGTGGAATCCACCAGCCGACTCGACTCCATGTCGATGACCACGAGGCTGCCGTGCTCCGCGGCCCGTGCCGCGAGCCGGGCGCAGCGCTCGTAGGCGCGCTCCGGGTCCTGCTCCAGGCCCAGCTGGGTCAGCTTGAACGAGACATAGGCATCGATGCCCTGCGACGCGATCCGGTCGATGACGCCCAGATAGTGCTCGGCGACGGCATCCGCCTCCTGGGGGGTGGTCACGTCCTCGCCCAGCCGAGTGAGGATGGCCCCGATGCCGTCCGCGCGGAACGCCTGCGCGGCCGCCAGCGCGTCGTCGAGCCCCTCCCCGGGCATGAAGCGGCGCGCCGCCCGCTTGGCGAAGCCCAACCGAGGCAGGTGGTCTCGCAGCCAGGCGTTCCCGGCGAGCCACAACAGCACGCGGCGCATCATCCCCTCCGGTCCGTGTTGCCCGTATCGTAGCCAGCGGACGCGTCCCGGGACGGGATGTGACGACAGGAGGACGGCATGGACCTGGGATTGGCGGGTGCGCGCGCCCTCGTGGGGGGCGGGTCGGGCGGCCTTGGTGGCGCGATCGCCGACGCGCTCGTGGCCGAGGGGTCGCGGGTGGCCCTCGCGGCACGCCCCAGCGAGCGGCTGGACGCCGTCGTCGCGCGACTGGGCGCGGCAGCCGTGCCCGCGCCCGGCGACCTCTCGACGCCCGAGGGCCCACGTGTGGCGGTCGATGCCGCGGTGGCGGCGCTGGGCGGGCTGGACCTGCTGGTGGTCAACAGCGGCGGTCCCCCGCCCGGCACGTTCGAGGAGCTGGACGACGATGCCTGGCAGCGCGCCATCGACGGCACGCTGTGGAGCGCGCTCCGGCTGGTCCGCGCGGCCCTGCCGCAGCTTCGGGCGAGCACCCGTCCGGCGATCCTGGTCATCCTGTCCTCGTCGGTGCGCGAGCCCATCGCGGGTCTCACCACCTCGAACCTCATCCGGCCAGGCCTCGCGGGCCTCATCAAGTCGCTCGTGCCCGAGATCGTGCCGGTGCGCATCAACGGGCTCGCGCCGGGGCGGCTGGCCACCAACCGGATCGCCCAGCTGGACGCCGCGCGGGCCGCCTCGACGGGCGAGCCCGTGGAGCAGGTGCGGGCTGCCACCGTGGCCCGCATCCCGCTGGGCCGCTATGGGGACCCCGCGGAGCTGGGCCGAGTGGGCGCGTTCCTGCTGTCGCCCGCCGCAAGCTATGTCACGGGCGCCATCGTGCCGGTGGACGGCGGCATGGTCCGCGCCCTGCCATAGCGGGCAGGCGGGCGCGTCACCCGTCAGGTCAACGAGCCGACATCGATCGCGTCGGATGACGTATTGGATGTGCCGGTGCCGTGTGCGATCATGGCGCGACCGCGACCCGGTCACCCCGGCGCCGATCGCGGCCGGGCCGTGGCCCGCCAGACCTGCCGGGTGGGAGGAACCATGGATCGACGGATCGTCGTGGCAGGCGCCACGGCCATGCTGCTCGCCGCAGCCGCGGTCCCTGCAGCGGCACAGAGCCCATCGGCTGCGGCCGGGGGCTGGACCGTGCTCGCGCAGGGCCTCGACGCGCCGCGGGGCATCACCATCGCCCCCGACGGCACGCTGTACGTCACCGAGACGGGCGAGGGCGGCCCGGACAAGGTCACCACGCCGCGGGGCGATGCGCAGGTCGGCGCGACCGCCGCCATCACGGCCATCAAGGACGGCACCGCCACGCAGGTCGTGACGGGTCTGCCCTCGATTGTCATCGGCACCGAGGTGATCGGTCCGGCCGACGTCGTGGTCAAGGAGGACGGCACGTTCGTGGTGCCCATGCCGCTGGGTGGCGGCCCGGAGCTGCGGGCAGCGGTCCCGGCGCCGCTGGGCGACAACCTCGGATGGCTCGTCAACATCGCGGCCGACGGGACCATCACGCAGGTCGCCGACCTGGTCCAGTGGGAAGCCGACAACAACCCCGACTCGGCCGACCCCGGCGCGACCGTCGACTCCAACCCCAACGGCGTCGCGCTGCTGCCCGACGGCGGCACGCTGGTCGCCGACGCGGGCGGCAACGACCTGCTGTGGGTGGGCGCCGATGGCAAGGTCATCCCGGTCGCGGTGTTCCACCCGACCTTCAACCCGGCCCCGGTCGACCCCACGGCCTCGGCCGACCCCAACGCCTCCCCCGTCATGATCCCGACCCAGGCGGTGCCCACCTCCGTGGTGGTGGGGCCCGACCAGGCGATGTACGTCAGCCAGCTGACGGGCTTCCCGTTCCCGGTCGGCGGGGCGTCCATCTTCAAGGTCCAGCAGGACGGCACCACGGACACGTACGCGTCCGGGTTCACCAACGTCATCGACCTCGCGTTCGCGCCCGACGGCACGCTGTACGTCCTGGAGATCGCCCACAACAGCCTGCTGTCGGGCGATGTGACCGGCGGCCTGTGGAGCGTCCCCCCGGGTGGCGGCGAGCCGACCCTCGTGTCGACCGACCTGCTGATGCCCGGTGGCATCGCGGTGGGCGACGACGGCACGGTCTACGTGACGACCGGCGCCTCGATGCCCAACGCCGGCAGCGTGGTGAGCTGGAAGCCCTAGCTCGCACGACTCCCTGAGATCCACGAGGGCCCCGGTCGAGCCGACCGGGGCCCTTGCTCATGCCCGGCGCATGCCGGCGTAGCCCATGTGGCGGACGCCCTCCGGCCCGACCGGGCCGCCCACCGTCGCCGAGACCTCGGCCAGCGGTCGCACGTCGCGCGCCACCACGTTGACCACCTCCCCTCCCGCTGGAGCTGCCCGTCGACGAGCAGCAGCGCATGGCGTCGGATGACGCTCCGGAACCCCGCCCAGACCGTGGGCCACAGCGTCACGTTGGCCATGCCCGTCTCATCCTCGAGCGCCAGGAACACCGTGCCTCGCGCGGTCATGGGGTGCTGCCGGGTGACCACGAGACCACCGATTCGGATCCGTCCCGGCCGATGGTCCGGCAGCAGCCCGGTCGCCACCGCGCCCAGCCGGTCCAGCGCGGGGCGGAACGGCTCCACCACCTGGCGACGGGCGTCGAGCGACAGGATCGCGTAGCTGTCGCCCAGCCGCTCGAGGTCGGTGGGCGGCGGCAGCTCGGGGGCCGGGGTGGCGGGCAGCCGCAGCCCGATGGGTCGTCCGGCCACCGTGTCGCGGGCATCCCCCCGCGTGGCCCCGGCGACCTCCCGCAGCTGCCACAGCAGCTCCCGACGCGGCCGACCCAGCGAGTCGAGGGCACCCGCACGGATGAGCCGCTCCACGACCTCCTCCGAGAGGCCCGTCCGCGCCACCACGTCCTCGAGCGAGCCGTACGGCCCACGGTCCAGCTCCGAGTCCAGGTGGTCCGCGACCTCCTCGCCGATGCCCTTGACCAGGCCCAGGCCCAGCCGCACCCCATAGGCATCGGCCTCCCGGACCGCCATGGGTGGTCGGTCGTCACCCGCCACCACGCACCCCGACGAGCGCACCGCGACGGGTCGTCGGTCGATGCCCGCGCCATCGGGGAGCGGCTCGGACGGCATCCCCACCCACTCCGTGGTGGTCCGCCAGCGGCTCCGGTTGACGTCCACCGGGAGTACCGCGATGCCATGCCGGCGCGCGTCGTTGACCAGCACCTCCACCGGGTAGAAGCCCATGGGCTGGGCGTTGATGAGGCCCGCCAGCAGCTGCGCCGGGTAGTACAGCTTGAGGAACGCCGACTCGTAGGCGGTCCGTGCGAACGCCGCGGCATGGCTCTTGTTGAACCCGAAGCTGGCGAACGCCGCCGCCTGGCGATACAGCTCCTCCGCCTGGTCCTGGGTCAGGCCGCTCACCCCGACGCAGCCGTCCACGAACCGGGCGTGGAGCTTCTCCATCTCCCGGTTGGAGCGCCACGTGCCCATGGCGCGTCGGAAGCCATCCGAGTCGGCGGGGCTGAAGCCGGCCACCTCGATGGCGATGCGCATCACCTGCTCCTGGTACAGGATCACGCCCAGGGTCTCGGCGAGGATGGGCTCGAGGCTCGGGTGCAGATAGCTCACCGGCTCCAGCTGCTGGCGACGTCGCAGGTAGGGGTGGACCGCGTTCCCCTGGATGGGTCCCGGCCGGATGATGGCCACCTGGACGATGAGGTCGTCCAGACGCGTGGGCCGGGCCTTGGGCAGCGCCTGCATCTGCGCTCGTGACTCGATCTGGAACACGCCCACGGTGTCGGCGGCCCGGATCATCGCGTAGACCTCGGGCAGGTCCTCCGGCAGGGCGTCGAGGTCGAGCCGGATGCCGCAGTCGGCGGCCACCAGCCGGACCGCCTCGTCGATGGAGGACAGCATCCGCAGGCCGAGCAGGTCGAGCTTGACGAGGCCCAGCGTCTCGACGTCGCGCTTGTCCCACTGGATGACCACGCGACCGGGCATGGTCGCCCGCTCCAGCGGCGCGAGTGCCGTCAGCGGGCCATCGGTGATGAGCATGCCGCCCACGTGGATCGAGAGATGGCGGGGGAACTCGTCGAGGCGGGCGCACAGCTCCAGCCAGCGCTCCCACGGCGAGAGGTCCGCGATGCTGCCGCCCCGGGGCATGGGGGCAGGCTCGGGCTCGACCCGGGCGACCGAGGAGTGGGGGTCGGGGCGACCCAGCCGATCGGTGCCCATCGAGCGACCCAGGCCGTCGCGGGCGACCCCGTCGCGGGCGACCCCGTCGCGGGCGACCCCGTCGCGGGCGACCCCGTCGCGGGCGACCCCGTCGCGGGCGACCCCGTCGATGGACCGGGGCGCCGCGATGGGCATGCCGCTCTCCGCATCCACCGGGATGACCGGCCGTCCCAGCCGCTCGCCGCGCAGCCAGGCGATGCTCACGGGGCTGTCACCAGGGCCGCCCTTGTCATCGGAGGCGCCGTGCCATCGCGAGGTGACCGGCTGGCGGGGCATGGGGGACCGCAGGCTGCCCATGTCGTCGGTCAGGCCGTGGCGTCGGGAGACCGTCGCCCCATCGGTGCCCATGGGTCGCTCGGCTGGTCGGGCGAACAGCTGCGCGAAGCCGCCCTCCGCCTCGAGGTCCCGCCGGACCATCACCGAGTCGTAGGTCTCGAGCGCCTTGGCCACCCGGTCCACGAGCGGTCGCGGGAAGCCCAGCGCGAGCCCCACCTCCCGGACCGCCGAGCGCGCGCGATAGGTGACGAGGTTGGCGACCATGCCCGTGTGCTCGACCCCGTAGTGCTCGTAGACGTATTGGATGACCTCCTCGCGGCGGGACGAGGCGAAGTCGATGTCGATGTCCGGGTAGGCGATGGAGCGCTCGTTGATGCGCCCCTCGTTGATGAACCGGTCGAACAGCAGGTCGTGGCGGACGGGGTCCACGCGGGTGATGCCCAGGGCGTACGCGACGATCGAGTCGCCCGCGCTCCCCCGCCCCTGCGCCGGGATGCCGTGCTCCCTGGCGAACCGCATGAGGTCCTCGCACACCAGGAAGAAGCCCGACAGGTGCGTCCGACGGATGACGCCCAGCTCGTGGGCGAGCCGCTGGTCCACCTTCGCGCGGATGGTCGGGTCGGTCAGGTCGTAGCGCTGGGTGACACCGCGACGGCACAGCCGCTCCAGCTCCTGGTCCGCGGTCACGCCCTCGGGGAGGGGCACGGCAGGGAACAAATGACGCTGGGCACGGAGCGGCACGTCCAGCCGGCCCGCCAGCTCGGGCGCGAGGCCGAGGCCGGCGTGCCACGCGCGATGCGCCAGCGGGTCGGTCCGCGCCATGGCATCGGTGCCGGGCGGGCGGGCCTCGAGCTCGGCGCGGGACACGAGGCGATGCTCGCCGTTGTGACGACGCAGGCGGGCGCTCCCGTCGACCGTCAGGCCATGGCGGATGGCCACCAGCACGTCCTGGAGCACGCGGTCGTCAGGGCTGGCGTAGTGCGCGTCCGAGGTGACGATCGTGGGCAGGCCCACCTCGTGGGCGAGGCGGGCGAGCCGGGCCACCAGCAGGTCGTCGTCGGGAGCGAGGTGATGCTGGAGCTCCACGAACGCGCCGCTGCCGATGCCCGGCACGTCCGCGAGGTGCTCCGCGTACCAGCGCAGGGCGTTGCGTGCCCCGTCCTCGTCGCCCGCCAGGATGCGTCGCGCCACCTCCCCATGACGACAGCCGGTGAGCAGCACGAGTCCTGCCGCGTGCTTCTGGAGCAGGCGGTGGGTGAACCTGGGCACCCCCTTGGTGCCCTCGAGATGGGCGGCCGAGACCAGCTGGCACAGGCTGCCCCAGCCGGTCATGTCACGAGCGAGCAGGACCAGGTGCGGACCGCGCTCGCGGTCCCGGATGCCTCGCAGGTCCTCGCGTCTGGGCTCCCGATGGCCGGGCGGCCGGGGGCGCTCGGTCTCGATGCGGGCGGGCAGGCCATCGAGGGCGTCCATCAGATCGGGGGTCGTCCCAGGGGCGCTCGGCCGCGTCCGACGGCCTCGGCGGCGGGGCACGACCAGGCCATGGGGGTCGGCGACGGCGCTGTCCAGCAGCTCCACCTCGACGCCCAGGACGGGGTGGATGCCCGCGTCCTCGGCGGCCTTGGCGAACCGCACCACGCCATACAGCCCCTGATGGTCGGTGAGCGCCATGGCGCCCAGACCCAGCTCCCGACCACGCTCGACCAGGTCGTCCACCCGGGCGGCGCCGTCGAGGAACGAGAAGTGGGAGTGGACGTGGAGGTCCGCCCATGGCCGGGGGTCGCTCACGGCCCGACCCATCGTGGGCCCGCGGCGCGGGGTGACGCGGTGCGTGGTGCCGCGGTGCGCGGTGCCGCGGTGCCGGGCGGGGGTCGGGAGGGGTCCGCCACACGAGGTGTCGCGGCGCGTGGTGGGGCTGGCGCTGGCCTGGGTCGCAGATGTTCGGTGCCATCGAACGCGACCCCGCCCGATCGCCTGGTACCGACCCCTCGGGACCCCGCGACCGCCCCACGGACACCGTCCGAACGCCCCTGGGGCTCACGGATCTCCAGCCACACCGAACATCCGTCGACATGCGAGCGCGCAGGCCGCCCTGGCGGCACCCGAACCCCGCAACCTGCCCCCATGCCGTTCGGCCACACTGAAAGCTCGCCGGGCTGGGGCTCGGATGCGCCGCCACGGGCCGCGGGAGCGGGCGGGGCCGCGGGAGCGGGCGGGGCCGCGGGAGCGGGCGGGGCCGCGGGAGCGGGCGGGGCCGGGGCGCCGATCGGCACCAACGGTGTGCGTGGTGTGGCCGGTCGTGGTCCTCGATGCCGTCGGGATGGGGACGCTGGCCGGCATGCGGCATGCGCGGATCCACGACGCGACGATCGAGGACGGTGCGAGGACGGCGCGGCTCAGTCATACAGCCGCTCCAGATGCCAGGTCCCCGTGAGGCGGTCGAGGAACACGAGCAGCAGCAGATGGGGTCCCAGCGTCCGCAGCTGGAAGTAGTCGCGCTGGACCGGCTGGCCCCACGGCTCGTCGATGCGCCACTGGCCGCACACCTCCACGGGCAGTCGGACACCGCGCCATCGGAGCAGCGCCGGGCGACCCAGCTGGTCCGGCTCCACCTCGAGCGACGGCAGCCGGTGATAGCGGGGGCTCATCCGGCAGCCTGCGCGTGGCGGCGGTGCGCGCGGCTGGCGGGGGCGCGTCGGGTCTCGCTCTGCAGAGTTTCGATCCTGGTGAACGCCCAGGGGGCCGATCGCAAGTCACGAGGCCCTCGGGAGCCCCCGACGACGGCTTGTCGCTGCAGATGTTCGGCGTCATCGAACATGTGTCGCGTTCGGGACCCCGAATCGGGCCCGGGACGCCTCCGGGGGCTCCCTGCCGGACGATCAGACCGTCTCGCGTTCACCGCGATCGAACATCCGTCGAGTTGGGCCGGGGCAGGGATGGCGACGGGCGTGGGCCGGCGCGCCCCGCCGCGGTCGGCGCTCACGCCGCGCCCCCGGTCGCGCTGCCCGCCGCGGTCGGCGCTCACGCCGCGCCTCCGATCACGCTGCCCGCCGGCACCTCGACGGGCTCCCAGCGAGTGCGCTCCTCCGTGCGAGGGGCCTCCGGGTCGAGCACGGACGTGCGCCACAGCTGGCCCGGGAAGCGGATGGCGAGCGCCGCGAGCTCCCAGGCGAACCGGTCGGCGCGAGCCCCCTGCGGCTCGAACAGCCCCAGCTGCCGCCCCGCGCCCGGCTGCCGGCCGTCCAGCTCGAGCGCGACGTGGCCGATGCGACCGCCCGGTCGCAGCGTCTCGAGCCGTGCCACGAGCAGCCGCTCGATGGCGTCCGGCCGCGCCACCGGCTCGGGCAGATGCTGCTCGATGACCACCGCAGGATCGGTGGCGTCCTCCAGCGCGAGCGCCAGCACCGCCCGGGTGACCGCGGACCCGCGGGCGACCAGTTGGCGGCACAGCCCGTCGCACAGGTGATGGAGGATGAAGCGCAGCGGCTCGGTCCCATCGATGGGCGACTCGGGCTCCAGCTCCGCCCGCAGCCGCTCCACCGGCCGTCGAGGCCGCAGCGGTCGTGCATCCAGACCGTTCGCGAGGTCATGGAGCAGCCCGCCGCGCTCGCCGAAGCGCGCCACCACCGCGGAGCGCGGCAGCGCGGCGAGGTCCCCGACGCACGCCAGCCCGAACCGTCGGAGACGACCCAGCGTGTCGGGGTCCGTGGGCAGGCAGCGGATGGGTCGGGCCGCGAGCCAGGCACGCTCGACCGGCGCGTCGCCCGCCGGGATGCTGGCGCCCAGCGCCGCGGCCACCTGCGCACCGAACCGGGTGTTGCCGATGCCCGCCCGAGGCACGCCCGGCAGCGTCGCGGCAGCCGTCGCCCGGGCACGCGCCACGATGGCTGGCTCGTCCCCCCACAGGCGGTCGAGACCCTCGATGCCCAGGAGCACCCGACCGAACGCAGGGTCCTCGGGATCCGTGACGCCCTCCACCGCAGGGGTGACCGCGACCAGTGCCTCGAGCGTCGCCTCCATCGCCTGTCGGTACCGGTCGGGATGCGGCTCGAGGAACGACGCGTCGGGCACCAGCGCATGCGCGGAGCCCAG
Source organism: Chloroflexota bacterium (assembly GCA_046328155.1). Classification (GTDB taxonomy): domain Bacteria; phylum Chloroflexota; class Limnocylindria; order Limnocylindrales; family CSP1-4; genus JAFMJV01. Next base: position 17,078 of record JAXLXC010000041.1, read on the forward strand.
TGGCTGCCCTCGGACCACCCCGGCTCGCAGCGCGCCGGGGCTGGCGTCAAGGACGCTGCCCGGGTCCCACGGCCTCCCACCCAGCACGACGAGCTCGGGCTGGTCGGGCAGCCGATGCTCCAGGAGGAGCGGCAGGTGATCCCAGCGGAGATGGAGGAGTCGCATGTGGGGTGGGTCGATGGTCGAGCTCGATGGGGACGGCATGGATGGGGCCCGGGGGACCCGATGGCCTGGCCGGGGGAGATGCCGAGGCCTGGGGCATCGATGGCAGGGCCTGTGGGCCCGGCGGCCCCGTGTCCTCCGCGAGCGCCCGGGTGATGGCCGGGCCACGCTCGCCGTCCGGCGGGTAGCGGATCTCGATGTCCACGGCACGCCCCGGCGCGCCGCCACGGTCCTTCTCCACGGTGACGGTCACCCGCTGCCCCACGACCTCCCGACCCACGTGGAGCCATGCCTGGTGCGCGAGCGCGAGTCGCAGATGGCTGGCCTCCGCGAGGGCGTCCCGGACCGATGGCTCCAGGCCCCCCGAGCCGAGCGCGAGGACGCGCGCGCCCACCCGACGGGCATGGGCCGCGAGCTGGCGCAGCAGCCCCGCCTGCCCCGACGGCAGCCTGGGTGGCAGGTCGAGGACCAGCAGGTCCACGGAGCGGCTGGCGACGAGCGAGCCCGCGATGCGCAGCCCATCCCCAGGCGACCGGGGCCGGACCACCACCAGCCATCGCAGGTCGACGCCCCGCGCCGCTGCCTCCAGCGGGTCGAACCGACCCGGCAGGTCCAGCCACGCCCCGATGGAGCCAGCCGCCTGCGCCTCCGCCATGGACCGCAGCGCAAGGGTGGTGGTGCCGCTCGAGGGGTCTCCCACCAGGGACACCGTGCCGTGGCTGGGCAGCCCACCGATGAGCCCGTCGATGGCCCGGAAGCCGGTGCGCGCCACCGTGGCGGCCATGCCCAGCGCGCCCGCTGCGGCTCCGTCCGTGGGTCGGTCGGACGCATCGGGGGACGACTCGGGCGCCAGCGCCAAGGCGCCCAGCGTGGCGACCGGTCGGGCCGACGGCGTGTGCGTCCCTGGGCGCACGATGCCCGAGCCCCATCGGTCATGGAGGGTGGCCAGCGCGGTCGTGACCCCGGGGGTCGGCACGGACATGGCCGGCATGATAGAACATCTGTTCTACTCTACGGAACCCACAGACTTTGCTGGGTACGTTGGGAGCGGCTATCATCCGGCACCATCACGGAAGGACGCACGACGGTGGCAGATGGCCCTCATTGACCGGGCTCGCGCGGCCCTCGGCGGTGCGACGCGCGCCGCGGGCCCAGGCACCGCGGGCCCGGGCGCTGCGACCCCGGACGCCACGAGCCCGGACGCCACCCCGGCAGCGCCCCACCCCGACGGAATCGCGACCCGCGCGGTCTGGGTCGCCATCGCCCGGCAGCTCGCCTCCCCCGTCCTCGACCATCTCGAGGCGGGCCAGCTGCGCGCCCGGATGCCCGTCGAGCAGCTCGATGGCCACGACCGCAGCCGGGTCAGCCCGCTCGAGGCCGTGGCGCGTCTGCTGGCGGGCATCGCGCCCTGGCTGGAGCTCCCACCCGACGACACCAGCGAGGGCGCGCTCCGCGCCCGGCTGCGCGCCCAGGTCCTGGCGGGCCTCGCCCGAGGTCTCGACCCCGACGGGCCGGACGCCCTCGACTTCGGCCATGGCAGCCAGCCCCTGGTCGAGGCCGCCTTCCTGGGTCTCGCGACGCTGCGCGCACCGAGCCTGACCCAGGAGCTGGACGACACGACCCGCCAGCGGCTCGTCGGGGCGCTGCAGGCGACTCGCGACATCCGCCCGGGCTACAACAACTGGCTGCTGTTCTCGGCGACGGTCGAGGCGGCCCTGGCGCGGCTGGGCGCATGGTGGGACCAGCTGCGCGTCGACCTCGCCCTGCGCACGGTCGATGGCTGGTACGTCGGCGATGGCATGTACGCCGATGGCCCGCGCTTCCGCTGGGACCACTACGACAGCTTCGTCATCCATCCCCTGCTGCAGACGGTCCTCGCGGCCGTGGGCGACGAGACCGAGCACTGGCGCGAGCTGCGAGACCGGGAGCGACGGCGGGCACGGCGCCACGCCGCGATCCAGGAGCGTCTCGTCGCCCCCGACGGCAGCTACCCGCCCATCGGCCGGTCCATCACGTATCGCTGCGGGGCGTTCCATGGGCTGGCGATGTCGGCGCTGCTCGACGACCTGCCGTCGGAGGTGGCACCGGCCCAGGTCCGCGGCGCGCTGACCGCGGTCCTGCGTCGGACGCTCGAGGCACCAGGCACCTTCGACGACGACGGATGGCTGCGCATCGGCCTCGCCGGCCACCAACCCGGCCTCGGCGAGCGCTACATCTCGACCGGCAGCCTGTACCTCGCGTCGTTCGCGCTGCTGCCACTGGGGCTGCCGCCCGCCCATCCCTTCTGGGCGGACGGGCCCGTGCCTTGGACCTCGAGCCGGGTCTGGGCCGGGGAGCCCGTGCCCATCGACCAGGCGCTCCGGGGCCGCGCGGACGCCACCTAGGCGCTGGGCTCGGCAGGCGCTGGGCTCACCAGTCGCGTCGGACCGGCACCACCTTGCCCCGGATGGTCGCGCCGCCCAGGGCCTGCACGACCCGGTCGGCCACCTCCGAGCGGACGTCCACCAGCGCGAACGCATCGGCGATGCGGATCGCGCCCACGTCGGCGCCCGACACGCCGGCCTCGTGCGTGATGGCACCCACGATGTCGCCGGGTCGCAGCCCGGCGCGTCGGCCGCCGCCGACCCACAGCCGTGCCCAGCCGCCGCCCCCGGACCGCCGCCCCGGCCGGCTGTCCGGCCGGGTGACCGGTCACCCGCAGGCGCTCGACCATCGGGCATCGGCCGGCCGCCCGCCCTGGGCGCCGGCCCCGGCCGGCCGCCTCTGGGCGTCCCCGGCGCGGTGCCTCGCACCGGTCGCTCCTCGTAGAGCGTGGCGGGCACGATGTCCCGCTCGTCCTCCTCGGACCGGCCTGCGCCATCGGCCAGGCTCACCGCGGCGAGCGCCAGGTCGAACAGGTCGAACTCGTCCGCCAGCGGCTCCAGCACCGCCCGGTAGCGCTCGTGGTCGTCCTCGAGGACCTGCTCGCGCAGCGTCGCCCGCAGCAGCTCCATGCGTCGCTCGCGCAGGTCCGCGATGGTCGGGATGCGGCCGATGTCGAGCCGCGTCCCCACCACCCGCTCGATGTTGCGCAGCAGCCGATGCTCCCGTGGCTCGACGATGGTGATGGCGACCCCCGACCGACCGGCGCGGCCCGTGCGCCCGATGCGATGGACGTACGACTCCGGGTCGGTGGGCACGTCGAAGTTGACGACGTGGCTGACGTGCTCGATGTCGAGGCCGCGTGCCGCCACGTCGGTGGCCACCAGGACGTCCAGGGCGCCCTCTCGGAAGCGCGCCATGACCCGGTCGCGCTGCTCCTGGGACAGCCCGCCGTGGAGCGCGCCCGCATCGTGCCCTCGGCCGGACAGGCGCTCGGTCAGCTCGTCCACCTCGGTCCGGGTGCGCGCGAACACGAGCGCGGACGTGGGGTCCTCCAGGTCGAGGATGCGGGACAGGGCCGCCAGCTTGTCGGCGCGTCGGACCACGTAGGCCACCTGTCGGATCGTGCCATCGACGGACGTCGAGCGCTCCTTGCCCACCGTCAGCCGCACGGGGTCCTGGAGGTGGCGCCGGGCGATGCGCGCGATGACCGGCGAGACGGTCGCCGAGAACAGCGCCGTCTGGCGCTCCGCGGGGGTGGCGGACAGGACCACGTCGAGGTCCTCAGCGAACCCCATGTCCAGCATCTCGTCGGCCTCGTCGAGCACGGTCACGCGGACGCCCGACAGGTCCAGGCTGCCCCGCCGGAGATGGTCGACGGCACGTCCCGGCGTGGCGATGACGACATCGACGCCCGCCTTGAGCGCACGCAGCTGGAGGCCGATGGCCTGGCCGCCGTAGATCGGCAGGGCGCGGGTGCCCAACCGGCCGCCGTAGCGATGGACCGCCTCCGAGACCTGCATCGCAAGCTCGCGCGTGGGCACCAGGACCAGCATCCGCGGGCGACCGTCCGGGCGCGTGGTGTCGGTGGCGCGCTCGTCGGCGAGCCGCTGGAGCGACGGCAGCGTGAACGCGGCGGTCTTGCCGGTGCCCGTGGGCGCCTCGGCCAGGACATCCCGGCCCTCCAGCAGGGGCGGGATCGCCTCGCGCTGGATGGGCGTGGGCTCCTCGTAGCCCAGCTCCCCCAGGGTCGCCGCGATCCCCTCCCCCAGGCCGAGCCGGACGAACGGGTCGTCCGCCACGGGCGACGCGATGGGAGGCGTGGGCTCGGCGCTGTCGGGTGGCTCGGTCGTCATCGTCGCCCAGTATGGCGGCCCGATCCATTCACACTCCGGGGCGTGACCCATCGAGCCCCCGACCGGCCCCTGCGCGACCACCTCGAGGTGCTGCTCATCGTGGGCGGCCTCTCGGCGTTCGCGCCGCTGTCGAGCGACCTGTACCTGGCGGGTCTGCCACAGCTGGCCACCGACCTGGGCGCCACGACCTCGCAGGCCCAGCTGACGCTCACGGCCAGCCTCGCGGGATTGGCGCTCGGCCAGCTCGTCGTCGGGCCGGCGAGCGACCGGCTGGGACGTCGAGGGCCGTTGCTGGCCGGCCTCGCGCTGTACACCGTCGTGTCGGTCCTGTGCGCGGTCGCCACCGACATCTGGGTGTTCACGGCGCTGCGGCTGCTCCAGGGGCTGGGCGGGGCCGCGGGCATCGTCATCAGCCGCGCCGTCATCCGCGACCACTTCTGGGGCAGCGCCCTGGTGCGCGCGTTCGCGCTGGCGATGCTGGTCAACGGCCTCGCCCCCATCCTCGCCCCCACCCTGGGCGCGCTGCTGCTGCCATCGGTCGGCTGGCGTGGGCTGTTCCTGGTGCTCGCGGGGATCGGGGGCGCGCTGCTGGCCATCTCCGCCTTCCGCCTGCCCGAGTCGCTGCCTCCGGAGCGACGTCGCCACGGCGGCCTCGCGACCGTCGGGCGTGCCTACGCGGGGCTGCTCCGCGATCGCGCGTTCATGGGCTACGTCATGTCCGCGGCGCTCGCCTTCGCCGCCATGTTCGCGTACATCGGGTCGTCACCGTTCATCGTGCAGGAGCTGTATGGCCAGACCCCCGGCACGTTCGCGCTCATCTTCGGCGTCAACGCGTGCGGCCTGATGGTCGCGGCGCAGACCAGCGGGCTCCTGGTGGGCCGCTTCGGGGCGCGTCGGCTGATGCGCACCGGCCTCGTCACGGCGTCGCTGGGCGGGGTCGTCCTCGTGGCGTCGGCACTGGCGGGGACCGGCCTGTGGCCGGTGCTCGCGGGGTTCTTCCTGGTCGTCGCGAGCTACGGCCTGGTGGCACCCAACGCCACCGCGCTCGCCATGGCCGACCAGCCGCACCAGGCGGGCAGCGCGTCGGCGCTCATGGGCTCCATCCAGTTCCTGACGGGTGCGCTCGCCGCGCCGCTCGCGGGTCTGGGCGGCGTCGGGTCCGCGCTCCCCGCGGCGGTGGTCATCGCGGGGTGTGCGTGGGCCGCGCTCGCCGTGTCGCTGACCCTGGGTCGGCCGCGCCGGTCGGCGGCCGTGCCGGCGGACGTCGTCAGCCCAGGAGCTGGCCCAGGACCGGCACCCTGACGCCCAGGCCCTCGGCCACGAGCACGATCCCGAACACCACGAACGCGACCGAGGCGAACACCTTGATGGCACGCTCCGGGAGCCGGGCACCCAGCCAGGCGCCCACCACGATGGCGATGGCATCGGCGGCGACCATGCCCAGGGTCGAGCCCAGCCAGGTGCCCCACGGCTCGGCCGTGGTGGCGAGCGTGATGGTCACGAGCATCGTCTTGTCGCCCAGCTCGGCGAGGAAGAACGCGGTGCCCACCGCGAGGATGGCCCAGCCACCGGAACGCGCGGCCTTGCCCTGCTCCTCCTCGTCGAGCGTGTCGCCCCGGATGGTCCAGGCGGCGAAGGCGAAGAACGCGACGCCCGCGACGAGCTGGACCACGTTGGTGGGGATGGCGGTCGCGAACGCGACGCCCAGGAGCACCGAGCCCGCGTGCACGATGAACGTGGCGACCGTGACGCCCGCCAGCACGACCAGCATGGGATAGCGGGCGGCGAAGGTGAGGGCCATGAGCTGGCTCTTGTCGCCCAGCTCGGCCACGAACACGGCGCCGAACGAGACCAGGAACGCTTCGAGGGGCATGGGGCCTCCGGTCAGGGGATGCCGGACCGGGGCGCAGACCTCGACCCGGCATCAGGGGTGATGCCGACGTCGAAGGTCTCGGCCATCGTGACGCCTGGGTCGGGCCGGTCTCGAGACCGTCCGGTCCGCTGGCGCCCGACCCGGCGACCGGGCGCCATCGCGCCAGCATGTCGATCGACCGGAGGAGGCCTACTCCCCTTCAGGGAGCCCGAGTATGGCGCATCCGCGGCGCACCGTCAGCCACCCTGCGGGCTGCCCCACGGCGACGGGGCGCCGGGCACGGCGCTCCCCGGCACCGCGCTGCCGCGGCTCTCCGCCGCCGCCTCCGGCACGACGACCACCGCCGTCCCGTAGGCCACGATCTCGGACATCGTGGAGCCCATCTCGGAACTGTCGAAGCGCATCGAGACGATGGCGTTGGCGCCCAGCGCCTGGGCATGCTGGACGAGGCGCTCGACGGCGTGCTGGCGGGTCTCCTCCAGCAGCTTGGTGTACTCGTGGATCTCGCCGCCGCCCAGGGAGCGGAACGCGGCCGCGATGTTGGGGCCGATGCCGCGGCTGCGGACCACGAGGCCCACGGCGAGGCCACGCACCTCCACGATCCGCTGGCCCACCACGAACGGGCTGGTGACGACGATCACGGCTGCCTCCACGCGCGACGGATGCTCGCTCGGACGATAGCCTAGCCATCGACCCGCCACCCGAGAGGAGACACGATGACCGCCACCCCCGAGGTCCTCGTCGACAACGAGCACACGCGCACCGTCCGCTGGACGCTGGCCCCGGGCAGCGCCATCGGTCGGCACGTCCATCCGCTGCCATACGTGGTGGTGCCGCTCGTCGCCGGGACGCTCACGTTCAGCGACGCGGCGGGCGACCGCGAGGTGCGTCTGGCGCCGGGGACGGCGACCTATCGGCCGGCGGGCGTGGACCATGACGTGTCGAACCGGTCGGACGCCACGGTCGAGTTCATCGAGCTGGAGGTCAAGCCGGGCGCCTGACACCGCCGGAGCCAGCCGGCGGGCGTCGGCGCATCGCTCAGAGGCCCTCGACGATCCTGGCGATCCGCCGCTGGCGGGTCTCGGCAGCCTTGGCGGTCTCCACCTGCCGGACATGCTCCTTGCGCATGGTGTGGGAGAGCCGGTCGAACGCCTCGCGCGCGCCGGGCCTCGCGGCCAGTGCCTCGGCGAGGTCGGTTGGCACGTCCACGATGCGCGGCGCCGTGTCCAGCTCGAGCGTCACCTCGACCTCGTCGCCTGGCCCGAGGCCCGTCCGCTCGCGATGCTCCTTGGCGAACGGGATGAGGTACTGGCCGCCCATGGATGCGACCGTGCTGCGATAGGCATAGGCGCCGATGGTCACGGTGACCGCGGGCCGTTTGGAGCCGCCCAGCGCCTCGATGGCCGCCGGTGGCACGACGATGCCGGTCGCATCGAGCGTGTCGTCCTTGCGCAGGCTGGTGCGGAACGTGGCCCCCATGGCCGCAGGATATGCCATGCAGCGGCCGCGGCGTCTCGCTACGCGATGGCGCGCACCCGACCGTCGACCATCATCGCGGCGCCGCGCACGCTGGCCACCTGGTCGCTCCAGGCGAGCAGCTCGTCCTCGCCCAGGAACGTCAGCACGTAGCGCGCGGACCGGGATTCGGTGTGCCACACCAGCCAGCCACCCTCGGGGTGCTGGATGAGCGTGACGTCCCGCAGGCAGCGCTCGTCGATGACCCGGCCCACCATCCGCAGGCAGCGCTCGTGGCGCCCCGGCAGATGGTCCTGGCCGCGCCGACGGCGCGCCTCGTCCTGGAGACGCCGGACCTCGAGTCGGCCGAAGCGGCGCTCCGAGCTGGTCCAGCGACCGGCGATCCGGTCGGCGACGCCAGCCACCAGCTGCGCGCGCACGTGCAGGCCATCGGCGACCTCGGTGATGCGCACGTCGTGCGCCAGCCGTGCGTCCAGGAGCGCCCCGAGCGATCGGAGCACGTCCTGCATGTCGTTCCGCCGGTCGCGGCCCATCGGGAGATGCATGGGTGGTCCCCTTCGTGGTTCGGACGGGTGGGGAGTATTCGGGTGCGGTACGGTGCGGACGAGCCTGCCGATGGTCCGGTCAGGGCATCCGATGGTCCGGCATCGCAGGCGCGGTGACGCCTCGGCGGGCCAACCGACGCATCACGACCCAGCCGACCGTGGCGGTGACGATGGTCGCCGCGAGGACGCCCAGCTTGGCGCTCCGATGCCCGGCCTCGTCGAGGGCCGCGAGGTCCGCGATGAACAAGGACATCGTGAAGCCGATCCCAGCCAGCACCCCGAGGCCCACGAGCTGCCGCCACGTGACCCCCTCGGGCAGCGTGGCCACGGACGTGCGCACCAGCAGCCAGGTGGCGCCCACGATGCCCAGGGGCTTGCCCACCAGCAGGCCCAGGATGATGCCCAGCCCGATGGGCCCGGTGATGGAATCGAGGCCCCCCTCCAGCCGGACCCCCGCATTGGCGAGCGCGAACAGCGGCACCACCAGGTATGCGGACCACGGATGCAACAGGTCCTCGAGGCGCACCAGCGGCGATCGCGTGGACCGGCCGTCGCCTGGCGCCGCGCCGACGACCGCCGGGATGGTCGCCGCCAGGAGCACGCCGGCCACCGTGGCGTGGACCCCTGACACGAGGACCCCCAGCCACAGCGCGACGCCCAGGACGCCATACACCACGAGCGACCGCACCCCACGTCGGTTCGCGACCACGAGGAGCAGCATCACGACGACCACCTCGGCCACGCCGAGCAGGTCCACCGAGCTGGTGTAGAACAGGGCGATGACCAGGACCGCGATGAGGTCGTCGACGATGGCGAGCGTGGCCAGGAACAGCCGGAGCCCGGCCGGCAGCCCGCGGCCCACGAGGGCGAGGACGCCCAGCGCGAAGGCGATGTCCGTGGCCATCGGCACACCCCAGCCGGAGGCGCCGGGCCCGCCCTGGTTGAGCGCGAGGTAGATGATGGCGGGGAGGACGGCGCCACCCACGGCGGCGACGATGGGCAGGATCGCGGTCCGCGGCTCGCGCAGCTCGCCCATCACGAGCTCGCGCTTGATCTCGAGGCCCACCACCAGGAAGAACACGACCATGAGGCCGTCGTTGACCCAGTGGTGGAGGCTCATCCCCCAGTGTGCGCCGCCGGCCTCGATGCCCAGGTCGGTCGACCACAGCGATGCCCAGCCCTCGGACCACGGCGAGTTGGCCAGGACGAGCGCCGCGATGGCCGCGACCACGAGCACGAGCCCACCGGCCGCCTCCTCGCGCAGGAACTCGCGCAGGGGGTCCAGCAGGCGGGTCCGACCAGGCATCGGGCAAGCCTACCGTCATCGGATCGGAGCGACCCCGGCGCGTGACACCCAGGCCGCCAGCGCGTCCTGAACCGGCATGAGCGACCCCCACGCCCTCGAGGCCCCGCCACCCAGCGGCACGTCGAGGCTGCGCCTGCCCGGGCCCGTGGCCAGGCTCCTCGACCGGCTGCCACCCGGGGCGCTGCTGCTCTCGGCGCTGACGCTCGGCAGCTACCTCATGGGTCTGGCGCGCGACCGCGTGTTCGCCCGCACCTTCGGAGCCGGCGAGGAGCTGGACGTCTACAACGCCGCGCTGGTGCTGCCCGAGCTGGTGCTGGACGTGCTGGTGCTGGCGGGTCTCACGGCGGCGTTCGTGCCCGTGCTGCTGCGCCTCGAACGCGACGAGCCGTCGCGCGCGCTCGAGTTCGCACGCACCGTGGTGACCGTCGCGACGCTCGTCATGGCGGCCGCCGCAGGCGTGCTGTTCGTGGTCGCCCCCTGGACCGTGGGCATCGTGGCTCCCGGGTTCGACGCGGCGCAGGCGGAGCAGTACACGCTGCTGTTCCGCCAGATGTGCCTCACGTGCCTCGTGTTCGCCGCATCGTTCGCGCTGGGCGAGCTGCTCGTGGCGCGCCAGCGGTTCCTCGCCTATGGCATGGCCCCGCTGCTCTACAACCTGGGCATCGTGCTGGGGGCGCTGGTGCTCGCGCCGTCGATGGGCATCGAGGGCGTGGCCATCGGGACGCTGGCAGGGGCGTCGCTCCACCTCGCGGTCCGCGTGGCAGGCGTCGTCCGGGCCGGGTTCCGGTATCGACCCGTGCTGGGCGTGCGGACCCCGGAGTTCCGCGAGTTCCTGCGCCTGTCCGTGCCCCGCGCCGTCGCCCAGCCCATCGAGGCACTGACGTTCCTGCTGTTCACGCGCGTCGCGAGCGAGATGGCGGCCGGCAGCGTCAGCGCGGTCAGCTTCGCGCGCAACTTCCAGAGCGTCCCCGTCAGCCTCATCGGCATCGCCTTCTCGGTGGCTGCCTTCCCGGTGCTGTCACGCGTGGCCGCGACCGGCGACCGGGCGCGCTTCCGGCGGCTGGTCCGGGACGACGTGCTGCTCATCGGCGCCCTCTCGGCGCTCGCCGGACTGGCGCTGGCGCTGGTCGCGGAGCTCGCCATCCAGGTCCTGCTGGGCGGCGAGGCGTTCGACGCGGCGGACGTCTCGATGACCGCCACGCTGCTCGTGGTGTTCGCCGTGTCGGTGCCGCTCGAGAGCCTGACCCACGTCCTGGCGCGCTCCATCTACGCCACCCGCCACACGCTCCTGCCGGTGCTCGCGTCCGTGACGGGGCTCGGCGTCATCCTGGTCACGCTCGGGGCGCTGCGCGACGGCGAGGGCCTCGTGGCCGTGCCCATCGCGTTCGCCGCGGGCATGGCGGCCCGCGTCGCCATCCTGCTCGGCGCGCTCGCGTGGCGGACGCGCGTCCTGCCCGAGGTCGCGGCCGAGCCCTAGGGGCGGGGCCGGCTACCGGACGTCGCCCCGCTGCTCCTTGAGCGGGATGGTCGGCAGCACCACGATGTACTTGCCGTCGCGGTCGGGGTACCGGCCCTCGGGTCGCTCCCATTGCAGGAAGTTGCGCTTGATCTCCGCGAGGTCCTGGAGCGTGCCCGGCGGGTCCGAGGGCCCCCAGATGGTCGACACCGTGGGGTACCAGGGGTCGAACACGTTGATCCCCGTGATCCGGGCATCCTCGAACACCGTGGGGTCGGCATCCGCGCGGAAGCCGGTCATGACCCAGGTATGGGCGCCCCGCCAGGCGATGAGGATGGCCGGCGCCCCGGTCCGGACCATGGCCGCCGCCGCCTCGCGGAGCGATTGGTTGCGGTTCTCGTAGGCGCGCACCTCGTAGCCCGCCACGCCATAGGCCGCAAGGGCCTCGGCCATCGACGAGGGACCCCAGCCGCCTGCCTTCGCGTCCTGGCGGCTCTCCCACTCGTCCAGACGGCCATCGAGGCGCCGCTGGAACGCCTGCGTCATGGGCACCTGGTCGTGCATCCCCAGGACCATCTGGAGGCCGGCCGCGGCGCACATGGTGTTGTCGACCTGCGAGATGAACTTGGTCTCCGGGTCGGCGACCTTGAGCTTGAAGCGGACCGGCTTGCGCTCGGGCCGGGCCGTGGCCGTGGGGGTCGGCGTCGCGGCGTCGGTCGGGTCGGCGGTCGAGCCTACGGGACGCTCGGTCGGCACGACGAGGGGGCGCGTCGGCGTGGGCGATGGCTCGTCGGGCTCGGCCAGCAGCTCGACCTCGTTGGTGGGGTCGGGCACGACCGCGATGTCGTCGTCGTCGACCTCGCCGGGCGGCGGGGTCACCTCGATGGTGCCCACCGTGTCCCGGTCGGCCGGCGGATGGAGCGCGAGGTCGACGCGCTCGACGAGATGCTCGAGACGCGTCCGCACGCCGGCCACGTTGGCCCACGTCCCGACGCCCACGACCACCGCGAGCAGCACGGTCAGCAGCACCCAGGGCCAGCGTGGTCGGCCACGGGTGGGGGCGTGGCGCGGCGGGTGGTCGCGCGGGTCGACGGGGCCGGGCTGGGCGCCGGGCGGCGGTGACCAGCCGCCGCTCGGGTCCGGCGACCAGCCAGGTGGCGGGGCGCCAGGTCCGACGGCAGGCTGCGGGCCCCACGGGTCCGGAGGCGGCGTCCAGCCGGCGGGCGGGGCCCAGCCACCGGGGGCACGCTGCCAGGCGGTCGGTGGCTGGGTTCGCGGGTCGGTGCCGGGGGGTGGCCAGGCGCCGGGGGCGCCAGCGTCGCCCTGGTCGGGCGGCAAGGGTCGGGTCATGGGTTCTCCGAGCTCATGCTGGACGCGTGTCGGGCGGGGCCGGGCGACCGACCCTCGGCATGGATGCCGCGTCCGCCCACCTGCGACGCGTGGCATCCCGTTGTGTTGCACGCGCGCCCGCCGGTCCTCCACGGCAGCGCGTGGCGGCCGCACGCGACCTGACGGCTGACGCACTCAACATCAGTGAGCGCGGCATTGACAATATCAATGCCGAACTTCAGTATGTGACTCTCACGGAACATCACCAGAGGCACGAGATGCGCGAAGCACCACCTCAGACGACCGGCGTCGGTCCTGCCGGCCGGAACCCACGACGCTGGTGGATCCTGCTCGTCCTGATCCTCGCCCTGTTCGGCGTCAGCGTGGACAACACGATCCTCATCATCGCGCTGCCCACGCTGGCACGCGACCTCCAGGCGAGCGCGGCCGACCTGCAGTGGATGGTCGACTCCTACATCCTGGTGTTCGCCGGGTTCCTGCTGCTCTCGGGGGCCCTCGCCGACCGCTACGGGCGGCGCCGGATGCTGGTGATCGGCCTCATCCTGTTCGGCGTCGGCTCGGTGTTCGCGCCGTTCGTGACCAGCGCCGACGAGCTCATCGCGCTGCGTGCGTTCATGGGCCTGGGGGCGAGCCTCATGATGCCCGCCACGCTGTCCATCATCGCGGACGTGTTCGACTCGGAGGAGCGCCCGAAGGCCATCGCGGCCTGGGGCTCCATCTCGGCCATCGGCATCGTCGCCGGCCCGATCCTGGGTGGCTGGCTGCTCGACCACTTCGCGTGGCCGTCCGTGTTCCTCGTCAACGTCCCGTTCGCCATCGTGGGCGTCATCGCGACGCTCGCCGTGGTGCCCGAATCGCGGGCTCCCGGTCGCGTGTCCCTCGACCTCGTGGGGGCGGCGCTGTCGGTCGTGGGGCTGGTCTCCCTCGTGTACGCCATCATCGAGATCCCATCGCGTGGCTGGGACGACCCGTCCGTGCTGGCCGCCTTCGGGGTCGCCCTGGCGACGCTGGGCGCCTTCGTCGTCTGGGAGCGCCGGACGCCGGCACCCATGCTGGACGTCGGCCTGTTCCGCGACCAGGGGTTCGCCGCCGCGTGCCTCTCGGTGACGCTGGTGTTCTTCGCGCTCAACGGCGCGCTGTTCTTCCTGACCCAGTACATGCAGGGCGTACAGGGCCTCGATGCCCTCGCGACGGGCTTCCGGTTCATCCCGGTGGCCGTTGGCGTGATGCTGGGCGCGGGGATCAGCGCGAGCGCGGTGCGGCGTCTGGGCGCGCGGGTGGTGACGTCCGCGGGTCTCGCGCTGATGGCCGTGGGGCTGCTGGCGTTCGCGCTCATCCAGGTCGACAGCGGCGACACGTTCATCGCCCTGCTGCTGTTCGTGTGCTCGTCGGGCATCGGCCTTGCCATGACCCCTGCCACGGACGCCATCATGGGCGCCCTGCCGCCCGACCAGTTCGGCGTGGGCTCCGCGGTGAACGACACCACGCGCGAGGTCGGCGGCGCGCTGGGCGTCGCGCTCCTGGGCAGCCTGTTCGCCGCGGCCTACGCGGACCGGCTCCGGCCGCAGTTGCCCGACGGCATCCCGGCCGACATCGCCACGCTCATCACGGACTCCCTGGCCGGTGCGCTCGCGGTCGCCGAGCAGGCGGGCGGCGCGCTGGGCCAGGCGCTCGTCACGACCGCCCAGCAGGCCTTCGTGGAGGCCCTCGCGCTGACCACGGTGGTGGGTGCCGTCATCGCCTTCGGGGGCGTGCTGGTGGCGGTCATCTGGATGCCCCGCCGCCCGTCGGACCACGCCCAGGCGGTGCCCCTCGCGGCGTCAGCCGGGCCGGTCGTCAGCCTGCCGGGGGACCATGGTGGCAGCGAGCACGGCAGCCGCGGCACAGGCCGCGACACCCAGCCAGACGGCTCCCTCCAGTGAGCTCGCGGCGAGCGCACCGGCGACCGCCGCACCCACCGGGTAGCCCAGGAAGTTGAAGGCCATGGATACCGCGAACGCCCGGCCCAGCAACGCCGGGTCCGTGCGTCGCTGGCGCATCGTGAACAGGCCGATGTCCATGGGCCCGTTGAGGAGGCCGACGGCGACGAGGCATGCCGCTAGGGCCAGATAGCCCGCCGGCGCGTCGGACGCACCTGCCGCGACCAGCAGCAGCAGGGTCACGGGGGCCATCGGGATCATCGGCAGCACCAGCAGGCCCCACTCGCGGCCTCGCGAATCGATGCGACCCGCGAGCGCCACCGCGATGACCCCCGCCACCCCCGACAGCGCGAACACGAGCCCGACCACCGCCTCGGAGCCACCCAGCCGGTCGAGCACGATGAGCGGCACCACGATGGTCTGCATGCCGCCCGCGATGTTGAGCGTGGAGATGGAGAACCCAAGGCCGCGCAGCGACCGGTTCCGCCAGACGTACCGGAGGCCCTGCCAGGCGTCGGGCAGCAGGCGGCCGCTGGACGAGGGGGCGGCGTTCGGCTCGCGCACGCCGACCAGCGCGATGGCGGCGACCAGATACGGGATGCCGATGGCCATGACCGCGAGTCGTGGCCCCAGGAGCGCCACCAGCATCGCCGCGACCGGCGGCCCGATGATGGTCGCCACCACGTAGCCCGACGAGTCGAGCGCGTTGACCCGCTCCCACAGGTGCTTGGGGGTCATCAGCGGGAACAGGCTCCGGAGACCCGTCTGGGACAGCGGCCCGGTGACCGACGACACGGCCGCGATGAGCACCAGCACGGACTCGGACAGCTGCCCCGCCATGGCCAGGCCACCCACCAGGAGCATGGTGGTCATGGCCACCAGGTAGTCGAGGGCGATGAGCCGGACCCGCCCGTGGCGGTCGAGCAGCGCCCCCGCGATGGGGCTCAGCACGATGCCCGGGAACAGGCTCGCGAAGGTGACGATCCCGGCGATGGCTGCGGAGTCGTACTCTGCGAGGGCGAACAGCACGATGGCCACGCTGACCATCGACTGCGCGACCCGTGCCAGCTGCATCGACAGCAGGACGCGCCCCAGCGTGGGCACCTGGAGCAGGGCGCGGTAGGACGGCGCGGATCGGTCGCTGGTCACGGGCTTACCATGGTATCGATGGCACAGGCTGGGGTCCGAGGAGAGGCATCAGTGACGATGGATGGTCGGCAGCGCGGCGTGTTCCCGCCCGGGTTCGTGTGGGGCGCGGCCACCTCCGCCTACCAGGTGGAGGGCGCCGTGGATGCCGACGGCCGCGGCCGCTCGATCTGGGACACCTTCGCCGCCACGCCCGGGGCGGTGGTCGCGGGCGACACGGGCGCCATCGCGGCCGACCACTACCACCGCTATCGGGACGACGTCCGGCTCATGTCCGACCTGGGCATGCGGATGTATCGCTTCTCGGTCGCGTGGCCACGCATCCAGCCCACCGGCAGCGGGCCGGCCAACGAGCGCGGCCTCGACTTCTATCGCCGCCTCGTGGACGAGCTGCTGCAGGCAGGCATCACGCCCAACCTGTCGCTGTATCACTGGGACCTGCCCCAGACGCTGCAGGACGCCGGGGGCTGGCCCGCCCGCGAGACGGCCCTCCGCTTCGCGGACTACGCGGCGATCGTGTACCAGGCGCTCCATGACCGGGTGCCTTGGTGGGGCACCCTCAACGAGCCGTGGTGCGTCTGCCTCCTGGGCTATGCGGCGGGCATCCACGCGCCGGGCATCCAGGACCCCGTGCAGGCCATCCGGTCCATTCATCACGTGCTGCTGGGCCATGGCCTGGCCGTCCAGGCGATGCGGGCCATCGAGCCCCACCGGCAGATGGGCATCGTGCTCAACCCGGCGCCCGTGCGGCCCGCCTCGGCGGACCCCGACCCGGTGG
>JAXLXC010000042.1:0-33290 GCA_046328155.1 Chloroflexota bacterium
TGGCAGGCGTGGACATCGCCATCCGTCGCTCCGACCTGGGGTTCTACATCGGGCTGATGACGCCCGAGCGGCGTGGCCGGTCGAGGAAGTCCGGCTAGCCGTCGCTCGGCTCGCCCGACCCGTCGAGCCCCGCGAGGTCCCGGGCTCGGAGGAGCACCGCCTCGAGCATGGTCGGCGTGAGACGACCCGTGAACGTGTTCTGCTGGCTCGGGTGATAGCTGCCCAGCAGCGTCCAGCGGCCAAGGACAGCCTCGGCACCATGGCCGAACGTCGGCTTGGGGCGCGCCACGACGCCGCGTGTGGCGAGCGCACGCAGCACGCCGTCCCATGACCAGCCGCCCAGGGACACGATGACGCGTGCGTCCCGGAGCAGCGTCAGCTCCCGCTCGAGGAAGGGCCGGCAGTTGTCGCGCTCCGCGGGCGTCGGCTTGTTGTCCGGCGGCGCGCAGCGGTTGACGGCCGTGAGCCACGTGCCGCGGAGCCGCAGGCCGTCGTCCGCCGCGACGGACGTGGGCTGGTTCGCCAATCCCACGCGGTGCATCGCCGCGAACAGGAAGTCGCCCGAGCGGTCGCCCGTGAACATCCGGCCGGTGCGGTTGGCGCCGTGCGCCGCGGGCGCCAGTCCGACGATGAGGATGCGCGCGGTCGGGTCGCCGAAGCCGGGCACGGGGCGACCCCAGTAGGGCTGGTCGGCGAAGCGAGCCGTCCGCTCCGCCGCGACCCGCTCCCGCCACGCCACCAGGCGCGGGCAGGCGCGACAGGCGATGACCTCGCGGGACAGACGCTCCAAGCCGTCGACCGCGTCCGCGGGACCCCTCAACCCTTCGACCGCTTGCCCTTGGCCGGTGGCTCGGCGGGCGCGGCTCGATCGTCATCGTCCGCGTCCGCGTCCGCGCTGGGCCTAGGTGCTGGCGCACGGTACCCGTCCGCGGCGACGCGTGCCACCACGTCCGCCGCGAGCCGTGGCGCGTCCGTGGTCCCCATGATCGCGTCGCGCACGGCGAGCGCCTCGAGCCACAGCTCGAAGGGGCCCTGGGCCACGTAGGCCTGGCCCTGCCAATCGTTCCAGCCGGTCGCGGCTGCGACCGCGGGCACCGCCAGCCATCCGGCGAGCGCGTCGTCTGCGACCGTGTCCCCTGCCGAGAGCTGCGTGGTCGCCCCGACCGGCACCGCCAGCAGGCCACGGACCGTGCGGGTGACCTGCTCGAGCTGGTCCTCGGCCACGTCGAGCTCGACGGTACTCTGCGCGACCGCGCTGCCTGCCGCCCACGCGTCGAAGACGCCGACCGTCGCGGTGGGCGTCGACGCGCGGACGAGGTCGCCGAGGCACGCTCCCACGGCCCACGAGGTCACGATCGTCCAGCGGGCGCGGTCGGTGCCCAGCCCCCGAGCGACCGCGGCCTGGTCGGTCGCGGCACCAGCGCGTCGGCCGGCGCGCACGGCGCCCACGATGGCCCGCAGCCGCGTGGCGGCCCCGTCCCGCACGGTCCCCAGGGACGCCCCCCGACCGGTCGTGGCACCGGTCGCCCTCGCGACGCCTGCCAGTGGCTCCCGGATGACCTCGAGCGCGTGCTCCACGAGCGCAGCGGCGGCCACGTCTCGTGGCGCGAGCGCGGCACCCGCCACGTCCCGGACGACCTGGGCGTCGAACAGCGATGCCACCGCCACCCGGGTCGGCTCGAGCAGCTGGTTCTGGAGCGCGGCTCGGACGTCCGGCACGCCGCCCAGCCCGATTCGCCACGCCAGCCGCGCCCAGTCCCCTGCGGCGTCGTCGTGGACCACGCTCGGGTCGAGGAACACGTGGCACTGGTATGCGTGGAGATCCAGCTCGAGGCCGTTCGCCGCGACGTCCCGACAGCTGCGCAGGAACTCGAGCCCCGAGCGCTGGTCGCGCAGGATCACCCACGCCGACGCGTCGTCCGGCAGGCCGAGGGCCTCGCGCACCCCGGGGATGCGCACCCGTCCCTCCGCGAAGCGGTTGCGATAGACCACCAGCGAGCGCGCGCCGTGGCGTTCGTTCGCATAGGCAAAGACGTCCTCGTCGAGCGTCGCGCCGTCGAACGCATCCAAGAGCCGGAAGCCCTCGCTGCCAGCGAACCGCCAGCGCTCCCGGAGCAGCGGGAACACCGACCGCTCGTGCCTCGCCACGAGCTCGGGGTCCGGCTGCTCCTGGAGCATCGCGCGCCGGAACTCCATGCCGTACTTCTCGCCGAAGCCCTCCACCTGGCCATGGCCGAACATGGGCAGGCCTGGCAGCGTCGCGAGCAGCGTGGCGACGCCCAGGTACTTGTCGCCCGTGCCGAACTGGTCGATGGCCGTGCGCTCGTCAGGGTTGCTCATGAAGTTGACATAGCGCCCCAGGATCCGGGCGTCGAAGCCGACCGTCTCCCGGATGACCTTGCGATAGCCCGCGTTGTCCTCGTCCCGGAGCATGTGCATGAACGCGCTGTTGTAGACGCGATGCATCCCCAGGGTTCGCACGAAGTACCCCTCGAGGAGCCAGAACGCCTCCGCCAGCAGCAGCGTGTCGGGGGCCTCGGCCGCGATCCGGTCGACGACCTCGCGCCAGAACTCCGCGGGCATCGCCGCGTCGAACTCCGCCTGGCTGAGGGACGACTCGGCTCGTGACGCGATGGCGCCACCGCCGCCGCCCGGGAGGGGGTACCACAGCCGCTGGATGTGGCGCTTGGCGAGGACCATGGCGGCATCGAAGCGGATCACCGGGAAGCGACGCGCCACGTCCACGATGGTCCGGATCACCTGCTCCCGGACGTCAGCGCGCAGGAAGTCGAGCTGGGCCGTGTCGTTCCACGGGATCGCCGTCCCATCGTTGCCGTGGTACACGTATCGGACGGCGCCACTCCAGCGGTCGACACGCTTGAACACCACCGCCGCGTCGGAGCCGTCGGCGTAGTGGTCCTCCAGATAGATGCCCACCCGCTCGTCGTTGGACAGGTTGGGGCCGGTCCACGAGTACGCGGGATAGGGCGGCTCGTCGCGGCCGATGAACCACTCGGGATGCTCCATCACCCAGCGCGAGTCGATGCCCATGTGGTTGGGCACCATGTCCGCGGCGAGGCGGATGCCGCGCGCCCACGCCCGGTCGCGCAGGTCACGCCAGGCGGCCTCGCCACCCAGGTCGTCGGCGATGCGGTACTCGTCCAGCGAGTAGGCCGAGGCCACCGCCTCGGGGTTGCCGCGGAGCTGCTTGATTCGCTGGCTGGCGATGCTCCGCTGCCACAGGCCAATCAGCCAGAGCCCCGTGAAGCCACGCGCCCGGATCGTGTCCAGCTCCTCGTCGGGGACCGCGTCCAGGGTTCGGATCGCCCGGCCGTGCGCCCGGGACAGCTGGTCGAGCCAGACATAGGTGCTCTTGGCCAGGAGCACCAGGTCGGGCATCCAGTCACGGTCCGGGCTGAACGATTCTGGCTCATCCTGGGCGCCGCCGAACCCGAACAGGGCGGCTGGCTGGACATCGCCAGGCCCGCCGGCATGACGCTCCCAGGCCCGCTTGGCCCCCTCCTCCTCCTCGGCGAGCACGTCGATGGTCCGGGTGAGCAGCCGCAGCAGCTCGTCGTCGACCAGGTCCGCCCAGTTCGCGGCGATCCAGCGAAGCTGGTCGGCCAGCGACTCGGGCGCCTGACGCGCCGGCTCCAGCAGCCGCTCGACCAGGTCCTGACCGCCGGTGGCGCGCGCCTCCTTGGAGGTCCGGGCGCGAATCGCGTCAACCACCTCGGGATAGCCCGCGCGACGCGCGAGGTCGGTCTCGTCGAACAGCTCGTCGTAGCGCATGAACGCCGGGTTGCGGTTGGCGACCCACACCAGCAGCAGCTCCTCCGCGGTGAGCAGTCGGTTGGGCGAACCATCCGTCTTGGCGCGCAGATGACGGTGGGGGTCCTCGGCCTCCACGTACACCGGTCGCGACGGGAACAGGCCCTCGAAGTCCTCGAGCGCGCCGAGGTGGCCCTTGGTCACCGCGGTGGTCAGGACGTTCGCCTGGTCGATGGCACGATGCTGCAGCTCATGGATGAGGGCGATGGCCGCCAGGTCGCCACCGTTGACGGGCCGATCCGGGCGCGCGCCGCCCTCCTGGACGATGCGCCACGCGGCGCGGCGCGCCACGCCCGTGTCCGCGGCCTGGGCACGGGATGTGAAGTGCGCCTCGTCCAGGTGGTAGCGGTCTCGGGCCTCACGAGCGATCCGGTACTCCATGGCCCCTCCCACGATACAGCCACGGGCCGCCGCCGATCCGGGGTACGGACGTCCGGGCCCATCGCGCCTCGTGCCGTGACCGGTACCCTTGGGGCCGGGAACGCGCAGGGAGGGAATCGCACGTTGGCCTCGTCCAGGCGCTCGCGCCTGCCCATCCTCGCCGCGCTCGTGGCCGCGGTGCTGGCCACCCAGCTGCTGCCAGCCATCCCGGACGCCGTGGCGGCGACGCCCACGGCCCTGCTGCCCGACCTGCGCATGGCCAAGCCGCGCGACGTGCGTCTGGTGCGTGTCCGGAGCGGCGCGCTCAAGGGTCATCGCCTGCTCCGGTTCACGACCATCCTGGTGAACGAGGGGCGGGGTCCCATCGATGTGGTCGGCAGGCGCGCCTGCCGCTCCACCAGCCGCTGCCCCACCATGACCGTGCGACAGCGCATCCGACGCACGGACGGCTCGTGGACCTCGGTCGCCACCACGGCTCGGATGCGGTTCGAGGTGGGCGACCACCATCGCCACTGGCACGTGGTGGACTTCGAGGGCTACCGCCTGTGGCGTCTGGGCGTCACCAACCCCGAGCCACGGGTCGCCAGGAAGTTCGGGTTCTGCTTCTTCGACATCGCGCGGGTCCGACCCTTCGGGCCGCCGCGCCGGGTGTACGCCGAGAGTCGGTGCGGCACGCCCAGCAGCCTGCGGGTCCACGTGGGGCTGTCGGCCGGGTGGCAGGACACGTATCCCTGGGACTTCGAGGGCCAGTACATCGACGTGACGGGCGTGCCGCGCGGGGAGTACCTGCTGTGCGTGACCGCCGACCCCAAGGAGCGGTTCCGGCAGTCGAACACCAACAACGACGAGGCATGGGTCCGGCTGCGCATCGGCGCCACGGGGATCGTGGTCCGGGAGTCACGCAAGGGCTCCTGTGCCGCGGAGCGACGCCGCTGGGCACCCGACCCCGCCCCCACGCCCAGGCCAACCCCGACGCCGGCCCCCACCACGTCTCCCGAACCCCAGCCCTGACCCTCCCGACGCGCCCCGAGGGTGCCTAGTCGCCCGGGTGGGCGCCGCTGCGGATGTGGAACGAGCCCAGGCCACCGCTCGCGGGTGACCGGATGACCTCCACGTCCTCGACGACGCTGGAGGGCGGACCCTCGCGCACGACCGCGAGCAGCTCCTCGAGACGCTCGGCATCGCCCTCCGCGACCAGCTCCACGGCGCGGTCGGACCGGTTCATCACCCAGCCGGCCAGGTCGAGCCCCGCCGCCGCGCGCACCACGAACCAGCGGAAGCCGACCCCTTGGACATGGCCACGCACGATGAGGTGGAGCCGGAGCTGACCGCTCACGCGACGGCTCGGGGGCGCGGCCATGCGAGCAGCGCACCGTCCACGACGAGCTCGGGGCTGGCGTAGGCGTCGAGCGCGGCGGACCAGCCGTCGAGCCGGTCGAGGAACGCCAGCAGCTCCGTGGGCTCGATCGACGGGGCCAGCGTCTGGAGCTCCTCGAGCACCTCCAGATGACGGATCCCAGCCCCTGCGTGGCCGGACATCACCGCGAGGTCGCGGCCCACCTCGCGCCAGACGGCGAGCACGTGACGGGCAGCCCGGCGGCGCTCGGCGGGCTCGGGTCGCGCCGATGCGCGCGCGGGTGCGGCGCGCCCTCTGCCACGCGCGGCCGACGTGCGGCCCGTCTGGTCGGCATCGGGCGCCGCCCCATCCTCGTCCAGGAGCGCCCCACGCAGGGCGGCGTCGAGCGCCGCGCCGTCAGCCATCAGGCTGGCGCTCGCCCCGAGCCGCGTGCGTCGATCCGCCGGCAGGAGGTCCGCCAGCTGGCGGACGATGCGCTCCCGTGCCAGGAGCGCCTCCGGGCTGCGAGCGAGGGCGAGCGCGAGGCCGGGGGACCCGGCCGCGGCGCGGGCGAGGGCGGCGGCGGCGGGGGCATCGGCCAACCCCTCGTGCACCAGCAGACCGGCGACCACGGCGGTGGGGACCGGCCCCAGACGGACGCGAGCGGAGCGGCTGGCGACGGTGGGCAGGATCGCCGCGGGGTCATCGGCGCACAGCACGATGCACGCCGCGCCGACTGGCTCCTCGAGCGTCTTGAGGAGCGCGTTCTGGGCGTCGGGGTTGAGCCGGTGCGCCGACTCGATGATGGCGACCCGCACGCGACCCTCCATGGGCATCAGGGCAAGCTCCGACGTCAGCGTCTGGACCTGGGCGAGTCGGATCTGCTCGCCGGCACCGTCCGGGGCCAGGCGATGGAGGTCGGGGTGGTTGCCGTGTGCCAGCTTGCGGCACGCCGCGCAGTCCCGGCACGGACGGTCGAGCGGATCGGGCGCCAGGCACAGCAGCCCTGCCGCGAGGTCGTGCGCGAGCGTGGTCTTGCCCACGCCCGCCGGACCGACCATGAGCACGGCCTGCGGGGGCCGTTCGCTGGCGACCGCCCGTGCGACGCCGGCGAGCGCGAGTGGATGCCCGCGGGTGCGGTATCGCCCCCGCGGGCCCTGAGTGGGCTCGGCGTCAGCCCTCACCGACCGTCGCCGCGGCCTTGGTGGTCCGGCGGCGGGTCGGCTTGGCGGGGGCCTCGGCGGCCTCCGCGACCGGCTCGGCGGCGGCGGCCTCGGCTGGCGCTGCCTTGGTGGCCCGGCGGCGTGTCGGCTTGGCGGGGGCCTCGGCGGCCTCCGCGACCGGCTCGGCCGATGCCTTGGCCGCGGGCGCTGCCTTGGCGGCGGCGGCCTCGGCTGGCGCTGCCTTGGTGGCCCGGCGGCGTGTCGGCTTGGCGGGGGCCTCGGCGGCCTCCGCGATCAGCTCGGCGGCGGCGGCCTGGCTGGCGCTGCCTTGGTGGGCTCGGCGGCGTGTCGGCTTGGCGGGGGCCTCGGCGGCCTCCGCGACCGGCCCGGCCGATGCCTTGGCCGCGGGCGCTGCCTTGGCGGCGCCGCCCGACGAGCGCCGGGCGAGCTCCGCGCGCAGCAGCTCCTGGACCTCGGCGGGCACCTCCGACCACGGCTCGGCGGTCGCGCCCGGCCGCTCCTCGCGAACGGGAGGCGCGGGGCGGGGCTGAGGGCGGGGCTGCGACTGCACGCGACCCTGGCCCTGGCCTCGACCCTGGCCCTGACCGCCCGTGCGCTCGCGGCTGCCGAAGCCGCCGCTGGCGGGGCTGCCGGTCCGGCCATAGCGCTCCCGGTCGACGGCCGACCGATAGCCACCCTGGGCACGACCTTGGCTCTGGCCACGTCCGCCCCGGTTGCGACCGCCGCGACCCTGCTGCCGGCGCTCCGCCAGCAGGTACTCCGGGATCTCCGGCTCGTCGTCGTAGGCGTCCTCGTCGTCGGCGCTCGGGGCGACGCTGGGTGCGCTGGGGGCGGTCCCGATCTGGCTCTCCCAGACGGACCCGAAGGTCGAGTGCTGTGGCAGCGGCGCGACCTCCTCCTCCAGCAGCTCGTCCTCGAGGATGGCCTCCTCGACCGCCTCGCCCTCGACCACCGCGATCGGCTGGCCCTCGCCCTCCGCCCGGCGGCCTCGACCGCGGCCTCGACCACCCCGGCGGCGGCGCCGGCGGCGTCCCTCGCCCTGGTCGATGGCACCCTCGCCGCCTTCGCCCTCGGCGCCTTCGCCCTCGTCGGCCGTGACGACGTCGAGCGCCTCGGTCTCGTCGAGCAGCTCCTCCTCCTCGCCAGGCGCGACCCGGGACAGGCGCTCCCCGGGCAGCACGATCAGGTTGCTGCCTTCGGCGGCCGGCTCCGCGCTCCGGCGGCCCGCGGCCCGCTCGGTGCGCTCGCCCCGCTCGGTGCGCTCGGTGCGCTCGGTCCGACGACCGTCACCCCGGCGGCGGCGGCTGCCCGTGTCCGTCTCCTTCTCGGGGACGGCCGTCATCGACAGGTCGTCCTCGGCGGCCACGCGGCGGCCGCTGCGCTCGCCGCGCTCGACGCGCGCGAGCTGCGAGATGTCCGTGAACACATCGGCCACGTCGATGAGGTCGGAGCTGGTGTTGCCCCGGAAGCTGACCACCTCGACGCGGACGCCCTGCTGCTGGACCGCCCGGATGGCGGGCGCGAAGTCACCGTCGCCGGACACGACCACCGCGATGTCGATGTGCTGCGCCATGCGCATCATGTCGACCACGAGCTCGATGTCGAGGTTCGCCTTGATCCGTCCGTCGCCGTACTTGCGGATGTCCTTGCTGACGACCTTGTAGCCGGAGCGCGTCAGGAAGGAGTGGAACTGCCGCTGGTTCTCGTTCTCCGGATCGAGCCCGGTGTATGCGTACGCACGCACGAAATCGCGGCCGGCGGTCGACGCCTTGAGCAGGGTGACGTAGTCGATGTCCACGCCGGCGGCCTTGGCCGCATAGAAGATGTTCGCCACGTCCACGAAGACGGCGACGTTCTTGCTCACGCAGGACTCCTGTGTGCTGCGGTGCGAAGCCATCACGACCGGCGATGGCCACGTTTGAGTGGGTCGGGGCCCGCGATCCCTCTGGTCGATGTGCCGCGATGGCACTCGCCGATCTCGCGCTCCCGTGCGCGCCCGTTCCATCGGGCGCTGGACGTCCCCGGCATCCTGGGGGTCCGGTCGGCTGGCCTGCGCCTGGCGCGACTGGGGGCCTCGGCGACGTGCCGAGCGCGCCGCACCGGGTGATCGCAGGACCCACCATGGGGTCACTGCCCGCACACGCCCCGGGGCGCTCGGACGTCTTGCATTCGAGACGTCGGTGACTATCATACGCGAACGCGCAGGCGGCCACCGTGGGCGCCCTGAGCGTTCGTGTCCCAGTTCGGCGATTGGGGATCTGGAGGAGGTCTCCGAGGCACGGGACCCTGAGGTCGCGCACCCCACGTGTCCCAAGCCCCCGATGTCCTCCTGCTGCCACCCGGTCGACGGGTCGTGACACGGCAGGCCGCCATGGTCCGACCCGAGACGGGTCGGCGAGTCAACCACAAGGGAGGACACAGTCCCTATGAAGCTGAGGAAGCTCGGCATCATCGGCGCCGCGGGCGCCCTCGCGATCTCGGCCGCCGTGCCGGCCTTCGCCCAGGCACCCGAGGACCCCCTGGGTGTCGTCGCGATCCCGGCGGGCGAGCCGCTGCACATCGGGTTCTGGGGCGTCCTGTCGGGTGCCGACGGCTCGCTGGGCACGGACTCGCTCCATGGCGTGGAACTCGCCGTGGATGCGGTCGGCGGCAAGCTGCTCGACCGCGACATCCAGCTGACGTCCGAGGATGCCCTGTGCACCCCGGAGGGCGGCGCCACCGCGGCCACCAAGATGGCAGCCGACACCACGCTCGTCGGCCTCATCGGCTCGAGCTGCTCCGACGAGACCGTCGGTGGCATCGCGACGCTGACCTCCGCCGGGCTGACGACGATCTCGCCGTCGGCGACCCGCCCGACCCTGACCGCCCCCGACCGCGACCCCTCGTACGCCGGCTTCCTGCGCACCGCCCACAGCGATGCGTTCCAGGGGCTCGCCGTGGCGCAGTGGGCCAAGGAGAAGGGCATCACCAAGGCCGCGACCATCCATGACGGCTCGGCCTATGCCGAGGCGCTCCAGCAGGTCTTCGCGGACGCCTTCACCGAGGCCGGTGGCACCATCACCGACCAGGAGGCCGTGACGAAGGACCAGACGGACATGCACTCCGTGCTGACCACCATCGCGGCCAGCGGTCCCGAGCTCATCTACCTGCCGATCTTCACGGCAGCCGGTGCTTACATCGTCGCCCAGTCGTCCGAGGTCGAGGGCCTCGACGGTGTGACGCTGGCCGGCTCCGACGGCATCTTCAACCCCGACTTCATCAAGGCCGCTGGCCCCAACGTCGAGGGCTTCTTCCTCTCCAGCCCCGACTTCTCGAAGTTCGGCGCTGGCTATGCGGACCTGCTCGCGGCCTACAAGACCAAGTACGGCTCCGATCCCACGGCCGTCTTCCACGCGCACGCGTACGACGCCACGGGCATCCTGTTCCAGGCAATCCAGAAGGTCGCCACGACCGACGCGGACGGCACGACCTACATCCCCAAGGGCGCGCTCCGCGACGCCATCTACGCCACCACGGACTACCCGGGCATCATCGGCAACCTGACGTGCAGCGCCTCGGGTGACTGCGGCTCGCCCGCGATCGCCATCTACGAGGTGAGCGCGGACAACGTTGCCAACGGGACGGTGCCCACGGTGCCCGTGTGGCCCACCGGCGACAGCACCGCGTCCCCGGCGGCATCGCCGGCAGGCTGACGGTCAAGCAGCACTGAGTCGACGGTCCGGGCGGACTATCCGCCCGGACCGTTCGTATCAGCCGATGGGAACGATGCAGAACCCCACCGCCTGGGCGGAGCGAAACAGCCTCACGGAGCGCCTCCTGGACATCGCGATCGCGGTGTTCCTGTGGGTGTTCCGGATTGCCGTCCTGCTCATCGTCGTCATCGGCTCGCTGGCCACGCTCGCCCGCGACAAGTATTCCGTCGAGGTCTGGATCGACCTCATCGTCGGGGGCCTGTCGCTGGGTGCGATCTACGCGCTCATCGCCTTGGGCTACACGATGGTCTACGGCATCCTGCGCATGATCAACTTCGCGCATGGCGAGATCTTCATGGTCGGCGCCTTCGCGGGGTTCTTCGCGGGGACGCTGGTGGCCGGCATGGGCCTGCTCACCGCCAGCCCGCTGGTGGCCATCGTCGCGATCGCCTTCATGATCCTCGTGGCAATGACGGTGTCCGTCGTGACGGCGCTCGTCGTGGAGCGCATCGCGTATCGCCCTCTGCGCAACGCACCGCGCTTGGTGCTGCTCATCAGCGCCATCGGTGCGTCGTTCTTTCTGCAGTACACGGTGCGGGGCCTGTTCGGTCCCGGCATCTACGCGTATCCCGACGTGCCCTTCCTGTCCAAGCCCGTGGATCTGCCCATCGTGAGCATCCTGCGGCTGAAGTGGCTGGACGTCCTCGTCATCGGGTCCGCCATCGGGATGATGGCCGCGCTCTACCTGTTCGTGATGCGCACAAAGTCCGGCACCGCCATCCGCGCCGTGTCGGAGGACAAGGCGACCGCAGCGCTCATGGGCATCGACGTGAACCGGGCCATCGTGACGACCTTCGCGGTGGGTGCCGCGATGGCCGGGGCTGCAGGCGTGCTGTACGGACTGATGTTCCGACAGGTCTTCTTCTTCAGCGGCTTCACGCCAGGTGTCAAGGCGTTCACCGCCGCGGTCCTGGGGGGCATCGGCAGCATCCCCGGCGCCATGATCGGCGGCTTCATCCTGGGTGAGCTGGAGTCGGTGGGACCCACGCTGTTCCTCGATGGTCTGGGTGTGCCGTCACCCAACCAGCTCAAGGACGTCATCGCGTTCACGATCCTCGTTCTCGTGCTCATCTTCAGGCCGCAAGGGATCATGGGCGAGCGCCTGTCGAGGTCCCGCGCATGACCGCCTCGACCGTGGATCGGGCACCCATCGCACCGGTGGCGTCCGTCGGGGGCCAGGCGGCACGCACAGCCGTGCAGGTCGGTCTGGCGGGCGGGGTGATGGGCATCTACCTCTGCCTCGTGGGCATCGTGCCCACCTTCGATGCGCGTCCGCTCATCAAGGATGTCGTCACCCTTGGTCAGGCCGCGCTCCTCATCACGTTCTTTGGCGCCGGCCTGGCGACCGCCATCCGGTGGCGAGGCCAGCCGCGACCGGCGGTGTCGATCGGCGCGGGCGTGCTTGCAGGGCTGATCCCCGGCGCCATGCTCTCTGCGCTCGTGCTGCTGGGATCGGTGGTCAACCTCCGAGCGGTCTTCCTCAATGCGTCACCGGACCTGTGGAACGTGCTGACGAACGGCATGGGCACGAGCGGCTTCTGGTTCCCGATGCTCGTGGGCGCGGTGGTGGGCGGTCTTGGGGCCGCGATCTGGCTGCTGCCCGAGCTCATCCGGTCCAGCCTCATCCTCGCCCTCACCCTGGTGCTGGTGATGGGCCTGTTCGCGGGCCTCCTGCGAACGCCGATGCTGGCGGGCCCACTGTCAGGCCTCGCCAGGCAGCTGTTCGCGGCCGACGGCCTCCAGCCCGTGGGCGCCATCATCGTCTTCGTCATCGGCATCTCGATCATCCCGGTCATGCGAGGCTTCCGCCTGCGGGAGCGCGTCCGGGCGATGCCCCAGGGACAGAAGCGGGCGGCCTCCGTGCCCCTCGGTGGGGTGCTGCTGCTGCTCGTCCTTGCGCTGCCGCTGGGTCTGGGCCCGTTCTTCGCGCAGGTGGTCGCGCTCATCGCGCTCTATGTGCTCGCCGGTCTCGGGCTCAATATCACCCTGGGCCTGGCCGGCCTGCTCGACCTGGGCTTCGTGGCGTTCTTCGCGGTGGGCGCATACACCATGGGGCTGCTCACGTCCACCGGGGAGTATGGGATCGCCCAATGGTCGTTCTGGGCTGCCGTGCCGGTCGCGGTGCTCGTGGCGATGGCGTTCGGCGTCGTCCTGGGCCTGCCGCTGCTCGGCATGCGCGGCGACTACCTGGCCATCGCGACGCTCGGCTTTGGCGAGATCATCCGGATCCTGGTGGGCTCCGACCTGCTCAAGCCGTGGCTTGGCGGACCGCGCGGCATCACCAACATCCCCAAGCCGCTCGACGTGCCGCCGGACAGCTTCCTCGCGGGCCCCAACCAGATCTACTACATCGCGCTCGCGTGCGCCGCGATCATCGCGTTCGTCGCCTGGCGGCTGCGCGGCTCCCGGCTGGGCCGCGCCTGGCTCGCCATCCGCGAGGACGAGGACGTGGCCGAGGCACTGGGCGTCAACCTGGTCCAGACCAAGGTCCTGGCGTACATGCTCGGGGCGGCGTTCGCAGGCCTGGGCGGTGCGATCTTCGCGTCGCTCATCGGGTCGATCTTCCCCAGCAGCATCCAGCTCCTGGTGTCCATCAACGTGGTGGCCATCATCATCGTGGGCGGCATGGGGAGCATCCCGGGCGTCGTGGTCGGCGCCATCGTGCTCATCGGCCTCCCGGAGCTGTTCCGGGAGTTCTCGGAGTACCGCTTCCTGTTCTATGGCGCGGTGCTCATCCTGATGATGCGGTTCCGCCCAGAGGGGCTCATCCCCACGCGCATCGGCCGCCAGGAGATGCACCACGATGCGTCGCAGGATGACCCACTCGGCGCGACCGCAGCCGTGGAGCCGTCCTGATGGCGCTGCTGGAGGTCGAAGGGGCGACCAAGCGCTTCGGTGGCCTGCTGGCCGTGCAGGCGCTCGACTTCACCCTGGAGCAAGGGATGATCGCGAGCGTCATCGGCCCCAACGGTGCGGGCAAGACCACGTTCTTCAACTGCATCGCCGGCTTCTATCGCATCGACGAGGGGCGGATCGTCCTCGACGGCCACGAGATCCATCGGCTGCCGTCCCACAAGATCGCGCACCTCGGGCTGTCGCGCACCTACCAGAACATCCGCCTGTTCGGGGGGATGTCCACGCTCGACAACGTGCGCGTGGGCGAGCACCAGCACATGACCACCTCGTGGATCCAAGGCGTGCTCCGGACCTCGGCCGTGCGTGCCGAGGAGCGGCACGCCACCGAGGAGGCGATGCGGTTGCTGGACTACGTGGGCATGCGCGGCAAGGGCCACATCCAGGCGAGCAACCTGCCCTATGGCGACCAACGGCGGCTGGAGATCGCCCGCGCGCTCGCGACACGCCCCAGGCTGCTGCTGCTGGACGAACCGACCGCGGGCATGAACCCTGCCGAGACCCACGAGATGACCGACCTCATCCGCCGGCTGCGGGATGACCTCGGGATCACCATCCTGCTCATCGAGCACGAGATGCACGTCGTGATGGGCATCTCCGACCGCATCACGGTCCTGGACTACGGCCAGCGGATCGCGGAGGGCGACGCGGCGACCATCCAGCGTGACCCGCGGGTCATCGAGGCCTATCTGGGCAAGGGCGCCGCAGCGGCGGTCGCCGCCGAGGCGAGCTGACGTGGCGCTGCTCGAGGTCGAGGACCTCCACACCTACTACGGCAACATCCATGCCCTCAAGGGGGTCTCCCTGGCCGTCGAGGAAGGGGAGATCGTCACGCTCATCGGCACCAACGGCGCCGGCAAGACGACGACCCTCAACACCATCAGCCGCCTGCTGACCCCCCGCCAGGGGGCCGTGCGTCTCGACGGGCGGGACCTCGCCCCCGTGCCATCGCACCACCTCGTGGGGATGGGCATCGTCCAGGTGCCCGAGGGCCGACGGGTGTTCGCTCGGCTGACCGTGGAGGAGAACCTCCGCATGGGCGCCTACACCGTCAAGGACAAGGCGACCATCGAGGAGGGCATCGCGCGCGGCTACACGATGTTCCCGCGACTCAAGGAGCGTTCGAAGCAGATCGCGGGGACCCTGTCAGGCGGCGAGCAGCAGATGCTGGCCATGGCCCGCGCCCTGATGGCCAAGCCGCGCCTGCTGCTGCTGGACGAGCCATCCATGGGACTGGCGCCCACGCTCGTGGAGTTCATCTTCGAGACCATCGTCAACATCCACGCCGAGGGCGTGTCCATCCTGCTCGTGGAGCAGAACGCGCTCCAGGCGCTCCAGGTGGCGAGTCGCGGCTACGTGCTCCAGACGGGCAAGGTCATCATGGCCGACAGCGCCGCCGCGCTCGCCGCGAACGCGGACGTCCGCCGAGCGTACCTGGGAGAGATCTGAGCGCCCTCAGGGTGCGTCACCCGGCCCGGCGCCCGCGTCCTGTGCGCCGGGCTGTCGCAGGAACCGTCGAAGGAACCGCTGGGTGGCCTCCTGCTGCGGATGGTCGAGCAGGAGCTCCGGCGGTCCCTCCTCCAGGATGACACCCTGTTCCAGGAACACGACGCGGTCCGCGGCCTCGCGGGCGAACGCCATCTCGTGGGACACCACGATCATGGTGGAGCCCTCATGGGCCAGCTGCTCCATCACCTGGAGCACCTCGCCCACGAGCTCCGGGTCCAGGGCGCTCGTCGGCTCGTCGAACAGCAGCACGCGGGGCTCCATGCACAGCGCCCGGGCGATGGCGACCCGCTGCTTCTGACCGCCCGAGAGGCGTGACGGGTACTCGTCCCGCTTGTGGAGCAGCTGCACCTTGTCGAGGTAGCGCTCGGCGGTCACGACGGCGGCATCGCGCGCCACGTGCCGGACCCGGACGGGTGCCTCGATGCAGTTCTGGATCACGGTCATGTGGGGGAACAGGTTGAAGTCCTGGAACACCATGCCCGCCTGCATTCGGAGCTGGCGGATCCGCTCTCGGTGCGTCCTGTCCCTCGTGTGCAGGGGGTCCGCATCCACCGAGATGTCGCCGATGCGGACCGTGCCCACGGTCGGCTCCTCCAGGAAGTTGAGGCATCGGAGCATGGTGGTCTTGCCGCTGCCTGACCTGCCGATGAGCATCACGGTCTCGTGCTGGCGGACCTCCAGACTGATGCCCCGCAGCACATGGTTGCTGCCGAAGTACTTCTCGATGCCGGTGGCGGAGACGACGACCTCGCCCAGCTCCATCAGCGGTCACTTCGCGCCATGCGGCGCTCGACACGCTGCTGGATGTACGAGAAGAACAGGGTGAGGACCCAGTACACCAGCGCAGCGAACAACAGCGACTCCATGATGTTCACGGTCTGGCGGCCAGCGGAGTTCGCCCGGAACAGCAGCTCCTGGATGCCGATCGCGAACACCAACGACGTGTCCTTGATCATCGCGATGAAGTCGTTGCCGATTGCGGGAATGACGATCCGGAACGCCTGGGGCAGGACTATCCGCCGCATGATCAGGCGCTCGGGCATACCCAGCGCCTGGGCGGCCTCACGCTGGCCGGACGGCACCGCCTGGATGCCGGCGCGGAAGATCTCGGTCATGTACGCGCCGTAGTTGACTCCCAGAGCCACGATCCCTGCCACGAACAATGGCAGCACCAGACCCAGCTCCCCGACGGCGTATGCCCAGACGAAGATCTGGACAAGGAGCGGGGTGCCCCGTATCAGCGACACATACAGGGAGGCGACACCGTTCACCACGGGGTTCGTCGAGAGCCGACCGAGGGCGCCCGCGACGGCCAGGACACAGGCGAGCGTGATCGAGAAGATCGTCAGCAGCACGGTCGCCTCCGCGCCGCGCAGCATGTACCACCACCAGTCGGCGTAGAACTGCCAGTCGAACCGCGTCGTGAGCAGGACCACGACCCCTGTGATGAGGACCAGCCACGTCATGACGAAGACGAGCTGGTAGACCCGCCTGCGTCGTCGCTGGGCGGCCATGATCGCGCCTAGGATCGGCGCGCTGCCGGACCCCGATGTGGCATCCACGGGCAGGCCTCCTCGCCGGATATGAAAGAGCGGGGGCCCTGGTCAGGCTACCCCGCTCTCTGCTGGTCTCGAAGAGTCGCTCGCGGTCAGTGAGCCGTGACGCGATCCTTGCCGTTGAACCACTTCTCCGACAGCGTCAGGAGCGTCCCGTCCTGATGCATCTCGCCAACGATGGCGTCGACCGCCGCGACCAACGCCTCGTTGTCCGCCACGGTCTTGTCGAAGGCGATGCCGAGTGACTCGTAGAACACGGGATCCCCGACCGCGGTCATGGGGATGCCGGAGGCGAGCGCCGGCTCGAGGGTGTCGGCGCTCGTGAGCCATCCCTGGAAGTTCGCGGTGCCGGACTGGACCGGGAGGATGCAGTCCGTATCGGTCGGCAGGGGGAACGTCGTGGCCCCAGCGGGAGGTACCGCCGGCGGAGGCGCATCGACGAGCGAGAGCGTGCCCTCGATCCACTGCTGATAGGTGGTGGCAGCGCCGACGCAGACGGTCTGGCCAGCCAGGCCATCCAGGGTCGTGATGCCGGACGCGTTGGTCACGGCCATCTGGGCGGGGCTGTAGGCATAGGGCTGCGTGAAGTCGAGGACCTCCTTGCGTGGGTCCGTGATGGTCACCGCACCCACGCTCATGTCCCACTGGTCGTTCCAGCTTCCGGCGACGACCAAGTCGAAGCTCGGAATCTCGAATGCTGCGGTGACACCGAGTCGCTTGGCGATCTCGTTGGCCACGTCCACGTTGAAGCCATCGAAGGTCTCATCGGGCTTCTGGAACGAGTACGGGGGGTACTGCGGCTCGATGCTGACCCGGATGACGCCCTTCTCCTTGATGCGCGCCAGCAGGTCGTTCGACGGGGCCACGCTGGGCGCGATGGACGGAGCCAGGCTCGGGGCGATGGACGGGGCGATGCTCGGCGCCACGCTGGGCGCGATGGACGGAGCCAGGCTCGGGGCGATGCTCGGTGCCACGCTGGGCGCGATGCTCGGCGCGATGGACGGAGCCAGGCTCGGGGTCGGGGCCTCGGTCACGACCGGGCTCGGCGTGGGCGGCTCGGTCACGACGGGGCTCGGCGTCGGCGGCTCGGTCACGACCGGGCTCGGGGTCGGCGGCTCCGTCACGACGGGGCTCGGGGTCGGGGCCTCGGTCACCACCGGGCTCGGCGTCGGCGGCTCGGTCACGACGGGGCTGGGGGTGGGGGGCTCGGTCACCACCGGGCTGGGGGTGGGGGCTCGGTCACCACCGGGCTCGGGGTCGGCGGCTCGGTCACCACCGGGCTCGGGGTGGGGGGCTCCGTCACCACGGGGCTCGGCGTGGGCGGCTCGGTCACCACCGGGCTCGGGGTCGGCGGCTCGGTCACCACCGGGCTCGGGGTCGGCGGCTCCGTCACGACGGGGCTCGGCGTGGGCGGCTCGGTCACGACGGGGGAGGCGGTCGCGACGACTGGGGCGCTGGCGACCGCCGTCGGGACTTCGGTCGCGGCCTCGGTCGGCTCGACGGAAGGCTCTTCGGTCGGCTGCTCGGTGGCCTCGGCGGTCGGTGCTGTCGTGGCTGGCACCGCCGTCGGCGTGGCGGCCGGCTTCGATGCGCACGCACTGATCGCCAAGGCGACGACGAGCATCAGCACGGTCAGGAGCGCGAAACGGCTCCGCTGGATCATCGGGTCCTCCTGATGGTTGCGTTGCGCACGCGAGCCCCCTCCCACTCATGAACCGGGCTCCGCACGGTACGTGATACCACGCTGGGGACACTTGTAGCAACTGACTCGACCACATCGCATCGGCGGCGGATCGGTGAGCATGCCCGTCCGAGCGTGGCGCCTAGAGCCGGACCACCTCGTCCAGCGAGGGCACGACGGCCATCCAGCCCAGCTCCGCGTCGATTCGGTCCGCGAGGTGCCGGGCCGGGCCGGGTTCGCCATGGACCAGGTACACGCCCTTGGGCGTTCCCTGGGCCGTCCGTAGCCACCCCATGATCTCGTCGGCATCGGCATGGACGCTGAACGCGGGCAGGTTGACCACGCGCGCCCGGACGCGCACGTAGCGGCCGTGCATCTTGAGCTCCCGCGCGCCGGCGAGGAGCGCCTGTCCTCGCGTGCCTGGCGCCTGATAGCCGACCAGCACAATGCTGCTGCGCTCGTCCGGCAGGAAGGCCGCAAGGTGATGGACCACCCGACCACCGGTGGCCATGCCGCTCGCGGCGATGATGACCTTGGGCTCGCGCGACGCGCTCAGCCGCTTGGATGCCTCCACGTCCTGGACCTCGCGGAGGCGGTCCGAGAGGAACGGCGTGGCATCGAGCGGCACGCCCGCCCGGAGTTCCGGCGATGCCGTGCGAGCCGCTTCGCGGTACACCCGAAGCGCGGCGAGGGCCATGGGGCTGTCCACGTAGATGGGCACGTCCGGCAGGCGGCGCTCCTCGGCCATCCGGTCCAGGTGGTGGAGGATGATCTCGGTGCGGTCGACCGCGAACGCCGGGATCACCACCGTCCCGCCGCGCGCAACGGTCTGCGTGATGGTGGTCTCGAGGCCGACGATGCTCTCCTGCTCGTCGTGCTTCCGGTCACCGTACGTGCTCTCGACCACGATCCAGTCGGTCTCGCCGATGGGTTCGGGCGGCAGCAGCAGGGGGTGGGCGGGTCGGCCCAGGTCGCCGCTCAGCACCACGCGTCGTCCGCCGACCTCGGCCCGGACGATGGACGAGCCCAGGATGTGGCCGGCACGGCCGAGCGTCACGGCGATGCCTGTGGCCACCTCGCGCCGCTCGCCATGCGCCAGGTCGGTGAGCTGGGGCAGCGTCCGGGCGACATCCTCGGTGTCGTACAGCGGGAGCGCCGGGCTGTGCTTGCTGTAGCCACCCTCGTTGGCCTCCCGTGCCTCCTCCTCCTGGAGATGGGCCGAGTCAGGGAGCACGATGCGCACCAGCTCGTTGGTCGCGGAGGTGGCGTGGATGCGACCCGCGAACCCGTCGGCTCGCAGGCGGGGGAGATAGCCGCAGTGGTCGATGTGGGCATGGGTCAGGACCACCGACGACACCGCCGGGACCTCGATGGGCAGTCGCCGCCAGTTGCGGTCGCGCAGGTCGCGGGTGCCCTGGAACAAGCCGCAGTCGACCATCGTCGAGGCCATGCCCGAATCCAGCAGGTGCTTGCTGCCGGTCACCGTGCCGGCCGCGCCCAGGAACCGAAGCGTGGCGCTCACTTCCGCTTGGGGGGCCGGAAGGCCGTCATGTGCCGAGGCCCGCTCGCGGCACGCGCCCGTGCCTCCTCGTTGACGATCTCCGCGACGCCCCAGACCACGAGCAGGGTGCCGATGACGCCCAGGTACAGGCCGAGCACGTCCAGGGGCGGCGTCAGCTTGAGCGCCCCGCCGGGCAGGAGCTGGAGGATCTGGAGGACCGTGGACACCACCATGACCCCGGCCAGGATCACGAAGGTCATCCAGCGATCGAGGCTCGACCGTCCGCTGGGTGACGCGTAGGGCAGGATGAGCAGCGCCAGCAGGCAGATGGCGGCGACGAAGGTGCCCACCGCGGCGCCGGCCTCGAACGCGTTCCAGGTCTGGCGGGGCAGCTCGCCGCCACCCGCGTAGCTCCACGGCAGGAACGCGCCGACGATCGCCAGCAGCGCGCCGACCCCCACGATGGCCCGACCCGGGCCCAGGCCTCGTCTCATGCCTGGGCGTAGACCTCGGGACGCAGCACCCCGATGAACGGCAGGTTCCGATACACCTCGCCGTAGTCCAAGCCGTAGCCGATGACGAAGCTGTCGGGGATGGTGAAGCCTCGGTAGTCGATGTCGATGTCCACGAGGCGCCGGGCGGGCTTGTCCAGCAGCGCGCAGATACGCAGGCTCCGGGGGTTCTTGCCGCGCAGGTAGCGCACCAGGTAGTTGAGCGTCAGGCCCGTGTCGATGATGTCCTCGACGATGAGCACGTCGCGACCCTCGATCGACGCCGAGAGGTCCTTGAGGATCCGCACCAGGCCGGAGCTCTCGGTGACCGCGCCACCGTAGGAGGAGACCTCCATCAGGTCGATGGTGACCGGGATGGTGATGGCGCGCATGAGGTCGGCCATGAACGGCAGCGAGCCCTTGAGCACGGACACGAGGGTCAGCGCCCGGCCCTCGTAGTCCCGGGACAGCTGGGCGCCCAGCTCCAGCACCTTGGCGCGGATCTCCGCCTCGGTGATGAGGATCTCGGCGACGTCCGCCGTGAGGTCTGGGGTGCGCATGGTGCTTCCGACGGCTCCGGTCAGGCGATGGCGATGGGGTCCGCCTCCGTGGCGGTGGGGGTCGATCGTGCCACGTCCGCCCGCGAGCCGTCGGCCGATGCGACCGGCGCGCCTGGCATGACCTGGCCGTCGGTGCCGATGAGCGACGCGGCGACGTCCAGACGCCCGTACTTGAGCATCAGCGCCCGGAAGTCGCGGGCGTACAGCAGCTTGATGCGGACCATGGGATACAGCTCCCGCATGCGTCGCAGCTTGCGGTTCTTGCGACGCACCAGGCTCTGGCGGAGCGTGGTGAGCTCCAGCCACAGGTCCAGGTCCGGCAGGTAGAAGTCGGGCGAGAAGCTCTCGACCACCTGGCCGTCGATGTTCCACAGGATCGGGAACGTCCGAGGCTCGTACTCCCAGCGCACCAGGTAGAAGTCGAGGATCCGCGCGAGCTCCGCCTCGCTGGCATGCGCGAACCGCGCACCAGCCACGGGCAGGGCCGTGCGTCGCCGGCTCCGACCACCGCTCGGGTGGTCCTGCGTGGGCGCCTCCGCGACCACGACGGTCACTCGGGCGCCCCGCCCTCGAGTCGGGTCAGGAGCTCCACGGTCCCGCCCGAGAATCGCTCCAGGAACCGATGCATGTCGAGGACGTCGTCCACCGCGACCGGGGCCACCTGCGCCCGGGCATCGGTGGCCAGCCTGACCAGCTCCCCCGCATCGGCCCGGGGCTCGTCGTCATCGTCGAGCTCCACGGTCACGATGGCGACCGCGCGGGACGCGCACTCGATGCACGCGAGGTCCACGAAGTACAGCCCGTCTCGCTCGGCGAGGAGGCGGATGCGGCCTGGCTCGTACGGGGCCCCGCACGCGGCGCACCCGAACGAGGTCAACTGGGTGCGAAGCCAGTCGGCGCCATCCATCGATGGCCAGTCTACCGGCCGATGGGTCGGGACGTCCGGGACGAGGGCTATCCTGTGCTGGCGCGACCGCGTCCTCCGGACGTGGGCCCCGCGCAGGCACCCACGATGCTCGAGGACCCGATGGCGCACCAGCATGACCACACCACCGATGGCCGACGGGGCCCGGACGGGCCCCGGGGCTACGCCAAGGAGCGCGCCCAGGTGCTGCGTCGGCTGGCCCGGATGGAGGGCCAGGTGCGGGGCATCGCCCGCATGGTCGAACGCGACGAGTACTGCATCGACATCCTCCAGCAGACCGCGGCGCTGCGCGCGGCGGTCGACGCCGTGAGCCTCATGCTCATGGAGGACCATGTCGCCGGCTGCCTCGCGACCGCCGTCAAGACCGGGGACGCCTCGGCCTACACGGAGGAGGTCATGGAGGTCGTGCGACGGAGCATGGGCCGGCCCGTGCGCTCCGTCCGTCCCACCGAGGGCTGAGCCAGCGGTTATCCACGAACTTGGGCCGCGCGCGGCGATCGGTGGATAACCGGGTCGACAGGGCGCGCCCCCGCTGCGCAGACTCCAGACCCTGCACCGCCGCGTCCCATGGGGTCGCGGTCGCGGCCAAGTATGGGTACGGGAGTGGCGCCCGGGACGACGGGAGACCGTCGTCGACGACCGGCCCACGCCCCAAGACCGAACGGTCTTCGGTGCGTGCATCGACCGCGCGCCGGGTGGCGCCCGAGGTCGGCAGGCGTGGACGACCGCATGCCCGTCTCGGCGTCACCCGACGCGACCTTGTCCCCGACGCGTGGTCGCCCCCGGTCGGCGGGCGTGGTCGGTAGGCTTGGTCGTGATGCGCCCGTCCGAACCCCCCCACCGTGAGCCGCTGCCTCGGCAGGCCGCCGGCCTCCCGTCGCTGGGCGCGGAGGCGGCCGAGGTCCTGGGCGCGGGCGTCCGGGAGATGGGCCTCCAGCTGTCGCCCGACGTCCTGGCCGGGATCGATTCGCACGCGCGCCTGCTGGACGCCTGGGGCCGGCACGTGAACCTGACGGCGATCCGGGAACCGGTGGCCGTGATGCGTCTCCACGTGCTCGACTCGCTCGCCGCCGTCGCGCCGATCCGGGCACGCATCCCTGGCGCCCGATCGCTCGTGGACATCGGGAGCGGCGGTGGCTATCCGGGCATCCCGCTCGGCCTCGCGATGGGCGTCGCGAGGCTGAGCCTGGTCGAGTCGGTCGGGCGCAAGGCGCGCTTCCTGGAGGTCGCGGGCGCCGAGGCGGCTGCGGCACTGGGGGGGACGGCGCCCGCCGTGGAGGTGCTCCCCGAGCGGTCGGAGGCCGTCGCGGCGGGCAGCCGCCGGGCCACCTGGGACGTCGCGACGGTGCGTGCCGTGGGGGATGTCGCGGAGTGCGCGGAGCTGGGCCTGCCGCTGGTGCGCGTGGGCGGCTGGCTGGTGTGCTGGAAGCGCGAGCGGGAGGAGGCGACGCGCGAGGCGAGCCTGCAGGCGGAGGTCGATGCGGCGCGCGCGCTGGTGGGACGCCTGGGCGGGGGGTCGCCCGAGGTGATCGCGGCCGGCGTGCCTGGCGCCCCGGGGCATCGGCTGGTGCTCATCCACAAGGAGCGGCCCACCCCCGCCATGTTCCCGCGCTCCACGGTCGCCCGGCGGCCGGGGCGTGACCGCGCCACGCCGCGGGTGGGCGGCGAGACGGCCCGGTCCTGATAGTCTGACCCGCCCATGCGCGTCGCGGTCGTCACGGACATCCACTCCAACCTGCCTGCCCTCGAGGCCGTCCTGGAGGCGTGCGCGCCCTACGACGCCCTGTGGGTCCTGGGCGACGTCGTGGGGTACGGGCCGTATCCCGACGAGGTCGTGGCCCGTCTGCGCAAGGAGCGTGCCGTCGCGGTCCGGGGCAACCACGATGCGGCCGTCCTCGGCGAGCTGGACACCCACGTGTTCAACGACGAGGCCCGACTGGCCGTGGAATGGACCGCCGAGCGGATCGGGACCACGGCGCGCCACTGGCTCGATGGCCTGCCCGAGACCCGCGAGGTCGAGGCGTTCACGCTCGCCCACGGCAGCCCACGGGAGCCCCTCTGGGAGTACCTCGTGTCGGCGGCGCTCGCCCGACGCAACCTGGGCCACTTCGCCACGCCGTACGCCATCGTGGGTCACACGCATGTGCCGCTCGTGTTCCGCGAGGACGGGACCCGCATGGAGGTCATCCATCCGCGCGAGGGGACCCGCCTGGAGCTGGACGAGCGGCGCTCCATCCTCAACCCGGGCGGCGTGGGCCAGCCCCGCGATGGGGACCCGCGCGCCTGCGCGATGATCCTCGACACCCAGGCCATGACCGCGGAGTGGCTGCGCGTCCCCTATCCCGTCGATCGCATCCAGGCGCGGATGCGACGGCTGGGGCTGCCCAGTCGCCTGACCGAGCGATTGGCGCTCGGCCTGTAGCGGGGGTACCCTTCCCTCCCGTGCCCGAGTCGTCGCCCATCCACTATCGCCGTGCCGTGCTGGGCCTCAATGGCGGCACCGCCGATCCCCTGGTCCTCCAGCTCGCCATCGAGCTGGCGCGGAAGGGGGACACCGAGCTCGTGGCGCTCCATGTGGTCGAGGTGGACTGGCGCCACGACCTCGACGAGGAGATCCCCGGCAGTCGCGAGCTGGCATCGACCGTCCTGGACCGGGCCGAGGTCGCCGCGGAGCGTGCCAAGCTGCGAGTGCGGACGGAGCTGCTCCAGGCCCGCGACGTGGGCGCGGCACTCGTGGACGAGGCCATCTCGCTCGATGCCGACCTGATGCTCCTGGGCCTCCCCTACCGGACCCGCCTGGGTGGCGACTTCGCCATCGGGCGCACCATCCCCTACGTCTTCCAGAACGCACCCTGCAGGGTCATCGTCGTGCGCGAATCGGTCGAAGAGGCCGTCGCGGCAGGGCGGACCCAGGAAGGACACTGAATGCGAACCATCATCGTCGGCTGCGGTCGCGTCGGCGGCGGCCTGGCGGGCCGTCTCGCGCGCGCGGGTGACGAGGTCACCATCATCGACCTCAAGACCGACGCCTTCGACCGCCTGCCGGAGGGGTTCCCCGGCAATGCCGTGCGTGCCGATGGCACCGACGAGGACGTCCTGCGCCGAATCGGAATCGAGGGCTCCGACCGGTTCTTCGCGCTCACCGAGGGCGACAACCGCAACATCCTGGCCGCGCAGCTGGCGGCCGAGACGTTCTCGGTGCCGCTGGTCGTGGCCAAGGTCAACGACCCGGTCCGCGCCAGGGCCTATTCCGCGATGGGGATCGCCATCGTGTGCCGGACGAACATGATGGTCGAGTCCCTGGCGGAGTTCGTGGGGCTCGAGGGGAGCAAGGGCGCGCGGCAGGTCATGGCGCCGACCGGCCACCATCCCCACCACGATGGGGACACGGCACAGGGGGAGCAGGCCTGATGTATGTCATCGTCGTGGGCGGCGGCAAGGTCGGCTACTACCTGACCAAGGAGCTGTTGGCCGCCGGCCATGAGCTGGTGCTCCTGGAGAAGGACCGCACCCGAGCACGCCAGATCGCCGACGAGGTCGGGTCGATCGTCCTGGCGCGCGACGGCTGCGAGGGGCAGCACCTCGCCGAGGCCGGCGCCAACCGGGCGTCCATCGTGGCGGCCGTCACAGGGGACGACGAGGACAACCTCGTGGTGTGCCAGATGGCCAAGCATCACTTCGACGTGCCGCGGACCATCGCGCGCGTCAACAACCCGCGCAACGAGGAGCTGTTCCGGCATCTGGGCGTGGACGAGATCATCAGCCCCACGCGGATGGCCCTCGCCGCGATCGAGCAGGACATCCCGGTGCAGGAGCTGCTCCACCTGGCACGCCTCGAGGGTGGCGAGCTGGAGCTGGTCGAGGCGCAGGTGGGCGAGGGCTCGCCCGCCGTCGGCCGTCACCCGACCGACATCGCACTGCCCGATGGATGCAGCCTGTTCGTGCTCATCCGTGACGAGCAGGCGCAGGCGATCCGTCCCGACCTGACCTTCCGGGCAGGGGACAAGGTGCTGGCCATCACCCGTGGCGACTGCGAGGCGGAGCTCCATCGCCAGCTCATCGGCAGCGCGCTCGAGGGCTGAGGCGCGGCCTTCTCGCGAGTCTCGATCGCGGGCGGCTGGGACGCGGAGCCTGTCACGGCCACGAGCCAGATCCTCGTCGTCACCGCCGTCGCCCGATGATGCCGGGCTCACGGGCGATCGGCCCAGCCGGACTGCATCGTGACTCGGAGTCACGAGATTCCGTGGATGGTGTCGCGCGGGCACATCGCGGGCCTCGCCCTGGCACGCTCGTGACTGGGAGTCACGAGATTCCGTGGATGGTCGAGCTTGGCGCGTCGGTGGGGCCTTGCTGGGGTCTGTCGATGGCTGGGAGTCACGAAACGCGAGAACCGCGCGTCGTGCCGAGCATCCCGGAGGCGCAGATTGGCGCTGCGCCACGCAGGTGGGCCCATGGCCGAGCCCGACAGGCCTCGCGGAGGCCGATCTCGTGACTGGGAGTCACGGGCGGGGCGCGGGGAGGCCCGCCGGGCGGCTGGCTCGGTCGGCAGCGGCCGATCTCGTGACTGGGAGTCACAGCCATGCCCGAAGCTAGCCGATGCCCGCCCGTGAGACAGGCAACTCCCCTATGCAAGACGCACACAGCCTACCGGTGCACGGGGACAACAACAGACTTGACAATGCCATTGTCAAGGTTTAGGCTCCGGTCATCGCGTTCGTGCCACGTGGCACGCGCATCACATCCCTTCCCAAGCGGCGTCCGTGGGCGCCGCCGACCGACCAGGAGGCCACCCGATGATCGTCCGACACACCTCGCCCTTCGGCGAGCTGCTCCAGCTCCGTCGCGCCATGGCGCGCATGATCGACGACCCCTTCATCCGTGCCGTCGGGACGAGCACCCGTCGGCTGCCGCTCGACGTGCTCGAGACCCCCGAGGCGCTCGTCATCGAGGCCGCCCTGCCCGGCGTCAAGCCGGAGGAGGTCGAGGTCTCGGTCCTGGGTGACGTCCTCACCCTGACCGCGGGCAGCGAGACGGAGTCCACGTCCGAGGACGATGGCTATCGCTGGCGCGAGGTCCGACGCGGCAAGGTCAGCCGCTCGGTGACCCTCCCGCAGGGCGTCGCGGCCGACCAGGCCACGGCCACGTTCGAGAACGGGCTGCTCCGGCTGTCCATCCCCAAGACCCAGCCAGCCGATCGGCTGCGCATCCCGGTGACCACGCCGGTGGCCGGCGAGGCGACCCACATCGAGGCCACCAGCGCGGCGGCCGAGGCCGCGACGGCCGAGGTCCCGGCGCCCGAGGTCGCGGCGCCCGGCCAGGCCTCCTGACCGGTTCGACCGGACCAGCCATGGACGAGCGACGCGCGGCGTCGGCCCGCCCGTATCGGGACCCGACCCGGCCCGTGTACGTCATCAGCGTGGCTGCGGAGCTGGTGCGGGTCCATCCCCGCACCCTCCGCATCTACGAGGGCGAGGGTCTGGTCTGCCCGGCCCGCACCCCAACCAACATCCGCCTCTACTCCGAGAATGACATCCGTCGGGTCACCTGGATCCGGCACCTGACCCAGAACCTGGGCGTCAATCTCGCAGGGGTGCGTGTCCTGTTCGAGCTCGAGGAGCGTCTGGGGATGCGCATCCTGGAACAGCTGTACGCAGAGCGAACCGAGCCCGAGACGCCCGATGGGCGTCCCGACGACATGCCCACGCCGGCCGATACGCCGTCCGGCCGCTGATCATCGAGGAGATCCCATGGCACCACGAACGAAGGCAGCATCCCGGAGGTCCGCGCCGGACCCCGACATCGTCGCGCCCGACACCGACCGCACCAACGGTGGGGAGGGCACGCATCGGGTGCTGCCGCTCGTCGCCCTGCGGGAGACCGTCATCTTCCCGGAGATGATCGTGCCGCTCCAGGTCGGCCGCGACAAGTCGGTCCAGGCCCTCAACCAGGCCGTGGCCGACGGCTCCCCCATCGCCCTCGTCACCCAGCGCCAGGCGGACCGCGAGGACATCACGGACCCCTCGGAGCTGTTCGAGGTGGGCACGCTGGCCAAGATCGCCCAGGTCGCCCAGCTCCAGGACGGCACCGTGCGTGCCATCGTCCAGGGCCAGCAGCGGCTGCGCCTCCTGGGCTTCGAGTCGGTGGAGCCCTCGATCCGTGCCCGGGTGGAGCTGCTCAACGACGATGCCCCCACGGGGGTGGAGGTCCAGGCGCTGGTGCGCAGCGTCCAGGCCCAGATCGAGCAGTACGTCCAGTCCGGCGCGCCCGTGCCGCCCGAGGCGGCCGTCGCCGCACGCAACATCACCGAGCCCGGCCTGCTCGCGGACATGGTGGCCTACAGCCCCGACATGTCGACCGAGCAGCGCCAGGAGATGCTCGAGACCATCGACGTGGTCGCGCGCCTCAAGCTCGTCTCCTCGTTCCTGGCCCACCAGATCGAGATCCTGGAGCTCAAGGGCAAGATCCAGTCCGAGGTCAAGTCCGAGATGGACAAGACCCAGCGCGAGTACATCCTGCGCGAGCAGCTCAAGGCCATCCAGCGCGAGCTGGGCGAGGACGACCCGCAGCAGGCCGAGATCAACGAGCTGCGCGAGAAGGTCGACGCCGCGGGCATGCCCGAGGAGGTCAAGGCACGGGCGGTCAAGGAGATCGACCGCATGAGCCGGATCCCGTCGGCCTCGCCCGAGGTGGGCGTCATCCGGACCTACGTCGATTGGCTGGTGGGTCTGCCGTGGAACGTGACCACGGACGACCAGCTGGACATCAAGGAGGCGGCGCGCATCCTCGACGAGGACCACTACGGCCTGGACAAGGTCAAGGAGCGCATCCTCGAGTACCTCGCGGTGCGATCGCTGGCGGACACCATCCGCAGCCCGATCCTCGCCCTCGTGGGACCGCCGGGCGTGGGCAAGACCTCGCTGGGCAAGAGCGTCGCCAAGGCCATGGGCCGCAAGTTCGTGCGCATGAGCCTGGGCGGCATCCATGACGAGGCCGAGATCCGCGGGCATCGCCGGACCTACATCGGCGCGCTGCCCGGCCGGATCATCCAGAACGTCAAGACCGCGGGCACGTCCAACCCGGTGTTCATGCTCGACGAGATCGACAAGATCGGCATGGACTTC
This sequence comes from Chloroflexota bacterium, assembly GCA_046328155.1. GTDB lineage: Bacteria > Chloroflexota > Limnocylindria > Limnocylindrales > CSP1-4 > JAFMJV01. The sequence continues at coordinate 28,742 of JAXLXC010000042.1, forward strand.
CGCGGCGACCCCAGCTCGGCGCTGCTGGAGGTCCTGGACCCGGAGCAGAACAACACCTTCCAGGACAACTACCTGGAGGTTCCCTTCGACCTCTCCAAGGTGCTGTTCATCGCGACCGGCAACCTCATCGACCCCATCCCCGCGCCGCTCCGTGATCGGATGGAGATCATCCAGCTGCCGGGCTACACGATGCAGGAGAAGATCGAGATCGGGAAGCGGTTCCTGGTGCCCAAGCAGATGGAGCACCACGGCCTCAAGCCCAAGCACATCGAGATGACCGACGAGGCGATGGTCACGCTGGTCCAGTCGTACACCCGCGAGGCGGGGGTGCGGAACCTGGAGCGCGAGGTGGCCAACGTCATGCGCAAGGTCGCCCGACAGGTCGCCGAGGGCAGGAAGCGCAAGACCGTGGTCGACCCCAAGCGGCTGGTCGAGTACCTCGGGCCGCCACGCTTCGAGTATGGCGAGCTGGAGGCCGAGGACCAGACGGGCGCCGCGACGGGCCTCGTGGTCACCGAGGTCGGTGGCGACGTGGTGGCGGTCGAGGTCACGCGCATGGAGGGCAAGGAGGAGTTCATCCTCACGGGCCAGCTGGGCGACGTGATGCGCGAGTCGGCGCGGGCGGCGCTGTCCTGGATCCGGGCGCACGCCCGGGAGCTGGGCATCGACCGCGAGGTGTTCGAGAAGAACACGCTGCACATCCACGTGCCCGCGGGCGCCATCCCCAAGGATGGGCCCTCGGCGGGCATCACCCTGGCCACCGCCATGGTGTCGGCGCTCACGGGCATCCCCGTGCGCAAGGACGTCGCGATGACCGGCGAGATCACCCTCCGCGGGCGCGTCCTGCCGATCGGTGGCCTCAAGAGCAAGATCCTGGCCGCGCACCTCGCCGGTGCCAAGGTCGTGATCCTGCCCCAGAAGAACGAGAAGGACCTGCGCGAGATCCCCGACGAGATCCGCAAGCAGATGAAGCTCATCCCCGTGGAGTCCATGGAGCAGGTCCTGGAGCACGCGCTCCGTCGGCGGCCCCGGCCGCTGCGCGAGACGATCGGCTCGGGGTCCGGTGGCACGGGCTCCCGCGAGGAGCCGGTCGCACCGCGGGTGCGCCGGCCGTTCCCCTCCTCGGACCAGCCGCCCGCCGTGGTGGCACCCGTGGGATGACGCCCCTGGTGAGGGCCGTGAGCCCGGCCGCCCAGCGCGGTCGGGCCCGCACCCCGCCATCCCGGAGCGACTGATGGAGTACCGCGACTACTACGGCACCCTGGGCGTCCCGCGTGACGCCTCCCAGGCCGACCTCAAGAAGGCCTTCCGGAAGCTCGCGCGGAAGCACCACCCCGATGTCAACACGGGGGACAGCGAGGCCGAGCGGCGGTTCAAGGAGGTCAACGAGGCCTACGACGTCCTCTCCGACCCCGAGAAGCGCAAGCTGTACGACCAGCTGGGCTCGAACTGGGACGCCTACCAGCGTGGTGGCGCCCAGGGCGGCGACCCGTTCGCCGCCTTCCGAGGCGGCGCTGGCCAGGGCGGCGTCCGGTTCGAGTATCACGGCGACGACGGGGACCTCTCGGGGTTCTCGGACTTCTTCCGTGCCTTCTTCGCGGGGGGTGCGGCCGGCGGGGCCCGCACCGCGCGCGGCAGCCGCACGTCCATCGACCTCGACGACCTGCTGCACGAGGCCGCCCGCCCCGACACGCAGCGACGGCCACGCAAGTCGCGGTCCAGCGGCCCGCAGGCGCCCCATGTGGACCCCAGCCGGGGCGACCCCTTCGCGGGGCTGCGGATCGAGTATCCCGAGGACGCCGCGACCCGTGGGCCGCTGCCGAGCCTCGAGGCCAACGCCGAGGTGACCCTGCGCGAGGTCGCCACCGGCACGGACCGACTGGTCCAGGTCGGCGAGCGACGGCTCGAGGTGCGCGTGCCGGCGGGGGTCGCGGACGGGCAGCGCATCCGGCTGCCTCGCACGGCCACGGAGCGCACCGGTGACGCCACGCTCATCGTCCGGGTCCGGCCCGATGCCGTGTTCACCCGCGACGGCGCCGACCTGACCCGCGAGGCCAGCCTCTCCCTGCGACAGGCGCTGCTGGGTGCCGAGGTGCCGGTGGAGACGGTCACCGGCAAGCGGCTGCTGCTGCGCGTCCCCCAGGGGACCCAGCCCGGCCGGACGTTCCGGCTCACCGGGCAGGGACTGCCGCGCTTCCGTGGCGAAGGCAGCGGTGACCTGTTCGTGCGTGTCCGCGTGTCCCTGCCCGCGCGCCTCGACGCCGAGGGCCGCGAGCTCGCCACCGCCTTCCTCGACCACATCGACCCACCGACCGTGTCCGACGTCGATGGCACCGCGCCCGACGCCGCCACGAGCACCGCCCCCTGACATGACGCGTGGGCCCGGAACCCGCCGGACCCCGGAGGAGACCCCATGAAGCTCGACCGATTCACCGAGAAGGCGCAGGAGGCCGTCCTGGTCGCCCAGCGCCTCGCGACCGATGCGCAGAGCCCCGTGCTCGATGCCGAGCACCTGCTCGCCGCGCTGCTCCAGGATGCCGAGGGGATCCCCGCCGTGACGCTGCGCGCGCTGGGCGCCGACCCGTCCGCGGTCGGGCTGGAGGTCGCGTCCGCCCTGTCGCGGCGCGCGCGCATCGCGGGCGGCCAGCTGTCGCTTGACCCCCGCGCCCGCCAGGTCATCGAACGGGCGGAGGAGGAGGCGCGCCGCCTCAACGACGAGTACGTCTCCACCGAGCATCTGCTGCTCGCCGCGGCCGAGGCCGGCGGGGATGCGGGTCGGATCCTGGGGGCCGCGGGCGCCGACCGGGAGCGCCTGCTCGGGGCGCTCCAGAAGGTGCGGGGCGGCCAGCGGGTCACGTCCCAGAACCCCGAGTCCACGTACCAGTCGCTCGCCAAGTACGGCCGGGACCTGACCGCCGACGCACGCGCCGGCAAGCTCGACCCGGTCATCGGCCGCGACGAGGAGATCCGACGCGTCATCCAGGTCCTGTCGCGGCGCACCAAGAACAACCCGGTGCTCATCGGCGAGCCGGGCGTGGGCAAGACCGCCATCGCGGAGGGCCTGGCGCAGCGCATCGTGCGTGGCGACGTCCCCGAGAGCCTCAAGGACCGCAAGGTCGTGGCGCTCGACCTCGGCGCCCTCATCGCGGGCGCCAAGTACCGCGGCGAGTTCGAGGAGCGGCTCAAGGCCGTGCTCAAGGAGATCAAGGACTCCGAGGGCCAGATCATCCTGTTCATCGACGAGCTGCACACGGTCGTGGGCGCAGGTGCCGCGGAAGGCGCGATGGACGCCTCCAACCTGCTCAAGCCGATGCTCGCGCGGGGCGAGCTCCACACCATCGGCGCCACGACGCTCGACGAATACCGCAAGCACATCGAGAAGGACGCGGCGCTGGAGCGCCGCTTCCAGCCGGTGTACGTGGACCAGCCCAACGTGGAGGAGACGATCTCCATCCTGCGCGGGCTGCGCGAGCGCTACGAGGTGCACCACGGGGTGCGGATCACCGACTCGGCGCTGGTCGCCGCCGCGGTGCTGTCCAACCGCTACATCGCCGACCGGTTCCTGCCCGACAAGGCCATCGACCTCGTGGACGAGGCCGCCAGCCGGATGCGCATGGAGATGGACTCGATGCCCGTGGAGCTCGACGAGCTCGAGCGCCGACGCATCCAGCTGGAGATCGAGCGCGAGGCGCTGCGCAAGGAGAAGGACGACGCCTCGCGCGCCCGGCTCGAGGCCCTCGAGCGGGAGCTCGCCGACGTGGGCGAGCGCGCCACCGCGCTCAAGAGCCGCTGGGAGCAGGAGAAGGAGGCCATCGGCGGCCTCCGTCAGACCAAGTCGGAGCTGGAGGCCCTCCAGGTCGAGATCGAGACCGCCGAGCGTGCCGCGGAGTACGCCCGGGTGGCCGAGCTGCGCTATGGCCGGCAGCGGGAGCTCCAGGACCGCCTGCGGGAGCAGGAGGAGGCCCTCGCGCGCAAGGACGACGCGACCGCCGACCGGCTGCTCAAGGAGGAGGTCGACGCCGACGACATCGCGCGCATCGTCGCCTCGTGGACCGGCATCCCGGTCACGCGGCTCATGGAGGGCGAGCAGCAGAAGCTGGTCCACATGGAGGAGCGGCTCCACGAGCGCGTCATCGGCCAGGACGAGGCCATCGAGGCCGTCTCGGACGCCGTGCGGCGCGCACGGGCCGGGCTGCGCGACCCGCGTCGGCCCATCGGCTCGTTCATCTTCCTGGGCCCCACGGGCGTGGGCAAGACCGAGCTGGCACGCGCCCTCGCGTGGTTCCTGTTCGACGACGACCAGGCGATGACCCGAATCGACATGAGCGAGTACATGGAGAAGTACGCGGTGTCCCGGCTCATCGGGGCGCCGCCGGGATACGTGGGCTACGAGGAGGGCGGCCAGCTCACCGAGGCGGTCAGGCGGCGGCCCTACCAGGTGGTCCTGCTCGACGAGATCGAGAAGGCGCACCCGGACGTGTTCAACGTGCTGCTCCAGGTGCTGGACGACGGGCGTCTCACCGACGGGCAGGGCCGCACGGTGTCGTTC
>JAXLXC010000043.1:0-30945 GCA_046328155.1 Chloroflexota bacterium
CGTCGCCCCACCACGAGCCGGACGACCTGGAGATCGTCGCGGGCGAGCCGCTGCTGCTCGACATCGGCGGCCGGCGTGCCGGCTATTGCTCGGACATCACACGGACGCTGTGGGTGACCGGCGGCGACGATGGCCGGGGGCCGGACGATGCCTTCCGGGCGATCCATGGGGTGGTCCGGGAGGCCAACGCGGCGGGCCGCGAGGCCGTCCGGCCGGGCATCGCCGCACAGGAGGTGGACCGCGCGGCACGCGCGATCGTCGATGCGGCCGGCCACGCGGCCGACTTCTTCCATCGGACGGGTCACGGCATCGGGCTCGAGGGCCACGAGGACCCCTACATCGTCGAGGGCAACACCCAGGCGCTCGCGGTGGGGGACGCGTTCAGCGTGGAGCCGGGCGTCTACCTCGAGGGCCGGTACGGCGTGCGAATCGAGGACATCGTGGTGTGCGCGCCCGAGGGCCGTGACGAGCTCAACCACGTCACCCGGGAGCTGCTCGTCGTCAGCGGGACCTGACCGCGCCGGGCATCGCCCTCGGGCAGGCCCGCGTCAGCGGGTCTATCATCGGCACCCGGCCGGCGGCGCCCAGACACGGCCGGCCCACGACCATGGACACGACCACGAGCCAGGACGCACCGACCCAACCGGCGCCTGCCGAGCGACCGCAGGCCGAGGCCGCCGCGCCCAGCGGGCCCGGCCCAGACGGGCGCGCCACGGGCTGCACGCAGGCCCAGCTGCGCCGGTTCATCAAGTCGCGGCCGTATGTGCCCATGCACGAGTTGCGCCGACGCTTCGAGCTCAACGGCCAGCCGGATGACGTCACCCCCATCCACGCCCAGGAGGGGACCATCTGGGTCGGCCTCCCGCAACGGGAATCGGGCTTCATCGCGGACCTGCTGCGCCAGGGGGACATCGGCGTGGAGCTGTGCCGCGACCCGTCGGTGCGCATCGTGGTGGGCGTGTTCGCCATGCGCCCGGTCAGCCGCTGAGGTCCCGCCCCGACCGCCCGGTGATGCCCGCTCAGGACGATCTCACCGGTTCGGGGTAGGGTGCGCGGGTGTCATCGCGACGGGCGGCACGGGCGATGACCCGGTCGAGCCGCCCCAGACCTGTCCTGGCGAGCGTGCTCGTCGCCCTCGTGAGCGTGGTCCTGTCCGTCGGGGCCGCGCTCGGCCAGTCGGAGCCGGCACCCGTGGGCTCCATCGCGCCGCCGGTCCCGGGCGCCTCGGCCACCCCCACGCCCGTGCCCACGCCGTCCGTGCCGCGCGTCCGCTCGCTGGCCGACCAGGAGGTGTTCGGCTTCCTGCCCTACTGGGAGCTGTCGACCGCGCGCGAGGCTATCCAGCTCGATCGGCTGACCACGCTCGCCTGGTTCGGGGTGGAGGCGGGCAAGAACGGCCGCCTCATCTGGAAGCAGAACGGCAGCGTGCCGCCGGGTGCGGCCGGCTGGCGTGACGCCCGCTGGCGCTCGCTCATGGCGGACGCCCAGGCACGCGGCGTGCGCGTGGTGCTGACCGTGGAGCGCTTCTCGTGGACCACCGGCGCGCGCAATCAGACCATCAAGCTGCTGCGCACCAAGGACGCGCGGAGCCGCCTCGCGCGCCAGATCGCGACGAGCTGCTGGCGAGCGGCGCGGACGGCGTCAACCTCGACTTCGAGCCCTTGCCCTCGGAGGTCCGCAGCCAGTTCACCAGCTTCGTGCGTCAGCTGCGTCGGACCCTGGAGCGCGCGACGACCGCCGCCGGCCTGCCATCGATGCAGGTCACCTTCGACATCACCGCGGACGTCGCCGCCTACGACGTGCCGGCGCTGACCGCGGACGATGCCGCCGATGCGGTGTTCCTGATGGCCTACGACTTCCGCAACGGCAGCGCCGAGTACGCCGCCTCCCTCAGCCCGCTCGACGACCCCGAGACCGGGTTCGACATCCGGACCACCGTCGAGGCGCTGCTGGGCGTGGTCGACCCGGCGTACGCCATCCTGGGGCTGCCGTGGTACGGCCGGGCCTGGACCACCCGTGGCCGAAGCCCTTCGCCCACGCGCAGCGGCAGCCGCTACACCCCGGCGTCGACGTGGTGGTACGAGGATGCCGTCGCCATCGCGCGCGCCAACGGGCGCAACTACGACCCGGTGGCCCAGACGGCGTGGACCGTGTACGTGGTCAAGCGCCCGGGCGCGACGCCTGCCCCGAGACCGGCGCCAGGTGTGGTACGACGATGTCGATGGCTTCGGCGCCAAGTTCGCGTTCGCGCAGGAGGAGGATGCGCGGCGTGGGCATGTGGGCGCTGGGCTACACCGGTGCCTACCACGGCATGTGGAACGTCATCGGCCTGCGCACGGGCGTGATCGCCGACGACGTGGCGCCGACCGGCACGGCGGCCATCTCGGCGGGTGCGTCGGGCACCAGCGAGGACCTGCCGGTGGTGACCGGCGATGTCACGCTGGCGCTCGAGGCGCACGGCACCGGCGGCTCCGAGCTGGCGTTCGTGCGCATCGCCAACTCGGGCGTGGTCGACGAGGCGAGGCTCGCTGGTCGACGGCAACACCTGGCCGGCCACGGGCTCGGTGGAGTGGTCGCTGGAGGACGGGCCGGTCGTCGTGCCCCCAAGGTCCGGCCGACGCGCACGCCCTCACCGTCCGGGCCGCCGCTGGTGCCCACGTCGTCGTCGGGGCCGGGCGGCTCGGCCGCACCGTCGGCTGCACCCGGAGCGTCGGCTGCGCCAGTCGGTTCGGGCGCACCCGGAGCGGCTCGGCCGGCCAGGTCCCCCAGCGCCCCGGCAGCCTCTGAAGGCCCGGTCCCGTCGAGCGTGCCCGCGGCGCTCCCGGAGGCCCGCCCGATCTTCGTCCAGTGGCGGGACGTGGCGGGCAACTGGTCGGCGCCCATCTCGGTCGGCGTGTGGTACGCGCCGGAGGTCGGTGATGCCCGAGCCCCGCCCGAGCCCCTCGCCCACCCCGCAGCCCAGCGCGCCGACCCCAGCGCGCCTGCCGCGTCCGCCTCGACGCCCTCGCATCCGTCGCACCCGCCTCGGTCGCCCCAGGGTCGTCGGGGCTGGGTGGAGGGCGCCGTCAGCCGCTGAGCCGTCTGGCACCATCCGCGGCGTGAGCCAGCGCGACGCCGCAGTCCCCAGCCACGGCCACGTGGTCGTGTGCGGCCTCCAGGGCCTGGGGTTGCGGATCGTCGAGGAGCTCGACCGGCTCGCGGAGCGCGTCGTGGTCATCGACCCCGCGCCCGACCACCGGCTGCGGTCGATCCTCGCCCGGCTGGGGGTGCCGCTGGTGGAGGCCGACCCCGCCGACGCCGAGGCGCTGGCCAGATGCGGCATCCCCGGGGCGCGGGCGCTGGTGCTCACGCTCGACCAGGACGTCGCGAACATCCATGCGGCGCTCGCCGCGGTGGGCATGGACCCGTCGATCCACGTCGTGATGCGGGCGTTCGACGAGGAGTTCGGGCGACGGGTCGAGACGCTCATCCCGGAGCTCGTGGCGCTGTCGTCGTCGGCCATCGCGGCGCCCGGGTTCGTCTCGGCGCTGCTCGACGAGGGCACGGATCGCCACCTCGACCTGCTGGGCCGCGACCTCGCGGTCCGGGAGACGATGGCCGGGGACCCGAGCGTCATCGCCGTGCTCGCGGACCAGCGCCCCCAGCCCGGCGCGCTGCTGCCCGTCGAGTCGCCGCCGGAGGCGCCGGCGCTGTGCCTGGTCGATGCCTCGGGCGACCCGGCGCGCCGTGGCCCCGAGCGCGTCGCCGACGGACGTCCTGGATCGCGACCCCACGACCCTCCATGGTCCGCCGCATCGACCGGCGCTTCTGGCTGCTCACCGCGGTCATCGTCGGGATGGTGGTGCTGGCGGCCCGGTGTTCGAGGTGTTCGCCCAGGGCGTCGATCGTCGAGGCGGTGTACCAGGCGATCGAGGGGTCGTGGGATCGGCGGACGCCTCGGTGCAGGACACGACGGAGCTCCGCTGGTTCGCGCTCGGGCTGACCATCGTGGGCGCGGTGATCCTGGCCGCGTTCTATGGCCTCATCGTGGATGTGATCATGTCGGCGCGGGTGTCCAACATCCTGGGCCCCATGCCGGGGACGCCCGGGACCACGTCATCGTGGTGGGCTTCAGGTCGGTGGGCTATCGGGTGGCGATGGCGCTCCGCGAGCAGGGCATCGGCGTGGTGGCAGCCGACGCGACGCCCGACCCCCGCTGGGCGGGCGGCCCGGCAGCGGGGCATCGCGCTGGTGGCCAGCGACGCGCGCGACCGGAGCTGCTGCGGACGCTCCATGTCGAGCGAGCGCTGGGGCCTGCTGGCGGGCACCGATGACGACGCCGCCAACCTCGCCACCGCGCTCCGTGCGCGGGCGATGCGACCCGACATGCCCATCGCGGTGCGACTGTTCGACCCGGACCTGGCGACCCGGCTCGAGTCGTCCATCGGCGGCTTCGAGTCGCGCAGCGTGGATGCGCTGGCCGCACCGGCGTTCGCCGCGGCCGCCGTGGGGCGGCAGGTGCTCGCGACCATCCCGGTGGGCACCGCGCAGATCCTGGTCGTGGCCCGGGTGCCCATCGAGGAGGCCTCGCAGGCCGATGGCTCGACGGTCACCGCCGAGGAGGCCAGCGCCGCGTCGATGGAGCTGGGCGGCGCCCGCGTCGTGGCGGTCCTCGACGAGGACGAGGTCTCGTGGCGGCCACCTGGCGGCGCGGCTCCTCGCGGGACAGGAGCTGCTGCTGGTGGCCACGCGGCGGGGTCTGGCGACCAGCCTGCGGCGCGCCATGGCGCCCGCGCAGATCCCCGCGTCGCCCGTCGCGAACGTGTCCGTGACCGACTCGACGCTCGTCGAGGCGGCCTCCTCCTGGGTCCGACGGTTGCTGGGCCGCGCCGGCTGAGGACTATTCGGCGACCTTCCGCACCACCAGGAAGTGCGACAGGCCGAACGCCTGGAGCGGCGTGCGCTCGGCCGCGTACAGCGCCCGCCGGAGGGCCGGACCCAGGGTGGCGTGTCGCGAGGTCATGTTGTCGAAGCCCGGGTAGATGACGCCGTGGTGCACCACCCGCACGGGCAGCCCCGCGAACAGCGCCCGGATCGAGTGGCGGGTGTAGGCCCGGACATGCGGCGCGAACCGGTCGCGTATGGGGTCGGGGAACCAGTTGACGAGCGGCACGTTGCCAAACACGTATCGACCGCCCAGGTACGCCCCGTGCGTCTCGAAGGGATACAGCCGGTTGGGCGCGAACGTCACGACATGGCCGCCGACCTTGGTGACCCGGACCGCCTCCTCGATGGTCCGCCGGTCATCGTCCACGTGCTCGATGACCTCGTTCGAGAACACCAGGTCGAAGTGGTCGTCGGGGAACGGGAGCGCCTCGCCGCGCGCCATCTGGATGTTGGGCAGCTCCAGGCTCGCCTCGCGGACGCGCTCCTCCTCCACCTCGACCCCATGGACGTCGTCGCTGAAGACGCGGAACCGCCGCACGTACGTGCCGATGCCGCAGCCGATGTCCAGGATCCGGGCGCCATCCAGCTCCACCCACTCCTGGACCATGGCCAACCGGCGGTCCTGGCCGAAGCGCCACGAGTACGAGGGTCGGCCGCGGCTGATGGACGTCGCCGAGGTCGTCTCGGCGTCGTCCGCACCCGGCTCGGGGGTGTCGGTCACGGTGGCGCGGGTCGGCTGGGGGGTGGTCTGCGGGGTCGTCAGGGGCGTGGCCATGGGCGGCGATGGTAGCGCGCCGCGGCGCCGGGGCCGGCCCATGGCTTCCCGCCGTGTGCCGCGCATGCGACAATGCGCCATCCGCGCGCCTGTCCCAGTACGACGGGGCGCGATCTGCGCGACAGGGAGGCACCGTGGAGGACTCGACGCCTCGTGACGTTTCGGGCACGCCGGACGCGGCCCCCGAGGCGGCACCGGGGACGGGCGAACCCGCGACGATCCGCTGCGACCAATGCGGCGAGGTCGTCCCGAACCTGACCTACTGCGTGCGCTGCGGCGACCCGCTCGCCCCGGAGCGTCGCCAGGGACGCGAGGGCCGAGTCCGCGACACCTACGCGGCCGTGCCGGGCGAGCGTGCCAACGCGGTGCGGCTGGTGTCCACCATCTATCCCTCGCTCCCCCGCGAGGAGATCCGGACGTTCCAGACGGCGCTGGTCGCGGGCACGGTCCTCATCGCGGTGCTGGGGCTGCTGGGCTTCTTCCCGGTCGCCATCGTGGCCGCGGCGGTGCTGGTGCCGCTCATCACGATCATCTACCTGTACGACGTCGACGTGTACGAGGACGAGCCGCTGCGGGTCGTGGCGCTCACGTTCCTGTGGGGCCTCGTCGTGGGCGGCGTGTTCGCCTTCGCGGTGGCCCAGCTGTTCCCCGTGACGGCCACCGACATCGTGGGCGGCTCCGCGGTCAGCGGCGCCGGCGGCACGCCGTTCCCGTTCGTGCGCGGTGTGGTGGCGCCCATCGTGGCGGTCCTGCTGATGATCGCGGGGCCGGCGGTGCTGCTGCCGTACAAGCGCTTCAACGACGTGCTGGACGGCGCCACCTTCGGGGTCGCCTCGGGGGTCGCGTTCATCGGGGCGCAGACGCTCGTCACCTCGGCCAACCTGTTCGCGAGCGGCCTCCATCCGGTCGGCGAGGTTGTGCCCTGGGTCATCCGGCTGCTGGTGCTGGGCATCGGGATGCCGGTCATCGCCGCGGGTGCCATCGGCGGGCTGGGCGGCGCGCTGTGGCTGCGCTACCGGGCGCCCGTCAAGGACCGCGGCCGGCTGGGCGTGGTGGGCCAGCCGGTGGTCGCCTTCGTCATCGCCGCGGCCCTCATGGTCATCGCCTCGCTCGCCGAGCTGCTCATGCCGGACCAGCTCGTGCCGGAGCTGATCGTGCTGGCCATCGTGGCCGTCCTGGCCGTCGTGGGGCTGATGTGGCTGCGTCGGGTCATCCACCTGGGGCTGCTCCAGGAGGCGAGCGAGATCGCCATCGGCCCGGACATCACGTGCCCCGAGTGCGGCACGGCCACGCCGTTCCACACCTACTGCGGCAACTGCGGCGCGTCCCTCAAGGCGCTCCCGCGGACGCGCCAGCCGGGCGTGGCGGCGGCGGTCAGCGCCGGGGGCCTCAACGCCCCGTACCAGACGCAGCCACAGGCGCCCGACCTCTCGGGTGGCCCGACGGGCGTGGCGACCGGCGTGGTGGGCGGTTCGGCGGTCGGGACCATCCAGGCGCCTCGCAGCCATGGCTGGCTGGACCAGAAGGCGATCCTGGGTCTGTTCGCCTCGTTCCTCATCGCCGCCGTGGTGATCGCCGCGGTCGTCGCGTTCAACCAGGGCCAGAAGCGGGACGTGCCTGCCTGCCCGGACCCCGACGTCCCGTGCGCGGGCGTCGCGATCGCCGGCTCGGCGCTGGGTGCGAGCATCCTCGACCAGGCGTCGGGACGCCATCCCTTCTCGGACCGGACGCCCTACACGGACAGCGCGCTGGGCTTCTCGCTGGAGTACGACCCGACCATCTGGGAGGTCGCGGCCCAGGACTCCGGGTTCCTGGTGCTGGGCGCGCTGGGCGGCAACATCGCGCTCATCTTCGAGGGGGCGCCGGCAGGCCAGTTCACGCAGGCGCAGTTGCTCGACGCGCGCTCGAACCTGATGTCCCAGCAGCTGCTGGGCTTCACCGACGACACGGAGCCCGCCCGCAAGCTGCTGGGCGACCCGATCCTGGGCTACCGGGACGCCATCGCCCGACTGGCAGGCGGCACCATCGACACGGGGCAGGGGCCCAGCGTCGACATGACCGTGGCGAGCGTGGTGGGCACCGACGGCACGATCGTCGTCGCCGCGACGCTGGTCACCCCGGTCGAGCTGACCATCCAGCAAGGCGACCAGGAGATCAGCGTCCCCGTCCGGGAGGCCGGCCTCGAGTTCGCCGACTCCGTCCTGAACAGCTTCGCCTGGCCCGCTGACGAGGTCACCCAGTGAACCGAGCCCTTCGTCGCCCCGTCCGGGGCGTCTTCGTCGTCGCGGGCCTCGTGGCTGCGCTCGTGGCCGCGTCGGTGATGCCCGCCGTGGCCCAGGACACGGCCGTCGGTCAGATCACCAACGATGTCGCGGGACCGCAGAGCCTCGGGCCGGCGGACCCGTCCGCGCCGGTCGACTTCGACCTCGTCCTCGCGGAGCGGGACCTGGCCGCTGCCGCGCGCTTCCGGGCGGGCGTCGCGGATCCGGCGTCGCCCGACTACCGCAGACCCGACGCTGACGCCCGCCGAGATTGGCGAGCGGTCTGCGCCACGGATGCCACCGTGGCGCTGGTCCAGGGCGTGCTCGCGGACGCGGGCTGGAGCGTGGTGTCCATGCCCGTCCAGCGGACCTGGCTCTCGGTGCGCGGCACCGCCGCCGCCGTGGGCGCCTTCCTGGGCGTGGACATCGAGCGCTGGCAGAACCTGGCCCGAGGGCATCTATGTCGCGACCAGCGACACGCCTGCCATCCCGGCCGCCCTCGCCGATGCCGTCATCGCGGTCAACGGCCCGCCCCGTGGCTGCCCGTCTCGGCGACCGCCGCGGACGCGCCGCCGGTCCCGGCCCGCGGCCTGACGCGCCGTCGGACCTCGCGCTGGCGTATGACTTCCAGTCGCTCTGGGACCAGGGCATCGACGGCACCGGGGTCGAGGTGGCATCCTCCAGTTCGGCGTGGAAGCACGGACGAGGACCTGCGGTGTTCGATGCCGCGTTCGGCATCGACGGTCGGACGCCTCATCCGGGTGCCCGTCAACGGCGGTCCGTGGATGCGCCCACCAGCTTCGCGACGGAGGCGGCGCTCGACACGCAGGTGCTCCGAGCGGTGGCCCTGGTGCGCAGACGCGGTGTATGGCTTCCTGGCCACCACCAGCTTCGGCGCCGCCATGGACGCCATCGTCAACGACACCGAGCACCATCCGCGCATCGTCTCGGTCTCCTACGGCAAGTGCTACTCGGGGCGGCTTCATCTCGCTCGACGAGGTGCTGGGCGCACAGCGCCTGCTCCAGGCGGCTGCGGACGCAGGGATCTCCCTGTTCGCCGCGTCGGGCGACTGGGGTGCGTTCTCGTGCCACGCGTTCCGACAACACGGACCATCGGGTGTCCACGTTCTTCCTGGCCTGCACCGACAACGTGGTGAGCGCGGGCAAGTGTACGCCTCGAGCTCAACGACGACGGGACCACAAGCGCGAGACCGGCTGGGAGGACTACCCTGACCACCGGCGGCACCGGTGGCGGCATCTCGTCGGTCACCGACCAGAACAACGCGCTTTCTTCGAGCCGCTGCCCGACTACCAGCTGGGCTTCCTGGGCATCGACCAGACCGTCCCCGGACGCTACTGCCCCGACGTGTCGGCCGTCGCGGACGGCGACACGGGCCATCTCCTGTTCGAGACGGATGCCGAGAGGGCGAGGCCGGCTGGAAGATGGTGGGTGGCACCAGCGGTGCCGCGCCGTTCTGGGCCGGCGTCATGGCGCTCGCTGTGCAGCAGAAGGCGCAGGCGGCGGGCATCGAGCGTCTGGGCCTCGACGCCGCTGTTCTACCAGCCGCGAGCCTGGTCCGGGGCGTTCCACGACGTGGTCCGGGGCGGCAACCTAGGCTGGATGACGTCGCCGGCTGGGACAAGGCGATGGGCATCGGGACGCCGTAGTCCGTCCTCGCGGATGCCGCGACATCGAGGCACTCGGCGGCTGACCGGTCGCGCCCGCCCACCCGAGGGCGACTTCCGCATCGGCACCCCATCGAGGTCCGCTACGGCGACACCGACGCGCTGGGGCACGTCAACAACGCGGTCTATCTGACGTACTTCGAGGCGGCCCGCGCCGGCTACCACGCGGCGGTCATGGGTCACCTGTTCGGGACCGGCCCGACTCCACGCAGTCCACGTTCGTCATCGCGAGGCGCACGTCAGCTATCGCGCTCCCCGGCATCTTTGGCGAGCCGATCGCGTGCGACGTGCGCGTGGCGTGGGTCTCGCGCAGCTCGTTCGGGATGGAGTACCGCGTGGTCTCGCTGGGTGGCCCATCGGGCCGGCGCGGCTGGTCGCGGACGGCGGCAGCACCCAGGTCATGTACGATTCCGTGCGTGGCAGGCCGACCCGCATGACGTCGACCTTCCCGGGGCCGTCGAGTTACTTCGAGGGGCACCCAATCCCGCGACGGTAGCCGGCGCCCACCGGCGGCCGCGGCCGGGCCTCGGCTCGCAGATGTTCAGGTACGGCATCGCCGTCGCCCCGATTGGGGGTTCGCGCGCCCGAGCGCCCCGGGAACCCCTTGATGTGGCGCCGAGACTGACGATCTGTGCTCCGAGAACGACGCATCCCGTTCGATTCCAGCGGGATCGCGCGGCTGCATGGCGTTCGGGTCCTTCAGGGCCCCAGCACCGCGGCCTGAGCTACGCGACCGGCGCCATTGTGTTCGGCCACGATGAACATGTGCGAAGGCACGGCCGTCCCGCACGCTGAGCCCGTGCCACGCGTCGCCCCCGCGCGTCACCCCCGGACGCCGCGGCCCGCGGCTCGAGGGCCCGACGCTACGCGCCGCCGAGCGGCAGTCGGACAGTCATGGTGGTGCCATCGCCAGGCGGGCTGAGGGCGGCGATGGTGCCGCCATGCGCCTCGACCAGCGCCCGCGCGATGGCCAACCCCAGACCGCTGCCGGTCGAGTCGGGGGGAGCGGCTGAAGCGATCGAACACCGTGGGCAGGAGCGCGGCGTCGATGCCCCGGCCGGTGTCCCGGACGCTGACCTCGAGCCACTCCCCCGCACGCCGCACCTCGACCCGGACCGACCCGCCGGTCGAGGTGTGTCGGATGGCGTTGGCGACGAGGTTGCGGACGACGCTGCCGATCCGGCTCGGGTCCAGCCACGTGCGCGGCAGGCTGGGCGCCACCTCCACCGACAGCCGCACCCCAGCCGCGTCCGCCGCGGGCCGGAACGCCTCCGTGGTCTCGCCGACGAGCGTGCCCAGGTCCACCGACTCGCGAGCCAGCCGCAGGCTGCCCGACTCGGACAGGCTGAGTCCGGAGGTCGTCGACGAGCCGCTCCAGCACCAGCACCTGGTCCAGCGCTGGCGTCAGATGCTTGGCGTCGGCGGGGTAGACGCCGTCGCGTATCGCCTCGAGCTGGCCCTGGATGACCGTGAGTGGCGTGCGCAGCTCGTGGCTGACGTCGGCCATGAGCGAGCGTCGTTGCGAGTCCGTCGTCTCGAGACGCGCGCTCATCTGGTTGAAGGACCCGGCGAGCAGCCGCGACCTCGGCGGACCCGGTCTCGGGAACCCGAGCCGAGCAGTCGCCCTCCCGGACCCGGACCTGCCGCACGGACGAGCTGTTCGACTGTGGCGTCGGCGCTCAGCCAGCGTGCCAGACGGCGGGATGGCAGCCGCGCTGACGACGCACGAGGCAGGCCATGACCACCAGCACGGCGTGCCGCTTGGATGGCGGCCACGGCCCATCGCGCACCATCCTCGGGGTGGCCGGCCCAACCAAGGACGACTCGACAGGAGGATTGCCGCCACGAGCACGCCGAGGCAGCCGAGCCCCCGATGCCGTGGCCCCTCCGCCCACATCCGCCACGGAGGTCGCTCGGGCGGCCATGGCTCGTCCTGCGGCCACCAGGGCGGCCGGCGGCTGGGAGGCCCACCCATCGGGCTCATCGGTCGTCCGCCAGTCGTGGATAGCCCACGCCATCACGGTGACGAGGTGCCGCGGGCGTGGGGGTCGGGCCCAGCTTGCGACGGATGTTCTTGACATGGGCATCGATGGCCTGCTCGTAGGACTCGAACGCCACCCCATGGACGGCGTCCAGCAGCTGCGCCCTCGTGAACACGCGACCGGGCTGGCGCGCCATGGCGGCGAGCAGCTGGAACTCGGTGGGCGTGTCCACGCGTCGGCCGGTGACGGTCACGAGCATGCGTCCGACGTCCAGCTCGAGGTCGCCCACGCGGATCAGGTCCTCGGGGCGTCTGCGCGCCTCCGCGCGTCGGAGGACGGCCTGCACGCGAGCCACCAGCTCGCGAGGGCTGAAGGGCTTGGTGACGTAGTCGTCGGCGCTCCGCCTCGAGGCCGACCAGCGTGTCGGCCTCGTCGCTTCGGGCGGTGAGCATGATGATGGGCAGGGTGCTGGCGCGACGGATGGCACGAGCCACATCCAGGCCGCCGCCATCGGGCAGCCCCAGGTCGAGCACCACCAGGTCCGGGCGCTCGGTGCGCATCGGATGCGCAGGGCAGCCTCGGCGGTGCCGGCGGTGAGCACCCGGAACCCGGCATGGCCCAGGTAGTCCGAGGTGAGGCGTCGGATGTCGGGGGCGTCGTCCACGATCAGGATGCGGGCATCGGGATGGATGCTAGGGAGGCGGGCGCTCGGCGGCGACCGATATACGCCGAGCCGTCCCGTGCTAGCTGGCGTCCGCGTCCGTGACGGCTTCGGTCGAGGGGCTGGCGCCTCGCGATGCCACCTCGAACACCTGCCGGCGGGATCGTCCCGTCCCGGCGCCCACGGCGCCTGGGCCGTGCCATCCGGGTCCGCCCCAGGCCGTGGGCCGCGGGTCCGCCGGCCCAGGCCGCCCGTCGGGCGCCACGAGCCACCAGGGCCGATCAGCAGGAACAGGAACAGCAGCCCGAACAGCCCGAAGAACGGGAAGCCCCAGAACGGGAAGCCCCACGCCACGTGCGTGACGGCCGTGCCAGCCGGGACCGTGGAGGCGGCGCCGATCGCAAAGCCGATGCTGCCCGCGACCAGGACCGCGATGAGGGCTGCGATCGCGCCCAGCCAGCCGAAGTGACGCATCGAGATGGACCTTTCGTGATGCATCGGATGTCGATGCGACCGACTCTGGGGCCCGGGGGGGGGGGGGGGGGATGCACGTGATGAACTCGGCATGCATGAGCCGTGGAGATGCGGCCCGCGGCCGAGCGGCCTCTGCCGCCGGACCGGGCGCCCGCGTTGGCGGCCGCGGTCCCGTCGCGATCACCGCCCGGGGAGGGTTCGGGCCCGACGGACGCCCCCGCGGCCATCGACGCCCGGCCTGCCAGCCCAATCGATGGCCGGCAACGACACCCACGATGAGGTGGCCATCCGGCCCCGGCTGCCTCCCGCTTGGCCCCGAGGACGGCCCGCCCGTGACCCCGGCGCCCACTCCGCCGCGGGGCGTGGAGTGTTCGGCCCTACGCCTCGAAGCGGCGGAACACGGCCACGGCGTTCTGGCCGCCGAATCCGAAGCCGTTGATGATCGCGGTGTCGACGCGACGCTGGCGTGCCACGTTCGGCACGTAGTCCAGGTCGCACTCCGGCAGGTCGGGGTTGTCGAGGTTGATGGTCGGCGGGATCATGCCGTCCCGGATCGCGCCGATGGCCGCCAGCGCGCTCATCACGCCGGCCGCGCCCAGCAGGTGGCCCACCATCGACTTGGGGGAGCTGATGGCCGCCTGGTGCGCATGGTCCCCGAAGGTGCGCTTGATGGCGCGTGTCTCGGTCACATCGTTGAGCGGCGTCGAGGTGCCGTGGGCCACGATGTAGTCGACCTCGTCGGGCGCGACGCCCGCGTCCCGGAGCGCCTCGGTCATGGCCCGCGCCGCGCCGCGCCCGGTGGGCTCTGGGCGCGGAGATGTGGAACGCATCCGCGGTGAGCGCCCCGCCGATGACCTCGGCGTGGATGGTCGCGCCGCGCGCGAGCGCGTGCTCTGCCGATTCGAGCACGACCACCCCGGCACCCTCGCCGAACAGGAAGCCGTCGCGGTTGGCGTCGAACGGACGCGAGGCATGCTGCGGGTCGTCGTTGCGCTTGGAGAGCGCGCCCATGTTGGCGAGCGCCGCGAACGCCACCGGGAGCAGGGGCGCCTCGGACCCGCCCGTGAGCACGACGTCCACGTCGCCCCGCTGGATCATGCGCAATCCGTCGAGGAACGCGATGACCGAGCTGGCGCAGGCCGCGACCTGGGTGATGACCGGCCCGGTCAGACCGTACTCCATGGACAGCTGGCAGGCGGCCATGGATCCCGAGAGTGCCGGGATGGCGAACGGGCTGACGAACCGCGGGCCCTTCTCGTGGAGCACCGCGGTGCCATCGATGACCTGCTCCTGGCCACCCCCGCTGGTGTTGACCGCCACGGCCGCCCGGTCCCGCTGCTCCGGGCTCCAGTCGCTGAAGTCCAGCCCCGAGTCACGCACGGCCTCGGTGCCGGCGGCCATGCCCAGCTGGATGAACCGGCTCATGCGCCGGGCCATCTTGCGATCCATGGCGGTCGCCGGGTCGAACCCCTTGACCTCGGCCGCGATGCGCACCTCGAAGGCGCTGGCGTCGAAGCCGTGATGGGCCGCCGCCGCTCACGCCGGCGACGAGGTTGCGCCAGAACGTGGGGTGGTCGTTGCCGATGGGGGTCACGGCCCCGACGCCGGTGATGACGGCGCGTCGGGACAGGTCGGTGTCAGCACTGGGCTCCTCGCGTGGGTCAGCGCGTATGGTAGCCGCCCGCCGCGCGCCCGCACGCAGGTCCGCATGTCTGCACGGGTCGGCCAGAACCGCCCATCAGTCGGCGACGCGCCGGAAGCTGCGCGTGCCTGGGGCATCGAGCGCGCGCCGGCAGGCACGATGCCGGCCCACCGCCGCATCGCGGACGCGACGACCCCGGCCGCCCGCTCGCGGCCCGCGCCCCACGCGATGCCGTACGCATCGCGGATGCGGGGCGGCAGGAGCGCCAGGCCAGGCAGCCCGAGCGAATCGACCGCCCAGCCGGGCGCCAGGGGGAGGGAGGGCGCACCAGCATCGGGGCCATCGCCCGTGCCTCGGCGGTCACCTGGATGGGCCCATCAGGTGCCAGCGACCGGTCCCAGTAGGCGAGCAGGTCGGGCCACGTCGCGGCCTGCTCGCCCGCAGCGGGATGCCCATCCGCACCCCGACGCGACGGGCCTCCCGCCAGAACGTCCCGGCCTCCAGCTCGCTCAGCTCGCCGACCCAGCGCCGATAGGCACGCACGCCGGTGACGATGAGCGTCGCCTGGACCCACAACAGCAGGTCCGGGTCGAGGGCGCGATAGGCATCGGCCCTGCTCGGGGTCGCGCGGCCTCCTCGCCACCGGCCTCCAACCCCTGCATGGACCTTGGTTCAGGCGCGCGACCGCGCGCGCTCCGCGGTCGGCCCATCGCCGAACACCAGGTCGAGCGTCGTGGCGAGGGTGCCGGAGACGCCCGAACGGGTCGGTCGCGAAGTCGCTGTGCTGCGCCACGCCTGCGGCGATGAGCGGATGCGCGACCTGGAGCAGCAGCGATGCAGGACCGGCGCCCAGCAGCAGCGCCTCCCGGTTGACCCGCCACATGACGGAGTGGGGCCCGTAGAACCCCAGGACCGGGTCAGGCGTGGGGGCCGTGGTCACGCGTCCCCGAGCGGCAGGTCGACCAGGGGCACGTCCCAATGCGCCTCGAGCAGCTCGAAGCGGCGCTGCTCCTCCGCGAGGAAGGCGGCCTGGTCCGGGTACAGGCGCCGCTTGATGTCGGCGTCGTCGTGCGCCTCGAGGGTCGCCCAGTCGCGGTAGGTGATGGTGACCATCACGTCCCAGTCGGCATGGCCGTCGCCATGGAAGCGGGGCTCGTACAGCCGGACGTCCAGCAGCCGTCCGTCGCGGACCTGCTCGCGCAGCACGGGCCAATGGTTGCGCCGGAACAGGTCGAGCCACTCGGCGTGATGACCCCAGCGGATTCGGTAGTAGAACGCGGCGACGACTGGACGTGCGGGATCGGCGGTGGTGCTCATGCGCGAATGTTCCCACCGCACTGGTCAGGAGGCGTCAGGGTCGGGTCGCCAGTACCCGGGAGGCGACGCGCATGGCCGCATCGAGCCATGGGCCGGGCGGCGCGTCGATGCGACACTGCCACGGTTCAGCCTGGCCCCGAACACGCTCGAGGACCCGATGACCCACCTCCGACCCCTGCGTCTGGCCGTCCCGACCGCGCTCCTCTCGCTCGCCGTCACCACGCTGCCGGCCATGGCCCTCGAGCCCTCGGTCGAGGTCGTCAACTTCCCGAGTGGCTGGTCCGGCGGCATCGCCGACGTCGCGTCCCGGGGGTCGACGGTGGTCGTGACCGCCGACGTCGAGGTCGGTGGCGTGCCCGTGATCGAGATGCACTGGAGCACCGACGGCGGGGCCAGCTCCGGCTGGGACGGCGAGACCATCACGTCCAGCCTGATCCCGCGCCTCGAGTCGGCGGCCGTGGTGTGCGACGGCCGAAGGTCGCGGCGCACGTCATCCAGATGGACTCCACCACCAGGGGAATCCTCACGCACACCCACAGCCTGACGTCCTCCATCGAGGGGCAGCGCGAGTGGACCATCGTCAACCAGGTCGCGCGTCGTCCCGACGTGGCGTGCGTCGCCAACAGCGAGCTTGCCATCGCCTGGTTCGAGAAGACCTCCGGCGGCTACAAGGTCGTCCTGGAGACCGGCGTCGTGGCCGGTGACGACCTCACCCCCAGCGCTTCAGCCTGGGCAGCATGGCTCGCTCCGGTCGCAACCCCGGTTCGGCGACATCGACCGGGGTGTATGTGGCGTGGTTCGATGGCAGCGCCCTCAAGCTGCGTCGGTTCCACCGGCCTGACCTCGGCGCACACGCTCACGTCGCTGGGCACCACGTCCCTGGGCACGGTGTCCGGGGGCACGACACCCAAGCTTGGCGCGGACGGCGACCGGGTCGTGGTCGCGTACACCCAGGGCGCCGACCTCAAGGTCCGCCGGAGCGCCAACCAAGGCGTCTCGTTCGGGTCCGCGCGCACGCTCCGCAACCTCCCGGATGCGTCCGAGGTGGGTGCCCTCGCCACGAGCGCTCGTCAAGGGCAGCACGGTCGCGCTGGGCGTCAACGGACATCGGTATCGAGACCTCGTCGGGCACGGGGCGCGGCTACACGAGCACCAACGGTGGGGCGTCCTTCTCGCGGGTCACGACCGGCTACCGGTGGGCGCGTGCTGACGACGCTGCGCGCGTGGTCGAGCTATCGCTGGGCCGAGGTCTGCACCACGCTGGAGGGCGACGAGTCCCCTGGCCAGGTCCGTTTCCGCCGGGAGTAGCCGCGCCCTGCCGGCGTGCCGGCGCCTGCCGGCGTGCCGGCGCCTGCTGGCGTGCTGGGCGCCCGCCGGGCCGGCCGCCGTCGTAGGCTGAAGACCACCGCGCCGTTGTGTCCGCCCAGGCCGATGTTGTCGCTCATGGCGGAAGTGATCTCCATGGCCGTTCTCGCCATGCACCACGTTGAGCGGGATTCGGTCGGTCGAGTAGTTGATGGTCGCCGTGCGCGGTCTGGTGATGCACGGAGAGGACCGTGAACACCTCGACGGTGCCTGCGGCACCCATCAGGTGCCCCGTCATCGACTTGGTGCTGCTGATGGCGATCTCGCCAGCTCGTCGCCGAACACGGTATGGATGGCCTGGGGACTTCAGCAGGTCGCCCAGGGGCGTCGAGGTGCCGTGGGGGTTGATGAGGTCGACCTCGTCGGCGGGCACGTCGTAGCGCTGAAGCGCCCAGCGCATGGCACGCGGTGCCCTCGCCCTTCTCGACCGGCTGGACGAGGTCCCACGCGTCGCCCACGCATCCGTAGCCGACCACCTCGGCGTGCATCCGCGCGCCGCGCGCCTTGGCGATCTCGTAGTCCTCGAGCACCAGGGCACCAGCGCCCTCGCCCAGCACGAAGCCATCGCGTGACCGGCCGTAGGGCCGTGAGATGTCACCAGGGGCCGGCCCTCGCGGGGTGTGCCCATGCCGCGCATGTTGCTGAAGCCCACGTAGGCGACCTCGTACAGGGGCGTCTCGGTGGAGCCCGTGATGACCGTGTGGTAGTCACCCTCGCCGGCATCCCCTCGCCGCCTCGCCGATGTTGTTGGTGCCCGTGAGCAGGCCGTGACCACGCACATGTTGGGCCCTTGGCGCCCAGCTCGATGGCCATCTGGCCCGACGCGGTATCCGGCAGCATGTTGGCGATGAAGAAGGGGCTCACCGACTTGGGTCGCGTCTTCAGGGTCTCGATGGCGTTGGCCATGAGCCCCGGACCGCCGGCGCCCGAGCCAAAGACGACGCCCACCTCCTCGGCGTTGGAGGCATCGATCTCGAGCCCGGCGTCCGCGGCCGCCTGCTTGGCCGCCGCGACCGCGAACACCACGTTCTTGTCCGTGCGGCGGACCGCCTTGAAGTCCATCCAGACGTTGGGGTCGAGGTCGTGGACCTCGCCCGCGGCGTGGCAGTCCGTCGCGTTCGGGTCCCAGTAGGTGATCTCCCGCAGGCCGCTGTTGCCGGCGACCAGGTTGGCCCAGGCGGTGGGGATGTCCGAGCCCACCGGGCTCACGATGCCGAGGCCGGTGACGGCGACGCGACGGCTGAAGTCGGGCTTGCGCATGCGCTGCTACTCCGTGGGTTCGAGGAGGGCGGCCGGGTCGGCGACGCCGTCCGGTGCCGAGGGGTCGTCGGTGGCGACCGTGGTGGCGGTCGGGTCGATGCGCTTGATGAGGTTGGTGAGGACCTTGCCCGGGCCGATCTCGAGGAACGTGTCGACCCTGCCGACCCGCATCACCTCGATCGCTCGACCCAATCCACGCCCCGCGTCAGATGTAGTCGATGAGCTCGGCCCGGCAGTCCTCGGCGGTGGTCAGGAGGCGAGCGTCGGCGTTGGCGAGCAGGGGTGCCGTCGGGTCGCGGAAGTCCACCCCCGCGATTGCGGTGCGCATCCCGTCGGCGGCCTCGGCCATGAGCGGCGAGTGGGCGGCGATGCTGATGGGCAGGACGATGGCACGCTTGGCGCCCAGGCCCTTGGCGGCATCGCTCGCCGCCTGGACGGCCGCGACCTCACCGCTCACCACGACCTGGCCGGGCGAGTTGCGGTTGGCGATGGTGAACACGCCCGCCGCCGAGCCGATCGCCTCCAGCTCCGGGAGCTGGGCGTCGTCGAGGCCGATGATGGCGGCCATCGACCCAGCCGGGCTGGCCTGCATCAGCCGCCCGCGCTCCCGCACCAGCCGGATGGCATCCTCGAGGCCGAGCACGCCAGCCGCCACCATCGCGCTGTACTGGCCCATCGAGTGACCGGCGAAGAACATCGGTGCCGGGAGCCCGGCCGCCGCCGCGCGGGCCGCCCAGACCCGGTGGATGGCGACCGAGGCCGCGAGGATGGCGGGCTGGCTGTTCTCGGTCCGGTCGAGCTCCTCCGCCGGGCCGGTGGCCACCAGCTCCGATAGCGGCTCGCCGAGGGCCTCGTCCGCGCTCCGGAACACGCCGTGGTCGGCGCCGTCGCGGAGCGCCTGGACCATGCCCACGGTCTGCGAGCCCTGTCCTGGGAACACGAGCGCGATCCGCACCAGACCCTCCCTGACCTTCGCTGGCGTCACCCGTCGGGCACGGGTCGACCGCGTGGGTGCGGTCCTGCGAACCCTACCAGCGTCCGTCGGTCGTCTGCCACGGATGTGTGCGATCATGCACGGGTCATGGACCCACCACCGCAACGAGACGGCGCGCGGGCCGGGCAGCAGGGGCGCCGCCGCGGCCTGCTCGACCCGGTCGTCCAGGCGGCCCGGGACGAGCTGGAGAACGTGGGTCTGCCGGCGGACCGGATCCTGGTCTTGCGGGCCATCTGGCGCGACCTGCTCATCGGCTTCGCACAGCAGCTGGGCGAGCATCGTCTGGGCTTCCACCAGCTCGCGGTGCTGTACGCCACGGCCGGCACCGAGCTGCTCTCCGTGAGCGACCTCGCCGAGATCCTGGGACGCTCGCCCTCCGCGACCAGCCGGATCATGGGCGGTCTGGTGGAGCGGGGGCTGGTGAGCGTCCACGAGGAGGTCGCCGACCGGCGCGTCCGGCTGGTGACGCCGACCCCGGCGGGCACGGCGCTCCTGGGCGCGTTCGACCGTGCGCGCGCCGACCAGTTCCTGGCCGTCGTCCGGCCCCTGCCCATGGCCGACCGGGCGATGGTGGCGATGGGCGTCGCCTCGCTCGCATCCCGCGCGATGTCCCGTCGGGGCCGCCTCATCAAGGCTGGCCCGCGTGGCTGACGGGCGTCCGGTCAGCCGGCGGGGGTGACCGCTGGGCGGCCGATGCGCACCCGCCAGACCACTGGGCCCTGCTCCAGGTAGTCCCAGCTGAACGCGCCCGGGTGCTCCGCGGCGAACTGGTACTGGAGCGGCTTCGGGTCGTGGTCGTTCACCAGCTCGAATGCCGTGCCCTCGGCAAGGCCGTCGAAGGTCTCGAAGATGCGCGTACGGCGCTGGGCCGGCGCCAGCTCACGGACGTCCAGCACGGGTCCACCACCGCTGATCCTCCTTTGCGATGTCGATGGCCCAGGGCCCACCGTCGGCCGTCATCGGATGCACCTGCCGCCGCGGGCCGCGGAAGCGTGCCCCAGCACCCTGGGCACTCCAGCGCCAGGGAGCCGGGCTGCGAAGGTCTTGGCAATTTGTCACGACGGATGCCGTGTAAAATACCAGACGTGACGTCCCCCGGCCAGCCACCCGTGCCATCCCCGTCTCGTGGGGAGCTGCTCCTCCGTGCGCTGCGCGCCCACGACCGACCGATGTCCGTGGCTGAGCTCGCGACCGCCATGGCCGCCCACCCCAACACCTGCCGGGAGCAGCTGGCCCGGCTGGTGGCCCAGGGCCTGGTGACCCGGACCGTGGAGCGACGGGACGACGGGGACGACCCGTCTGGCGCTACGCGGCGGTCGCGACCATGGCGGAGGACCCGGCACGCCCCGCCCCGGCGCTCGCGCGTGCCCTCGTGGCGCACATCGCCGCCCTGCCCGACGCGTCGGTGCATGCGGTCGACGCCGGTCGTCACTGGGCCCGGACGATGTCCCGTGACCCAGCCGCCTCGCCCATGGACCGGCTCGTCACCCTGCTCGACGAGGCCGGCTTCGAGCCCGTGGCGCCCGTGTCCGATGGCGACCCGATCGGCCTGCGGGCCTGCCCCTTCGGCGTGTCGACGCTGGGTGGTCCGGCGGCCGCGTGCACGGTCCATCGTGGGCTCATCGAGGGCGCGCTCGACGCCCTCGGCGTGGTGACGGGCGGGGTCTCCCTCGAGCCGTTCGTGCGCCCGGGGCTGTGCCTCGCGCGCGTGGGCGGCGTGGCGCCCCATGGCGTGGCGCCCCATGGCGTGGCGCCCCATGGCTGACGGCGCCCGGTCCGAGGACCTCCCGCGGCCCGTGCCCTGGTCGTCGCCCAGCGCGCCGGACGCGTCCCGAGGGCCAGCGACCCTGGCCGAGGCATCGGGCGGGCCCGGCGCGCCGGACGACGTCATCGAGCAGCTCCGATACGTCATCGACCCGGAGCTGGGCGTCGACGTCGTGGGCCTGGGCCTGGTCTATGACGCGCAGGTGGTCGATGGGGTCGCCCGCGTCCTGATGACCACGACCACGCCAGCCTGCCCGGTGGGGTCGTACCTGAGCGACGCCATCCGATGGGCGCTCCTGGACCTCGAGCGGGTCGAGCGCGTGGAGGTCGAGCTGACGCACCAGCCGCGCTGGAGCCCGGAGATGATGAGCGACGACGCCAAGGCGCGGCTGGGCTGGTCGCGGTGACCGTCCCCTCGGTCGCCCTGCGTCGCGCGCCCCTGCTGCTGCCCGCGGCCATCGCGCTCCTGGCGGGCCTCGCGGGCGCCCTCGCGCTGCTGGGGGTGCCGGTGCACGCGGGGACGCTCCGGCTGGCCGGGAGCCACGGGCTGCTCATGACCCTCGGGTTCCTGGGCACCCTCGTCAGCCTCGGAGCGCGCCGTCGCACTGGGTCGTCCCTGGGGCTACGGGGCGCCCATCGCGGCGGGGGCGGGCGGGCTGCTGCTCGTGGCGGGGACGCCGACGTCGGTCGCAGGCTGGCCCGCTGCTGGCGGGAGGCGCGATCCTGGTCGCGATGTACCTCGCGTTCGACCGATCGAGCGCTCCGTGCATGGCACGGTCCAGGCAGTGGGGGCGGTGGCATGGCTGCTCGGCGCCCTGCTCCTGGTCGCGGGTCGACCGATCGGCGCGGTGGTGCCGTGGCTGGCCGCGTTCCTGGTCCTGACCATCGCCGGCGAGCGGCTGGAGCTGTCGCGTCTCGCGCGCCCATCCGGCCGGGCCGTCGCGTGGTTCGGCGGCCTGGTGGGCGTGGTGTGCGTCGGGGTGGTCTGAGCGCGCCCGTGCCCGAGGTGGGGGTCCGGGTCACGGGGCTCGCGTTCGTCGGCCTCGCCGCCTGGCTGTGGCGTCATGACCTCGCGCGACGGACGGTGCGCGTCCCCGGCGTCACCCGGTTCATCGCGCTGTGCCTGCTCGTGGGATACGCCTGGCTGGCCGTGGGCGGCGCGGTCTGGCTCGTGGCGGGACCCGTCACGAGCGGCGGTGCCTACGACGCGATGCTCCATGCCGTGTTCCTGGGGTTCGTGGTGTCCATGGTGTTCGGTCACGCGCCGGTCATCCTGCCGTCGGTGCTGCGGGTGCCGCTGCCGTATCGTCCCTGGTTCCACGGGCACCTCGCGCTGCACGTTGGCCTGCTGCTCCGCGTCGTGGTGGGGGACGCGCTGGGGTGCTGTGGGCGTGGCGGTGGGGCGGCGTCCTGGACGGCGGCCATGCTGCTGTTCGTGGTGGCCTCGGTGGTCGCGAGCGTCGGTGCGCTGCGGGCGCGCACGGCGTCGGGGACGCGGGTCAGCGACCCGCCGGGTCGTGCCCATCGGCAGCAGCCGCCGCCCAGCCCGTGACGCGTCCGGGCGCGATCCGGATGATGGGCAGCCCTTCCAGGCGCTGCCCCACGTATTGGGGGTAGCGCGTCCGGAGCGCCCGCACCGCCGCGGCATGCGCGGTCGCGTCGCGCTCGGCCCAGGGCAGCAGCAGGCGGGCGTCGCCCTCCACCCGCAGCCACGCGAGTCGGGCCCAGTCCTCGTCCCAGTGGTCCACCAGCAGGCTGACCCGCGCGTCGCGGCGGATGTCGCGGACCCGCGCCAGGGCCATCGGGTCGTGGGACGCCTTGGGCTTGGCGTCGATGGGCGTGTCGATGACCACGCGGCCGTCCTCGACGCCCAGGGCGAAGCAGCACGGCACGGGGCGCGGCCGCCCGTCCGGCGCGATCGTCACCAGCGTGGCGCGTCGCGCCGTGACCAGGAGCGCTCGGTTGGCGCGGGTCAGCTCCATGGCCCGGGCGCTAGAGGTCGGTGACCGCACCCTTGCTGGCCGACGACACCTGGCGGGCGTACTTGGCCATGACCCCGCGGGTGTAGCGGGGCGGGGGAGGCGCCCAGCCATCGCGCCGGCGGGTCAGCTCGGCCTCGTGCACCTCGAGGTCCAGACGGCGCGCATCGACGTCGATGGTGATCATGTCGCCCTCGCGCACGAACGCGATGGGTCCGCCATGCGCCGCCTCGGGCGCCACGTGGCCGATCATCAGACCGTGGGTGCCGCCGCTGAACCGACCATCCGTGAGCAGGCCCACGGAGTCGCCGAGGCCCTCGCCCACGAGCGCGCCGGTGACCGCGAG
Organism: Chloroflexota bacterium; assembly: GCA_046328155.1. Classification (GTDB taxonomy): domain Bacteria; phylum Chloroflexota; class Limnocylindria; order Limnocylindrales; family CSP1-4; genus JAFMJV01. The sequence goes on from JAXLXC010000043.1 coordinate 23,433, forward strand.
CATCTCCTGCATGCCCGGGCCGCCCACCGGCCCCTCGTACCGGATGACGACCACGTCCCCAGGCTCGATGCGCTGGGCCATGACGGCCTCGAAGCACTCCTTCTCGGAGTCGAACACCTTGGCGGGGCCGCGGTGATGGCGCCGCTCGTGCCCGGCAAGCTTGATGACGCACCCATCGGGGGCCAGCGAGCCGTGGAGGATGGCCAGGCCACCGGTGGCCTTGAAGGGTGTGTCGATGGAGGTCACGACCACCTGCCCCGGCGCCTCGACCGCATCCCTGGCGACCTGGGCGAGCGTCCGGCCATCGACGTTGAGGGTCGAGCCGTCGATCAGTCCGCCCTTGAGCAGCTCCCTGGCCACCAGCCCCAGGCCCCCAGCCTCGTACAGCTGGAGCGCGCGCCAGGTGCCACCTGGTCGGAGGTCGGCCACGATGGGCGTGCGCGCCGAGATGGTGTCGAAGTCATCGATGTCCAGCGGGATGTCGAACGCGTGCGCGATCGCCAGCAGGTGGAGCACGCCGTTGGTGGAGCCGCCGGTCGCCGCGATGGACGCGATCGCGTTGTCGATGGACGTCCGGGTCACGAAGGCGCGTGGCCGTGCGTCGCGGCGCACCAGGTCCATCACCAGCTCGCCCGTCCGACGCGCCGCGTCCAGCTTCGTGGGGTCGACCGCCGGGATCTCGTTGAGGCCGGCCGGCGACAGCCCCAGGACCTCCATGACCATGCTCATGGTGTTGGCGGTGTACTGGCCGCCGCACGCGCCGGCCCCCGGGCAGGCGACCGATTCGATGGCGTACAGCTGGCTGGCCGGGATCTTGCCCGCGCCGTAGGCGCCGATCGCCTCGTACACCGACACGATGTCCTGGTCCTTGCCCTCGTACTGGCCCGGCAGGATGGTGCCGCTGTACATGGTCACCGTGGGGATGTCCAGGCGACCCGCGGCGATCGCCGCACCCGGGCCCGTCTTGTCGCAGCCGAACAGCACCACGAGGCCATCGAACAGATGACCCCGGGCCACCAGCTCGATGGAGTCGGCCACGATTTCGCGGCTGATGAGCGAGGCCTTCATGCCCTCGGTGCCCATGGTCACGCCATCGCTCACCGAGACCGTGTTGAACTCGATGGGCGTGCCGCCCGCGGCACGGATGCCCTCCTTGACCGCCACCGCGAGGTCCCGCTGGTTGAGGTTGCAGGGCATCGTCTCGATCCACTCGGAGGCGACGCCGATGAGCGGCTTGGCGAGGTCCTCGTCCGTGAAGCCGACCGCCTTGAGCATGGCGCGCGCACCGGCACGGTCGGGGCCGTCGGTGAGCGCGGCCGAATGGCGCTTCGCGGGGTCGGATGGTCGGTCGTAGGGCAGGGACATGGCGGGAGGGTTCCTCGTGTGCCTCGGGGTCATCGCCAGTGTACGGCGCGCGGCTTGGCCCTTGGGCACTCCGGCGCCGGGCGCGCCAGGGGCCCGTCTCGGACCGCGGCGCGCCGCTGCCCCAGCTGGCGGGCCGCCCGGTCAAGTCCGCGGGCCGCCGACGATCCACATGAGTGTCGCCATCGGCCGGCCCAGCGGGCGCCCGACCGCCACGAGCGGATCAGCCCGCCCGTCAGTCGAGCCGGATCCCCAGGGCTGCTGGCGCGTCGGTCCGGATGAGCCCGAACACGAGGTCGGTGCCGAGCGTGCCATCGTTCGCACAGTAGCGGTCTCGGAGCGTCCCCTCCAGCCGGAACCCGAGCCGGCGCGCGACCGCGGCGCTTCGCTCGTTGCGGGCGTCGCACCAGATCTCGACCCGATTGGCGTCCAGCTCGCGGAACGCGAGGCCCGCCATGGCACGCGCGGCTTCGGTGGCCGAGGAAGCCCTGCCGCGCTGAGGTCACCACCGTGTCCAGGTCTGGGCGCCGGCCATGCGGTCGACCAGGTAGACCCCGTGGATCCGGCTGATGCTCAGGTCGTCGCGGCGACGATCATGAAGGCGAGGTCACGGCAGGGCGAAGTAGGCGTGCACGCCGGCGCGGACGTTCCTCCTCGTCGGCCCCGGGACCTCGGCCACGTCGAGGTAGGTTGTCGGCGCAGGTCTTCGTAGCGCCGCGCTCGGCGGCCATCAGCCAGGCGTGGCGCGCGCGCTGCTGCTCGATGTTCGATCTCGAGGTTGTCGCGCGGGTCCAGTTCGTCGTAGTGACCTCGGCAGGCCGTCCGTTGGCGAGGCCATTTCCTGGGTAGGTTGCAGGCCTCGAGGGCGGAATGGTTCAGGCCAGCGGCGCGCCGGTCCTCCGGCCTGAAGCTTTTCAGGCCGCCGGGCGGGGTGATGGTCACCACGACCTCGCAGCCACCCACGACCACGTCGGTCGGGTCCACGATGGCGCGGTCATAGCCCTCGCCGCAGTCGATGGTGTCGATGGCACCGTCACCGGCCGCCTGGATGCGGTCGTTGCCGTCGCCGCCGTTGAGGATGTCCGAATCCTTGCCGCCCACCAGCCGGTCGCGGCCGCCATCGCCGTTCAGGGTGTCGGCGCCGGGCCCACCGTACAGCCGGTCAGCGTCATCGCCACCGTTGAGGACGTCGTCGCCCTCGCCGCCGTACAGCCGGTCATGGCCCTGGCGACCCCAGAGCGTGTCGTTGCCGGTGCCGCCGATGAGCAGGTCGTTACCCAGCCAGCCCCCGACGCGATCGTTGCCGGCGCCGCCGTCCACGCGGTCGTTGCCACGGTCGCCGTAGAGGAAGTCGTCACCGGCCTGGCCGAACAGCCAGTCGGCGCCCCGGTTGCCATGGATCGTGTCGTTGCCGGCGCGGCCCCAGACGGTGTCGCCGCCGCGACGGGCCTTGATGACGTCGTCACCCTTGGTACCGATGATCCGGTCGGCCTTCCAGGTCTGGCCATGATGGCCGCCATGTGCCAAGGTCGTCGCTGGGGCGACGAGGAGCGCTGCGGCGGTGGTCGCCAGCGCCAGGCCGCGGAGCTTGTTCGAGAGGTGCACGGCTCGCACCCTCCCCTGTGCGGTGGCATGTCCCGCCACGCGAGAGTGGGCCGGCTACTCCCGGCTCACGCTTCTACAGAGGCAGCCGACGGCACAGGAGTTTCAGTCGACAGCCGAGGCTCCCCGACGGGGTCGTCGGTTCGCTCGGGTGCGTGGGTCGGATCGGCGTCAGGTGCGCGGGTGGGCCCTGGGGCGTGGGTGCGGCGCGGTGCGTCCGTCGGCTCCGGCGCGTCCCTTGGGTCCGGCGCGTCCCTTGGGTCCGGCGCGTCCCTTGGGTCCGGCGCGTCCCTTGGGTCCGGGGTGGGCTCCGGGGCATCGGTCGGCTGGGCGGTCGGGGGGACCGTCGGCACGGCGGTCACGGTGGGCTCCGGCTCGAGGCTCGGCTCCGGCGTGGGTGTCGGGGCCTCCGAGGGCTCCGGCTCGAGGCTCGGCTCCGGCCTAGGTGTCGGTGCCCCAGAGGGCTCCGGCTCGGCCGTGGGCGCCGCACTGGGCTCCGGCGTGTCCGTCGGCTGGGGCGTGGGCGTGGCACTGGGCTCGGGCACGGCCGACGGCTCGGGCACGGCCGACGGCTCGGGCATGGCCGACGGCTCGGGCGTGGGCGCCGCACTGGACTCCGGTGTGTCCGTCGGCTGTGGCACGGCCGAACCCTCCGGCGCGACCGACGGCGTCGGACCGGGGTCCTCGGACTGCGAGCCATCGCCATCGCCCGCCACGCCGGTCCCGCCCGGGACGGGGGTGGGCTCGACCTGCGCGGCCGAGCCATCGCTGCCCAAGGGCCCATCAGCCGACGCGCCCGGTGCGGCGGTCGGACCGGGTTCGCTGGTGGGCGAGGGGCGCGGTGTCGGCGTCGGACTGGGCGTGGGGGTCGGCGACGCCGACGGCGCCGGGGTCGGGGACGTCACGGGCGACTGTCCCGGGCCGAGGGTCGGTTGCGGCGTCCGCAGCACGGAGACGCCCAACACCCCGACCAGCAGGAGGGCCAATGCCGCGCTCGCGAACACCAATCCCATCCGCGCCTGCCGCCACCAGGGCACGGGCCGGACCTCCTGGGCGACGCGCGCATGGATCCGGGCAGCCAGGTCGGCCGGCGGCTCGACCAGGGTCGCGGCCCGGAAGGCGTCGAGGCGATCGACGACCGCCAGCGTCAGGTCGTCCACAGGGACATCCGCGAGCTCGGCCGGCAGCCGCGGGTCGGGCACGTCCGGCACCTCCGAGGAGCGGTCACGATCGCTCATGACACCTCCTCGAGCAGCGGGCGCAGCCGGGCCAGGCCGCGATAGAGCTGCGTCTTGATGGTCGCCTCGGGGCGGCCGGTCACCTCGGCGATGTCGGCCACCGACCGGTCGGCCAGGAACCGCAGGGAGACCACCTCGCGGTATGGCTCCGGCAGCTCGGCCACCGCGCGGCGGACCTCCTCGCGCTGCTCGGTCGCGAGGACCACCCGCGCGACGTCCGTGGGGTCCGCCGTGGTCGCCTCCACCACGTCATCGAGCGGCGCGGTGTGGGTGGCCTCGCGGCTCCGCAACCTGCTGCGGCGCCAGCTCTCACGCACCGCGATCCGGGCCAGCCAGGCACCTGGCGGGCCATCGCCGCGATATGAGCCAAGCGCCCGAAACGCCAGCACGAACGTCTCCTGGACAGCGTCCTCTGCCTCGTCGACCGACCCTAGGACGCGATAGCACGTCCGGAAGACGGCACCCGTCTGCTGGTCGACCAGCTGATGGAAGGCGGCCTCGTCCTTGCTGGCCAGCGCCCTGGCCAGTGCGAGGTCATCCACTGGTAGTTCGAGGCTGGGGGACGGCCATCGGTTTCATCGGCCGGCCACCCCACGCGACCGGGTAGCGCGGATCGCCAGCAGGCTCGCAGCGGTGCCGCCCACCACGAGGGGCACGAGCCCGACCAGCAGCCACGCGACCACGAGGCCATCACGCTCCGCGCCCGGGGCGAACTGGCGGGCGATGAGCATGCACCAGGCTGCGCCGAAGCCGACCAGGAAGCCCGACAGCCCGACCCATCGGTCGCGCGTCAGCAGCAGCGGCACGGCGACCAGGATCGTCGCGAGGCCGACCGCGCTGGTCATGATCCCCGCGACGCCCCCGAGCGCCGCGGCCGCCAGCCACAGCAGGGCTTGCGGTGTTCCGCGGTCAGGACGCCTCATCACCGGCAGCCTACATCAGGAGGGCCGCACGGCCGTCCGTCCGCACCATGACGGGTTGTGCCTGCTGTCAACGCTGCGCGATCGCGCACCCGCAGTCGCGGTTGGCGCCGCGCGGCACCCCGTGGTGGCTCCGGGCCCTACCCCCGCATGAACTCCGAGACCGCGTCGGGATCCTCGGCCGTGTAGAACCAGACCTCGGCGATCTTCCCGTCCTCCACGCGGAACACGCCGATCTCGCGACCCGACATCCAGCCGCCATGGCGCTCCGCCGAGAAGTCGACCAAGGCGACCACGTGCAGGTCGCTGGCCAGCAGGTCGGTGACCACCAGCTTGAAGGTGCCCTCGGTCTCCACCATCGACTGGCGGATGGCCTCCATCACGGCCTCGCGGCCGTTGAGGGTGCCCAGGTACTCGTAGGGCTCGTGCCACACGACGTCCTCGGCGATGAGGTCGGCGGCGAGGTCGAGGTCGTTGGTCTGGCGTGCCTCGTAGAGGCGGCGGACGACGGCAGCGTCCAGGGTCGCGGTCATCCTGGCGCCCTCAGGCCGCGGACGGGGCGATGGCCCCGGGGACGGGACCACCGACGATGGGGGTGGTGTCCACGCGCGCGGGGTGGCGCGCCTCCCACGCATCGATGGCGTCGCCTCGTTGGAGCACCCAGCCGATCTCGTCGGTCCCCGCCAGCAGCATCTGGCGCGCGAACGGGTCGATCTGGAAGTCGTAGGTCGAGCCATCCGGTAGGAGCATGCCTTGCTCCGCCAGGTCGATGGTGACCCCGGCGTCCGGGTCCGCCTCCAGCATGTCCCAGAGGCGTCGATGCGTGGCCGGGTCCACCCTGATGGGCAGCAGCCCGTTCTTGAGCGAGTTGTTCTGGAAGATGTCCGCAAAGGACGTGCTGATGACCGCCCGGATGCCCCAGCTGGTGAGCGCCCAGGGCGCGTGCTCGCGGGACGAGCCAGCCCCGAAGTTGTCGCCCACGAGCAGCACCTGGCGGCCCTGCATCTCGGGCTGGTTGAGGATGAACTCGGGGTTGGGCGAGCCATCGGGCAGATAGCGCCAATCGTTGAACAGGGCGTCCGCGAGCCCCGACTTCTCGGTCGTCTTGAGGAACCGCGCCGGGATGATCTGGTCGGTGTCGACGTTCTCGGCGGGCAGCGGGATCATCCGGCTGCTGACGGTGGTGTACGGCTCAGGCATGTGGGCGGCTCCTGGCTGCGTGCGGGGCGGCGTCGGCGTCCGGGCTACCGGCCGCCGACATGGGCTGGGGTGCGGTCCACGAGGGGCCGCGGGTCGCTGACCACGCCCGCCAGCGCGGTTGCAGCGGCGGTGAGGGGGGAGGCGAGGAACGTCCGGGCACCCTTGCCCTGGCGACCCTCGAAGTTCCGGTTGCTGGTGGACACGATGTACTGGCCGGGCGCCCCCTGGTCGCCGTTCATGGCGATGCACATGGAGCAGCCGGCCTCCCGCCATTCGGCGCCCGCGGCCTTGAACACCTCGGCGAGGCCCTCCTGCTCGGCCTGCGCCTTCACCTGCTGGCTGCCGGGGACGACCATCACGCGGACGCCGTCGGCGACGTGCTGGCCCCGGAAGATGGCGGCCGCCTCGCGCAGGTCCGAGATGCGGCTGTTGGTGCACGACCCGATGAACACGATGTCCACCTTCTGGCCCAGGAGCCGCTGGCCGGGCTGGAGGCCCATGTAGTCGAGCGCCTTGTCGAGTGCTCGCCTGCCCGCCTCGTCCGTCTCCGCATCGGGGTCGGGGACCGTTGCCGAGAGGAGCATGCCCATGCCCGGGTTGGTGCCGTAGGTGATCATCGGCTCCAATGCGTCCGCGTCGATGACGATGGACCTCTCGTAGGCGGCCCCGGGGTCCGAGGGGAGCGTGCGCCACCTCGCGACCGCCGAGTCGAACGCGGCGCCCTTCGGCGCATGTGGCTTGCCTGCCACGTACTCGAAGGTCGTGTCGTCGGGGGCGATGAGCCCGGCCCGCGCCCCGCCCTCGATGGACATGTTGCAGATGGTCATCCGCTCCTCCATCGAGAGCCCCTCGATGGCCGCGCCGCGGTACTCGAACACATGGCCCGTGCCGCCACCCACGCCGATGCGCGAGATGAGGTTGAGGATGATGTCCTTGGCGGTCACGCCGGCGCGGAGCTTGCCGTCGACGCGCACCTCGTAGGAGCGCAGCGGCCGCTGGAGCAGGGTCTGGGTGGCGAGGACCATCTCGACCTCGGACGTGCCGATGCCGAACGCGAGCGCCCCGAACGCACCGTGGGTCGCGGTATGCGAGTCGCCGCACACGATGGTCATGCCCGGCTGCGTCAGCCCCAGCTCGGGGCCGATGACATGGACGATCCCCTGGTGGGTCGAGCCGCGGCTGTAGACCGGG